>JAIETM010000003.1 GCA_019745155.1 Chitinophagaceae bacterium | reverse complement strand
CGATATTTCATTGACAGGCGCAAAGGTGTTGTGATTTGCTTTCAATTTTAGGAACAACGATCTTTGATAACAACTTAACTACCTTTGTACTGTCTTTTGTATTAGTTGTGATTTGCTTTCAATTTTAGGAACAACGATCTTTGATAACAACACCGATATTTCATTGACAGGCGCAAAGGTGTTGTGATTTGCTTTCAATTTTAGGAACAACGATCTTTGATAACAACTTACGGTGTACACCTTATAATTGGTATTAGTTGTGATTTGCTTTCAATTTTAGGAACAACGATCTTTGATAACAACATAACCGAATGATGGCAATTTAGAACAACTGTTGTGATTTGCTTTCAATTTTAGGAACAACGATCTTTGATAACAACGAGAATAAAGATGGGCGTTATTCAGACTATGTTGTGATTTGCTTTCAATTTTAGGAACAACGATCTTTGATAACAACTAGTGATTCTGGTAAAATACCTATTATTTAGTTGTGATTTGCTTTCAATTTTAGGAACAACGATCTTTGATAACAACCACCACACAATGAACCACATCACCAAACAAGTTGTGATTTGCTTTCAATTTTAGGAACAACGATCTTTGATAACAACAAACGGCAACATTGTGGATATAGGAACCATGTTGTGATTTGCTTTCAATTTTAGGAACAACGATCTTTGATAACAACACGTGTAGGTGTAGAACCACCGGCACCATTGTTGTGATTTGCTTTCAATTTTAGGAACAACGATCTTTGATAACAACAAGCCTTAATAACAGCCATCACCGCAGTACGTTGTGATTTGCTTTCAATTTTAGGAACAACGATCTTTGATAACAACTCGCTGGCTTCTTGTTGTTTTCAAGTACGTGTTGTGATTTGCTTTCAATTTTAGGAACAACGATCTTTGATAACAACTTCGGCAAATTTATCAAGTGGTTCAATACAGTTGTGATTTGCTTTCAATTTTAGGAACAACGATCTTTGATAACAACGCAAGGAATACACAGAGGCTGAAGCGGCTGGTTGTGATTTGCTTTCAATTTTAGGAACAACGATCTTTGATAACAACCTGTTAGTAATAGGCTTGTCTGCATAGCCTGTTGTGATTTGCTTTCAATTTTAGGAACAACGATCTTTGATAACAACTGAAACTACTTTTTTAACTCTACAGTATAGGTTGTGATTTGCTTTCAATTTTAGGAACAACGATCTTTGATAACAACGCCAACTATACTATAACGATTAGGTATTGGGTTGTGATTTGCTTTCAATTTTAGGAACAACGATCTTTGATAACAACCACTAACCTTTGCCATTTCTTGCATTGTAAGTTGTGATTTGCTTTCAATTTTAGGAACAACGATCTTTGATAACAACATTATAATAGTCAGAATCTTGCTTGTACTGTTGTGATTTGCTTTCAATTTTAGGAACAACGATCTTTGATAACAACGTGGGTGGAAGAAAGCCGCGTTGTTCAATAGTTGTGATTTGCTTTCAATTTTAGGAACAACGATCTTTGATAACAACGCCAGCTGATGTTCATGGACGGCTTTATGAGTTGTGATTTGCTTTCAATTTTAGGAACAACGATCTTTGATAACAACTGCAGGTGATTGTTGTATTCCCAATCTTGTGTTGTGATTTGCTTTCAATTTTAGGAACAACGATCTTTGATAACAACTTAAGTCAACGAATGAAGATGTACTGCGAAGTTGTGATTTGCTTTCAATTTTAGGAACAACGATCTTTGATAACAACTAATATACTGCTCCTGTGCTTTCATATTAGGTTGTGATTTGCTTTCAATTTTAGGAACAACGATCTTTGATAACAACCAAGGTCATTTTGTGTATAAGAATCTACTTGTTGTGATTTGCTTTCAATTTTAGGAACAACGATCTTTGATAACAACCGATCGTCATTTTGGTGTAAGGGTATCTTCGTTGTGATTTGCTTTCAATTTTAGGAACAACGATCTTTGATAACAACAAGATAGGCTATTCTAGGCCACATCTTAAGTTGTGATTTGCTTTCAATTTTAGGAACAACGATCTTTGATAACAACATTAGGGTACTCATTTAATGATAATTTTCAGTTGTGATTTGCTTTCAATTTTAGGAACAACGATCTTTGATAACAACATTTGCAAATAAGTATGAACAGCACGCGAAGTTGTGATTTGCTTTCAATTTTAGGAACAACGATCTTTGATAACAACCTCTTTTCTGATAAGGAACAATACTGAGCTGTTGTGATTTGCTTTCAATTTTAGGAACAACGATCTTTGATAACAACATTAAGGACACACTAAGGACTGGTAAACTTGTTGTGATTTGCTTTCAATTTTAGGAACAACGATCTTTGATAACAACCGACTATTCTGATACTTATACTCGCAATAAGTTGTGATTTGCTTTCAATTTTAGGAACAACGATCTTTGATAACAACACCTGTCATTTTAACCTCATGGGACAAATCGTTGTGATTTGCTTTCAATTTTAGGAACAACGATCTTTGATAACAACTCATTGGGCGTAGAGCAGATACGTTGTGCCGTTGTGATTTGCTTTCAATTTTAGGAACAACGATCTTTGATAACAACTTTGGGAATTCCACCAATGAAATCAGATATGTTGTGATTTGCTTTCAATTTTAGGAACAACGATCTTTGATAACAACCCACGTGTAAAACGTGAAATAAGTTCTTTGGTTGTGATTTGCTTTCAATTTTAGGAACAACGATCTTTGATAACAACTGGTCTTCCACAGGGTAATATGGCTGGCCAGTTGTGATTTGCTTTCAATTTTAGGAACAACGATCTTTGATAACAACCCATGGGCTGCATATCAATTTGTGTATAATGTTGTGATTTGCTTTCAATTTTAGGAACAACGATCTTTGATAACAACATTTTGCGGCATCATAAAGCCATCATTTACGTTGTGATTTGCTTTCAATTTTAGGAACAACGATCTTTGATAACAACTACTTTGGTACAGCTTGGGCATAGCCTGATGTTGTGATTTGCTTTCAATTTTAGGAACAACGATCTTTGATAACAACAGCATCAACAGCATTTGCAGCATAAGCATAGTTGTGATTTGCTTTCAATTTTAGGAACAACGATCTTTGATAACAACAGGTTCGTCTGTTTCCATTTCAATTCTTTGTTGTGATTTGCTTTCAATTTTAGGAACAACGATCTTTGATAACAACTGGAACAATATTTTCATGCTTCGGAGCATCGTTGTGATTTGCTTTCAATTTTAGGAACAACGATCTTTGATAACAACCGGTCGTCATTTTGGTGTAAGGGAATCTTGGTTGTGATTTGCTTTCAATTTTAGGAACAACGATCTTTGATAACAACAATCAACTTCAATATAAGGTATCTGGGGTTGTTGTGATTTGCTTTCAATTTTAGGAACAACGATCTTTGATAACAACATACTTCAAGATTAGTTAATGCTTGCTCTCGTTGTGATTTGCTTTCAATTTTAGGAACAACGATCTTTGATAACAACAGGAATAGCTACAACGCTTATCCAGCAAGGGTTTTCAAAGATCTGCTTCCTGAAAAAATCGCTGCTTCGGCTGTTATTTTGGGTCAAAATGGGCCTTTTTTCTAAGGCTATTCCTAGAAAAGTTCAAGTTGTTGGGGTGCTTCCAGTGGTTCGGCTGGGGTTTTTCCTTGAAATATCTCAATCAAGCCAAATTGCTTATCGGTAATCGTCATCATCACTACATGTCCTTTTTCCGGTAGGCTTTTCTTCACCCTTTTGATATGTACTTGCGCATTTTCCATACTGGGGCAATGGCGCAGGTAAATGGAGAACTGGAACATAGCAAAGCCATCTTGCAGCAGCTTTTTTCTAAAATCTGCGTAAATCTTGCGGTCTTTTTTGGTAACCACGGGCAGGTCGAAAAAGACAATTACCCACATGATTCTGTATGCGTTTAATCGTTCTGCTTTCATGGCAGAACGGGGTATGCTATTTTCCGTTGGCTGCCTGCAAAACATTTGGCCAAAGAAGCGGCCGTTTTCTGCGTAGCCACAAAAAGGGGACTGGTTTCTTCATCAATCAATACATCCACCGTTGGCAACCTAAGTAATTGATTTTTAATATCTCTGTTCATTACTTGAATGTCAGAAGTCTTGGCGATAATGCCCCTTACCAGATGGTCTACAAAAGGCCGATAGGGCTCCATAATATCATCAGCCAAACAATAAGCATTATAGCGGTTTCTATGGAATATGCCCAAAGCCGGTAATAACCCTGCACCGGTTAAAGCCCTTGCCATAGTGGCCCTGATGATGGCATAACCATAATTAAGCAGGTTATTGGGCGGTGGCCCCTCTCTGTGGCGGAAGAATTGCCAGGCTTCCGGGAAAATATGCTTCCAATAATGGGCAGAAGCCTGTGCTTCATGGTTATCTGCATCGCCGCTTTTAACAGCTTGTTTCAGGTTGGTGAGTAGCTGATGGGGTATCTGCCATTTTTCCAATACAAGGGCTTGATTATGAATTTTGGCCTTAATGGTTTGCTGCCATAATTGTTTTTTCAACGGCTCCGTTGCTGCTAACTGGAAGCGGAAGCGCTCGCTCTGTAAACTATGGCCCTCCAATGGCAGCAATAAACCGCTGGGGTGGTATTGCTCGTTGCAGGTTACAACGGCTGTATTATTGGCTACTAATTGATCCAATAAGTAATGTGTGATGGTAATTTGCCTATGCTCTAAAACCAAAATGCCAATATCTTCTATGGGCACGGTTTTATCCGGCAGATTTTCCATACCCTTTACATGGGCATAGCTTACCACCAATTGTGCATTGGCACAATGCAGATGGCAGGGGCTTTCTATGCAAAGGGTGCGCTTAATCATTTAAAAAACTATTTGTCCAATATTGGTTACTCTTACCTTAATGGGGTTCAAATCATCGAACGCTTTTACGCTTTGAATATTCAAAAATCTTTTAGAAAGTTTAGCCTCATTTGAATCATTTAGTTCAGTCTCAAGGTGATGTCTAAAAGTCATATCTATTTGATTATTGACCTTTTTAACAGAAATCTTCTGTACACGATATAAATGATCAGAGTATCCCTTAACACTACCAGACTTAGCTATTTCATCTAAAGCTTCTGGACTTAATCCAAGTAAAAACATTTCATTTACTTCTACACTTTCAACAAAATGCCATTTGTCAAAAGGAAGCTTGTTTAAAAATGGTTCGGGAATAGCGTTTGTATCTAAAATAGAATCCCATACTTGTTGAGGACTTTTAATGATTACAGGAATCCCATACTTTTTCCTTTCTACTGCATGCCAGAAAGTGCATAAATGATGTGTCTTTTTGCCAGTTTCATCTTTGTAAAAGGCTATATGATGATTGTTTCCTGGTTTTACATAGCCTATGTTATATCCACTTTTATCTTTTGAAATAGGTTCAACAGCAGATAAGCCAGTAAAACATCTAACTGTCTTAATTTGTATTTGTTTCTCTTCGTTTAACCAAACCGGTTCTTTAAAAGCTTCTTTTTCCTTGCCATCAAATTTTGCTAAATGCTTTCTAATAGTCTCTCGTACAGCTTTGTCAACAATAGAATCTATATCTTTTGCTTTTAAAGCCAGCAGAGGGTATTTAATAACATATTCTTCCTTAAAGCAATCACCAAATTCTACTGCGATACCTTTTGGTGTAAGTATTGGATTCTTTTTTATTGACTGAAATGCTTTTTTAGAATCATGATCAAATTCACTTAAGCGCTCTTCTATGAGTGCTTTTATTTTAGCATCAACAATTCTATTAGCGTTTTCGAATAGGTATTTGATTGGCTTATTTCTTTCTATGGTCTTAATCTTTCCATAAACACTCTCCTCGCTTAATGACCCTCTGGGTATTATGATATCCTTTTGAACAACCTGTTTAACCCCATTGACTTTTACCTTTCTAGTGCCCTTTGTGGCTACTTTTTTCCCTGATTTAAAGGAGATGATAATGTTTGCTGCTTGTTCTTCAACTTCTGCTGTACTAAATGGACGTTCTTTAATTAAGTATTGTTCAAGTTGATTTCTTTTTTTATCATAATCGATTGCTGCATCGATTATTTCCTTCCGCATTTCATCTTTAACATCACTGGAACTAAGGGCGTTTAACCTTTGTATATAGCCCTGCTTTGTACAAGCAACTACTAAAGCGTCAATAGCATGATGGCGATGGTCATCTCGTTTCGTCCAGCCAATTATTTCTTCCTTTTGGTGTGTTTTTCTACCATGATCACTTGTCCATTCTTTAAACTGAGTTAGCCCCAATGCTCTATATTTTGGCAACTGAAGGTTCATTAAAAGATCATCCCAGCCCCATAGTTTCCTCAACTCTGCTGTAACTGAGCCTTCTGTTGTTGTAACTTGGGGACAAATTTTTTCAAAAATCTCTCTTGCTTTTCGTGCGATATATTGGGTTTCCCTTAGTTGTCTATCTATAAAGCTTTCCCAGAGTTTTATGTCAGCTTCTGTTTGCTTTTTTCGAGATTTTCTTTCTAAATACTCTTCGTAAGATACTTTCAAACGCAGCATCTTAGAGTAGGATAGGATGCCTCTTTTAAACCACTCATCTACGCGTTCAATATAGGCGTTCAGCTCAACTTCCCCCTTTTTGGCAATAAAATCATAAGCTGTTTGATTGGTCTTGGCTGCATTACAACTTCTATGTACTAACACTTTATTTGTTTGCGAATCATCAAATAGCAATGATTTAGGCACTATATGATCCACATCAAAATTATCGCCTGTTAAGGCTTCAGCAATGCTAAATGCTTTGCCACAATAAATACAAGTGTTTTCTACGTGTGCGTCTTTTAAATTTCTAGTCTGAGATGGGAATATGAATTTATATTTTTGGATGTATCGTTTAGTGCCAGGCAAGCCAAGCTCTGCTAGTCTATTGGTAATCTCGGAATTCAGCTTTTCATTGGCTTTATTTCTTTGTTCTGCTTCATTCCTTTCATCTTTACTTTGTTTCAGTTGTCTTGCAAGTTCTATTCTTATCTCGTCTGGCTTTCCGTAATGATCAATTATTGCATTGACTATATTTATTGACTGGTTTAGAATCTTTTCTACAACAGGCTGTCTCAAACTGTTTTTTGGCAAAAGCTCTAATTTCTCAGCAACTGCTTTTTTAAGTCGCTCATCTTTTGTCAAACTATTACTATGGTTATAACCAGCAAATTCGCATGCATCAGAATAAACATGACCACGCATCAGATAGGGTAATATCTTTCTAATAGATTTAGAAGATTTGTTGCCAAAGCCTTGTTTTGTGAAATCAAGTTTAGCCAATGCATAAGCAAGATCTTTGTCAAACCCGAATTTCTCTATGAGTGCTCGTTGACATAAATCTTCGTCTTTTATTGAGTAAATAGTATGCCAGAGTCTATAAAGTGGTTCTTTCTCAAATGAGGCTGAAACCTCATAATCTAATTCCTCAGAAAGTACTTCGCCTGTTTTTTTATCAACTAAGGGTTTAGATACTTCTCTTGTGATTATTTCAATTTCAAAACGCAAGTGATATCCATCAATCAATTGTTTTAAGCTAGCAACTGTTGTATTCCCCTGTAATCCATTTATAATTTGCTTATTCGCATATACATCTTCTTTTTTCAGACCTATAATCTTTAATAGTTCTGTAAAAGAAAGTCGTTCATTTTCGTTTAAATATGCAATGATTGCTTTCTTCTGATCAAGGCTAGGATACCAATCAAGCCATTTGTATTTTGAAACACCAGTGTTTTTTACCTTAAGATTTAAATTATTGACAGTCTCCCAGATTTTGCATACTTGAAATAACGGAGAAGATTTTGGCGTTACTTTAGGACCAACAAAAGCAATCTTTCCTGATTTATCCTTTGTTTCAAAACCTGCGAGCTCACAAATATTGACGAGCCCTTTCTGTGACTTTAAAGGGCGTTGATAATAAACTATTTCATTTCGGATTTTACTAACTAAATCTTGAGTTAATGCATTAGGATGATGCTTTGATTGTTGAAGCATAATAGCATCATATTCTTCAATATATGCTTCACGTGGGAATACCTGCTCTTTTATTCTATAATACTCATTAGCCAAAAGTTCTTGATAAAACTTTTGTCCAATAGTTAACCCACTGTTTTTTAACTCTTGATGGCGCCCCTTTACTGTAGCAACATAGTCTGTATCCTTCTTATCTAAATTCGCATCAGACCTTGAACTTTTATAACCTCTTTTCTGATTCAAATGATATAGAACTCTGCCAAGTTCAGTTAGCGAAATCTTTTCCTGAGCAGCTTTTGATCTTAAGCTCCAAAGTTCCAAAGCCCCAAGTTTAAATAGATTTTCATCAAACATGTTGTTTGTTAATAAGACTCTGGTTAAGTTAGCCCTACGCTGTTGATAACGGTCATAGCCTTTTCTTTGGGTTCTTTTTGTTGTTCTCGCCTGATTTTTAGAAATTTTATTTCCGGTCGAAAATTCTGTTTTTTCATCAGTTCCAAGCGGCACAATGCGCGAACCCATTCCTAAAATTCTTTTTTTGGAATCTTCCTCCTCAATCAAGGCCCATCCAATTGATGTAACGCCAAGATCAAGCCCTAAAATTTTTTTGGTCATACAGCGATAATTTTTAATTTCATACCTGAAAGCAAATCACAATAAGGATTATTCCGTTGTGAAAACATTCAAGTCGCCTCGTCTTACAATACGGGGCATTTTTATTCAATAAGGGTTATACAGCGAACGGTTGTTCACTATTAGGGGTAGGATATGAATGTAGGAAATTGCTCTTTAATGAGCAAGCCATTTGTCAAATTTCTGTTTGTTGAAAAAATATGAAATTAAAATACAACAGTGTGTTTTGAAAAATATGACTTTTATAAGCAATTATACAGCAGCAGTTATCAGGTGGTCTACGCCTCTTCGAGATGAATATTCGGTTTTACAATTTTAATCTTCGCCAACTCCTTACCAATAGTTCTAATGGCTTCTTGTATTTGTTTTACCCTTTCTTCCGAGGGAAACTTAATACCGGTTGCATATTGCCGCATTAGGGATTGATTAATACCTGACTTTTTAGCAATGTCTGAAATATTCAGAAATGCGTATTCTTCAAAAAAAGCACTTAAGTCATACGCAATATCAAATTCTGTGATTTTGACATCCTCAAAATCTAATGCCAGCCTTTTAAGTTTATCTATCAAAGCCTGCTTGCTTGCTGCACTTTCAATAATGAGGTTATCATTTACAGTAATTCTTCCCCAAAAATGATGATTGCGATCTCGTTCGATAATGAGTGGGATAATATTTTTATTTTTTACAGACATATAGCGTCTCCTTTGCGAAGCATGCTGAAAACTTACAAATAACTTTATTAATTCGTTTTTAAAAGTAGCAAAGTCTATTGATTATCTTATTTGAGCTGCGCTTGTTTTAATATAGAGTTAAAAGTACCAGAGGGAAGATCTTTTCTTGGATGCGGTACAGTGACTTTTCCGGGTTTGATTTTGTGCTTAAACTGTCTGTGACTTGTCGACTTCTGTTTCATTTCTTCCCAACCATCTTCTAAAAGCATTTTAATAATGCGGGCACTTGAACGATTCATAAACGATCAATTTAATAAAGCTTTTGTTTTGTTTTTGCATACGCATGGTTGTGTTTAGTTTTTTCAAAGGTAACAAATTAGTTACTTTTTATCCAAATTTTTCTTTTGCTTTTTTAAAAATCATGAATGCGGAAGACTATCAGTATTTTAAGGTAAAGTTTTCCCATGCGCACGATACTCGCTACGATTGCATTGGTTACTGCCTTTGCTTGTAACCCACCATCTAGTAATCCACGCTTTACCATCACCAATACAGATACGGTACTCTTCCATTCTTTTGTAGACTGCAATATGGCTGAAGCCTGGATTGGTGATACATTCCGCATCTTTCCTGGTAAGTATGGAGAAGATACCGTCTGGGGTGCTGCGCGCGATTTACGCTTTGCCGATGGCAAGCATGCGCCTGCTGCTTTTAGCGCTGATTCATCTGCGTTTCGTCAGCCGCAATTGCCACCCATCGCGCCGATAGGAGCACCCGGCCTCCATGGTGCTGTATGGTTTGAAACAGTGTATCAAAGCAGTGATGATCCTTCCGGCAAAACTTTGTATGCGGTATATCATAATGAAAACTATCCGCAGAATTTACCTTATGATGCTGCAACCGGACAAGGTTATATCAATCATTTATGGCCACAAGGTTTGCAGGGGCCAACATCACCCGCTGCTGTTTGCAGAATTGGTATCATGAAATCTGTGAATGGTGGACATAGCTGGGAGAACAAAGGTTTGTTCATAGAAGACCTGCAACCCAGGATGATTTTAAAACCTTACAACACCTCCAACACTTTTGCAGGCGGTGTAGGCGATCCTTCTGCTGTGCGCTCGGGTGATTATCTCTATTTGTTTTATGGTGAGTATAGTTATCCGCAAGCTTATGATTCTGCAAGCTATCATAAAGACAAAGAGTGGAGTGGACAATGCATTAGTGTAGCACGTATTGCCTTGAAAGATCTGGACAATCCGCAAGGCAAGGCCCAACGTTGGAATGGTGTTGCTTTCGAAGCTGCATGGAACGATGCAGGTAAGCCCATTGCTTCATTGCAAATTCCGCGCAAAGAAGGAGGTAGCGCTGCTTCTTCACCTGAAGGCGGTTTTCATTGGGGCCCATCGGTTAGCTGGAATGAATACTTACAATCTTGGGTAATGCTGATGGGTAAAGTAACGGGTCCATCATGGGCAGGTAGTAGTATTTATATTTCTTTCAATCAACAAAAAGATTTGAGCAAGGGTGATGCAGCCCAGCAATGGAGCAAGCCGCAATTGTTGTTAGACAGGCCGGGCTATTTTCTCTGGTATCCTTCTTTACAACCATTAGATACGGAAGAAGACATCAAACAAAAACATACTTGTATGCGCTTGGGTAAGAAAGCGCGCTTGTATGTGAAATACATTAAGCCCGATAGAAGCATTTATGCATCAGCGCACATCATTGAGTTTGAAAAATAAACTCAAGTAGAATTATACAATGATAAAACTCCCCTCTCCTTTGGAGAGGGGTAAGGGGGTGAGGTCGTCTTAATCCTTCTTACAAGTATTGATACCAAAGGGCAGGTAGAGCGGACAAAAACTCACCACACTTGTAGCAAGAAATACACCGCCTAATACAACCAATACCAGGCCCCATGTGCCAGCTACAGTACCTGTAAAATACAAAGCGGCAAAAACGATTGCCAGGATTACGCGGATAATGCGGTCTGCGCCGCCCATGTTCTTTTTCATGTGTTGTTGATTTAGTGTTTAAGGATGTTTTGTATGAGTGTTATCCCGCCATATACCAATGCAATACAAAGCAAACACACCAGTATCAGTTTTTTCCATTGGCCCATACGGCAGGTTGATGATGTAAAAATATAGGCATTCTTTGGCCTGGGCTGGTGACTCCAATCACCGGCTTACATGATTTTGATCAGTCCGTCTTGCTGTTGAATACGCCCCTCTTGTTCCAAACGCTTCATCACCCTGGTTACCACTTCTCTGGCTGTGCCCAGTTCCTGGGCGATTTGCCGGTGGCGGATATTCAGTTGTGTTTCGTTCTTGACACGACTTTTTTCTAGCAGGTATTGATACACTCTTTCGTCCAGTCGGTTAAATAAAAGATGATTGATGGTATCAATCAGTTCTGTATAGCGTTGGTTGTATTGCTGGAAAAAGAGTTGGTTGAGGGATGGGTATTCCTTCACCCAGCGCTGTACTTTATCCGCAGGCAGCAGCAATACTTCGCTGTCTTCTTCCGTAATGGCCATGATTCTGCTGGGCTGATTGTATTGACAGGCCGCAAAAGACATGATGCAGCTTTCAGAAGCTTGAATGTAATAGAGTAATAAATCTTTTTCCTCGAATGAACTGAATACTTTGATGGCGCCTTGCAGTACAACGGGGATTAGTTTTACATACTGACCTTCACGCACTAGCGTAGTATTTGCAGGAAATGATTGGAGTACTGCATGTTGTTCTAATTCGTTCAACAATGCGATGCCTAGAAAATGTAAACGGGTTTGCCAGTTTGTGGAATTGTCCATGTGCAGCTTAAGTTACAACAGCTGCGGCAAAAATCAACAAGTTCTTTGCATATACACCACACCTTCCAGCGGGTTGGCGTAATAGGCGGATGCATCGGTAAAGCCAAAGGCTTTGTACAGTTGGATAGCAGGCTGCAATCGATCCAGCGTATCCAGTTTCATGATGTGATAACCCAAGGCTTTTGCATCATCCAGAATGGCCTGCACCAGTTTTCTGCCGATACCAAATTTGCGAAAGCTAGGCACTACATACAGTCGCTTCATCTCACACACACCTGCTTCGGGTAAGGGCTGCAGTGCAATACAACCTGCTGGTTGATCTTGGTAATAAGCCAATAGTAAACTACCGGTGGGCGGTCCGTATTTTTTAAGTGGGTCTTTCAGCTCTGCTTCAAAACTTTGGAAACAGAGATCTGCATTCAGCTCTTGCTGGTAATCCAAAAAAAGCTGCCGAACTATTTCGAGTCCGGCATTGGCTTCAGTAATATGTTCAAGGCGAATCATTAACCTGGAATGCGTGAAATATACTTTTCAATTTCCTTGATCTGATCAACTACCTGTTTGGTGGTAGGCTTGCAGGCTTTGGCTTTGCGGAAAAAATCTTTTGCTGCGCGAAGTGAATTACGATCTGCTTTATTTATGAAGATCTGGCACATGCTTAAATAAGCAACCGCTTCACTTTCTTTATCGGGGATGCCGGCGCGGATAGCAGCACGGATATAGCCTTCAGCTTGTTTGATATCGCCCTTCTGCATGGCCATCATACCCAATTGCAGTTTGTTGGCACCTTCTGCTTCAGGCATGGGTGCGCCGAGTGAAGAGCTTTTCTTCAAGTGTTTTTCGGCTGCATCAAAATCTTGCTGCATCATCGCCAGATTACCCTTGATGGTATAGTAGGTAGAGCGGATGGGTGTGTAGAGGAGATTGGGAAACCAAACAGAGTTCAGGATTTTTTCCACCTTATCTACTTCGCCTTTTTCCATAGGCTCTTGAATCAGTCGCAATGGGCCAATGAAGAAATGGGTGAATATGGCAATAACGGCAATAAAATAGAGTGGAAAGCTGGGCCAGAAGCCGGTTCCGGTAAGGTTCAGCACTACGGCACCAATCAAGATCACACAGCCAATCCAGAGACGGTAACGAATCAATAAATTATAGAATTGCATACTTGCGCTTTTGAGAGCGGCAAAGATAGCGTTACTGGGCGTACCAGCCACCATCTACCGGAAGGGCAGTTCCGGTAAGTGTTTTGGCTCCGTCAGATGCCAAGAAAAGGGCCAGATCACCAAGGGTTTCTACCGGAATGAACTCTTTTACAGCCTGTTTCAGCAGCATTACTTTGCTCACGACTTCTTCCTCGCTCAGGTTATGTACACGGGCTTGGTCGGCAATCTGCTTTTCCACCAAAGGGGTTTTAACGTAGCCGGGACAAATAGCATTGCAGGTAATATTATAAGGTGCGCCTTCGAGTGCTGCCACTTTGGTAAAGCCGACGAGGCCATGTTTGGCAGCTACATAGGCCGATTTGAATTCAGAAGCCATGAGGCCATGGGCCGATGCGATATGGATGATGCGTCCAAAGCCTTGCTGGCGCATATGTGGCCATACCGCTTTGGTGAGGTGGAAAGCCGCGCTGAGGTTGATGGAGAGAATGGCATCCCATTTGTCTTCGGGGAAATCTGCGATGGGGCTCACATGTTGAATGCCTGCATTGCAGATGAGTACATCAATAGTGCCGAATTTGTCTACAGCTTCAGTTACCATGGTACGAAGTGCAGCGGCATCCAGCATATTGGCAGGAGAGAAATGTGTTTGAATTTGATACGTGCTGGCTATGTCTGCAGCAATAGCTGGGCCATCGGGTTCCAGACCATTTAAGACGAGATTGTATCCAGCTTTGGCAAACTGACGGGCAATACCCAGACCAATACCGCTGGTACTGCCGGTGATGAGTGCTGTTTTAGGCATAGCAAGCAAATTGTGGTTTAAAGCTATGAAAGCAAATGAGCGCTTGTTTGATTTTCTTGTGAAAGCCTTGTTTCAGCAAGTGAAAGACCTGTATTTTTGTTGCCCTCGCTGCAAAGCAGCTGGTCCCGTAGTTCAATGGATAGAATAAGAGTTTCCTAAACTCCAGATACAGGTTCGATTCCTGTCGGGACTACTAAGGTTTTGGCAAATAAGTTTTAAGACTAATTTCTTTTGATATCGAGAAAATGCTGACAGCATCGTCAGCATTCGATTCTTGTCCGGGCTACTAAATTTTTCACACATTAATTGTAAGATTAATTTGTTTTGATGTCGAGAAAATGCTAACAGCATCGTCAGCTTTAAACTATTGTCATAAAGACAATCATCTCTTAGAAAATAATCACAATGGATATTTCAGAAGATTTTCATTTTATTAATCGAAAAAGTACCCTTTTTCTATTTTTTACTCTTAGTCCAACAATAATTGGAAGTGTATGGGTGTTTCTTTTCCTCGGTAATGTGAGTGTTATTAGTAAGCCTTCAGCTAATACTTTTAACTATGTTATATATATACTGTTTGCTCTTCAGTTCATTTTTTTTATTTTCTTTAAACTATTTCGTAGGCTTTTTGAATTCGATACCTATATCAGTTTTGGGAACAATTATGTGACCATACAAGAAAGTGGAATTTTTTTTGCAAAACAGAAGTTCATAACAATACAAGTAGAAGAGATTAAGTATTTACAAGTAACTGATTATGCACAATTATCATCTAAAAAACCACCCTCACTATCTTTCAATATTTCCTATATCAATAAACGGTACTTAGCCCATATTCAATTAGACGAAAATGGGAAGTGCTTTTTTAATTACCTGATTAATTATCTAAAAAGTAAATCGAATGATCAGCTGAATTCAACATTCTATTTTAAGCCATATTGGATGTATTCAGAATTAGGTAAAAAAACTATTCAGTCATTGATGTTGGGGGCGGTTGTTCTTTTTTTTATTCTTTTATTCACTTTGGAAAAGAAAGCCAAATCTTTTACTTCACTTTTTAGTTTAGGCTTATTTATGCAGCTTTATGCAAGAGCTAGAGAAATGGAAGACGTATATAAAAAAATTCAGGCCAATCAATACCCTTTTGTATAACGCAGAATGGTTTTAACAATCGTAAAGAATTTGGTTTTTGATTTTTTTGAGTAGCTCTTTCTTTTGCCTACTGCTTTTAAATATTTATCCTATAACCTGAAATTCATCGCTAAGCATAACCTGGTTTCTGTTTTGCGTAAATCTGATTGCCAAGTACCTATTGGGGTACTGGCCCAACCATCCGTTCGATTCCTTTCGAGACTACAACTTGAAAATTCTTTCCTTTATATTATTTTATTTATAATATAATTTTATTGATGCTATTGTCAGTATGTGTAACCAAACGCTAAGCATGTCTATCTACGATTTACCTGCCTTACAAGGTATTCTCTCACAAGAGAAAGAGAAGCTTTCTGCCGTTTAAAACAATCTGCCGCAGCATCTTGCTGAAATAGCTTTTTTTTGCAAGTAGCTAACCATATAAGCATATCAGTTTCATTAATAGTTTATGCAATCACCGCTTAATATACGGCACAAGCTTACAATAGGTGTCTTCTTTCTGCTATTTCTTAAGCCTTTATACGCGCAGGTTTCCTCTGTTGTTGTTTCAGGATTGATTAGAGACAGTAAACAAAAAACCGGATTAGCATTTGTGAATATTGCAGTGAAGGGCACAAAAGACAGTGCATTTATTACGGGAACTGTTACGAATGAGGAGGGTAGATTTACTTTAGCCGGCGTAAAGCCCGGAAATTATTTTTTAGAATTGGGGTATGTTGGGTATCAGTTTAAGCGGCAGCAATTCTTTGTTGGCAGCGTTTCTGAGTACTTAAATCTGACGAATATTGATCTTGAACCTATCCAGGATAATCTACAGAATGTTACAGTTACAGCCAGGCAAGAGAGTGTAAGTAGTAAGATGGACAAGAAAACATTTTCTGTTAAGGATAATATTAGTCAGATTGGGGCTTCTATATTACAGGTGATGCAAAACCTGCCGGGCGTTACCATACAGGAAGGAAAAATACAATTGCGGGGTAGTGATAAAGTAGCCATTCTGATAGATGGCAAACAAACCGCGCTTACTGGATTTGGTAACCAAAGTGGATTAGACAATATACCAGCATCTGCAATTGAAAAGATTGAGATCATCAACAATCCATCTTCCAAATATGATGCCAATGGAAATGCGGGCATCATCAATATCATCATGAAGAAATCAGTGCAGCAGGGTTTTAGTGGCAAGTATGGTTTTGCTTCAGGGTTGGGTGCTTTATGGGTTCGTCAAGCCAATTTACCTGCTATCAGACCACAATACACTTTTACACCAAAATTGAATCCATCTATATCGCTCAATTATCGGAAAAACAAAATCAATAGCTTTCTACAGGCAGATAATCTATATACACAAACACTGAATAAAAATGAATTTGTTACCAGGTGGTATGATAATGGAGATGTGATAAAGCAGCAGCTAAAACGCAATAGAAATACCAATTTTCTAACACTGAAAACCGGATTTGATTGGTATATTAACCAGCAAAATTCAGTAACGATATCTGGCTTGTTTGGTAGCGAAAAAATTATTGATCGTGGTGATCAGCCTTTTTATAATGAAAACCTCTCTAATAGACTTCGATTATGGCAATTTCTGGAAGATGAATTAAAAACTACTGTGATGGTGACAGCCGGATACCAGCACAAGTTTAAGCAGGCGGGTCATTTATTGAATCTTGGTTTTAACTATACTTTTCACCGAGAGGATGAAAAATATTTTTATGACAATTATCTGCCTGCCTCAAAGGGTACAGATGCTTTTAAGTTATTGTCTGATGAGAAAGTCTACGACTTCAATCTTGACTATGTAAGACCAGTGAAATATGGAAGAGTAGAAGCAGGGCTGAAGTTTCGTTATAGAGATATCCCTACTGATATGGATTTTAGGCCCGGACAGAATTCGGTATTGGATACATCAGCAGGCGGCTGGGCAATTTATCGGGAAATTATTCCCGCTTTATATGGTAATTATGTTTTTGAGACTTCTAATTGGGAGGCAGAGCTGGGATTGAGATTTGAGTATGTAGGTATTGATTATGAAGTAAACCCTAATCATAATACGTATAAAAGCAGTGGTTATACTTATACGCAACCCTTTCCAAGTTTTCGTTTGGGGTATAAGGTGGATGAACATAATAAGTTTACGCTATTGTTTAATAGAAGGGTAGACAGGCCTAACGAAGTGGATATTCGCATTTTTCCCAAGTATGATGATGCAGAAATCATTAAAGTTGGTAATCCTGGTTTAAGACCTCAGTTCACGAATGCGATTGAATTAGGCTATAAGAAAACTTGGGAAAGGGGTTCTTTCTATTCTGCAGGTTACTATCGCTTTGCTAATGCAACCATTACCCGTATCTCAAGTATTGTACCGGGAAGCAATTTGATTTATGCAGTTTTTCAGAATGCAGGGAGAAGCAATAATCTTGGGATGGAGTTTGTTTTTGCACAAAAACCATCACAAGCTTACTCGCTAAACATCAATGCAAATATTTATCGAAACCAAATTGATGCGTTTACAGTCAACAATCTTTATCCAAGGCCCAATACTTTTAGTGCAGCAAAGCAATCCATTGTTTCTGGTAATCTTAAAGTGAATAATCTTTTTCGCTTTTCCAACAATATCGATTTTCAGTTAACCGGTATTTATCTGGCTCCTGATATTATACCACAAGGAAAGATAGCTCAGCGCTTTTCCTTGGATATTGGTATTAAAAAAATGATTCAGCAAGGGAAGGCTGAACTTTCACTTACTGGAAACGATCTTTTGAATACGATGGTTATTCAAAGAGAACTTCAGGGAGTAGGCTTTAAGTATTTAAGCACAGACTATTATGAAACGCAGGTTGTTCGAGTAGGGTATAGTAGAAAGTTTTAACTCAACACTATTGCTGTTAATATTATTACCTCCACTTGATTGTCTTTAATACAATCTGCTGATAGCCCCTTCTTTCGTAGAGGATACAGATAGTCTTTTTGTTAATCAGCACGAGGTCGCAGTAAGCTGTATAATCGCCTTTGAAATCGGCAGGCGCATCATCAATCAACCACTGCTTGGCCCAGGTTTTACCTTCATCCATGCTGATGCGTAGAGTTAAGGAATCTCTTCTGTTATTACTAGCTGCATTACAGAATGCTAATAAGGCTTTGCCTTTTTGATAACCAAGATTGAGTAGTGTGCCTTGATTCACCGGATCTGGTAATTGTGCATCATAATAACTGGTGTCCCAAGTTTGTCCGCCATTGCTGCTCAGTGATACAATTCTTGTACGGATATCGCCTTGCTGATTTCTACTATTCAGCATCAATCTCCCATTGCTTAATTCTGCAGCTGTTGATTCATTGCTGCCTTTCATATTAACTGATGCAGCTAATTGAAAAGTCTTTCCATGATCATCCGTATAAAATCCATGTGCTGCATAGTCTTCAAACTTATTTTGTGGTGGCCCGCTGGAATGATTGGCTGCTATATAGATTCTTCCTCTGTAGGGCTTTTGCGCTAATTGGATGGCATGACCTGGCGTATTGGCATAACTTCTCCAGTCCTCTGCAAATCGGTAATTGCTGTCTGATCCTGGTTGATTAGGTTTATGCACTTGTTTTGTAATGTTTATAGGTGCACTCCAGTTGCGTCCATTATCTGTTGAGGAGATATACCAAACCTGTCTTAATCCATTACCCCTGCGTACTTCGTATTCATGATTGTTGCCTGTATTATAGAATAAGAAAATTCTTCCATAGGGATATTGTGGATCCAGCATATCTACTACAGGTGCAGGATTGCCTGCTTGCAAATTACCTGCATCAGCTACTACTTGTATGTCCGACCAGGTTTTTCCATTATCTGTACTACGTCGGAGCACAATCTTTATGTTGCCAAAATCGCCAGCATTTTCTTTTCTTGCTTCGCAGAATGCAAGTAAGGATTTGTCTGGGGCAAGTATCAACGCAGGAATACGAAAAGTATGATAACCGGCTTCACCTGAACGAAACACATAACTAAGTGAGTCATTTGCCAGACTTACTGTATAGGTATATATACATAGCAATACAAAAAACAACCGCATATGGAAAGTTAGGGTTTATTCATAAAAAGAGGGCCGGGTAGAAACCCAGCCCGTTGCACATGAAAAAAAAGGAAAACCCTGAAACTTTTATCGCCAACCGCCGCCCAATGCTTTGTACAAATTGACGGTGGTGCTTAACTGATTCTTTTTTGCAGTAACCAATTCTACTCTTGCTTTCAGCGCCTGTTGTTGCGCAATCAATACTTCCAGATAATTTGCTCTACCATAGCGGAACAGATCCGCGGCAATATCAATTGCACTGTTTAAAGCGATACTTTCTTGCTGTTTTGCAGCAACTATTTTTTCTAGATTATTTGTTCTGGCTACTTCGTTATACACTTCAATATAGCCTCTCACAACTGATTGCTGATATTGATAGAGCTTGTCCATTTGTCTTGCAGTAGCGTTATTGAATTCTGCTTTAATGGCTGCTCTGTTGATCATTGGCATGGTGAGTCCGCCAATCAATGAATAGGCAATTGACTCAGGTGTTGTGAAGAGTAAGCCCGGACGAAATGCTTGAAAACCCAGATTGCCTGTGATATTGAATGAAGGCAGAAAAGCTTTTCTTGCGATAGACAAATCAGTCTTTGATGCAAGTAATTCTAATTCAGCCTGACGAATATCTGGTCTGTTTTGTAGCAATTGCGCTGGAATACCTGCATTGATTTTCTCAGGCAAGGCAGGAAATTGTGCAGCTCTCTCTATACGTACAGGTGCTCTGCCGCAAAGAAAATTGATGCGGTTTTCTGTTTCCAGAATAATCTGTTGCAATTCAATTCTAAATCCATTCAGGTTGAGTAATTGTGCTTCAAATTGTTTTACAGCCAATTCTGTAGATGCCGCAGCTTCTTTCTGCACTTTTACAATGTCTAAAACCTTGCTTTGTACAGCAATGGTTTCATCTACTATTCTGATCTCCTGATCTAATGCAATTAGCTGATAATAGGCATTGGCTATTTCGCTGATGAGATTGGTTACTAACAGGTTTTTCCCTTCAGCACTAGCCAGTAATCGTTGTGCAGCTGCTTGTTTTTTATTCTTCAGCTTGCCCCAGATATCTGCTTCCCATCTGGCTTGAAAGCCCGTGTATAAATCGGGCAGATTGATAGGGACCAATTTACCCGGTTCAATATCCGTAACAATATTACCTGCACCATCCATCGTGTATAAACCAAATCTGCGCATACTTGGCGCAAGCAGCGGATCAACTGTTGGCTTTAATGCCTGTGTGGTTTGTAATACATCTGCTTTAGCCTGCTCAATCCTTTGTTGCATAGATTGCAGGTCCCAGTTTTTTACTAAAGCAGTATCAATTAATTGTACAAGCAAAGGATCCTTGAAATAATTACGCCAAGAAATATTGGCCAGATTACTGGTGTCTGTTTGTTGCACAAAATTTTCCGGCAACGCTACCTGCTGATTAATGGGTTTGATCTCAGGTGCTTTACAAGCACCCATCCATAGCAATGCACCATAGATCCAATATCGAGATAGTTTCATCATCTTAAATTGTTTCTGTAAATGGTTTTTCTTCCTTTCTGTTTGTCTTTTTCCATTTGTCTGATATGCTGGCAAACACTACATATAATCCAGGTATCAGTATAACACCGAAGATGGTACCGAACAACATACCACCTGCAGCTGCTGCACCAATTGTCTTGTTACCAATGGCACCTGCACCACTCGCTAGTAAAAGCGGAATCAATCCCGCGATAAAGGCAAAGGATGTCATCAGGATTGGACGCAGACGCAATACCGCACCTTCAATCGCTGCTGCAAATGGTGTCTTACCTTCTCTATGCTTCATGGCTGCGAACTCAATGATCAGGATGGCGTTTTTACCAAGAATACCAATCAGCATGATCATCGCAATCTGCGCATAGATATTGTTCTCCAAGCCCATTGCCATCAGTAAGAAGAATGCACCGAATACACCGGTAGGCAGTGAAAGAATTACCGGCATGGGCAAGAGGAAGTTCTCATACTGTGCTGCTAAGAGTAAATACACAAAGAGCAAGCAGATGATGAAAATATAAATGGCTTGATTACCAGCATTGGCCTGATCTCTGGAAGAACCTGCCCAGTCGTAACCAAATCCCTTGGGTAGTTTCTGTGCTGCTACTTCTTTGATGGCTGCAATGGCTTGTCCACTACTGTATCCTGTTTCCGGTGCACCATTGATCATGGCCGATAAATACATATTGTATCTGGTCACCTGTTCTGGGCCGTACACTTTTTCAACACGCATGAAAGAAGAATAAGGTACCATCTCACCCTGATCGTTTTTGATATAGAGTTTCATCAAATCATCCGGATGTGCACGGTAATTAGGCAGTGATTGCACCATCACGCGGTAGAGCTGACCAAAGCGAATGAAGTTCGTAGCATATTCACTACCAATCAAGGTTTGCAAGGTGCTCATCGCATTATCTGCTGTTACCCCTTTCTGTGCAGCTTTGTCTCCGTCAATATGTAATAAGAACTGAGGAAAGCCTGCGTTGAAAGTGGTAAACGTATTCCTGATCTCTGGTCTCTCATTCAATGCAGCAGTAAATTCCTTGGCTACTTTTTGTAATTGCTGCAGGTTGCCACTACCTGTTTTATCCAATAACCTTAATTCAAAACCACTGGAGTTACCATAGCCCGGTACGGGTGGTGGCGTAAAGAATTCAATCTTCGCATCCTTGATATGCTTGGTTTTATCAAGTAGGGAATCAATCAACTGTTTATCTGTTGCATTACGCTGATCCCATTTCTTCAAGCTGATCAAGTTCATACCATATACAGCACCAGTACCTTCCGATAATACACTATAACCGGCAAGCGATGAAACACCTTGCACAGAAGATAAGCCAGCTGCAATGCGTTGCACCTCATCTACTACTTTTTCTGTTCTAGCCAGAGTAGCACCAGTTTGTGTGGTAATATTGGCATAAATAGCACCCTGATCTTCTTCAGGAATAAAGCCGGTTGCAACAAAACGGGTTAACAAGCCTGTACCGAAGCAAAATCCAAGTAAGGCAATAAATGTAACCAGCCTTCTGTTAGCAATTACGCTAATGAGTTGTTTGTACTTATCAGAGAGACCTTCATACCAGCGGTTAAAGCCACTGAAAAATCTTTGTAAGAAAGATTTCTTCAAACCATGTGTATGACCATGATGGGTGTTCTTCATAAAAAGCATACACAATGCCGGTGTTAATGTCAATGCGGTTACACCTGAAAGCACAATTGATACAGCCATCGTGAGTGAAAACTGGCGATAGAAGATACCAGTTGGTCCGTCTAAGAATGCTACAGGAATAAATACAGCCGACATAACCAAAGTGATGGCGATAATCGCACCACTGATTTCATGCATAGCTTGTTCGGTTGCTTTTTTAGGACCGATACCGGAGTGTTCCATTTTTGCGTGTACTGCTTCTACTACTACAATGGCGTTATCAACCACAATACCAATAGCCAATACCAGTGCGAACAAAGTGATGAGGTTGAGCGAAAAGCCCATCAATTGCATAAAGAAGAATGTACCAATGAGTGAAACAGGTACAGCTAAAACGGGGATAATGGTGGAACGGAAATCCTGAAGGAAAATGAAAACAACCAGTGCTACCAGAATAAAAGCTTCAACCAATGTCTTTATAACTTCATCAATAGAAGCATCCAAAAAAGCAGATACATCATAGCTGATGGTATAATCCACGCCAGGAGGAAATGATGCCTGCTTAATCTCTTGCATACGCAATTTGATATTCTCAATTACCTTTTTGGCATTGGTTCCAGGGCGCTGTTTAAGTAGAATGGCGGCAGATGGTCTGCCATTTTCTTTAGAGATTACATCGTAATCCTGAGCATCAAAATCTACTTCAGCAATATCCTTCAAGCGAAGCAATTCACCGCTAACAGTACTTTTTAAAACAATATTCTCATAGGCTTCTTTTGTATTGAACTTGCCTGTGTATTTCAATACATATTGGAGTGATTGTGGTATTCTGCCTGAGCCTTCTCCAATCTTTCCGGGTGCAGCTTCTACGTTTTGTGCACGTAAAGTGCTGATCACTTCATTGGCAGAGATATTGTACATCAGCATGCGATCAGGCTTTAGCCAGATACGCATGGCATATTCTCTGGAACCAAGGATATCGGCAAAGCCCACACCTTCAATACGCTTCAGTTCGGGAAGAATATTGATGTCGGTATAGTTATACAGGAATTTTTCATCCAGCTGCGGATTGTCTGCAAAAATGTTCAGGTACATCAGCATGCTGTTCTGCACCTTTTCTACAATCACGCCTGCTTTGATAACTTCTTCTGGAAGTTCGTTCACAACTGCTGCAACACGGTTTTGAACGTTTACAGATGCAATCTCTGGGTCAGTACCTGCCTTAAATACAATTTGTATTACACTGCTTCCATCATTACCAGAAACAGATGACATATAAGCCATACCTGGAACGCCATTGATGGCTCTTTCAAGTGGGGTTACAACTGCTTTTACACAAGCTTCCGCGTTAGCGCCGGTATAGCGTGTGGTTACGGTTACTTCAGGTGGTGCAATATCAGGATACTGTGTTACTGGCAATTGCGTCATAGCCAGTAAACCCAGCAAGGTGATGATTACCGATATAACGATGGATAGAACGGGTCGGTGTATAAATTTATCTGTCATGTACGCTTATTTGTTTGTTGCCAGGCCTTCAGCAATGCTATTCTTAATAATCTCTGGTTGAATGCGGTCTCCGTTTCTAAGGTTTTCGGCTCCTTCCAACAGAATGTATTCATTGGCATTAATGCCACTCTTGAGGATGAAATAGTCTGTGATACGCATAGCAGGCTTGATGAGACGCTGCTGCAATTGATTATTCTTATCTAATACATATACAAACAGCTTATCCTGAATTTCAAAAGTTGACTTCTGCGGTATCAACAGTGCATTCTTGACTGTATTGGTGATTACGATTTTACCATTTGCCCCGTGTTTTAAAATATTACCAGGGTTGGTAAACCTTGCACGAAATGCAATATTGCCTGTGGCTTTATCAAACTCGCTCTCTGAGACTTCTACGCGACCAGGATGACCATATAAGGTATTATTGGCCAGCATCAGGTTCACACGATTATTATCTAAATCTTTATTACTGCTAATTAAATTCAGGTAGTCGGCTTCTGCCACATGGAAATAAGCATACACTTCTCTGTTGTCAGAAAGTGTTGTCAGCAAAGCATCTTCTTCAACCAGACTTCCCTTTTTGTTGGGGATTCTGTTGATATAACCACTGAATGGTGCTTTTACTTCAGTGTAAGAAATATGTAGCTCTGCTAGTGCAATGGCAGATTTGGCTTCATCAATTTTTGCCTGAATCATCTCCTGCTTGGCTTTCAGCATTTCCAGCTCAGACTTAGAAACGATGCTCTTATCAACCAAGAGTTGGGTATTCTTAATTTCTACACTTGCGTACTTATATTCTGCCTGTGCACTTTTCAACTGTGATTTGGCTTTCAGTAACTCTTCCTGAAAAATTCTGCTACTCAGCTTAAAAAGGGTTTGTCCCTCTTTTACATAACTACCTTCATCGACAAGGATTTGCTGAATATACCCTCTTACCCTTGAGCGAATTTCGATGTTCTGAACCGAGTTGATTTCAGCTACATACTCGGTTAAGTAAGTGGTATCCGTTACAATCGGATGAATGACTTTGTGCTTGCTGGATGCTTCACCAGTTTGTTGGTTTTTGTCTTTGCAGGCAGCGAAACTAATCAGACTTGTGCATAACAGGGTCTTCCAGATAAGATTGGGGATCTTGCTCATATGTTTATGTATAAATAGATAGATAAGACAGCGCAATGGCGCTGATAAGAAAAATCAATAAAGCAAAAAAACTTAGGCCTTAGGAGGAGGAGCTAATACATCTCCTGACTGCGATGGGAAAAATTGACAATCGCGGTAGTAGCGAATATCGCGCGATTGCAGATAGATAGGCTGAATAACCCAAATTGCTTGTGCATGGTAGATAAAATTACCAGACTCTTCGGCGTTGCCGGAAGATTCTTGTTCCTGATCTTCACCTGGGAATTGATCCAGTGGAATATCATTGTCTGCATCACTACAGTTCATGGCATGGAGTTCTGTTTGTGACTGCTGTTGACCCGCAGCAATAGATAGCTGGGGAATCAGCAGTGAACAGCTCATGTGTAGCACAAGAAATAATATGCCCGTCAGGGTTTTCATGCGCCGCGAATGTATAAAAATTTTGTCCGCTTTTCCAAAGCAGTGGATGAGCGGATGCGTTTTATAACCAGTACAGGTCTATTTTGTTCTGAAATGGGATAGCCTTAACAAAGATTTGCCCCCTAATGACATTGCCATGACATTTTGCTGTTATTGAAAGCGATAACCAAGGCGTTTACTACTTTGAAAGGACGAGTGTTTGTATAAAAAGAAACTATTCTCATACTATAAAAAAACTAGGCCATTGTGCTTTTAGTCATAGTTGTGTAAAGGGGAAAGCCCTATTTTCCCGCTCACAATGATTGCTATGTCTTATGCTGATTTCCTAAGCAGCTACCCTAATTATGCTGCTACTGAAAATATTGATGTCATCCGCGCTAAAGAATATCCTTTACTGGACACACAAGACCAAGTGTACTTGGATTATACCGGCGCCAATCTGTTTGCGCAAGCGCAGGTGAAAGCACATATGGATGTATTGCAGGCCTATGTATTTGGTAACCCACATTCTACCAATCCTACTTCTTTACAAGCAACGCAGCTGGTTGAAACAACACGCAGGGCAGTATTGGACTATTTCCACGCATCAAAAGATTATTACTGTGTGTTTACATCCAACGCAACACAGTCGCTTAAAATCATTGGTGAATCTTATCCCTTCGATCATCATGCACATTTTTTGCTCTTGTTCGATAACCACAATTCAGTAAATGGTATTCGCGAATATGCGAGAAGACATGGAGCCAGTTTCGAGTATGCACCTGTGTATATGGAGGATTTAAGGATTGATGAAAAAGTATTGCAACAAAAGCTGCAAGCGCATCCACATAAAAAGCACAAGCTATTTGCATTTCCTGCACAATCCAATGTCTCAGGTGTAAAGCATGATTTGGGCTGGATTGCTAAAGCAAAACAACAAGGCTGGGATGTATTGCTGGATGCAGCAGCTTATGTGCCCTCCAGTGAATTGGATCTAAGTATGGTGCAACCAGATTATGTGAGCCTGTCTTTTTATAAAATGTTTGGATATCCAACGGGCATAGGCGCATTGCTGATAAAGAAAACAGCTTTTGAGAAATTAGACAAACCCTGGTTTGCTGGTGGAACAGTGTCTTATGTGTCTGTTACTGTGCCTGAATTTTTCTTGGTAGATAATCAAGAAAGGTTTGAAGAAGGTACGGTGAATTTTCTCTCTATCCCTGCTGTAAAAATTGGGTTAGACTGGATGCAAGAGCTGAACATGCAACAAGTAAGAACCAGATTGCATGCATTAACAGATTACCTGATTCAATCACTGCTCTCGCTGAAACACCAAACGGGACAACCATTGATTCATGTGTTCGGTCCGCACAATATGGAAGCGCGTGGTTATACCATCATCATCAATTTCTTTGGGGCTGATGGAGAAAAGCTGGATTTATCCTTGATTGAACAGGCGGCTAACCAAGAGCGTATTTCTATTCGGATGGGTTGCTTTTGCAATCCGGGTATTGATGAGATCAACAATTGCATTACTTCAGAAGAATTGTCTTTGTTCTATTCTTCTAGAACAGATACACATTATGATAAAGTGCATTTCTTGGGTAAGATGCGTGGTGCGATACGGGTTTCACTGGGATTGATGAGCAATTATGCAGACTGCGAAAAGTTTATCAATTTCTGTAGCCAATTTCTGCACTAACAGGTCTTCTTGGTTTTTTGTATTTTCAAATTCTTAAAGCCAATCAACATGCGTACACTGCTTAGCTGTATCTCAGCATTGCTATTGCCTATTTTTTTATTTGCGCAGATTCCTTCATCTCCTGAGCGAAAAGAAGGAGAAGGTCCTTACACGCAATTGATCTTGCGTGGTGCCACACTGATCAATGGCACGGGTGCGCCGGCTTTTGGTCCGGTTGATATTGTGGTAGAAGGCAATCGCATCGTGCAGATTAGCTCAGTGGGTAATCCTGGTGCGCCGATTAATCCTAACAGAAGGCCTGCGCTAAAAGCGGGCGGTAAAGAAATCAACTGCGAAGGCAAGTTTGTGTTGCCCGGATTGATTGATATGCATGGTCATATTGGTGGTACAGAACAAGGTACGCCTGCAGAATATGTGTTCAAGCTATGGATGGCGCATGGTATTACCACGATACGTGATCCATCTTGTGGTAATGGATTGGAATGGGTACTTGAACACAAGCGGAAAAGCGCAGCTAATCTAATAACTGCACCGCGTATCTATGCATATACAGCCTTCGGACAGGGTAGTAAGGGTAGGATTGCAAATGCAGAACAAGCAAGGGCTTGGGTGAATGAGAATGCGAAGAAGGGAGCAGACGGTATCAAGTTTTTTGGTGCTTCACCTGAAGTGATGGATGCTGCGTTGCGCGAGAACAAAAAGCTGGGCTTACGTTCCGCCTGCCACCACGCACAATTAGATGTAGCCAGATGGAATGTGCTGAATTCGGCTAAAGCCGGACTCACATCAATGGAGCATTGGTATGGATTACCAGAAGCATTGTTTACAGATAAAACCATTCAGCAATATCCTGCAGGCTATAATTATAACAATGAGCAAAACCGTTTTGAAGAAGCCGGTAAACTTTGGAAGCAGGCTGCTGCGCCTTATAGCGAGCATTGGAATAAAGTGATGAATGAGTTGATTAGTCTGGACTTTACACTTGACCCTACTTTCAATATCTATGATGCCAACCGCGATCTGATGCGTGCGCGAAGAGCAGAGTGGCATGAAGACTATACCCTGCCTTCTCTATGGAAGTTTTATGCGCCTAGCAGAACATCGCATGGTTCTTATTGGCATAGCTGGGGAACAGAGCAGGAAGTAGAGTGGAAGAAGAATTATCAGTTGTGGATGACCTTCATCAATGAGTATAAAAACAGGGGCGGCCGTGTTACAGCAGGTTCAGATAATGGATTCATCTATCAACTATATGGTTTTGGTTATATCCGTGAATTAGAGTTACTGCGTGAAGCAGGCTTCCATCCTTTGGAAGTGATTCGCTCTGCAACTTTATATGGTGCGCAAGCATTGGGTGCTGAAAAAGAATTGGGTTCTGTGGAAGTGGGTAAACTGGCAGATCTGGTGGTGGTAGAAGCCAATCCTTTACAAAACTTGCAAACCTTGTATGGTACAGGTGCGATTGAATTGGCAGCAGACAATAATGTTATCCGTAGAGGCGGTGTTCAGTTCACCATCAAAGATGGTATTGTCTATGACGCTAAGAAATTATTAGCTGACGTGAAAGCCATGGTGGATGCTGAGAAGAAAAAGCAGAACTGGCAATTGAAACAACCCGGAATGAAGTAGGTCTAGAAAAGACGAAGGTCCCGGGGGTCGGGACCTATTGGGGGTCATTGTTAAACATAACAATGGTTGACTAAAAGTAGTAAAAATCAAATATCCCGCCAGCTAATGGCGGGATATTTTTTACAGAAGGTGGTGGATATTGCATCCACGGTCGTTTGTTTTCAGCAGATAACTCAGGATGGTGAGTTGGTCTGAGATACAGTAGATGATGCTTTTCATACGTTGCTTTTTGCTCTTTACACCGGTTGGACGGTTATATATATGACCAATATTGATACCAAAAGGTTGCCTTTGCGGCCAAAAATTTTGCTAAAAAAACCGGAAATATGTTCCGGTTTTAAGATATATCGAGTGAGAATTGCCGGCTTACTTCTTGACCGATAAGACTGCGATAATCAGGCTACTTGTGATGAATTTACCTTTCATATTGAATGAGTTGTATTTGATGAATTTGTTGACAGTGCAAATATCTATCAAGGCGCAAGGGGGTGCAATCGCATGATTGTGTGAAAAGCAGCACCTTTCTGTGCTTTACAAGTCTTTTTGCAGTATAACCATCACATATTTGGGCATAAAAAATCCCCACCATATGGCAGGGATTAGGTTGCTTGCTATTGGAGAAACTACTTGTTCCTTACATATACTGCACCGCTTGAGCTGGTTACTTCCATATCAGCATCGGGTGTACGTTTCAGTTCGATTGCACCTCTGTTTTGCAGTGCTACTGTACAATCGCCATTGATGGTAACACTGATGCCTGGAGATTGCAGATAACCTACTGAATGCACATTAGAAGCGCCATTCACAATGAGTTGTCTCAGCTTGTTTACCGTAAGCGTGATTTTTACTTTGTCTTTGAGTGAGCTACCGTTGCTGCTCAGGTAAAGCACACCATCTTTGATTTTCCAGCTAACATCTTCGTGGGTATTACCTTTCGCAAGGATGCGCATGTCTTTTTTGTTGGATTCAACCAGTGCCAGATCAATATCGTCGTCAATAACGATTTTATAATAATCAGCACCAATAGTTACGTCTTTTGCAACAGAAGCTTTGTCTTTTTTTGAATCGCCGAGCGGACTGGCTATCACCGCTCCGGAAATCAGCACAGCTGCTACAGCTACCATTATTCTTTTCATAGTTCTTTGTTTTTGCCACAGGGTGGCGGTGATGAATGAATTAACGATTCAAATGTCACTCCATTCAAAGCCCAGAACAATCGCACAACTGTGTGAAATATCGCTTAGACTCAGTTTGAGTGTATTTGGCTGAAAGCCCCGCCATTATTGATAAAAGGAGTAGAAAAAAATCAGGTTGTAAGGAAATTCACCACATAAAGATGTGGTTTTGACCGGGCGGCGCAGGTTGCTCCAAATAAGCTTATTAGATTTGTTGAGCATGAGAATACTCCTAATCATCATCACCTGCTGGGTAATGCTGCCTGCAATAGGGCAGAAGAGTTATTCTTATCAGCGTATAGGGAGAGACGATGGTTTGGGTTTGGCTTCAGATGTGGTATTCGCCACTTACCAAGATGCGCGAGGCTTTATTTGGGTAGGTACGGCCAACGGTTTACAGAGGTTTGACGGTAATAAGTTTGTTAGCTATGGCTCTACGGCCAATAGCCAGCATCAATTACCTATTGGCGATCTTACCCAGATTGTACCACTGAAAGACGGACGGCTGATGCTATCATTCAGTGCACGCAAAGAGATTGGCGTCTTCGATCCTATTCGTTTGTATTATGAACGTGTTGGTGTACAAAATCAATTAGAATTACCGGTACGTGCATCATATCGTATTATACCATCTTCTAAAGGAGAGCTTTATCTTTTTGTTACACGATATGGCATTCTGAGTTTTGATGAAAAGCGCAATGCGTTTATCGATAACAATCCTTTTCAATTGCCTAAAGGGTGGACGCCCACAATAGCTGCATATGAAGATACTGTGAAGCGTCAATGGTGGATTCCCAGCCCAGACAGTGGCCTTGTTCTTTATGATATCGCTACAAAGCGTTCATATAATTCTAAGCAACATGCTACAAAGCATCCTGTATTAGCAATTAAGGAAGTCAATCCAGGCCTAACAGAAGTAGCTATTGATCAAAAACGCAGGTTCTGGTTGTTTTCATGGCAGTCAAAGCATGAAAGAAGATGTTACGATGAACAGGGAAACTCATTGAAAGATACATTAGGGCTTGCTGAAAACAGAGGTTACCAAGAATTGCGTTATATCACAGAAACCAACAGAGGAGTGTTGTGGATGTACGGTGCCAATGCCTTGTATGTATTAGATAACCTGAGTAAACAATTTTTATTCACGCATCCTGAAACATCTAATAACCAGATACAATATTCTTATGTGTATCAAGTAATGCAGGATAGAGATGGCGGTGTTTGGGTTAGTACAGACAATGGCTTGTACTATACGTTGGAGACCAATAGCTCTATGGATGTGGTGAATTTTATTTTTAAACCCAAAGTGAGTAATGAGCCTTATGAGTTTACAGATATACTTGAGTTAAAAACTGGTCAGTATTGGTTAAGTACATGGGGCAAGGGTGTACAAACACTTACCAATCGTTTTCAACCTTATGAGGCAAATATCTATCGGGGAATGCCTAGACTGGATGCTGTAAGTAAAATACAGTACTCGCAAACCTGGAGTTTGTATCAACATAAGGATGGTAAAATATGGATAGGTTGTCAGGGCGGTAAGTACATGATATACGATCCTGTATCACAACAAACACAGTTTCTCACTTGTGCTGCTGCAGATAATGCAACCATCAGGTATATCACGGGTGATCAAAAAGGGAATATCTGGTTGGGTACCCAGCGTGGCCATGTGATTAAGTTCGATGGAAAATCTTTCAGAAAGCAGCAGCAGTTCAAAAGTATTATCAGAAAAATACTGATTGATAAAGCTGGTGCTATTTGGGTGAATACAGAGCAGGAGGGTGTATTTGAATTGTCTGGAGATGGCGCAAAAGTGGTTCGATATTTCAGTACTCAATCACCATATGGAAAATTGTTTCAGGATGTGTCCACTGACATGGATGAGCTGAATGATAGTGTATTGGTCTATGCAGCTGGTCCTTTGAACTTTATCAATAAGCGCACCGGGAAAGTTACCTGGCTTACTGTAGAAGATGGTTTGCCTAGTAATACGATATTGCGTATTAGAAAAGATCATTTAGGTTATTTGTGGATCAATACCAGAAATGGTCTTTGTAGATATAATCCGGTGAATCAGCGTTTTACTACCTATGGCAAACGCGATGGCATAACTTCTGCAGGCCTAACGATTGAAGCGGATTATCTCTGCAGTGAAAACTATGTAATGTTCGCCGGCAGCAATGCATTGCTATTCTTTAAACCATCTGTTTTTGAAACAAGGCAGCGACCGCCGGATGTGGTGATGACAGACATTCGACTGTTGAATAAGTTTGTTCCTGTAGACTCGTTGAGCAGCCTACCTAAAGTGCAGTTCAAGTATCATCAGAACAGCATTGTGTTTTATTTTTCATCATTAAGTTATCAGCAGAAAGACAAGCTTACTTATTATTATCAGTTATCCGGTATAGATAAAGAATGGGTTGAGGTGAACAATAGGCAGGGGCAAGTGAACTATAGCTTGTTACCACCGGGCAAATATGTATTTAGTGTTTATTCGGAGAATATTGATGGGGTTCGATCTGCTAAGATTACCAAATTCAGTTTTGAAATCAAGCCGCCATTCTGGCTTACGAAATGGTTTATCAGCTTTGCAATTTTCTTATTGTTATTGATACTGTATTTCATTCATCGCTTAAGGGTGAATAAACTACTGGCAGTTGAAAAACTTAGAAATCGTGTAGCAAGAGATTTGCATGATGATATGGGTAGTACGTTGAGTACCATCAATATCCTCAGCTCAATGGCTAAAACCAAAATTGGTACGGATGTAGCCAAGGCGAATGAGTATATCAGCAAAATCAGTGATAATAGCCAGCGCATGATGGATGCTATGGATGATATTGTTTGGAGTATTAAACCTTCCAACGATAGCATGACCAAAATTGTGGCACGTATGCGTGAGTTTGCTACCAATGTGTTGGAAGCAAAAGAAATTGAGCTAGACTTCCGTGTAGATGAAGCAGTGTATGATCTGTCGCTGAATATGGAAGCCCGTAGAGATTTCTATTTGATTTTCAAGGAAGCAGTGAATAATGCGGCTAAATATTCTGGTGCCAGCTGTGTTACCATTGTGCTGCGTGTAGAACAGAAGCTGTTGTTGATGGAAGTGAAAGATGATGGCAGAGGTTTTGACCCTGTAGCGGCAGATGGGGGAAATGGGATGGGTAATATGCAAAAAAGAGCAGATGCGATGCATGCTCAACTGCAAATTACCAGCAGTATTGGCGCCGGCGCTACAGTATCCATACGTATTCCGGCTTCTTAAAGCACATCTTTATGCGGTTAATTGGGATGTGCGCTTGGTGTAGTTTTGTCAACATTGAAACATTGTCATATGACTAAAGTATTAATCTACGAAGACAATCCTCAGCTCAGAGAAGGGCTTACCATGCTGATTGATGGTAGTGAAGGGTTTAGTGTAGTAGCCGCTTTTAAAAACTGCAATAATGTGCAGGATGAAGTGGCTGCTTTTAAGCCAGATATCGTGCTGATGGATATTGATATGCCCGGTACCAATGGTATTGAGGGATTAAAAAAGATTCGTGAGCAGTTTGCGGATACCAAAGTCTTAATGCTAACGGTATTCGATGACAATAAGAACGTTTTCGAAGCCATTCGTAGTGGTGCCAATGGATATATTCTGAAGAAAACACCTCCTGCAAGACTGCTGGAATATATTGCTGAAGCGGCTAGTGGTGGCGCACCAATGACGGCAAGCATTGCTACGCAGGTGCTGAAGATGTTTTCAAGTCTCCATAACGAGAAAGGAGAAGATTATAATCTTTCAGAAAGAGAAAAGCAGGTATTACAATTTTTGGTGAATGGCTATAGTTATAAGATGATTGCTGCTGAAATGTTTATTGCTATTGATACTGTTCGTTCGCATATCAAGAAAATATACGAGAAGCTGCATGTGAATAGTAAGAGTGAGGCAGTAGCAAAAGCGTTCAAAGACAAAATTGTATAGCCATTATGCAAATCAGTCGCTTTCTTAGCCAAAAGTTTCGCTTCTATACATTTGTCTGTATTATATTACTGCTGTTTGTACATGGATATAATCTCAGAGAAACCTATTTAACACCTTTTTCAACTGTAAAAGAATCACTCACATTTACTGCTTTCTTTGAATACCTGATCTCCAATGGGCTATTACGCTTCAGGATTCCTTTGCTCTTCATGATCTCCGGTTATATCTATGCTTTACAGGATAGCAAGCCTTATTGGGAGAGAGTACGAAAAAGAGCAACAACCTTGCTCATACCATTTCTCTTGTGGAGTGCTTTTGGGCTCTTACTTACTTTTCTGTTACAACGTAGTGCTTATACCTATCAGTTTGTACAAGCTGCTCAGCTAGATCAGCTGGGTGATAACCGCGTATACGAGCAAGTAGGCATAGGTGGCGTCATCTTTCGCTGGCTGTTGGCACCTATCTCATTTCAATTGTGGTTTATTATTGCATTGTTTATATACAATATGCTTTATCCGGGCATTAGGTGGATGATTGTGCGTTATCCCTGGATATGGATTGGCTTTACTGCTTTTCTTTGGTTGAGCTATTTCAACTTTATGTATGTTGGTGGACAAGGATTGTTTTTCTTTTCAGTAGGGGTGTACATACAAAAAGCCAATTTCAATATTGAGCGAAAGCCCAGATGGATGAGCACCTATATCTGCTTTTTGGTCTATGTATCCAGCTCAGTCATCAAAACATTTATGGCATTTGAGTTGGACCCGGAAGCAATGAGCACTTTTATATCCTTACATGTTTTACATAGCATCACCATTTTGTCTGGAATTCTGGCGATATGGTATGGTGCTGATGTTGTGGTGAAATGGTGTTTGCAACAGCCATGGTTTCTATGGCTATCTGGTTTTTCTTTTTTCATCTATGGTTTTCATGCACCAATGATCTCTTTTATGAGCCGCTGGCTTTTCTCAATCTTAGACGGATTTCAGTATTACAGGTTGGCTACTTATTTCCTGACACCCTTACTGGTTGTATTGATTTGTATTGGGGTTGGTCTGGTCCTAAGAAAAATACTGCCTAGCTTTTATCGCTTACTAACGGGCGGCAGAGGCTTCTAAGCAATTTCACATATTTATGCGATTGTGTAGGGCATATTGTACAACTAGATTTGTATTGCAATTAGATTCATATCGCAGTTTGGTTAAGGTAAAAGAGAGGCTCCCGTAAGAGTCTCTCTTTTATTTATAGGTTTCACATATTTATGTGATTGATGAAGCGGTGTTAAATGAAGAGCTTTGGTGTGTTATTATGACTGCTTATTTAAAAATAGCCTTATTCATCAGTACCCTGTTATTGCAACTGCCTGCAGATCAGCAATATCCTCGGGTTGTACCTTCAGTTAAGGTACACGCAATACAGGATATGCTTATTGAAGCAGAAGAGCAGCCATTAAGCCCTTCGATTGTGGGTGCAGCTTTGGCCGATTTTTGATCAATAGCGGTAGCAAACTGCATTGATATTCATACCTGCGCCAACAGAAGCAAACATCACCACATCACCTGCGTGTAACTGGTGTTCATCCAGAATACCTCTTTTTACCAGATCAAATAATGTAGGTACAGTAGCTACAGAACTATTGCCCAGCTTATGAATACTCATGGGCATAATATCCGCCGGAATCTCTTTCATACCATATAAACGGTAGAGTGCTTTGATAAAACCTTCATCCATTTTCTCGTTGGCCTGATGCAGGAAGAATTTCTTCACTTGTCCTACCTCTACACCTGCTTTCTCAATGCATGCTTTCATCGCGGCAGGCACATGCTTCATCGCATATTCATACACTTTTCTGCCTTTCATTTTGATGTAACGTACACGCGGATCGGAATCAGGGAAATTCGATTTACCCATGTAGAGATAGAATGCTTCATCAATACAATGACTCATTACGCTGGAAGCCAAAATACCCGGTCCATCTTCTTCCACTTCTTTGTATTCAAGAATGGTTGCACCAGCACCATCAGAGAAGATCATGCTGTCGCGGTCATAAATATCAATTACACGGCTCAGTGTTTCTGTTCCTATCACCAATGCACGCTTGGCCATGCCTGCTTTAAAGAATGCATCTGCTTGAATTACACCTTGAATCCATCCTGGGCAGCCAAATAAAATATCATAAGCCACACAAGCAGGATTCTGGATGTTCAGTTCATGCTTCACGCGTGAGGCAAGTGCTGGCAACACATCTGTTTGAATCGTATGCTTTACTACGTTGCCAAAATTGTGTGCAACAATGATTTGATCAATCGTTTCAGGATCAATGCCTGCATCTTCAATTGCATGTTTGGCAGCAATCGTCGCCATATCAGACGCATTGAATTCATTACCAGCGTAACGTCTTTCTTCAATACCAGTGATATCACGAAACTTCTCTACGATATCCGTAGGCGCAGCATGAATACGCTCATGTGCTTCATCGTAAAAATCATGTACAGTAAAGTCTCTATTCGTCTTGATGTGTGGTGGAATATAGGCACCACTACCTGTAATCACTGTTCTTTGCATGTGCAGGAAATGAATGACCTCAAATTAACTGATGATCAGCAGATTACAATAAAAAAGTCCCGCTTTTGGCAGGACTTTTTCACTAACAGTCTTTAGTTTTTATAGATACTTATCGCCTTTGCTGCGTTTTACTTCTGCAACAAACTCTTTAATGGCCTGCTCTTTCTCCTTTTTACAGATCAGCAGTACATCCTTGGTATCAACAACGATAAAATCTTCCAATCCCTGTAATACCAGCAATCTGTCGGGTGAAGAGTTCACCATACAATTGCTTGCATCAATCACAATCACGTTATTGCTGGCAACAGCATTACCCAGATAATCTTTCTCCATATTATCGTAAGCGCTGTTCCAGGTACCCAAATCGCTCCAGCCGAAAGAAGAAGGAATCACGTATACATTGTCTGCCTTCTCCATGATGGCATAGTCGATAGATACATTGGTACAAAGCGGATAGATGCGGTTGATGGCAGCTGTTTCTTCTGCTGTATTGAAATGGGCTTTCTCGTTCTCAAATAACTCGGCCATTTCAGGCTGATACATTTCGAAAGCTTTCACCACATTCTTTACCTGCCAAACGAAGATGCCCGCATTCCAGAGAAAATCGCCGCTAGCTAGAAATGTCTTGGCAATCTCTAAGCTGGGCTTTTCAGTAAAAGTTTTTACTTTAAAAATATTCTCAGCAACACCGGTTGTGTCGTATTGAATATAGCCATAACCAGTATTGGGATGTGTTGGCTTGATACCCAGTGTTACCAAGGATTTGATATGCGATACAAAATCCAATGCCTTGGTAGCGATGTTTCTGTAAGTTTCACCATCCAGAATCATGTGGTCACTGGGTGCTACAATCAACGCTGCTTCAGGATCTTTCTGTAAGAGCTTGTATGAGATATACGCCACACAAGGTGCTGTGTTTTTTCTGCTGGGCTCTGCGAGGATATTTTCAACCGGAATATCAGGTAACTGATCTTTTACGATGGATACATACTCATCAGAAGTAACTACATAGATATTCTCCTTGGGTATGAAAGATGCATAGCGCTCAAATGTCCATTGAATCAGTGTCTTTCCAGTGTTCAGGATATCGAGAAATTGCTTAGGATAAGCTGTGCGACTCTTAGGCCAGAAGCGGCTTCCGATACCGCCAGCCATGATGGCCACATAATGGTGTTTGTTCATTGATCTTGTTTTGGTTTTGGATTTGGATTCTATAACGAATGAAGTGCCAAATTATGTTATTATACGATACCTTCTTTTACTAAGTCGTGCAAATGCAATACCCCAAGGTAAGTTCCTGCTTCTGCTACCAGTAATTGCGTAATATCATGATTGCGCATACTATCCAGTGCATCCACTGCCAGTACATCTGGGGCAATGGTTTTGGGGTTGGGCGACATGATGCTTGCGGCCGTGATATTTTCCAGAGAAGTGGTTTTTTCCAGCATACGGCGCAGGTCACCATCGGTGATGATACCCAGAATATGCTTGTTGGCATCTACTACAGCTGCCACACCCAGTCTTTTTTCGGTGATTTCTACAATCACTTCTTTCAGCGATGCCTGAGCCGAAACCATGGGTGATTCGTTGTGTACATAAAGATCAGCAACCCGTAAAAAGAGTCGTTTGCCCAAATTACCACCGGGGTGGAAACGGGCAAAATCGTTACCGGTAAAGCCGTTCAGGTGCATGAGGCATACCGCCAGCACATCTCCCATGACCATTTGCGCAGTGGTACTGCTGGTTGGGGCCAGATTATTAGGGCAAGCTTCCTGTGTAACTGTTGTATTGATCACATGATCGGCTGAAATGGCCAGATAACTGTCCACATTGCCCACCATCGCAATCAAAGTGTTGCCGAAATTTTTGATCAGGGGAACCAGTACTTTGATCTCTGGACTTTCTCCGCTCTTGCTGATAATCAATACGATATCTTCCTTTTGCACCATGCCCAGATCACCATGGATGGCATCTGCTGCGTGCATAAAGAGGGATGGGGTACCGGTAGAATTGAGGGTGGCTACAATCTTTTGGGCTATGATGGCACTTTTGCCAATACCGCTGATCACCAACCTGCCCTTGGCATCATGGATATGTTGCACAATGGCTTCGAAAGAAGCATCGGTAAATGATTGAAGACCAGCTACTGAGCTGGCTTCTAATTCAATGGTTTTCAGTGCGATATCTAATATCTGACTCATGACGCTTCGCAAAGGTAAACTTTAACAATACAGCCCGCTAATTCCCTGTCAACTTTATTAACTTCGCCGTCCTTCAAAAAATTGCGGGTTTTTGCAACGAAAAACTCCGTTTTGTGTTTAGATATCCGTCAGGTCCGGCGGAGTTTCGCTCAACAAAATAGTAGCGCCTTCTTCCGGAAAATGACGTAACTTATAATAATTGTTCATGACCCCCGTAGAGGCGAAACTGATTTGATTGATGACAACGACGACGAAGAAGGCGACAACGAAAAAACCCAAAACAACCACAGTAAGAACAGCAAGAACGACAAAAGTTGTGCGTGCAGCCTTGCCTAAGAGCACTGTGGAATATGATATTTATGCTGGTTTACAGGAATATTTCGGGTTTTCTGAATTTAAAGGCAGACAGGAAGAAGCCATTCAAAGCTTGCTTTCAGGTCAGGATACATTCGTGATCATGCCCACTGGTGGCGGCAAAAGCCTTTGCTACCAGCTACCAGCCATGCTGATGCCAGGCTGTGCGATCATTGTATCGCCCCTGATAGCCCTGATGAAAAACCAGGTAGATCTGGTACGCAGCTATTCCGAAAAAGATGATGTGGCCCACTTCCTGAACTCATCCCTTACAAAGAGCCAGATTAAAACTGTGAAGGAAGACCTGATTAGTGGCACAACCAAATTGTTATACGTAGCACCAGAAACATTAACCAAGCAGGAAAACTTAGAACTGTTTGCAGACCTCACCATTTCTTTCTTTGCAGTGGATGAAGCACACTGTATCTCAGAGTGGGGCCATGATTTCAGACCTGAATACCGCCGCTTGCGCGAAATGATGGACACCATCAATCCGGATATTCCGGTGATTGCTTTAACTGCAACTGCTACGCCGAAAGTGCAGAGCGATATTGTGAAGAATCTGGATTTGCGTAATCCCAATATTTTCATTTCTTCTTTTAACCGTACCAATCTCTATTATGAGATTCAGCCTAAGATCAAGAAAGATCAAACGGTTAAGAATATTGTGAAGTATATCAGCCAGCACAAAGGCAAGAGTGGTATCATCTATACACTCAACAGAAAGACTACAGAAGAACTGGCAGAAGTGTTGGTGGCAAATAATATCAAAGCTGTTGCTTACCATGCTGGTTTAGATCAAAAGCTGCGTGCAGAAAGACAAGATCAATTTCTGAATGAAGATGTACAGGTGATTGTCGCCACTATCGCATTCGGTATGGGTATTGATAAACCGGACATCCGATTTGTGATTCACTATAATATTCCCAAGTCGATAGAGAATTATTATCAGGAAACGGGTCGTGCCGGACGTGATGGATTAGAGGGTAATTGTATTCTGTACTACTCGCATAAAGATGTAGCCAAGCTGGAGCATTTAATGCGCGATAAGCCATTGAGTGAACGAGAAGTGGGTGCACAGCTGATTAATGAAACAGTGGCTTACGCAGAGAGCAGTGTTTGTAGAAGAAAAATACTGTTGCATTATTTCGGTGAAGACTGGAACGTGCAGAATTGCGGCAATTGCGATAACTGTAAACATCCCAAAGAAAAGATAGAAGCCAAGCAAGAAGTAGTGAAAGTACTGAAAGTGGTGAAGGCTTTAGATGAAAGATTTACTACTGAGTATGTGATCAATGTGGTGATGGGTAAGAATACACCGCAGATTACCATGTTCCGTCACGAAGGTTTGCCAGAGTTTGGCATTGGTAAAGAACAAGAGAGTCATTTCTGGAATAGTCTGGTTAGACAGATGCTGCTGGAAAACCTGATCAGAAAAGATATTGAGGAATATGGCTTGCTCAAGCTGACTGATAAAGGCACTCAGTTCATGAAGAAGCCGGCATCTTTCAAGATCGTATTGAACAATTTATTTGAAGATGCGAATGAAGATGATGATGAAACAGAGAATGCTACGCAACCTGGTGCTGCTGCAGATAATGCACTCTTCGAGATGCTGAAAGAACTGCGCCAGAAAGAAGCCAAGCGTAAGAGTCTGCCACCATTTGTCATCTTCTTAGAAACTTCTCTACAGGATATGGCAACGCTCTATCCAACTACAATGGCTGAATTGGAAAAATGCCAAGGCGTGAGTAAGGGTAAAGCATTGAAGTATGGTAAGCCTTTTGTGGAGTTGGTTGCTAAATATGTAGAAGAGAATGATATTGTGAAGCCGGATGATTTTGTGATGAAGAGTGTGGCTAATAAAAGCAATAACAAAATCTACATCATTCAAAACGTTGATAAAAAGATTCCATTAGAAACCATTGCCAAGAACAAGAGTCTTCGTTTGGACGAGCTGTTGGAAGAAATGGAAACCATTGCTGCAAGTGGTACTAGGCTCAATCTAGACTATGCCATTGAAGAATGGTTGGATGATAATGATCAGGAAGAGATCATTGAATACTTCAAGAGTTGCGAAACCTCTTCTCTGCAAATAGCCCAACAGGAATTAAGTGAGTTTGATTTTACCTGGGAGCAGCTGAAGATCATGCGTATTAAGTTCCTAAGTGTATATGGCAACTAAATAAAGAACCCCGCTAGACAACGGGGTTTTCTCTTCTTTGTTCTGCTATGAAGTAATGGAAGAGGAAGTTTATGTAGCGGTAGCGATTTCGTCTACCGTTTCTTTGTATTGAAGTTTATGTGTTAAGCGCAGTATTTGCTGTAACAATAATGGCATCACTCTTTCAATCTCTGGTGTGAGTGTGATACCCTGCTGCTGAATGGTTTCAATGCTCACAACAAATAGATGTATGTGTGGCATCTTGCCCAGCAACTGCAGTGCATTCACCATATCGCGCAAGCCAATATCATGCGTGCTCATGGCGCGCGGAAAATCTGAAGCAAACTTTGGCTCAATTAAGCGAATGGTGCCGGGTGTACGTTCATCTAGTGTGGCGTCAATGAGTATGACTGTCTCGTAAGACTCAAAGTATTCCAGTAAGTGAAAGCCTCCAGTGCCGCCGTCTAACACTTCTACATCCACAGGTAGTTCCATCTGTTGAAGATGTCTTGCAGCTTGCACGCCAACGCCTTCATCGCCCATCAGGTAATTCCCGATTCCCATGATCAGTATATGCGGATTGCGTGTTTCCATCATGATTTCTTTTCTACAACGTTTGGTGTATGATGCTCCTCATTCTCGAACACTTCTTCTTCAATGAATTTCCAGCCACCACCCATGCTGCTGATTTCACCTCTGCCTTCAACATAATCATGGTAGAAAACGAGGTAAACATGAATCACCGCAAACAAAATGAAGAACCACATGGCCCAATGGTGAACCTGTCTGGTCATGATATCACCACCAAACATAGCGGGTACCCATGCAAATAATTTTGGTAACCACCATGTACCCATGGAAGCATATAAACCAAAACCAGTTAAGCATTGAATGAGAAAAGCCCAGAAAGTGAGGAAGTAAATAAATCCTGCCATGGCGTTGTGGCCAATACTGATATGCTCTTTGCCACGCATCATGAGGATATCGATTTTGAAGACAGTCCACATTTCTTTGAAGAATTTCTTCGATGTAGGAATGAACTGTTTCCAGTTGGCATATTTATTACCTACAAAACCCCAATACAAGCGGAATAAGAAATTGAAGAAAAAGATATAGGCTGCAAAAAAGTGAATCGCACGTACCCAGCCCATCACAAAACGATTGGCTGCTTCTTCTTTGCTTTGTAAAGCCAGTGGATCGCCAATAAAGAAACCTGTAACGATGAGTACAATGATGGCGCCTGCATTCAGCCAATGGTAATAGCGTACGGGTAATTCCCATACATACACACGACGCAGGCGGTGCACATGTAAATATTTCGTTTTCATGTTTAGCATGTTTCGTGTGAATTAATCGCCCAATACCTGAATGCGGCTTACAGTTGTACCATGTTCATCATAGAGGTGTACGCTGCAGGCCATACATGGATCGAAGCTGTGAATGGTTCTGATAATTTCCAGCGGCAGTTTTTCATCTGCAACCGGAGTGTCAATCAGGGATGATTCATAAGCCGACATCTGACCCTTACCATCTCTTGGTGATGCATTCCAGGTAGTAGGAACCACTAATTGATAGTTTGCAATCTTCGTATCCTCGATATTGATCCAGTGTGCGAGTGCTCCACGAGGCGCTTCACCATAACCAACACCAATGGCTTGCTTAGGCCAAGTAGATGGATCGAACTTGCTGGTATCAGCCATTCTGGTATCACCATTTTTGATATTGGTGATCAGTTGATTGAAGAAATCCATACCCCATCTCGCTGCTAGCTGACATTCTAAACCACGCGCTGCTGTTCTACCCAATGTGCTGAACAAGGCTGTAACAGGTACATTCAAATCAGTCAAAGCTTTGTCAACTACTTCTTTGAACTCTTCTCTACCTCTTGCATAACCAATCAGCACGCGTGCGAGCGGACCAACTTCCATCGCATGACCTTTCCAACGCGGTGTTTTCAGGTAGCTATATTTCTGTGTGGTATCTAAGTGTTCAAATGGTGGTTTTGGTCCGGTGTAGTTGATGACACTTTCGCCCTTCCATGGGTGCAAGCCAACATTATCGCCACCTTTGTAAGAATACCAAGAGTGATTGATGAATTCCTGAATCTCATCTTCTTTGCGCAGATCTACATCATGCACTTTGCTGATGTCTTTATTCAGAATGGCACCTGAAGGAAACTTATATGAAGCCGTATCGCCAAATCCATTCCAAGGCAAATCGCCATAGGCCAAATAATTACCTAAGCCACCACCAATGGCACCCCAATCTTTATAGAATGAAGCAATGGCCATCAAATCTGGAATATAGACTTGCTCAATAAAGCGCTGACCTTCTTCCATCAGGTGTTGCACATAAGCCAGTCTTTCTGCATTGATACCACTTACATCATCGATACCAATCGCGCAAGCCATACCACCTACCAAGTAATTAGGGTGGGGGTTCTTACCACCGAAGATGGCATGCACTTTCACAATTTCCTTCTGCCACTCTAAGGCTTCCAGATAGTGTGCTAAAGCAAGCAAGTTTACTTCTGCAATAAGTTTATACGCTGGGTGCCCCCAATAACCATTTGCGAAAATGCCGAGCTGTCCGCTCTCAACAAATTTCTTAACGCGGTTTTGTACATCAGAGAAATAACCAACAGAGCTTTTAGGCCATTTGGAAATACTTTGTGCCAGCTCAGATGTTTTTTTCGGATCTGCTTTTAGTGCATTCACCACATCTACCCAGTCCATGGCGTGCAGGTGATAGAAGTGCACTACGTGATCGTGCATGTACAATGCACAATACATAATATTACGTACTAGCTCTGCATTAGGTGGTACTTTAATGCCCAAAGCATCTTCTACTGTTCTCACTGAAACGAGCGAGTGGATAGACGTACACACGCCGCACACACGGCCTACAAAAGCCCAGGCGTCTCTGGGATCGCGGCCACGCAATATTTCTTCCAGCAGGCGTACCATGGTACCGCTGCTATAGGCATCTTTGATCTTACCATTTTCGATATCTGCTTCTACGCGCAAATGGCCTTCAATCCTCGTAATGGGATCTACTACAATTCTTTTACTCATATGGCTGTGAATGAAGGGTTAATCAGGATTTGAGTTCTTGTTCACTTTGCTTACCCTCGTCTTCAAGGGTGCGAATCAATTTCTTCTTGCGCACATTGGTCATCACTGCATGGCCTGCCATTGCAGCAGCAGTAACACCCAGTGCTACTTTACCAAATGTGTCTGCATTGGCTTCAATACCAAAACCTGCAAAAGAAGATGCGCGGTCGTAGAGGCGACCATTATCCCAATAGTTTTCTTCACTGCAGCCAATACAGCCGTGGCCCGACTGAATAGGGAAGCTGGTGCCGTTGTTCCACTTCATCACGCCGCAGGCGTTATAGGTAGATGGTCCTTTACAACCCACTTTGTACAAGCAGTAACCCTTTTTCGCATTCTCATCATCAAAGCTTTCTACATACAGACCTGCATCATAGAACGGACGGCGATAACAAGTATCGTGTACACGCTTGCTATAGAAGGCTTTTGGTCGGCCAAGTGAATCCAGCTCAGGAATACGATCGAAGGTGATGAGGTGCACAATCACACCAGCCATTACTTCGCCAATTGGCGGACAACCAGGCACTTTGATCACGGGTTTGCCCTTCACTAATTTATGTATCGGTGTAGCTGAAGTAGGGTTTGGCTTGGCAGCTTGTACGCAACCATTGCTGGCGCAACTACCCCAAGCAATTACTGCTTTGGCATTCTCAGCAGCTTCTTCCAGAATCTGTAAAGATGTTTTACCACCAATCATGCAATAGACACCATCTGCTTTAGTAGGTACACTGCCTTCCACACAAAGAATGTATTCTCCTTTGTATTTCTTCATGGTATTGTGCATGGCTTCTTCTGCTTGAAAACCAGATGCAGCCATTAGTGTCTCTGTATAATCGAGAGAGATTTTATCTAATAATATATCTGCAACGATGGGGTGAGAAGAGCGGATAAAGCTCTCACTGCAACAGGTGCATTCCTGAAAATGCAACCAGATAACAGGCACGCGGGGCTTGGTTTCCATGGCTTTAGCTACCTGACCAATAGCATTGCTTTCCAGACCGATGAACGCAGCCATCATACTGGCAAACTGCAGAAAATCGCGGCGGCTATAACCTTTGTTTTGCACCTCTTCATAGTAAGTAGGTGGCTTGCGAGTGGCAATCTCGTTAGACATGTTGGTTGATTTAAGGGTAAAAGGGTAATCTAAAGTAGACATCTCTCATACCCTGCTACATGAGCATTATCATTTTTCAAAGTGATTTTTATCATGTTTCCCGCTGGAGAATCTTTCTACTTTGAATTTCCAATCATAGTTAAAACAGCTATCATATGAAGCGATTGCTTGCCCTTACAACAGCCGCCCTGCCTTTGTTTGCAATGGCGCACCCTGGACATGGTGAACACGGTGAACATGGTGGATACACCATCATTCATTATTTCACTGAACCACAACATGCTATTATCACATTAGGTGTGATGACTGCTGCAATAGTGTTGATCCTGCGTGAGCGCAGAAAGAAAAGAACGGTATAACCATGCATGAACTCTCTATTGTGATGAGCATTGTGCAGATCGCTTCAAAAGAAGCGAATCGTAACGGTGCATCTATAGTAGATGAGATAGAACTGGATATTGGTGTGCTCAGTGGTGTGGAAATGGACTCTTTTGATTTTGCCTGGCAACAAGGTGTAAAGGATTCTGTGTTGCATCAGGCAATACGCCACGTGAATCGTGTTCCAGGCAAAGGAAGATGTCTGGATTGTGCAACTGAGTTTCCCATGCAACAATTGTATGACGCCTGCCCGGCCTGTAATAGCCAGCTGGTAGATATACTAAGTGGAAGAGAGTTAAGTGTGAAAACTTTATTGGTGCCGGATACGGCATCGTGACTTTTAAATGTTCTGTTATGTGTGCAACCTGTGGATGCGGTCCTGAATCGCATCATCATCATGGGCATGATCATCATCATGCGTCTGGTAAAAAAATTGTGGAGGTGGAGAAGGATATTCTTCACGAGAACAATCTATTGGCCCAGCGTAACCGAGGTTTTTTTGAAGGCAGAAATATTCTGGCTTTAAATCTGGTGAGTTCGCCAGGTTCTGGTAAAACCAGCTTGTTAGAGCGAACGCTTACCGATATGAAAGGTGAGCTCAGCTTCGCTGTGATTGAGGGCGATCAGCAAACAACCAATGATGCAGATCGTATTCATGCAACTGGTACCAAAGTAACACAGATCAATACAGGCAAGGGTTGTCATTTAGATGCGCACATGGTGCTGCATGCAGTGCAAGGCATGAAGCTGGAAGCAGATTCTGTCTTGTTCATTGAAAATGTAGGCAACTTGGTTTGTCCGGCTATGTTTGATTTAGGCGAACAGGAACGTGTTGTGGTGATCAGTGTTACAGAAGGAGAGGATAAGCCATTGAAGTATCCGGATATGTTTCACTCATCCACGCTTTGTATCATCAACAAAATAGATTTACTGCCTTATGTGCGTTTTGATGTAGAAAAGGCAAAGCAATATGCGCGACAAGTAAATCCTTCCTTGGAAATTATTGAGTTGAGTTGCACAAGTGGGGAAGGTATGCAACTGTGGTATGAATGGTTAAAGAGCAAAGTATTACAACCCGCATAATGTATGCAGGCCTATCATATCCATATTACCGGTCAAGTGCAGGGCGTAGGTTTTCGTCCGCATGTACACCGTTTGGCTGTGCAGATGGGCCTAAGTGGTACTGTCTGTAACGGTTCAGATGGCGTACATATCGATTGTATTGGTGATGAGGATACGGTGCATGCTTTCTTTCATGAATTGGTGTTACATCCGCCTGTATTGGCTTTGATTACAGATGCCGCAATGCAAGCAACCAATCTGCAAGTGCATGATGGTTTTTACATAGTGGAGAGCCATCATGATACACCAACAGATTTACTGATTACGCCAGATATCGCGCCATGTGCAGCTTGTAAGCGTGAGTTACGCACTGCCGGTGATAGAAGGTATCAATATGCATTTACAACCTGTGTGAATTGCGGTCCGCGTTATTCCATTATTCAGTCTGTTCCTTATGATCGTGCTGCTACTACCATGGCAGCATTGGATACTTGTATGGCTTGTGATGAAGAATATCATAGTCTGCACAATAGGCGCTACCACAGTCAGACAAATTCTTGTCCGGCCTGTGCCATTCAGCTTCATTATTTTAATGCTAATGGTGATGAAGCCAGTATTGATCAGGCATCTATTCTTGCAGCAACTGTTGATGCGTTAAAAATGGGAAAGATTGTTGCATTGAAAGGCGTAGGTGGTTATTTGTTACTCTGCGATGCAACGAATGAAGCTGTTGTACAGCTGCTGCGCACGCGTAAGCAAAGGCCTGCTAAACCTTTTGCATTGTTATATGCAGATATGGATATGCTGCAGGCCGATGTGCAATTGAAATCATATGAAGTAAGCGCTCTACTTGACAGAGCGGCGCCTATTGTCTTGTGTAGATTAAAACAGAACCCTGAAAACAACCTTGCAATAGCAGCCATTGCGCCCGGACTGCCATCCATTGGTGCAATGCTGCCAGCATCACCACTGTTACAATTGGTAGCAGATGGTTTTGGTAAACCCTTAGTAGCCACTAGTGCTAACCTAAGCGGTTCTCCGATTGTGTATGATGATGTACAAGCCCGAAACTGGCTGGGGAGTTTTGCGGATGTGATCATCAGCTATGACCGTATGATTACGGCACCACAGGATGATAGTGTGCTGCAGTTCACAGATCACGGACAGAAAATTGTGTTGAGAAGAAGTCGTGGATTAGCGCCTAACTATCATCCTGTTCCTTTTGATGCACACCAAGCAATTTTGGCAACTGGTGCAGAATTGAAAAGCGCTTTTGCCATCACGAAGAATAATCGATTGTTTGTAAGTCAGTTTCTGGGCGATCAATCGAGCCTGGAAGCGCAGGATGGTTTTGCGCATACCTATCAGCAGGTGGCAAACCTGTTGCAATTTAAACCTGCATTGGTATTGGCAGATGCGCATCCAGGTTATGCTGTTAGACAAGTAGGCAACACTATTGCAAAACAGGCGCAAGTGCCTATCGTGTTGGTACAACATCATGAAGCACACTTTGCTGCGGTATTAGCAGAAAATCATTTATTACATAAACCGAACCCAGTACTTGGTTTTATTTGGGATGGCACAGGTTATGGTGATGATCAACAGATTTGGGGTGGAGAGTTATTTGTGTATGAACGTGGTCATATGGAGCGAGTTGCACAGTTGGATTATTTTCCTCAGTTGATGGGTGATAAGATGAGCAAAGAACCTCGCTTGAGTGCTTTGAGTTTATTAGCTGCCTTGCCTGTAAAACAGCATTGGTTGAAATCCTTGTTTACGGAAACGGAGTGGCATTATTATCAACAGCAATTACAGCAGCCAGGATTATTGCAAACCAGCAGTATGGGTAGATTGGTTGATGCGGTTTCCTGTATGTTAGGCGTATGCACGAAGAATACTTATGAAGGCGAAGCGGCTATGAAGCTGGAAGCATTAGCGAAACAATATGATCAGCAAGGCTATGATTACTACAGCATGCCTTTGATAGATGGTAAATGGTATTGGCAACAGCTATTGGAAGAGCTGATTGAAGATTGGTTACAAAAAGAAATGCCTGCAGCTATTGCCTGGAAGTTTTTTAATTCATTGGCAAAAGCTATTGCGGAAGCTGCACATCAGTTGAGTATTGATGATCTGGCTTTTAGTGGTGGTGTTTTTCAAAATGCATTATTGACAGACTTGATCATACAGCAATTACAACATAAACGAAGATTGCATTTTCATCAGCAATTAAGTCCGAACGATGAGTGTATTGGCTTTGGTCAATTGGCTTGGTGGCAGGCGATTGGCAAACAACAGCGTGCCAATGCGATGCAGATGAATGCTTTTTCGAAACCCTTAAAACAATCCAACTATGTGTCTGGCCATACCTGGGAAATTGATTGAGATCACTGCACAGCTTGATGAGCTGTTCCGTAAAGGAAAAGTGTCTTTTGGTGGTATCATCAAGGAAGTGAATTTGTATATGGTTCCTGAAGCCAAGCCTGGCGACTATGTATTGGTGCATGTTGGTGCAGCCATCAGTGTGGTGGATGAGGCAGAGGCGAAGAAGACGTTTGATTATCTAAAGCAAATGGGGGAAGTTGAAGAGTTGGAACAATGAGTGAATGATAGAGTGATAGAATGATAGAATGATAGAATGATAGCATGATAGAGTGATAGGATGATAGGATGGTGGGTGGTTTTATAGCAGCTGGTTTTGATCATCATTTGTATACTTTTTCTGTTCAAAGTAGATTGATGGAAAAAGTGATGCAAGCCAAAAGTTCTTTCATAGAGGTATTAAAAGACAGAACAAAGCAATTGTCGATACAGGTTATTCAACTTTATGGGCAATTGCATAAGACGGATGAGGGACGTATTATGGGCAGGCAGTTGTTACGAAGTGCCAGCTCTGCTGCGGCAAATTATCGAGCTACTTGCAGGGCCAGATCAAAAGCTGAGTTTTATGCCAAATTGAGTATTGTCATTGAGGAGATGGATGAAACCTTGTTTTGGCTAGAACTCTTAGAGGAGTCGGGTACACATCAGTCAGTATGTTTAAAGGCAATAAAAGATGAAGCGGATTCATTGGTTCGGATATTGTCAAAAGCTCGGAAAACTGCATCAACAAACAAATAACTATTAATCATTCTATCATATTATCATTCATTCATCCAATCATTGACATGAAATTCTTATCTGAATATAGAGATCCCGAAATGGTGCATGCTTATACAGCTGAGCTGCATCGCATCACTACGCGTCCCTGGACCTTGATGGAAATTTGCGGCGGACAAACCCATAGCCTCGTAAAGAATGGCTTGCTGGATATGTTGCCCAAGCAAATTACCATGGTGCATGGTCCCGGTTGCCCGGTTTGTGTAACCAGCGTTAGTGTGATTGATGAAGCCATATGGTTGGCGCAGCAGCCGAATGTGATCTTATGTTCTTTTGGTGATATGCTACGTGTGCCAGGAAGTAAGATTAGCTTATTGGAAGCTAAAGCACAAGGCGCTGATGTACGTATTTTGTACTCACCATTGGAAGCAGTGGAATTAGCACAACAGCATCCTGATAAGCAAGTGGTATTTTTTGCTGTAGGTTTTGAAACTACTGCACCTGCCAATGCATTGAGTGTGGTACACGCGGCTGAATTGGGCTTATATAATTACAGCATTCTTGCATCGCATGTATTGGTACCACCTGCCATGGAAGCCATCTTAGGTGATCCCGATAATAAGATTGATGCTTTCTTGGCTGCAGGACATGTTTGTACCATCATGGGTACAGAAGAATATGATCCTATCGCAGAGAAATACCAAACACCGATTGTGGTAACAGGCTTTGAGCCGGTGGATTTGTTGCAGGGTATTTTGATGGCAGTGCAGCAGTTAGAGAAAGGCGAATGGAAGGTTGAAAACCAATATGCACGTAGTGTACAGCGCGAGGGTAATCGCATGGCGCAGGATACGATTCAGCAAGTATTTGCAGTGAGTGATCGCGTATGGAGAGGCATTGGTAATATCCCGCAAAGCGGTTATGAAGTTAACGCTCGCTATCAGGAATACAACGCACGATTAAAGTTCGATATCGATTTAGTGGCTACAGAAGAAAATAAGGATTGTATCAGCGGAGATATTATGAAGGGACTGAAAAAGCCTTTTCAATGTCCCAACTTTGGAACTCGTTGTAAACCCGAACATCCGCTGGGTGCGCCAATGGTGAGTAGCGAAGGTGCTTGTGCAGCATATTATCAGTATAGCGGACAGGTAAGCGAAATGATTGAAACTGTTTAGTATGGCAATGAACCTCTCTTGTCCTATGCCCAAATTTGATTTCGATGTGATTACCATGGGGCATGGCGGCGGTGGACTACTCACACACCGACTATTACAGTCGGGTGTATTTGATGTATTGAAGAACGACTTGCTAGATCAGCAACACGACGGTGCTAGTTTTGAGTTGAATGGTAAACTGGCTTTTAGTACCGATAGTTATGTGATCTCTCCCATCTTTTTCCCCGGCGGTAATATTGGCGAATTGGCGGTGAATGGAACCGTGAATGATCTCGCGATGTGTGGCGCTGTACCCAAATACTTGTCGCTGGCTTTTATTATTGAAGAAGGCATGCGCATGGAAGCGCTCTGGGAAGTGTTGGTTAGTATCAAAAATGCAGCAGCTAAAGCAGGCGTACAGATTGTTACCGGCGATACGAAAGTGGTAGAAAAAGGTAAGGGTGATCAGATCTTCATCAACACATCTGGTATTGGTGTAGTGCATCCTAAGGCAGCGATTCACCACAATCGTGTACAAGAAGGTGATGTATTAATCGTTAGCGGACAATTAGCACAACACGGTATTGCCATCATGAGCAAAAGGCAGGGACTGAGTTTTGAAACAGATATTGTAAGTGATACCACGAATCTGAATCATACTATTCTGCAGTTAATTGAACAGTTTGGTGATGCCATCAAATTTCTGCGCGATCCAACACGCGGTGGTTTGGCATCAGTATTAAATGAATTGGCAGAACAAACCAACCTGGGTTACCTGATTGAACAAGAACAACTGCCGATTGATGAACAAGTGGAAGGTGCTTGTGAAATGTTGGGCTTAGATCCACTCTATGTTGCCAATGAAGGTTTATTTGTAGCGGTGGTGGATGCTACTGTTGCAGAAAGTGTACTGAAACAATTGCAGCAAGATGCCAATGGTCAATCAGCACGCATTATTGGGAAAGTGGTGAACACGCATCCCGGTAAAGTGATGCTCAAAAGCCGCATTGGTGGTCACCGTGTGGTAGGCTATCTCACCGGCGAACAATTACCACGTATCTGCTAATTACTTCAGTATTTGCTCCAGCGCTTCTGGTTTGCCATCTATTTTGTGCTGATAATTGAGTCCGAGAATCCTTGCCATCAAAGGATAGACGTGTACGTTTTCGAAACTATCAATCACCAAACCTTTTTTGAAAGCAGGTCCCCATGCATAGAAACTTGCATGCATCTGCGGCATAGCCGGATCATAACCATGTGCGCCCGGAGAAATTCTTCTGCCTGCACTATTTAATGTGAGTGGATATTTTGGCGCAATGAATATATCGCCGATGCGATTGAATACATCGTCTGCAGCGCTATAATGCCAACTGGCAGGTGCTTCATTTTTCAAATACACATAATAATCTTTTGCATTGGCCTTGAGTTGTGCATACATCGGCTGAATGAAAGATGGATCTTTTGCATACAAATGCAAACTTGTACCACCACCTCTAATGATGAATTGTGCAGTGTCAATTTGCTTGTATAAATCAATTCTGTTGACAGTATCTACCGCAGCCATACCATGGTCTGCTAGAAATATAAAGTTCACCGGCAGATTCAACTTACTCACTTCAGCATAGAGTTTGGCAACAGCATCATTCACAAATTGAGTGGCTTCTTCCGTTTCTTTTGCATCGGGCCCATACATATGTCCTGCATGGTCTGTATTACTCATGTAAAAGCTGATGAAATGGGGTCTTTCGGCTTCTGGTAATTGCAACCAATCAACCACACGTTTGATACGTTGCTCAACGGGAATTTTATCATTGAACTTATACCAGTAAGTGGGCAATACGCCCTGAACTGGTGCTTCTGTGCCTACAAAATGATAAGATGCGCTCAGCATGCCTTGTTGCTCGGCCAATACCCAAATAGGTGTACCGCCATACCAACTGCCATCTTCCACTGCTTTGCGATCACTCATATTGTATGTGGCTTTGCGGTTTCTGTCGTAAAACTGGTTATACACCAATCCATGATGCGAAGGATATAAGCCGGTAGCAAGAGTATAGTGATTCGGGAAAGTCACACTAGGGTAAGAAGGCAACATACTCTTTGCTGCTACACCAGATTTGGCCAATGCTTGTAAGTCTTTGGCATTGTATTTAGCCGCATAATCGTATCGAAAGCCGTCTGAGGAGATGAGAATGAGATAAGGCTTCTGTATTTGTGTATCCTGGTTCTTTCTGCCCGCTACCATTTGTTGAGTAGTGTCTTGTGCATTCAGTATGTTGAGAAGGCAAAAGCTAAAAGCAAAAAGTAATAAGGGTCTCATATGGCTGAGTTTCGACAAAGGTAAAAGCCTGTAGTATTAGAAAGACTTAACAGAAAAGAAATATACCGCCCCCCAATCTATTTGTTTCTTTGTAGCAAATGCGGGGGCATTGAACAAAAGTACCTGGCTTAGGCCGGGTCTTTTATTTCCAGAAAGTGCGTAAACGTTGTTCTACGTTTTCGCGAATATTGAGGTAATAGAGGTTTAAATCGCCAGGGTGATAATTCTTGCTGGTATAGAAAATGCTGCCGAAGAATTTGGGCTTGTCAATCCAAAGAATCTGTTCCCTTACATGTGCGTTGGCAATCTTCGGAACCACTTTATTGAAATTGGTTAATACAGCACCTTTGTTCAAACTGCGTGGCGTATTTGCAGCTGTTGTGTCCCATGTGAGCGGATTGGTGACAACCGCTTTGAATGATTCTTTGGTAACATGTTCGGGCACGTAACCTTCCTTGTATGTTCTCCAGCTGATGATGCAACCGGTTTGATTTGGATTGGTGCAAACAGGAATCTTGCTGAAATAATTGGTTTCAACGGGAATACCGATAATATAAGCAGCGACTAATTTGTTTTGTAGCATCTTTCCGTCAAAAAACTCTTTCAATAATCTTTTGGCATGGGTTGTACCCTGACTATGCGATGCGATGATGATGGGTCTGCCTTGATTATACTGTTGTAAATAAGTAAGAAAGGCTGCGCGAACATCTGCATACGCAGTATCGAATGCATTCAGTGCTGCAGTGCTGTCATCACTTGAAATAGGAAAGTAGGCACTGATATGTGCTTGTCGGTACCTAGGCGCAAACACTCTTCCTGCTGCGTTGAAAATGCTGGCTTGTAAAAGGATGGTGGTATAATCTGTTTTAGCATTGGTGTAGGCATCTGCAATAGCAGCATTCATACCATGCAATTTCAATGGCTCGGTATAAGTAGTAGGATGTAAAAAGAAAACATCCGCTGTGCTATCCCCACGATAATCGCGACTTAAGGGCTTGGGTACACTGTCTGCTGGATCTTTCTTCCAAGGATGTGCAGCCCAATAATCTAGTTGTAGATAGTTGGGTTGGCCGTTGCTTGACTGAAATTGGTATCTGCCAGTCATTTTTTGCCATGCAGGGCTACAACTACTCAGTACTAAGAAAAGCAGAACAATGCGATACATGTTTCAAACCTACAAGATTCTGCCAGTTTTTTTCTTTAAAACCTGTTAAGACTCAAAGCCTAAGCAGGTTTGGTGCGAAATAGGCACAATAGCAACAGGATTTCGGCGTTTTGATGGTTGCTAATTGAATATTTAAAACGATTGATTATGTCTATTCCCGTTGTTGATCTCGCGCAGTTTACCAGTGGTGATGCTGCTGCTAAGCAGGCATTTGTACAGGCTTTGGGTAAAGCTTATGAAGAAGTAGGATTTGTCGCCGTAAAAAACCATGGTATTCCTGATGAGTTGATACGTCAGCAATATGAATATGTGCAGCAGTTCTTTTCATTACCACTGGAGAAGAAATTGCAATATGAAATAGCCGGTTTGGCAGGCCAACGAGGTTATACCAGTTTTGGTCGCGAACATGCCAAGGGCAGTGATGCGCCGGATCTGAAAGAGTTTTTCCAGTTTGGTCAGATGGTGGATGCCAACCATCCGTTGAAATGGGAGTATCCTGATAATGTACAGGTAAACGAAATAGCTGCATTCAACCCAACACTCGAAAGTGCATATCGTCATTTTGAACAAAGTGGTCGCTCTTTATTACAGGCTATTGCTTTGTACCTGGAATTGGATGAGCACTATTTTGATGAGCATATTGAATATGGTAATTCCATTCTGCGTTGTATCCATTATCCGCCTATCACCACAGAGCCTAAGAGTGCAATTCGTGCAGAGCAGCATGAAGACATCAACCTGATTACTTTATTAGTAGGTGCATCTGCAGATGGTTTGGAAATTCTAACCAAACAGGGCGAGTGGGTGCCCGTTACTTCGCTCCCTGAGCAGATTGTGGTGAATGTGGGCGATATGCTACAACGCTTAACCAATAATAAATTACGCAGCACCACTCACCGTGTGGTGAATCCAAAAAGAGAATTGTGGCATACCAGTCGCTTCTCCATGCCTTTCTTCCTGCATCCCAAGAGTGCGATGAGTTTAGCTTGCTTAGAAAGCTGTATTGATGCGGAACATCCTAAAGCCTATCCAGATGCAACCGCAGGTGAATATTTGGATGAGCGTTTAAGAGAGATTGGATTGAAGAAATAAATCAGTAGTGCGACTGTTGCTGCATTTCTAAAATCTTGATCTGCATCACAGTCGCAATATTTCTTGCTTTCTGTTTAGCGAGATTGGCTACCTCACCTTCAAATAAATCATCTACAGTTGCTTCGAATAGCTGAAGCCATGTATCAAAATGTGTGCTATCTAACTTTTTGATATGATGGATGTGGCGATGTATTTCCATAGGATTACCCTGATAGTTGCCTGTAAAGAACAAGGCATTCTCCCAAAATCGTACCATGGTTTGCATATGTGCATCCCAAGATGTTTCGGTAAAAAAGTGATTGATAGCCGGTGCTTTGGCTACGCGGGTATAAAAGCTTGTAACCAATAATTCAATGTCTCTGCTTTTGCTGATATCATGTTTGGTCATAGGGTAGCATTGTGGTAGTTACAAATCTTTTTTACTGAATTTATGGAGGGATATGCCAACGGGAATGAGTATCCATAACATCAAAGCAACAAAGGAAAGCGTCATGCCTGTTGCGGTTCCAAAAAAGTCTTGAAAGATGGCACCTGTATAACCCATGAGTGCAGAGATATCTAGTTTCAACAGAATGAGAATGCGCGACAAGTCGATAGGGTTTAAGCTGCTCACAACAATCATGGCTTTTTCTATTGGATAATCTGATAATTGGAAAAGACCAAATAAGACCAATCCATCAAATAGGATAGTGAAGTATAACCACATCAGCACGGCAGTGCCAATGCCCTTTGCCTTATCTCTAGTGAATACAACGGCCAGCATTGCAATTGCTGCAAAAATTACAGACAATAAAGCACCGCAGGCAACGAGTAGTAATCCGGTTAGGCTTCTTTCAAATAATAATACAGGAATACCGATGCCAACTAAGAAAGCAAGGCCAAGTGATAGTGATAGCCCGTAAAATATGCTTAGCCATATTTTCTTTCTCTGGATGGGCTGACTTAACAAAAGTTCAATAAACTCATTGCTATTATATACATAGATGGTGGCAAATACAATGCTAACAAGTGGTACGATGAGTAAGACAATATTCAACACGCTTAAGATAGCTTTAGCGCTTGTGTCTTCTAAGCTGAAAATACTGCCGGATGCTAATAATAGCAGAGCGGTATAGGCCAGCATGATTCTGTTACGCAGAATATCCCGAATGACATATTTGAAAATCTTGTACATGGTTAGCGTTTTAGCATGATCTGTGCAATGGCTTTTGATAATCTCTGTTCACCTGTTTCTTGTTGCAGGTCAATCATGTTCTTGTGGAAGACCAATTGCCCTTCTTGCATAAAGATGACTTGTGTAATCATCTCATCCAGTTCGCTCAGAATATGCGAGGTAATTAGAATGACCTTGCCTTTCTCTTTCTCTGCAATAATTTTTTCTTTCAGCACTTCTGTGGCTACGGGGTCTAGTCCTGCAGTAGGTTCATCTAATATCAGCACATCTGGGTTGAATAAGAAAGCCAGACAAGCACTTACTTTCTGACGTGTTCCGCCGGATAGGGTACGCATTTTTTTATCGTACAATTTTTCTAAGTCGAAAGCTTGAATCAACTCTTCATCGAGACTCCCTTCATGATTGCGGATATCTTTCATCATATTGATCACTTGCCCGATACTCATATTATCTGGATAACGACCAATCTGGGGCATATAGCCGATGTATGAACGATAGTTCCAGTCGTGCAGAATGTTTTTGCCATTGAAAGTAATAAAGCCGCTATCTGGTATCACCATACCAAGGATGCTTTTAATCAGCGTGGTTTTACCGCTTCCGTTTGGTCCAATCAAGGCAATGCATTCTCCTTTATTGCAGGTAACGCTGATGTTCTTCAACACCTGTAGTTTGCCAAACTGCTTATGTACATTGGTGGCGATAATCATGATACAACAGGTTTAATGTGCGGGTGATCGTCTTTTAACTGCTCAGGAGTGATGCTGGGAATCAGCTTTTCTGATTTGTCCATCAGCGTAGTGATTAAGCTTCTGAATAAGATCATCGCAACAGGAATTTTTTCTATTATGCCTGCATACATACTTACTGGGCGATAAGGCACATCGCCTTGACGATCCTTGTTCAAGTCGTAGCCTTCGTATTTATCCCAATAATTATTATTGAAATTGTTGAGTACAAGTGAGCCATTGGTGCCAACATCAAAGGTGTTGCCGATAAAGTCATTGTTGTGTAGCTGGATCTCCATGCAGCTGGCTTGAATCTTCAGTGCCCAGCCATTTCCCTTGAACAAGTTTCTGTTCATCTGGATTCTACTGGCACCCTCTATATAAATGCCGCTTGTATTTTGTTCAAATCTGTTGCCTTCTATTTCGCTATCAGAGATTTCCTTTAATAGAATACCATAAGAAGCATCGCCCCAATTCTCCCGGAAATAGTTGTTGTACATGTGTACGTGATTGGAGAACATAACAGCCACACCGGCGCCATTATTTTCAAATACATTGGTTACATAGGTATCATGATTAGAGAACATGAAGTGCAGTCCATATCGGAGATTCTTGGAAGAGATATTGCGCCAGATGATAGAGTTGGTAACAAACTCAAAGTATATGCCATCTCTGTGACCTTGAATCTGATTTCCGGTTATTTGTAAACTATCGCTTTTCCAGCAGTGTATGCCATTGCCACTTTCTTGTTCAGTTTTTTTATGCGCACGCAAATGATTGTTGCGAATAATACATTTGGTGCCATACTGCACATAGATGCCAAAGAAAGCATCTTCTATAATGTTCTTCTCTATACGCACATTGTTGCACTCGTATAGCTTAATGCCCGCATAGTCAATAATGCTGGATACACCTGAGTGTTGAATGGTGATACCTTCTACTGTAACATAATTGGCTTTGATAGAGATTACTTCGTATTTATATTGACCATCGAGTATAGGGTTGTCAATGCCGATCAATGATATTGACTTATCAATGATAAGATTACCCTCTTGGTAAAGTCCGGCATGAATTAGGATGCTATCGCTATCAGCTACTACTTGTAGCGCTTGGTGAATAGTTTTGTAAGCTTCTTGCTTGCCAACGTGCAGGCTTTTGGCTTGTAGTTGCGTTGCAGAAAAAATGATCAATATCATCAAGAGATAACGCATGCTTATTCTTTTGGCAGACTAGCTGCAGCGGCTGATTTTTCTACTTCGGTTGCAAATGCGGCGGTATTACCACCCATTGGACTTCTAAGCGCCGCATTCATTAATAATTGAGCAGTATTTTCAGGTATGTATTGATCAGGCTTATTGAAATTGCTGTAATACACTTGTTTGATTTCATTTTGATCGAGAAAGCCAGACTTTCTAAAGTCATCGAGACACTGTTTGTCGTCAAACTTCAATGTGCGCCCTTTACTGGTAAGAATCACTGCAGCAAACTTGGGATCGCTAAGTTGCATTTTACAAAAGTGGCATTGGTCTTTACCTGCCTGAATGGGATCAGGTTTTTGTGTGCAGGAGCTAAGACTAAATAAAAAAGGTAGTATCAATACAGAAATAGGTGCTGTCATTTTCTTAACGGCTTTCCACTCAAACCATTGTGCAACCAGTAAGAGTATGCCTGCACCGATAAAAATCCATCCACCAAGATCAGGAATGGAATATGCACCAAAGTTCAATAACTGTTTAAAGCCAATTAGCGGAGGCTGATATGCCATACCCGGCACTTTGATGGCGGCATTGGGGTCTAGGTTATGGCCGTAATCGTATTCCCATCTCCAAAAATCGATCATGGCGAGAACACCAAAAGCAATAAAGAGGAGGGTGCTTGTATGTAGCACCTTCCTCTTGTTGAGTATTGCAGTTAACAGAAATAAGGCTGCAAAAAAAATAATACAGTAAGGCAATACAGTAAACTCAATGAAGTCTTCCTTGTGCAGTGTGCGCATACCGATGTAGTGATTTAAACCATTGATGATGTCTACATCACCTTTGATATCGCTGGCATGAATCTGCAAAGCCAATCCTTCAGGATATTGCGGCGCATCTAATTCAATACGCCAGATAGGCAGTATTAATACAAATGGTAGGGCTACTGCCGCAATCGTCAAAAGAATTCTTGAGCCTGTCTGTAAAGCCTTGTTTTTCATAAAATGTTTTTATCAATTATTGCTTGGCGGGAGGGAGTAATACGCCATCTATCACATGTACAATACCATTAGCTGCAGGAACAGAAGCCACAATCATAGCGCTATTGTTGAGCCAAACCTTACCGTCTTTGATGCTTACTGTAATATTATCACCGTTGACCATGCCGAGTGTTTGGCCGTCTTGCAGGCTCTCTGCTTTAATAGCAGATACAGTAACATGGTATTGAAGAATGTTTTGTAGGTCGGCTTTCTTCTCGTCAGTCATTAAAGCGTCTAACGTGGCTTTATCTACTTTGCCGAAAGCTGCATCAGTGGGTGCGAATACTGTAAAAGGACCGGCGTTAGAGAGTGATGTTACCAAGTCGGCTTGCTTTAATGCAGCAACCAATGTGGTATGATCTTTAGAGCCTACGGCAACTTTCACTACATCTTTTTGTGAATCGTTATCTTGAACATTTTCTTGTCCGCCTGCTACTGCAGTAGTAGTACTGCTTGTGTCAGCAGGAGTTTCAGTGTTGTTACAGGCTATTGTAAGCATACATGCAATAGCCAGGATGCCATACTTTTTCATATCTGTTGTTTTTGAGGTTAACAGGTGAGTAACCGTTGTGCTGAATCACTTACAATGAGTTGCTACAACGGTTACTCCATGAGCCTGTTATTTTTTTGGGGCTGATTCTTTTGGTTGAGTTTTTCCTGTGCTGAAGGTGAGTGGCACATTACTGCCAGCAGGAGAAACGCGTACATATCCTTGCATTTCTTGGTGTAGTGCACTACAGAAATCAGTACAATAGATAGGATACATGCCAGACTTCTCAGGAACCCACTTCAATGTTTGTGTTTCGCCAGGCATAATCAATAATTCTGCGTTTGAAGCGCCTTTCACAGCGAATCCATGCGGCACATCCCAGTCTTGTTCCAGATTGGTTACATGGAAGTATACTTCATCACCTACCCGAACACCTTCAATATTGTCTGGAGAGAAGTGCGAGCGTACTGAAGTCATGTACACATGAACTTTATTGCCTTCACGAACCACTTTGCTGTTGGCCTCACCTTTTGCTACATAAGGGTGAGCGTTTTCTTCAATCTTGAAGAATTTCACAGAACGATTCTTAATTACATCTGCTGCAACCGCTTGTGCATAGTGTGGTTCACCAATAGTTGGGAAATCAAGAATTAATTGCATTTTATCACCACTGATATCATAGAGCTGTGCACTTTGTGCTAGTTCTGGTCCGGTTGGTAAGTAACGATCTTTGGTAATTTTATTATAGGCAATGACATACTTGGCATTGGGCTTCTTGCTGTCGCCACCAGGAATACACAGGTGACCAACAGAATAGAAAGTAGGTGCGCGGTCTACTACTTTCAGGTCTTTGATATTCCACTTCACTACTTCACTTGATACGAAAAAAGTGGTATAGGCATTACCCTTGCCATCAAACTCTGTATGCAATGGTCCAAGGCCAGGCTTCTGTACTTCACCATGCAATGCGGCATCATATTTCACAACAGGAATGCCTTCATAATCACCTTCAAATTGTTTGTTGGCAATAGCTTTCTGCAATTTGTCAAAACTGAATACAGGAATCAAGGCTGCCAGCTTACCACTACCTACAATGTATTCGCCTGTAGGATCAACATCACAACCATGTGGTGATTTAGGACATGGAATAAAGTAGCAGATATCTTTCAGTTCTTTTGCATCCAGCACCAATACTTCTGTTTTGATTTCAGACTTGGCAGTATGTGTTTTTTCATCGTAAACGTTATGGGCATACTTGGTTGCTACTTTTTTGCCCTTGCCCGCTTTCAGGTATTCTTCGGCCTTCTTCCAGTTTACAGCCAGAATAAAATCCTTATCACGCTGCGAAGCGTTTACTTCTAATAATGTATTGGCTTGTTCAGTATTGTAGCAGCTAAAGAAGAACCAACCATGTGATTTGCCTTTACCGGCATGGCTTAAGTCAAAGTTTACACCGGGTAATTGCAGCTGAAAAGCAATATCCATTTTGCCATCTTCCTTACCTACACTGATAAAGCTGATATAGCCTTTAAAATTTTGTTTGTAACTACTGATGGGGATGTCGCCATTCACATTGTCTGGAGGAACACTAAAGCGTGTGCCAGCTACCACATATTCTGTGTTTTCAGTAATGAAAGGCGATGAGTGGTTACCGGCACTGTTTGGTAATTCGATGATTTCATTTGTTCTGAAAGTACCTAAATCAATACGTGCCACACGTGGTGTATTATTGGCATTACCAAATACCCAACGGCCATCTATTTCGCCGTTGGTTTGAGAAAGTTCTGTATGGTGCAAATCATCCCAGGGTACAAAACCATGAGAAGTATTCAGCATGGGCTTGGTTTCTTCACTATAGCCCCAGCCTTTTTCGGGATCAACAGAGAATACAGGAATGACGCGTAGCAAACGGCCGCTAGGTAAGCCGTATACACTCATTTGTCCGCTGAAACCACCGGAAACAAAATTGTAAAACTCGTCATATTTACCTGGAGCCACATAGGCTTTAGCAGCAGCATCAGCCGTAACCGCATTGTTTGCGTTTTTAGGTTTACAGCCGGTCTGCATGAAAAATGCGGCCGATAGCAAACCTAGTCCGGCCAGATGTAATTTTTTCATGTTGTGTTGTTTTGAGTTGAAGAATGGTTGATTATTTCACGCCGTCGTTTTTGCGCATGAACTCATATAGTGAGCGCGCATCTTCGTCGCTAAGGTTCTGATTAGGCATTCTCACCAAACAGATTTCCAGCTGGGCTTGTGCTTTAGGATCCTTATTCAGCATTTCATCTGTATTGGTCATAAAATTCATGATCCAGTCTGCTGTATTTCTCTTTGTTACTTCTTTCCAGCCCGGACCAACCAATCTCTCATCGGTAAGCTTATGGCAACTACTACACTTTACACCATATACTTTTTCGCCCTTGGCAGCCATAGCACCATCAAGTGTGGCAGGTATTTCTACGTTTTTAAACTTGCCTTCACCTCGGTTAGGATCATAAGAAGGATTGCCATTGGCACTAGCTTCCGTAACTGCGGGAGCCGCAACAGCGCTATTGTCTTTGGTTTGTTGATTACCACCACCGCAGGCAGCCAGTAATCCGATAATTGATGCTGTGATCAGATATTTTTTCATGTTGTAAAATTTACTTCACAAGATTACTCTGCTCTTTTCCGGGCCTTTATGCGTAGAATCATAAATGCAGTTCAGCTGGTAAGAGTAGCATAATAACATTTGGAGTAGAGAGCTGATTATCATCTATTTAGATACGAAAAAAGTAAAACATGATTTTAATCATGTACCATAGTGACAAGCGTCAGGCTGCAAGATTAGGCTTTCGACTATTTTACTCTCAATTCGTTCTGTTATGATGATAGACATCGACTTACTGTTGGCCTATGGTGCCGCCTATAAAAGATTAGTACCTGGAGAAATTATCTTTAAAGAAGGTACTGCTTGTAGCTTCTATCATCAAGTAGTTAGTGGTCAAGTGCGTTGGGTAAATATCAATGATGAAGGAAAAGAATACTTGCAAACTTTAGTTGAAGTAGGGGAGAGCTTTGGTGAATTGCCACTGTTCGATGGAGAGCCTTATGCAGCAACAGCTATAGCGAATAAAGATGCTGTAGTGATTCGATTGCATCAATCTACATTTCACCAATTATTGAAAGATCATCCGGAAATACATTTTGAATTTTCAAGATTATTGACCAGCAGATTGCGGTTTAAATTTATGCTGGTGAAGGAAGTGGCTATTCATGAACCAGAGAAGCGTATCATGTCTTTACTAAATTACATGAAAGCCAAGTGTGATCATATTTGTCCGCATTGTGCGCAGATCAAACTAACCCGCCAGCAAATTGCTGATATGACTGGTTTGCGTGTTGAAACTGTGATTCGTGTCATGCGTCAATTGCACGAAAAAGGAATAATTCAAATCCAAAAGGGAAAAGTTTACTTCAGTAATATGACTGAGGTCATATCCAAACGCTGTACAGCGTAGTTGTTTTGTACATGGTTTTTTCTAAAGAAGTACAGTATTGGTTTCGTATTGCATTGATCAATCTTGCTGTAGTAGCTGCAGCAGGTATTCTGTTGCGATTAAAAATCGCGTTTAGTATTCCCTGGCTATCACAAAAACATCTGTTGCACGCCCATTCTCACTTTGCCTTTTCGGGCTGGCTAAGTTTTGTATCGATGTTACTCATTGCAGCAGTCGTGCTTGGTCAACAAGGCTTGGGAAAGCTTACTCAACTACTCAAGTGGCAATTGATAGCAGCTTATGGTATGCTTATTGGTTTCATGTATCAGGGGTATGGGCTCGTATCTATTACTTTCTCAACGGCCTCGATTGTGATAGCTGTTATCTATACAATACAGATGTGGCGTTATTTGAAAAGCACTGATGTAGTGCATCAATTCTTCAAGATGGCCTTGGTTTTGCAATTGCTTTCTGCTTTGGGTACTTTCTTTCTAGCCTACTTGATGATCAACCATATTGTACATCAAAATTGGTATCTAGCAGCAGTCTATTTTTTTCTACACTTTCAATACAATGGTTGGTTTCTGTTTACTGTACTAGGGCTGGGTATTTGGTTATTGCGTTATTATGGAATTGAGTTAGCCAACGCTAGGCGTTGTTTTCAACTCTTTGCTATCGCTGTTTTACCGGCTTATTTTTTATCAGCTTTGTGGTTACCTATGCCTCAATGGTTGTATGCGTTAGTGGTACTGGCGGCTGCAGTACAATGTGTAGGGTGGATGCTCTTAATAAAAGACTTGGCTCCGGCTTTATCGTTGTTAAAAAAACTACTGCCGCTGATTGTGCAGTTTTTGTTAGGTATGTCGGCATTAGCCTTTTCCGTTAAATTGATCTTGCAATTAGTATCTACAGTACCCACACTCAGTGAGTATGCATTTGGTTTCAGGCCGGTAGTAATTGGTTACTTACACTTAGTTTTGTTAGGAGTACTCACACTCTTTATTGTAGGCCTTGGTTATGCCACTGGCTTAATACAGCCAAAGCGGTTGAGTCATGTAGGTACAATCACATTCTTTATAGGCGTTTTACTCAACGAATTCCTCTTGATGGTGCAAGGTTTGTCTTATATGAACTATATATTACTGCCTTATGCCAACTTGTGGTTACTATTTGCAGCAATAGTGATGTTTGCTGGATTACTGCTACAAGCAGCTGCGCAATATCGTAGCCGTATCTCTGCTTGAAGCATTTTCAGTAATTTTCCGCATTATCCCCATGTTCCGGCTGCTGAGACATATTCCGTTTCTGCAGGCTGTCTTATTGCACAGCCTTACTGCTTTTGGCGGGCCCCAAGGTCATTTCGGTATGATGCTGAAAACCTTTGTGCACAAACGCAGGGATGTTACAGAAGATGAGCTCTTAGACCTGAATGCCTTCTGTCAGTTATTGCCCGGCGCTTCTTCTACGCAAACCTTAACATTGATCGGATACAAGCGTGGTGGTATTCCCTTGGCCATACTTACCCTACTTATCTGGATTACACCAGCATCTGTATTAATGGGCGGACTTTCTTTCTTGCTCAACTTTTATTACGATCAATCTATTTATCAGGGACTCTTTCGTTTTGTGCAGCCGATGGCGATTGGCTTTATTGCTTTTGCTACCTATCGTATGTTTGGATTAGCAATACACAATACCATTACGCGTGTCATTTTTGTGATTGCTGTATTTGCTATTGTGTTGGGATTTAAATCGCCCTGGACTTTCCCTGCTCTGATACTTGCTGCAGGTATTGCTACCAATTTCAGTGATAAACGCATTCCGCAAAAAGGTACGCCACCCAAACAAGTGAAATGGGGTAATCTCTTAATCTTTCTCGTCATTTTTGGCTTGGCCGGTTATCTATCTGAAACAGCTACCAAGCAAAACTGGGAGAACAGAAAAATCTATAACCTCTTTGAGAACAATTATCGTTTCGGTAGTCTGGTATTTGGTGGTGGCGATGTGTTGATGCCGATGATGTATGATCAGTATGTATTGCGCCCAGAATCAAAAGTGATTCAACGTAACGGCCGTGATGTATTGAAAATGACGAATGAGGATTTTTTAACAGGCTATGGTTTGGTGCGCGCCATCCCCGGTCCTGTTTTTTCGATTGGTGCTTATACCGGCGGTATGGTGATGCGTAAAGAAGGGGTGACTATGCACTTGGCTGGTTGCATCATCGGCTCCTTTGCCATTTTTTTACCCAGCTTATTGTTGGTTTTGTTTTTCTTTCCTGTTTGGCAGAATTTAAAAAAGTACGCTGTTATTTATCGTTCATTGGAAGGTATTCACGCTGCAGTTGTAGGTATTATGGGAGGTGCTACGCTCTATTTATTACAATCAGTAAACTTGAATAAAGTAACAACAGGAGAAATGGGTGCGCTAATGGACTTAGGTGTTGTACTGCTCACATTTCTCCTGTTGCGATATTCTAAATTACCCTCGCCGGTGATAGTGGTGCTCTGTTTATTACCGGGCTTGTTTCTGCTGGGTTGATTGTTAAAAATCTTCTTCCTCGTCTTCTATTTCAATCTCCTTTCTTATTTCAATGATAATGGAGAAGCCATTACCATCCTTTGATTTTTCTTTCAGTAAACTCAGGTAAGGAGCACTGTATTTTTTTGCATGCTCGTATGTATAGTTGTCACTCTTCTGACTGTAGTGGTATTCGTTACCCAATACCTGTGTTAGTTTTTGATGCCATGCAGCCATTTTTGTTTTGATGCTTTGCTCAGGTATGTTTTTCTCCATCACCGCGTAAAACCCAGATCCAAGCATGTCTTCAATGTAATTATCCAACGCGCCGCTTACTTTAATGGTAGTACCATAGCGCGTTGCCATAAAACCGGCACCATCGATTTTCGCACCCTTTTTACCATCAAATCTGTTTTCAGCAAATCCAACAGTTTGCATCAAGGACTTTGCAAAATCAGTTGATCTAATTGGTGCATTGGTAATAAAGCGCTTCTCTTTACCGTATTCTGATGGAGCATATATTTTCAATGCAATCATATAAGCGCCAGATGTAAATGGATCTTCTGCAATAGAGAGGCCATCTCCATTAGTTTTAAAACCGCCATTTGTTTTCTCGCCAATCGAAGCTCTGTTAACCTTGCCATTTTCATTCAGATAGGTATTGAAGTGGTAGTCTTTCAGACAATCAGACAACTTTTTTTGAATCTGTGGAAACTGCTCTTGTGCTGCCTGATAAGTAAGTCCACTGGCAAATACAGCTTCCAGATCATGCTTATCCGTTTTTTCAGGGACCCTGATTTTACTGTCTGTACTTACTAATACGTACGTTTTCTTAGCACCAGGAAAACTTTGTTTACTAGGAAAACGAAAGTGATAGCCAATAAATCCATCATCTTCAATTGTGTATGAAATACCGCGAATGCTGCCAAAGCCCTTACTAGCGTTTAACTTTTTTAATGCAGTGAACGCTTCACAATCGTTGTTGTAGACAACAGGTGGTTGATTTGATTGGGCTAAATCCACTAATTCCAAATCATCAAATTCAACTCTTTGCTTATTGTCTTTTACCAAGCCAATATAATTCCCATATAAACTTTGTGCGGGATAGGTATTCACTTGTTGGTCATCGATCAATAAAAGCCAATTACTTCCTTGCTTTCTCACTTCCAGCTTTTGCTGATTAAAAGGATCTTTTTTAACGATATCTGTTTTAACCCACTTAATCAGCTCCACAGTTGACCCATTTACCCATTTTGACAGACAGTAATATCCAGAAGCAGCAAGTAAGAATTTGTATCCTGAAGTAGGTGAACTGCTATTGGCGCCAAATACAAGTCCGTACCCCCAATCCTTTTCACCGCCTGTGAATGTTGCTTTTACAGAAACACTAAAATCTGTATTGATGTCCAAATCAGTACCAATTTTTTCAATCCTTGCTCCGCTGAAAGAAGGGTCAAAGTCCCAAAGAATACCCTTGCCATTATAAATGGCAAATTGATTTTTATCGTTAGTGTACACACTCCACCTGTTGCCGGCAGTACTAAAATCTTCTTTAAATATCGTTACCTGTGCATTTGCAATGATGCAGCTGATCAAAAACAAAGTGACCATCAATAGAGAATGCTTGTTTTTCATGTGTCCTTTTTTACTGTTGTAAAACTATTCAGCGGCAAACCGCCGTAAATACCCTGTAATGGGTATTTAAAAGCCCCTTAATCAAGGGACTAAGGCCAAAATGGCTTGAAAAAAGCCGTAAATTGCAGTACCAATATCCTGAACCGCCAAAGATTGGCTAACTAACAAACCATGAAAACATCCGGATTACCAGAGGATGATCTCCATCGTTTACGCGAATTGCACCGATACGGTGTATTAGATTCTGTTTATGAAGACGAGTTTGATGGCGTTGTGCAACTGGCATCGCGTATTTGTCACATGCCTATTGCCTTGATCTCGCTTACCGATGCTAACCGACAATGGTTTAAAGCCAGAGTAGGTTTTGCAGCACCGGAAATTCCGCGTGAGGTTTCTTTTTGTACCCATGCCATTGCATCGGGTGCAGATTTGTTTGAAGTGCGGGATGCTGTAAGGGATGATCGCTTTGCAAATAATCCCTTGGTAACAGGCACCGAGCAGATTGGTTTTTATGCAGGTGTGCCCTTGATCAATAAGAATGGATTTACCATGGGTACGCTCTGCGTGATGGATCGCCAGCCCAATCAATTAAATGATGAGCAGATTTTTGCTTTGAAGATTTTATCGCAACAGGTCATCAAATTGATGGATCAGCGATTGCTGAATAATCAGCTGGAGCAACAAAAGTTGAAAGCGCATCAGCAGATGGAGCAACAGAATAGAATTCTCTCCATCATTGCGCATGATGTTCGCAATCCCATTCATGCGGTCAAATCTATTATCGAACTGAGCAATAAGAAAATGCTGACACAGGAACATGCACAAGACCTGATGCAGATGGCCGGTAAGCAAATTGATGGTACGCTGGAATTGCTGAATAACCTGATTGATTGGGGCTCTATGCAGATGAAGGGCCGCGGTTTTGAAACAGAGAAAGTACACCTGCGTACCCTCGTGAGCAATATGTTCAAGTCGTTTGAAGTAGTGGCTTCGCTGAAAGCCAATATCATGGTGAACTTGGTGGATGAAGACCTTTTCCTGAAATCAGATATCAATGCTTTGCGCTTTATTCTGCGCAACCTCATCAATAATGCCAATAAGTTTACCAAAGAAGGTGTCATTACTGTGTATGCACACATGCAAGATGATGCTGTGATGATCTCAATTAGTGATACCGGTGTAGGTATGTCGGCCACTGTGCGCGATCAATTATTTGATAGCGAGAAATACCAGAGCATGACGGGTACCAATAAAGAAAAGGGTTCCGGACTGGGTTTGATTTTGACTAAGGATTTTGTAGAAGCATTTAAGGGAAGCATTAAAGTAGAGAGTGAGCCAGGTAAAGGCACTTCTGTGTATTTGAGTTTTCCCGCATAAGTCGCTTGTATTATCTTGTGTGAAATCATTTTCCATGCGTATTGTTGTATTGATCATAGCCTGCTTCTTCTCAATGCAGGTAACTGCACAAAAAACCGATCATCGTTTAACCAAACAAATTCAAGAACTGATTCAAGGCTTTCGCGGAGAGACCGGCGTGTATGTGCACGACCTTGAGAAGAATAAGGTTGTGGCCATCAATGCGGATTCAGTTTTTCCAACTGCGAGTATGGTGAAAATACCTATTCTGGTTGGGGTGATGGATCAGATCAGCAAGGGCCAATTGAAGTATCACCAGAAACTTACCTATAAAGATTCTCTATTGTATGCAGGTGAGGATATTTTGGGTTCTTTTAAATCCGGCGAACAGATTGAGCTGAGTAAAGTGATGATGTTGATGCTGACGACCAGCGACAACACTGCCAGTCTTTGGTTGCAGAGTTTGGGCGGAACTGGTACGCACATCAATGCGCTCATGGATAGTTTGGGTTTGCAGTTTACACGCGTGAACAGTAGAACGCCCGGCAGAGAAGCGAACAGAAATCAGTACGGTTGGGGACAAACAACACCGGCTGAGATGGCCAGGCTGATGGAAATGATTGTCAATAAGAAAGTGATCAGCGCTGCTGCTAGCGAACAGATGCTGCGTTTATTGGGCAGAAACTATTGGGATGAGGAAGCACTCTCGCAAGTTCCGGCCGGGGTTTTTGTAGCTAGTAAAAACGGTGCAGTGAATGCCAGCAGGAGCGAGGTCTTGTATGTGAATGCAGATGATGCACGCTATATCTTTTGTATTTGCACCAAGAATAATCAAGATCAAAGCTGGGGGCCTACTAATGAAGCTTGGATGTTGACGAAGAAGCTGTCGGCTTTGTTGTGGAAGTACTATAACTAATTATCTAGACCTCACGCCATCCCAAACCTGCGCTAAAGCTTCGGTTTGTAAACATCTCAAAAGGAGAGGGAGCAACTTGTCCTTGTTTGCCATTGTTGGTCGCCTGACCAACAAACATTTATCTCAGGGTCACTTTCGGGATACCTTGTCAAGATCTAAAAAACGATACTTATGCGCGTGATTATCATACTTGCTTTCTGCTGCTTTTTGTTCCAAGTGCAATCTTGTGTAGATACAAGCAAGGGCGTAGTGTTCTTAAATAAAGTGGATAAGGACACAACTATTCAAGTATCTACCAATGCCGATACACCGGTTGGATTAATATTAAGGGTAAAAGGTGTAATAGACGATAGCATTATGGTCAACAATGTTTTGATCCCGGGTGGCGATATTGATATGCGCATTGAGCGTGATTGGTATTCTCCAAATTTTGAAATAAGGTTTCAATCATATAAAGCCAAAAAGGGCAAGTTGGAGATACACTATGCACTGTAATTATCTGTTGAACTTGCTGCCATTGCTGGTCGCCTGACCAGCAATCATATATCGTAAGGTCACTTTCAGAAAATCCTGCAAGGGCCGGGACGTTGAGGGCGTCCAATAGGAATAGCAAAAATTATTACAAAACGCGGCACAACCCCGAAGGGGTTGAACAATGGTAGGTTCAGAAAGGATAACTTTAAGTAGTCCATACTGAGATATAAACTTTGATTATGTGCAGGTACTTATTCGTCCTATATATTTTCATACATATTACTTGTATACATTCTTTTGCTCAAGAAACTGCTTGCGGTAAAGTATATGACGCATCAACACGAAAGCCGGTATCTTATGCTATAGTTTCAACGAGTGCAATCTCGGTTTACTGTGATTCCTTGGGCTCTTTTGAAATTAAAAATTTGTTGAATACCTCTGTAGTTATTAGTTGTGTAGGTTATGAAACAAAAACTTTTACAATCAGGCCTGGTGTTTGCGATACGCTCTTACTCTCGCCAGTGTTTCAGCAACTTGAGCCCGTCACGGTTGGCAAATATGCTTGGCTGAAAAACCCTTCTGTGCAGATTGGCAAGCTTAATGGAAGATCAAAGTTTTCAGTTAATGTACCTTCTGGCCTTACGTTTTTAAAATACTTTCCTCATCCGGATATAAGTAAGCCTTATGTTATAGGAAGTATATCTGTGCGGGTAAATCAGTCCGAAAATAATTATGAGCCTAGGAAAGTACGTGTACGCATATTTGATGCAAAAAGCGATATTGAAATTGGTACAGATTTATTAAATGCTGCTGATATTTTTTTGATCGATAAAGTAGTGGACAATATTGCTACCATTCAGTTAAGTAAGTTTTTTATTGACATGCCGAAACATGGTTGTTTTGTTGGCTTAGAATTCATTAAAAGTGGGTTTGATGGGAATGATAAAAATTATTCGGGCTTTCTATCACTAAAAGGTTGGCTATCGAAATCTTTTGAAGATGGATCAGTCTTCACCCAATATTTTTCTAATAAGTTTCGTGAATACACATTTGGAGCTTCTCAAAAAATAAATCTGTATTGCTCATTGAACGTCTATGAAAGTAGGTAATCAATAAGTGTGTTGATAGAATTATGCCCTTGTTGGTAACCGTTTCAATAAATAAGTAATGAATCTCAGATTATACTTTTATTAAAATATTCATAATGGAGCAAAATGCGGTTAAATATTGTGTACTTTTAAGTAAGCATCTAATGGAAAGTCTTCAGTTTTCATGATGCTTTAAAAATAGTAAGTTTATAATTTTTCAGGGCTACTTGTTTAATGAAATACCTATCGATCATATTATTTACAGCAGTGTCTTTTTCTTGTATGAAACCTGATGCTGAGCCTCAGGTAATACTTGCGCCTCAGGCAATAGAGATAAAAAGCTTTCTTCCTGTTACTGCTACTACTGATGATCCTGTGCGTATTGTTGGCACCAACTTTTCAAGCGGTATGCAAGTGAGTTTTGGCGGAACTGCAGCCAAGTCGGTTCAGGTAGTGTCAGACTCAGTAATTTTTGCTGTAGTGGGCGCTGGCGCATCCGGCAATCTCACTATTACAAAAGATGGGAAAACTTATACAAAGTCAGGGTTTCAGTTTTATATCCCTAAGATATATCAACTCATTGGCACTTATGAAAGCCAGCTATCTGTTACTCAGATTAGGGGTGGCGTTCCTGTTGATACTATTTTTCGCACTTATGGTATAGATACTGGTAAGGTTGTTTTGATGAAGAATAACCCTTACGATACGGCAAGAAATGCATTTGATATTTTACCAAGTGGTAACAAATACAGTAGTTATGCTAGCGATACATCTTTATACAGAATCAAGGGTATTGTTGATCAAAGTGTAAGCGATGTCAAGCTTGATATGCTGAATGGAAGAGTCTTGTATCTCTCTTTCAAAGACACTTCTTTTACTTGTGTTAATCCACTTGCCTACAAGCGTGTACTAAAAACTTTAAATGGCTCACTTTCCAATGGAACACTTCGTGTTCAATATACGGCTCAATATATCAATGCAAAAAAACTTGCTACGCTGGTAAGTAATTAAATGCGACTGCCCTTGTTGGTCGCCCGACCATAATCATTTATCGCAGGGTTATTTTCGGGAGACCTAGCTAGGACTGGTAGCATTATCATTAATTATTTTGACCTCACCCCATCCCTCTCCAAAGGAGAGGGGGTGCCTTGATACTTTCGAGAGACGCCGCGCGAACTGGGACGCTGAAGGCGTCCAATAGGAATAGCACTAATAAATATTAAACGCGGCACAACCCCGAAGGGGTTGAACAATTTTGTTCATTTATTGAAAAGACGCGGTGAGGACACCGCTTGATGGCTCAATAATCCGTGTAATCCGCTAAATCCGTGTAATTAACTAAACAAAACATAAGTGCCCCAGCTCAATACATAAGCCAGCACGGTCATGTAGACCAATTGAATCACCGGCCATTTCCAAGAACGGGTTTCTCTTTTTACTACAGCTAGCGTACTCATACACTGCATGGCCAATACATAAAAGACCATTAGCGATAAACCTGTTGCCAGTGTATATACTTTGCTACCATCAGCGTAGGTAGCAGATTGTAATTTTTCACGCAGTGAGGTATCATCATCTTCTTCCACACTATAGAGGGTGGCCATCGTGCCCACAAATACTTCTCTTGCAGCAAATGAAGTGATCAAGGCAATACCAATTTTCCAGTCATAACCCAGCGGACGAATTGCCGGCTCAATTGCCTGACCTAAAATACCTGCGTAAGAATATTTCAGTTGTTCAGCTGATTGTACTTTACTCAAAGAATCTGCTTGTGCAGGCGCAGCAGCAATCATGGCTGCATACTTGCTTTCAACTGTTTCCATTTTATCGCCCGGTCCGTAACTACTAAGAAACCACAACAATAAACTGATCAGCATAATAACCTTACCTGCATCAAATACAAAAATGCGCGCCTTCTCTACCATAGTAATAGCCGCATTCTTCCAGCGTGGTGCACGATAAATAGGCAGTTCGAGAATGAAGAAACTCTTCTCCTGAATCTTAATGAAAAACTTGGCGATATAACTCACGATCAGTGCCATCACTAAACCCAACAAATAGAGGGCCATCATCACCAGTCCCTGTAAACTCAGGAAACCAAAATAATAATGGTCGTCAATCACCAAGGAAATCAAAATGGTGAAAACGGGCAAACGTGCACTGCAACTCATCAATGGCGTGATGAGAATGGTGAGCAATCTTTCTTTTCTGTTCTCAATATTGCGCGCACTCATGATGGCCGGCACAGCACAAGCAAAACCACTGATCATTGGCATTACGCTCTTGCCATTCAAACCTACTTTGCGCATGAGCTTATCACTCAAAAAACTGATACGCGCCATATAGCCGGTATCTTCTAACAAAGTAATCAGTCCGAATAAGATCATGATCTGCGGCACAAATACCAGAATCCCACTCAAACCTGCCACCAATCCATTGATCAATAAATCGCTCCACCAAGCAGTAGGTAAATTGTTGCCCAATGCCGTACTCACTTGTTGGAAAGCCCACTCAATCCCATCCATGGGATAACTGGCCAGCCAGAAAATACTTTGGAACAATAAGAACAACACACCCAATAAAATCAAATAACCCCAGGTGCGGTGTAATAAAATATTGTCGAGTTTGTCTGTAAACAGTTTCTTCTCCAGCGGATCAGGCTCTACCACATTTTTCTGCATGATCTGTCTGATGCGCGAATAACGCTGCATTACTTCTTCCGCCTGTACTTTAGACGGACTAAACTGATGCGCTTCTTCCAGTTTTTCAATCAGACTCTGTTCACGCTCTGCCAGCGGAAAGTTTTCATGATTGATGAGGTAATGCAATGACGCATATTCACTCAGCTTGGGAAATAATTTCTGCATGCCCGTAACCGCAGCAGGTGCCAATGCTTTGGCATCAATAAAATCACGTGATGGTGCTTTGTATTGTTCTGTGCTGATTTGCTGCACCGCTTTTTTCAAAGCAGCCAAGCCTTTGTTCTTGCGTGGGTTTACCGGAATCACCGGCACACCTAGTTCGGCCTGCAGGCCAATCAAATCAATCTTAATGCCTTTTTGCTGGGCAATATCATTCATGGTGAGGGCCACCACAACAGGCACTTTCAAATCGATAATCTGACTGCAGAAGAGCAGATTACGTTTCAAGTTGCTGGCATCGGCCACGAGAATCACCGCATCAGCATGAATCTCGGTGTCTGCATCCATCATCACTTTATAGGCCACCCATTCATCGCCGCGGCGAGGATACAAACTATACGTACCGGGTAAATCAATCAAGACAGCTTGTTCTCCATCTTCAAAATCCAGCGCGCCTGTTTTCTTATCAACCGTAACGCCGGGAAAATTGCCCACTTTCTGGTTCAAACCGGTGAGGGCGTTGAATAGCGATGTCTTACCACTATTGGGGTTACCCACGAGGGCGATATGTACCAGTTTGGAAGCTGTCATTAAAGTCTGCAAATGTAACCGCACCCTGTAGCGCTTGCTTACGAGATTGGGAAACGAATCTGCCGCAATTTTACCTTCCCATTACCGTAATGCGGAGCAGCTTGCTACATTTGTACCCGCTAAGTAACCGTTATGAAGAAATTTGCGCTCATCCTGCTGCTCATCCCCGTCCTAACTATTGCCCAGAGTAAACGTAAAAAAGCCCGTGAAGCGGCCAAGCAAAGTGCGGCCATTGTTGCCGGCTTGAAAACCCATGTGCAATATCTGGCTGATGATAAGCTGGAAGGTCGCCGCACAGGCACCAAGGGTGAGGAAATGGCCATGCAATATCTTGTACAGCAATACCAGCAAATGGGCATTGCGCCTAAGGGCAGCGATGGTTATGTGCAAAGCTTTGAAATCAATGAGGGCAAACAAGCAGTTGCACCTACCAAATTGGTGGTGAACGGACAGCCCATGCAACTGACTACTGAGTTCTTCCCATTGGCATATAGTGGTGCTGGAGCAGTACAGAGTTCAGCTGCTGTGTCATTAAATGAAAAAGACCATCCATGGTTTAAAGATGTGCGCGATTGGTTGGAAGAGAATAAGAGCAATCCGCATTTTGATATCGAAGAAGCGATTAAGAAAGAGGCGCAGCGTGCGGCATCACGTGGTGCTTTGGCATTAATTCTTTGGAATTCAGGTGAGCAGGTGGACAATATTCAATTCAATAAGAATGATCAATCAGCTGCAACCAGCATTCCGGTGCTGTATGTAACCAAAGCGGGTAGTAAAAAATATTTCACTGATCAAACCAGCACTTTGCAATTGGATATTGCCGTGAAACTCGAAGAGAAAAAACGCAATGGCCATAATGTGATTGCATTCATCGATAACGGTGCACCCAATACCGTGATTCTTGGTGCGCACTATGATCACCTGGGTTTTGGGGAAGACGGCAACCAGACAGATCCGCAAGCGGGTGCTGTGGTGCACAATGGTGCAGATGATAATGCCAGCGGTACAGCAGCTTTGCTGGAACTGGCCAAACTGCTGAAGCAATCAAGTCCTAAGAACAACAATTATCTCTTCATGCATTTCTCTGGTGAAGAGTTAGGCCTATTTGGTTCTAAGTATTGGTTGGAAAAACCTACAGCCACCATCACACCCAATTACATGATCAATATGGATATGGTGGGCCGTTACGATACTGCCCGCAAACTGGTGATTGGTGGTTATGGCACTTCGCCTTTGTGGGGACAATTGTTCTCTTCTATCAGCACGCCTTTATTGGTGAAGTTTGACAGCACGGGCAGCGGCCCAAGTGATCATGCTTCATTCTACAGAAAAGATATTCCGGTGCTTTTCCTGTTTACCGGCAGTCATAGTGATTACCACAAAGCCACCGATGATTGGGATAAGATCAATTACGACGGACAAAAAGACATTGTACGATTGGTGTATGAAGTGATTGCCAAAGCAGATGATAAAGGCAAATTAGCTTTTACCAAAACAGCAGAACCACAAATGGGCCGTGCCACCCGATTTACGGTAAGTTTGGGTGTAGTGCCCGATTATGGCTATAGCGGCACGGGTATGCGTATTGATGGTGCAAGTCCCGGTAAGTTGGCAGATAAGCTGGGCTTGAAAGCAGGGGATGTGTTGCTGCAGCTGGGCGATTACAAATTTGTAGATGTGCAGAGCTATATGCAGAGTCTTTCTAAGTTCAAAAAAGGCGATAAGACAAAATTAAAAGTGAAACGAGGCAATGAAGAGCTGGAATTCGACGTTGAATTCTAGTATGGCCACGTCTAAGCTGATTCTGGATATTGAAGAACTGAATGAGGACTTTTTTGAAGAAACCCGCCTTCTGGGCATTATGGGTTCTATGAAGAATTACCAGTTCTGCCTGCAGGTGAATAAACTGCTGGGCTTTCAGTTTCGGATGAATCCGGAGATTGAGATTCACTTACGCAAAAAAGACCGCCGCTATTATTTCTCTATTTACGAATCCAAGGAGAAGAACAGTTTTCTTACCCATTATCTCTATCATAACCATTGTGATGGTGAATACCTGCTGCCCGAGTTCAGGCATATGGATTTTCTGTGGCTCATGAAGGGCGATTGGGTGGATGATGAGCGCTGTGGTTGGATCATTCAATCCGTAAAAAGCTTACAAGGCATTCAAATGGTTACTGAGCTCACCAACGAAATGATCCGCAACAAGGGGAATATGGTGTTTTGAAAAATTAGACCAGCTGTCTAAGCTGATGAATAGTTTCAGGAAGAAAGCTTTCCTTGATTTGCCAAACAATACTGAAGTCTATACCCATGTAATCGTGAACGATTCTATTTCTGAATCCTCTGATTCTATGCCAGTCAATATTAGTGTGTTGTTCTTTAAATGATTCTGGTAATCTGTTTGCAGCTTCACCAATTATTTCAAAATTTCTGATAACAGCATCAATCGTTTTATCATCCTTGATGAAGGATTCGAATGTAAAGTCTTTCGTATATGCGAGAATTTTCTCTGCACTATTAATCATGTCTTCAAGGAGCAGTTTTGTATCCCGCTTAGACATAAATCACTTCATTTTCAATTTGTTTCAGATAGACGGGTTTTACTCCGTTCTTAGAAACAAGATCAATTTTTCGTTGAAACTTCGTTTCAAGAAAGTTCGCCAGGTCAATAAACTCGATACCGACTGGTTTGCTGAAGTCAACGAGAATGTCGATATCGCTTGAGCTAGGGGAAAAATCGTCCCGAACGGCAGAGCCGAACACACCGATGCTACGCACAAAGAATCGATCTTTGAGTTCGCTTTTGGCTTCCTGCAAAACATGTAATATGTCGTCCAAATGTTTCACTTACCAAATATACAACATTTGCCTGCGTAGTTTTACCGAGTCAACTTGTTCGTATATTCGATGTAATAGTATCCTATCATTCTATCATTCACTCATTCAATCATTGTCCCATGTGGTCCGAAGTCAACAATACCCTCTACCGAAAATTTGAATTTGCCGATTTCTCAGAAGCATTTGCTTTCATGACTCGCGTGGCGATTGAAGCAGAGAAATTGAATCACCATCCTTTGTGGACCAATGTGTGGAACAAAGTAGAGATCTGGTTAAGCACGCATGATGCAGGCAATGTGGTAACAGATTTGGATAGAACATTGGCCAAGCGTATTGATGCTTTAGTGCAATAATGCAAACAGAACAATCCATACTCGATAGCTGGCAGGTAAATGCTGCACCTTGGAGCAAAGCCATTGCAGACAAAGCCATTGAAAGCAGACAATTGGTAACGAATGCAGCAATTGTACAAGCCATTACCAAATTACAACCAGCTTCTGTATTGGACTTGGGTTGTGGCGAAGGGTGGTTGAGTCGGGCTTTGAAAGCTGAACTGCCACAAGCCAGTATCAAAGGGGTGGATGCGATTCCTGCGTTAATTGATGCAGCAAAGAATTTATCGACAGCTATTGATTACACAGTAGCCAGTTATCAAGACATCATTGCAGGTGCATTGCATGATGCGCAATACAATTTGATTGCGATCAATTTTGCTTTGTTTGGTGATGAATTGGTGCGTGACTTATTAGAAACCCTGCGCAAGCATATTACAGAAGGTGGTCATTTGGTGATTCAAACATTGCATCCAGTTGTGGCTTGTGGTGATTTACCTTACCAAAGTGGCTGGCGCGAAGGCAGCTGGGCCGGCTTCTCCAGCGATTTCAAAGATGCACATCCTTGGTATTTCAGAACGCTGGAAGATTGGTTGGCTTTATTTCTTCACTGCGGCTATCATATACAATCAATGCAAGAGCCCCTGCATCCTAAAACAGGTAAACCTGCTTCGGTGATTTTAAATTGTATAATAGAATGACTTTATATATTTATAGAGTGAGGAATAATAAAAATCTTAGTATTGATTTACGAAGTAATAAAATTAAATAAGGCCTAGGTTAAAAGCTGTTGGAATTAGCCTTGATGAAATTAAAGATTTTTAAGTGTTAGTTTTTAAACTTGTGTATTACAATGATTTTACATACAATTAATTACATAGGGTTAATAAGTCGTCTTTTGAATGATTCCACTACTAGACCAGTTCTTGTCTTACATTTAAATTTGCCATATAAGTTATCTCTATAATTCTCAATTGTTTTTATTGATAAGTTCATATTTTTAGCGATTTCTTTATATGTTAAATCTGATGCATTAAGTTTGATGAATTCAAATTCTCTTTCACTAATGTTAAAGGCGGTTGTATTATTAATCCTTAAGTGATCTTCTAAATTGAAAAGATTATTATAATAATATTCCCCTTTTGAAACATAGGAAATTGCATTCAGAAGTTCTTCAGCAATTTGAGATTCAGTGACATAAGCCAATGCTCCAGCCCTAATTGCTTCATAAATAGTTTCTCTTTCGGAACAAAATGAGAAAGCAATTATTTTGGTATTTGTATTCTTACGGTTTAAAATTGAGATTATATCGATTCCACTTAGTTCATTCATTTTAATATCAATTATAAATATAAAGTCGCTTGTGTCAACTTTATCAATTTCACTTAAGGCTTTTAATGGAGATTGATATATCCTGTCAACTTTAAAGTTGCTAAAAGACAAGAGAAAAGTCCGCAAGCCTTCTAGCATAAGGAAATGATCATCAATAATAAAAAAGTTTGCCATAACATTTATTTTGCTTGGCAAAAATTTCAAAGGGGTCGACGAATATATGCATATGAAATTTCTAGGTATTCCATTTTTTTATAGCTATAGGTTGTATAACAAAAAAGGGGCATATACCCCTTTTTTTAAAAGAGTGTAAAAATAATTTTGAGAATCTTGGAAGCACTTCTACCAGTTAATTTATATCAATACATGAATTATTTTTTCTAAACTGATTTGCCTGTTAGAAAAATTTTAAAAGGTTTTAATCTATGTTATTTGATTTTACTAATAGAATTGAGATGAATTGAACCTGATAAACTATTATAATTTCTTAGGCCTAGGGTGTTACAGACACTTATAAACTGTAGGGGTACTCAACCTAATGAGTAATAATAATTAAAAAAAATGTAAAATGAAAACAACGAAACTTTTTCTATCTACGCTCTTTCTCGTCGGAGCAGTTACAATTGTTATGGCATCAGAAGAAGGTGGCGGAACAGTAACTACTACAACTTGTGATGCCTCCAATGAGAGTCGCTGTGTTATCACAAACGTAGGTGAGGGTACAGGTAAATTAATTACTACAACAGTTCAAAAAATTGATTAATGAAAAGTAGACTTTTATTTTTATTCACGTTTATTCTTCTTAGTGCATCATTAAATGTCTTCGCTGAAGACGATAAACAAGCATCATGTGACAAGAAGAATTCAAATGTTTGCAAAATTATAGGAAAAGAGGATTCTACAGGAGCCTTAATTGTTGTGGAAACAATTGAGTGATTTCTAGGTGGAAGGGGGTGTCGTACACCCTCTTCTTTTTAAAGTTTGTTATGCTTATAAGAAGTTTAGTATTTTTCTTTGTTTTATGTTCTTATTCCTGTGATCAAGAAGTGAACAGAACTTTAGGTAAGAGGCATGTATATATTGAAGGAAAAAAGACTAAACGTATATGGGATTTTGAAAGAAATATTTATAGAATACTTATAGCAAGTAAAACGACTGGTATAAAGTCATTAAGCAATTTTGAACTATATAATGACTATCAGGATCCGTTGTTATTTAGATTTGGTGATGGGAGTTTTAGTAAAATTATTAATGATGAATTAGTTAATATCCTTAGCAATTGTAATGGGAAATTTGTAATACCGGATAAAATAATGGCTTCAAAGATTATTAACGAAGACTCGATTTTGTTCTATGGATTTCGTTCTAAGAAAATATATAGTATATCCGACTCTAAGTGTATCAGTTCGGTTTTAGATTCAGGATTTGCTATTTCTACGATTTACCGAGGTTTTTTTACAGATAGTAGCTTTTTATATCTTGATAATGATATAAATGGGAATGCAAGTTTTTGTTTAAAGGCTATACGGAATAAAGAAAAGATTTGTCGATTTCGAATTGATTCATTGTTAGGAATAAAATCCCATAACAAGGACAATTTTCAAATGATTGTAGATGGTAATTTTTATTCATCCCCTGAGTCAAAGTTTATTATCTATAAATGTTTTTATTCTAGTGACTATTTTGTTTTCGAGCGAAATACAGCAAAATTTATGTTTTCAGGAAAAACTATTGATTCTACCCCTTTACCAGTTATAGAATATAAATTTCTCACTCCTAAATACACTGAAGTTGTTGTTAAGCCTGAGACAAACTATTTTCGAACATCTTCAGTTGCTGGCAGCAAATTTTATACATATAATTTTATTAGTAGTGATGGTAGTCAGTATATTGATATATATAAAATTTATAATAATAGAATGATATATGAGATGTCTTTTCAATTTGATGAGACATTAAGGAGTGATCCAGTAGTTTCAATCTCTACCAAGGGTAAGTGGCTCTATACTTTATTTAACTCAGGAAAATTATGTAAATATGAATTATAAGTTAGTTGCTAAGTATTTTTACTCTTTGCTTTCGGCAATATCTTTTTTTATGATGGTTTATTTTTTGAAAAATCAAGAAATTGTACAATTAAAGCTTGGTGAGAGTAAAATATTTTATTACAAGATTGTACCGACTCTTTATTGGTTTTTAACTACTTTATTTTTTCTTTCTGGTGTATTGTTACTTTTTTATGAGAAGATAGGTAAATACTTGTCTATATTTCAGTATTTATTTATTCTTTTTTATAATTCACAACAAGTTTTTACTTATAACGGGGATTGCGGTTGTTCTAACTTTTTACTTTTTTTATCAATGCCTAAGATTATTGTTATTTGCTTTCTGATTGTTTTTTCTCAAATTTTGCTTTTATTTCTTGACTCATTTAAGATTGAAAATGTTACATAGATTGCTTTTTTTTATTTCATTTTTTTCATTGCTTCAAGTTTCTTCACAGAGTAGTGTTGGCGAAATATCTATAAAAGGTTTATGTTTCGATTCTATTACAAGAAAGCCTTTGGCTTTAACTACTATATCAGTATATAATAAAAGAGATACTTCTTTACTTACTTATCGATTGTCTAATGATAAAGGTAGCTTTGAATTCATTTTAAAAGGTATCGACAAAAATTTATATTATATATTTTTCAATCATGAAGGTTATAGGCCTAAACGAATTTATCTAAGCAATACTAATAACTCTATTTTAAATATAGGTTTAGAGCCAATAAGTAAGAGTTTGGGTGAGGTCGTTGTTTTTAGCGAGAAATTACCTATACAATTTCGAAAAGATACGATTGAATTTAATGCTAACTCTTTTAAAACTTTACCAACAGCATTGGTAGAAGATTTGTTAAAAAAACTTCCAGGTGTTGATATTGATCGCGACGGCAACATTAGTGTTAATGGAAAGGCAGTTAATAGAATATTGATTGATGGAAGGGAGTTTTTCGGAAATAACGTTAAGTTGGCAACAAGAAATTTGCCTGCTAATATTATTGATAAAATAAATGTATATCCGGATAGTGAAGAAATAGATGCAAATCCTCTTAAGAGCAAAGCTTTAATAGGACAAGTTATTAATCTTAAGTTTAAAAAAGAGATTAAAGCTGGGTACTTTGGTAAATTATTTGCTGGTTTTGGTGATGGGGGGAGATATGAGTTGGGGGGGCTTAGCAATCATTTTCGTGATACATTGCAGGTTAGTATTATAGGATTTTCAAATAATTTAAATAAAGGGAGTTTTGGATTATCAGATTTGCGATCACTAGGTGGATTTGATAGAAGTGGGATTGGCTCTATTTCGACCAATAATAATGGCATATCCGTAAATGGTATTTCTTTTGGAGGCACAGGGGAAGGAATTCAGAAGGCGAGTGGAACTGGCTTCAACTTGAATAATATTTTTAGAAATAAAGTAACTTTTAACTTACAATACTTCTTTGGTAATACTTTAAATGATATCAAAGAAACTTCAATTAGAACTCAGTCTATAGATACGTCTATGTTTTCGATATCAGCAAAGAGAAATGATTTGATTAAAGCTTTTAGTCATAGAATTGGAAGTACTCTAAAGTTTAATATTGATTCCTTTACCAAATTTGATTTTAGGCCTGGAGTAACTTTCACTGAGCAAAATAATTCCAAAGAATCTTTTTCAAAATCAGAAATTTTTAATTCCAATCTCAATACTTCTGCTAATAACTCAATCATTTCTTCTAATAGTATAGCATATAGACATATAATAAACTTACAGCGTACGAAAAATAGAAAGAAGCCTTTTGGATTTTATCAAATATTTAATTACGATAAATTTAATTCTGGTAATAATTTTAATGTCATTAATGACTTCAATATTAAATTAGATTCGATTTCACAAAATAGATATCGAGGTCAAGAGTCGCTAACATTAAATAATCAGCTGACCTGGGATTTTATTCATAGTGCAAAGAATCGTAGTCGCTTATATTTTCAATCTATATATAATACTGGATATGATAATGTAAACTCCTACGATTTATTAAGCTCATATATTTTAATTGATTCTTTGACAAACAGGTTGCGTAGAAATTCTTTAAAGAATAATATCTCTTATATTTTTAATAAGTCGCTTGGTGATGTAGCTTTTTCCTTAACGGCTACAATCTCGCATCTTTCTATTAATAATTTTTTTAGGAGCGGTATTTCTTTATTGAAGCAGAACTTTATCAATTTATTTCCTGGATTTGGTGTTACATATAAAGGGTTGCAGTTTGATTATAGTGTAAGTTTATCTCCACCTGCAATTAATGATTTACAGACTGCTCCAGATTTTACAAACCCTATTTTTATTGTTTTAGGTAATACGGCATTAAAGCCTACATTAACTCATAATATATATCTAAATGCATATCAAGGATTCGGTTCAAATAAGTATTTTTTTAACGGATATTTTAATGGAAATATTAATAGAGATGCAATTGTTAGAGTCCGGTATTTGGACACTAGTGGGATTCAATATAGTATTCCTTTGAATGTGGATAGAACATTTACTTTCTTTTCACTTGCTTCAGTTAATAGGCAGATTAAATTTTCAAAAAATATCAAGGCAAGTTTCACGACAGGTTTTTCTTTAAATTTTACTAATTCATATCTTGAGATTAATAAAATAGGTTCAAGATATTCTCTATTCGATTTATCATATTATTTACGTAGTAATATTAACTTTAAAGATAAATTCGAATTTTCACTCAATGTTAGACAAGATCATTCTAACAATTATTTTATTAATAACTATTATAAAAATGTATTGGTAAGAAGGCTAGGGGTTAATTCTGAAGTTATACTAAGACCTAACAACTTTCTAACTTTTGAAACAAATATAGATTTTAGAACCTTTCCTACTGGTGAATCCTCTAGAGACAACCTACTAGTTATAAATCCAGCTCTTACAATGTCAGTTGATAAAACACAAAAGACTTTTTTGAAGTTCTCAATTAATGACTTGCTAAATCGTAATAGAAATATTTTTTCATCGACTAACGAAAATATATTTTCATTCCGAACTATTAATGCTTTGCAACGATTCTATATGATAACTTTAAGTTATAATATTAGAGACTTTAGAGAGAAAAAGATAGGTGGTAAACAGCCACTATTCTTGTTTTAAACTTTAGTTACGTCTTATTAGCAATAAGTAAGTATTTAATTTCTACATTCATCATAGTATTAGAAATTTTGCTATAGAAGCAAATCAATTAATAATGACTCTTTTCTCTCCCGCAGCAGTCATGCGACCAATCGGCTGAGTAAATGCATCCAAACCATTGGCTTGAAAGATGGCTTGTACTTCAGCTAAAGCAGTTGGTGCAACCGCAATCAATAAGCCGCCATTGGTTTGCGGATCGGGTAAAATGCTGAATGCTTCCATCACATTCACGCCTGCACCAAAACCAGTTTGTGCATTATAACTATTCCAGTTGCGGTAAGTGGCATCAGGTACAATTCTATCTTTCAAATAAGTTCTTGCTGATTCAAGAATGGGTACTTGCTGATAATGCAGTTCAGCGCCCAATCCGCTGCCTTCAGCCATTTCCATGCAATGGCCCAATAAGCCAAAACCGGTAATATCCGTCATGGCATGCACACCTTCAATTTGTCCTAATGTTGCGCCAATCATATTGAGTGTTGTGAGTTGTTGTATCAATGCTGTTTGGTGTTCAGCAGCCAACACACCACGTTTCATCGCCGTGCTGAGTATGCCCACGCCGAGTGGTTTGGTCATGAGTAACACATCACCTTCTTGTGCAGTGTTGTTTTGTTTTAAATGATTTGTCGCTACCAATCCATTTACCGACAAGCCAAAAATGGGTTCCTTGCTATCAATACTATGTCCGCCAGCCAAAGGAATATGCGCTTCTGCGCAAATACTGCGCGCGCCTTCCAAAACTGCTTTTGCCAAATTGGCTGGTAATTGTTCTACAGGCCAGCCGAGAATCGCAATCGCTAAAGTGGGTGTACCGCCCATGGCATACACATCGCTGATGGCATTGGCTGCAGCAATGCGGCCAAAATCAAAAGCATCATCCACAATTGGCATGAAGAAATCCGTGGTGCTGATGAGCGCCTGACCATTCCCCAAATCATACACAGCTGCATCGTCTTTGCTGCTGTTGCCCACCAATAATGATGGAAAATCGCTTGCAGGTAGATCACTATGCAAAATGGTTTCCAGCACAGCAGGTGCAATCTTGCAACCACAACCTGCGCCGTGCGAATATTGGGTGAGTTTGTATTCAGTGCTCATCTTATGCTTGTTTGGGAATGCGTGCCGCCACAAAGGTAGCCAGTATCACAACTGCCATACTAATGAAACCAACAACCGGATAATGTTCCAATTGTCCGTCGGGTGCTTTGGTTACAACCACGCCAGCAATCAAAGTAGCTAAACCGGTAAATGCTTGTGTAATACAGCTGTTGAAACTTTGAAAACTGCCGCGTTGATGTGGTGGTACCACATTGCTTACAATCGCTTGTGCGGGAATGTTTCGGCCACTGCTGAGTAAAAACCAAATACCTGTTACCACCAATACATAGTAATAAGGAATGCGGGGCATATTGGTGATGAGGAAAATCGGTATCACACTCAGCAAAGCAAAAATGGTGAAGACCTTGTGCTTGCCGTATTTATCAGAAAGCTTACCGGCCATGGGCGCAGAGAAAATGGTGACAGTGCCGCCCACCATATACACGAGTTGTCTTTGCCATTCATTAAAGCCTACATTGAATTCCATGAAGGGGTTCAGAAATGGAATGATCACAAAGTGCCCCAGCATCAATGTTGCCGATAAAGCAAAAGCCGTCAAATTCAGTTTGCTGCCAAGGATATTGCGCAGAATCTGCATGGGTTTTTCTTTTTCCGCCAGCATGTGATCTGTCATCGGTTGCATGAAACGTGCAATGGATGGAATGATGATGATACCCAAAGCACCAATGAAAAAGAAAGGCGCATGCCAACTAAACGTATCTGCTAAGAAAAGTGATAAGGGTACACCAACGATAGAGGCTACAGAAAACGCAGTAAACAGAAAACCCATGGCTTGTCCGCGTCTTTCGTAGGGAAAAGTATCTGCTACGATACTCAATACCTGTGCGCCGATGAGTCCGCCAAACAAACCTGCAACGATTCTGCTACCTAATAACAAGTAGTGTGTAGGTGCGATGCCGCAGAAAATGGTACCAATGATGAAACCGGTATAACCGAAAAGCAATACTTTTTTTCTATCGAAACGATCTACGAAAAACATCCCAATCAATCCGCTTACAAAAGCACTGATGCTATATGAGGCTACAATAATGCTGAATTGTTGGGGCGTGATATGAAAATAGGGCATGAGTTTGTTGCCGAGGGGCATCATCACCATAAAGTCTAGGATATGGGTGAAATTGATGCTAGCCAATAAAAACAAAATGATTCTTTCCTTCCAGGTCATGTGGTTGCTTGAGGGCGTAAAGGTGCCTGAATTATATGGGCTGATGAAATTCTGTTGACGAATGGCTAAAGAATCACCCATTCTGCTTCTCCATGCGTGAAAGCCGGTTGCATGGCGCCATCAACGAGTAGTTGTCCTGCTTCATTGACGCCGAGCACCGTGCAGTTGAATGCTGCATTATCCTTTCGCAAGCGAATGCTTTGTCCTTTCTTGTAAAGAATGGCGTTGTAATCGCTAAGTATTGAACTCATTCCTTGTTGCAACAATTGCTGATAGCGTGCTTCCAAACAGGAGCAAAGCTCTTTGGCCAAAGCCACGGTATCCCATTGTTTACCGGTAATCTGTTTCAGGGATACAGGATTGAGTAATTCCGGCGGAAACAGGGTTTGGTTGAGATTGATACCGATGCCGATGATGGCCCATTTCCAAACCGGCTCGCCAAAATCGTTGCTGCCAATGATCGATTCAATGAGGATGCCACCTGCCTTTCTGTCACGCCAATACAAATCGTTGGGCCATTTAACAGAACTTTTATCACCGGCATATTTGCTGAAAAAGTCATACACACCCAAGGCTACCGCCATACTCAGCCCGAATTGTTGGTGCATTCCCCAATGGCTGGTCTCTGCTACCAGCGATAAAATGATGTTTTGCCCTTCTGCCGTGCGCCAAATCTTGCCCATCTGGCCCCTGCCTGCTGTTTGTGCATGGGCAAAAAAGGCCGTTCCATGGGCAGCCGTATTGGCTTTCACCTGAAACATGGCATAACTATTGGTACTCGTAGTAGCAGCCAATTCTATGAACGGTGTTCCGAGGGGATTAGGGTTGGTTGGGGCTGACAAAGAATCACTATTTTTGAACGAATTTAGGTGAAGCCGCGTTAGCTTAGTATTGCTTGTCTTACTGAAGACAGCCAAACAGGAGAACAAGAGCGATTGATAACTTAAAAACAGCATTCATTATTGGCAACACTATCTGTTTCGAATCTGCGTAAGAAGGGTACCGTGCTCCGGATTAACCGGAATTCTAAAGTGTTCAAGACCATTATCAGAGCAATTCAGGATAAAAAAGGCGAGAACATCGTCAGTCTAGACCTGCGTAAAGTAGCAGAAGCGGCTGCAGACTTTTTCGTGGTCTGCGAAGCAACGAGCACAACCCAAATCAAAGCCATCATCGATCATGTGGACAATCAGATGCGGTTGGAATGTGCAGAAGCGCCTTACAGACAAGAAGGGTACAAGGGTATGCAGTGGGTATTGTTAGATTATGTGAACATCGTGGTGCATGTGATGCACCCAGAATCACGTAAGTTTTACAAACTTGAAGAAATGTGGAGCGATGCCGATTTACAAGAACATAACTTATAAGCAAACAAGCGATCAATACAACTAAGAGGGAGAATGTGTTATGCCACAAGATGAAAGAAATCAGCGATTTAATTTTCAGGACAATAAGAGCGGCGGCGACGGACAGCGTAAAACGCCCCGTTTCAATATCTACTGGATCTATGGTCTGATTGCACTGACCTTACTGGGCGCGCAGTTCATGCGCTTCTCACCAGACCTGGTACGTGTATCTGAACAGGAATTCAAGCAGCAAATGCTGGTTGCAGGTGATGTTGAGAAACTGGATCTCGTTAAAAACAAAGACCTAGTACGCATCTATGTAAAGCCTGAAGCGCTGGGTAAAGAGTTCTATGTAAAGAAGTTTGGTAAAGTATTGCCCCGTGAAAAAGTGAAGGGCATGCCTTTGTTCGAGTTTAATGTAACTGACTGGCGTAGCTTCAAAGAAGACCTGCGCGAGTTTTACAAAGCCAATAATCTTGCTGAAGTTCCTGAGAACACAGTTAGCGAAGCCGAGTGGTTTGGTCCTGTGTTGAACACAGTAGTGAGTTTACTGGTGATTGTATTTGCCTGGATTCTACTCATGCGTAAAATGGGTGGACCTGCAGGTGGCGGCGGTCCCGGTGGTATTTTCAATATCGGTAAATCAAAAGCTACCCTGTTTGAAAAAGGTACCAAGGTGAACATCACTTTCTCTGATGTTGCCGGCTTGGATGAAGCGAAAGTAGAAGTGATGGAAATCGTTGATTTCCTCAAGAATCCTAAAAAATATACTTCACTCGGTGGTAAGATTCCAAAGGGTGCATTGTTGGTAGGTCCTCCAGGTACCGGTAAAACCTTGCTGGCCAAAGCTATGGCCGGTGAAGCACAAGTGCCTTTCTTTAGCTTGAGCGGTAGTGATTTCGTGGAGATGTTTGTGGGTGTGGGCGCAAGCCGCGTGCGTGATCTGTTTAAGCAGGCTCGTGAGAAAGCGCCTTGCGTGATCTTTATTGATGAGATTGATGCCATTGGTCGTGCACGTGGTCGTAACGCCATCATGAGTAACGATGAAAGAGAAAATACGTTGAACCAGTTGCTGGTGGAGATGGATGGTTTTGCAGGTGATGCAGGTATCATCATTCTGGCTGCTACCAACCGTCCGGATGTATTGGATTCAGCCCTGCTGCGTCCAGGTCGTTTCGACAGACAAATCACTATTGATCGTCCGGATCTGAAAGGTCGTGAAGCCATTTTCAAAGTACATTTGGGACCAATCAAGATTTCTGAAAAACTCGATATTCATAAACTGGCAGAACAAACACCAGGATTTGCCGGTGCCGATATTGCCAACGTATGTAATGAAGCAGCTTTGATTGCCGCACGTAATGGCAAAGAAGCAGTAGATATGAAAGACTTCCAAGATGCAATTGATCGTGTGATTGGTGGTTTGGAGAAGAAGAATAAGATCATCCTGCCGGAAGAAAAAGAAGTGATTGCATACCATGAAGCTGGTCACGCCATTTGTGGTTGGTTCCTGGAACATGCTTACCCTTTGTTGAAAGTAACCATCGTACCACGTGGTACAGCGGCATTAGGTTATGCGCAATACACACCGAAAGAACAATACTTGTATACCATTGAGCAGTTGATGGATCAGATTCGTATGACGCTTGGTGGTCGTGCAGCAGAAGAGATTTTTTTTGGTAAGATTTCAACCGGTGCTTCTAACGACTTACAGCAGATTACCAGAACAGCTTATGCAATGGTAACGGTATACGGTATGAACGATAAAGTAGGTAATGTTAGCTATTACGATCCTTCTGCGGAAAATACATTTACCAAGCCTTACAGCGAGGAGACAGGTAAGATCATTGATGAAGAAGTACGTAAGATCATTGACCTCGCTTATCAACAAACACTGGTGCTCCTGCGCGAAAAGCGTGAAGAAGTAGAGAAGCTGGCAAAAGCCTTGCTGGAAAGAGAAGTGTTGCACCAGAGTGATGTAGAAGAGTTGATTGGTAAGCGTCCTTTCGGTGAGAAAAAATTACTGGATGTAGAAGACGCAGAAGTGGTAGAAACAAGTAGCAATGATAATACTGAAGCTACTATTGCATCAACTGATGATGCTGCAGCAACTACACAAAATGATCAACCCGTTGCATGAGTCAGTCTGCAAGAGAAAATATCTTAAATAGAATACAACAGGCACTGCAAAAGCAAGTGCCTGTTCCCTTTCCTGCTAGAACAGTAGATCGCAATGTGTTTCACGCATCTGCTGATGAGTTGGCGATTACGTTTGCTGAAAACTTCACCAAACTGCAAGGAAGATTCTCCTTCTGTGCAGATGAAGCGGAATTGGCGGTACAATTACAACAATTGGTAGAAGCCAGGCATTGGGAGCATATTTATTGCAAAGAGCAGCCTATTGTAGACATGCTTGCTGCTAAAGGTTTTGCAGCCCATACTACTGATGATTTACATCACTGTCATGTATCCATCACTTCCTGCGATAAGCTGGTTGCACGAACAGGAAGTATGTTGCTGAGTAGTGCAACTGCTAGTGGCAGAACAACCACTGTGTATGCACCTGCGCATATCTGTATAGCGTATACCGATCAATTGGTGGATGATATTGGTGATGCTTTGATGCAAACCGTATCGGAACACGCAACACTGCCTTCACTCATCACTTTAGCTACGGGGCCTAGTCGTACTGCAGATATTGAAAAGACGCTGGTGGTTGGTGTGCATGGCCCCAAAGAAGTATTTTGTTTTCTGGTAGAACGCTGAGGCGGAATGGTTTATCTTTATGGTGTTATGCCAGATAAGTGTTATCAATTATTCGTGTATGGTTCTTTAAGAAGCGGATTCAAGCATCCGGCCTACGCGTATATCAGCAATTTCTTTACGCTTGTTGGAGAAGCTTCTGTGCCCGGTTGTTTATATGATATGGGCGAATATCCTGCTGCTATTCCCAGCGAAGCTGGATGTATGATCAAAGGCGAGTTATACCACATTACCAATACAGACCAGTTCGGCTGGGCTATTGCGCAGTTAGATGATTATGAAGGTGTGCATCCTGATGATGGCGAAACGCCTCATTATCGTAGAGCCATCACCAAAGTGTTTTACAATGGCGTAGAAACCACTGCATGGATTTATTGGTTTAACCTTTCCATAGAAGGTCGCCCATTGATTGAAAGTGGCGATGTGCTGGAATACCTTTTCCGCAAAAACAATTCCTGATCATTGCAAGCATTTAGTTCAAATAAGAAACTTTATCTCCTGTCTGATTTTCACTTGGGTGCGCCTAATCATGCAGCCAGTTTGGAGAGAGAAAAAGCAGTTGTTGCATTTCTGGAGCAGATTCGTCACGATGCAGGCTGCATCATTATTGCCGGCGATATTTTTGATTTCTGGTTTGAATACAAAAAAGCAGTGCCTCGCGGGTTTACCCGCTTGTTGGGTAAGCTGGCCGAATTAACCGATAGTGGTATTCCTGTAGAAGTGTTTGTGGGCAACCACGATATGTGGATGCGCGATTATTTTCAGCAAGAATTGAATATACCTGTGCATTACGAGCCCAAAGTATACGAGTGGAATGGTAAACGTTTTTATATCGGTCATGGTGATGGCTTAGGTCCTGGAGATCATGGCTTTAAATTCATCAAGAAGATTTTCCGCAATCCGGTTTGCCAGTGGCTCTTTGGTTGGTTGCATCCCAACTTGGGTATCGGACTGGCGAATTATTTTAGCAGAAAAAGTCGGGAGAAAACCGGTGAAGCAGATGCGGATTTTTTAGGTGCAGATAAAGAGTGGCTAATTATTTACTGTAAAGAAGTATTGGTAAAAGCGCATTACGACTATTTTATTTTCGGGCATAGACATTATCCGATTGATTTTGCGCTAAATGAACGAAGCAGATATATCAATTTGGGTGATTGGATACGAAACTTCACTTATGCCAGTTTCGACGGGCAAGACGTACAATTGCATCACTGGAAAAAATAGTGTTGAGCTATGCAAGATTTTTTGAATCATGTGATTTTGGATAACACTGTTCGTAGTTATCTGGTTGTGTTTCTCGCAATTGGTATGATTGCTTTGATCAGGCGTATCATTTCTAAATATTTTGCTGGTTTGATCTTTAAAATGGTTTCTAAAAAAGGCAAGCAAACACTGCGTATGTCTTTTGTGGATCTGGTAAAGCAACCTTTGGAGTTATTCCTGATTACATTCATCACTTTGATTGCTGTTGAGAAGCTTCGTTTTCCCTCTGCACTGGATGTATCGATATACAAAGTCACACTCAAGAACTTGATTGGTGGCTTGGGCGACTTAGTACTCATCATTACATTTATATGGTTGTGCTTACGTGTTATTGAATTCATTGCGTTGATATTAGAAGAGAAGGCCAATAAGACATCCGATCAAACCGATAACCAGTTAATCGTATTCTTCAAGGATTTTCTCAAAGTGCTGATTGTGCTGAATGGTATTCTACTCATTCTGCATTTTGTTTTCCATAAAGACATTGGCAACCTGCTTACAGGTTTGAGCATTGTGGGTGCGGCCATTGCTTTGGCAACAAGAGAAAGTTTAGAAAACCTGATTGCTTCTTTCATCATTTTCTTTGACAAGCCTTTTGTTACAGGTGATCTTGTGAAGGTGCAGGGCTTTACAGGCACCATTGAAAAAATTGGCCTGCGTAGTACACGTATTCGCACGACGGAAAAAACTTACATCTCTGTGCCTAATAAGCAGATGGTGGATAGTATCGTAGATAATATTTCTTTACGTACACAGCGTAAAGCAGAAATGAAGCTGGAGATAGGCTTAGGAGCTTCAGCACAACAACTAGCTGCTTTAACAACTGCAGTAAAGCAAATACTCACTAAGCCGGGTATTGACGGACAGGTTGTGTTTTTATCGGATACAGGTAAGAATGCACACGTATTCACGATTGAGTATATGGTATCAATGGAGTTTAGTGTTGAAGCATTCAACGAACTGCGTGCGCAGATTAATCTGGAGACCATTCAATGGTTGAATGAACAAAAAATAGAGTTAGCTGCAGCTAGCACCGACGTGGTAGTGCGTCAGGCTTAAAGCTTGGCTACAATGGCGCCTAATTCCTTAATGGGATCACCGGTTTCGCCATACTCAGTAACTCGGCCAACTTCTTTTCCATCTTTGATGACTAGAAAAGCGGGCACAGCATACACTTTATACTGCTCGTGTAAATTATTGGCAGCTTGCTTTTTCCTATCTGTTGCAATCAACTGCACTTTCTCTAAAGGAAAACCGCTTGCATCGGTGAGTTGATAAAGTTTAGGTAATAAGTTCTTGGTATCTAAACACCAAGTGCCAACAAATACAACTAAAGAAAACTGCCCTTTCTTCTCGCGAAAAGCTTGTACTGCTGCATCATCAGGCCTGCCGTATTGCATATTGGTTTTTAACCAGCTGAATGCAGGGTCTGCTTCCAGTGTAGCACGTGTAATAATGCCTTTGAGTACTTTATCTGCGGAGTCGGGAATAACTGTAAAATCAGCTTTGCTAACAGCACGTTGTGTACTGCAGGAAAATAAGATTGCAGCGATGGCTAATAAGAAAACTTGCTTCATGCGTCTAAGTTAGCACGCAACTCTAGCAGAAACGTACGGAATTTTGTTAAAGATGCAGCTACCTGCATTTGGGCATCAGCTTGTTGCTTGTGCTGCTTCAAATAATTGCGTGCGCCTTCAATAGAAAATTTTCGTTGGCGCAGTAGATAATAAATCAATTGGAGGTTCTTGATGTCTTCTACGCGAAAGAGACGATCGCCTTTTCTGTTCTTTCTGGGCTTTAGAATATCGAACTCGTTTTCCCAGTAACGAATCAAAGATGTGTTCACACGAAACCAGCCAGCTACTTCGCTGATAGAGTAGTATAATTTTTGTTGCAGTGTTGCTTCATCGGGCACATCAATCAAGTCAACCTCAGCATCCAAGTCCTTCAATGATTTTCTCCCACGCTTACCTTTAGCAGCAGTAGGTTTCGGTTCATTAACTGGTGCCGATTCATCTGGTTTTGCAACAACCGGTTCTGCTACAACCTTAGCCTTCACCTTCACGCTGATGCGTCCGTCATTGAACACTTCGGGGTTAGGCTCAGCTACCACAGATGGTTCAACTGGATGAGGCACGGCTTTCACCGCCTTCTTTTTGGGCGCAGTCGGCTTAGGTGCCGGTGTATACGCATTACCAAAGAGATCGAGTTGTTCCATCATGCTGTAAAAATAGTGCAGGTAACCCCCATAAAATGCTGATTGGCAGGCATGGTGGATAAACTGTAAGTTTGCCGTTCAAATCTCAGCCATGTATAGGGTGGAAACGATCTGTGTTTGCGGCGCCGGCACCATGGGTAGCGGTATTGCTCAGGTAGCTGCACAAGCCGGTTTTTATACCATTTTATTCGACTTGAATGCGGCAGTCTTGGATAAGGCTGCAAAGAGTATCCAAGCCAGTTTGAACCAGCTGGAATCCAAGGGCAGACTGCAAGAGCCGGCTGCTGATGTGTATGCACGCATTCAATTTACTGGTGATTTACAGTTATGCATCGCTGATTTGATCATCGAGGCCATCATTGAACAGACTGCAGCCAAAGTGGCTTTGTTCAATCAATTGGCCGAGCTCAACCACAGTGAAACCATTTTTGCTACCAATACTTCTTCTATTTCGGTAAGCGCGATTGCGGAAAAAATAGTGAATCCATCCCGCGTAGCCGGCATGCATTTCTTCAATCCAGCGCCCTTGATGAAATTGGTAGAAGTGATTCGCGGGGAGCAAACCAATGAAGCGGTGATCGACATGCTGGTAGATATCGCCAAGCGTATGCAAAAAGTGCCTGTTGTGTGTAAAGATGCACCGGGCTTTATTGTGAACCGAGTGGCGCGTCATTATTACCTCGAAGCCATGCAAATGGTGGAGAAAGGACTGGCAGATCCTGCCACGATCGATCAGGTGATGGAAGGAACTGGGTTCAAGATGGGGCCTTTTAAATTGATGGACCTGATTGGTATGGATATTAATTATGGTGTGAGTCAGATTGTATGGGAAGCATTGGGCAAGCCCGAGCGATTAACACCATCGCCAGTGCAAGCGGCAAAAGTAGCCGCAGGTGAATTGGGCAGAAAAACAGGAAAAGGATTTTACGATTACAGCAAGTAAGATGACCATCGCCATCAACGCCATATTTCTGCAGAAAGGTCAGCTGGAAGGCTATGGCTATTTTGTGCAGGAGATTGTACGCAGGTGGGTGGCGCAATATCCGCAACACCAGTTTGTTTTGGTATTCGACAGACCTGCAGATCCTTTATTTCGTTTTGCGGATAATGTGACCTTGGTAGAAGTAGGTCCGCCCGCACGACATGCACTAGGCTTTCTGTATTGGTACAACTTGCGCTTGCTCATGGCATTGCGCAAATACAAGCCTGATGTGTTGGTACAACCCTATGGCTTTTGCAGTATTACGACAAGTATTCCGCAGTTGATGGTAGTGCATGATTTGTCATTCAAACATTATCCGCAGTTTGTGCCGGTCTACCATCGTTGGTTTTATCAACTATTTACCGGATCTTTTATCCATAAAGCAACTCAGCTAGCAACAGTATCCGATTTTTCGGCCAAGGATATCATCCAGCAATATCCAAAAGCTGCCGGAAAAACCAATATCGTGTATAGTGCGGCCAAACCATTTTTTCAGCCGCTGGATTATGAAGCAAAAGCTGCGGTGAAAGCGCAGTATGCGAACGACTGCGAATATTTCTTATTCACCGGAGGCATTCATCCGCGCAAGAATCTCTTGAATCTGTTAAAGGCATTTTCGGTGTTCAAAAAATGGCAGCGTAGTAATATGAAATTGCTAGTGGTGGGCAGAAAAGCTTGGCAGTATGAAGATGTGTTGGAAAAACTCAGCACCTACAAGTTCAGGGATGATGTGGTGCTGCTGGATTATTTGGATGAGCAAGCCTTGGCCAAAATAACCGCATCTGCATATGCGGCGGTCTATCCTTCTTTTTGGGAAGGGTTTGGTGTACCCATTGTAGAAGCCATGCAATCGGGCGTGCCCATTATCACCGCCAATACCAGTGCCATGCCTGAAACAGGTGGTGATGCTGCGCTTTATGCTGATCCTGCTGATCCGAATACGATCGGTCAATTGATGATCCAAATCTATAGAGATGAGCAGCTGCGTAGCAGATTGATCACCAAGGGACTGGAACAAGCGCAGCGGTTCAGCTGGGAGAGAACAGCCAACTTGCTTTGGCAAAGCTTGGAAAAAGCGATGGGCTGATGGCTTTGTTATACATTTGCGCTTCAATTTTACCCTATGCGTAAATCAACAATTACTGTAGACGTTCACCTCGATGAAGATAAAGTGCCTGAGCAGATCAACTGGACTGCTACAGATAGCACTGCGGATATGATGCAACAGGCCAAAGCCATGATGTTGGCTTTTTGGGATGGTGCTGACAAATCTGCCCTGCGTATTGATTTGTGGACCAAGACCATGATGGTGGATGAGATGGCAGATTTTTATTACCAGACCATGATGGGTATGGCGGATGCATTTGAACGTGCTACGCACAACCAAGAACTGGTAAGGGAAATGAAGGATTTTGCGAAAGAGTTTTATAACAAATTCCGTGAACAGCAATTAAAAGAAAACGCTTAAATCAAGATACCATGAGTTTGGAAGCAAAAGTGATGGAGGGCATGAAAGATGCCATGAAAACCAAGAATGAAGCATTGTTGCGTGCTTTGCGCGCCATCAAAGCGGAGATCATCAAAGCCAAAACAGAACCTGGTGCCAATGGTGCAGTAACTGAAGAAGGTGAGTTGAAACTGTTACAACGTATGGCCAAGCAGCGTAAGGATTCACTGGAAGTATTCACTACGCAGGGTCGTGCAGATTTGGCGCAGAAAGAACAGGAAGAATTGGACATCATCGAGCAATTCCTGCCTAAGCAATTGGGTGCTGATGAACTGAAAGTGATTTTAGAGAAAATCATCACAGAAGTTGGTGCTGCAGGTCCGCAAGACATGGGCAAAGTAATGGGTGTTGCTACCAAGCAACTAGCCGGTCAGGCAGATGGCAAAGTGGTTTCTGCACTGGTAAAAGAATTACTGGCGAAATAATTGCGCGTGCATATCGTTTTAAATAGACCTGCTCTTGGGCAGGTCTATTTGTTTTTATGATTGATATTGTATTTCTGGTACTCATGGCGCTGGCTGTTTGGAAGGGTTATTCCAAAGGGCTGGTGGTGGCTTTGTTCAGCTTTGTGGGCATGATTGTAGGCATGCTGCTCGCATTGAAATGTTCTGCAATGGTGGCTATTTGGTTGGGCGAGGAAACCAAGCTGGATGCAAAGTGGCTGCCCTTTCTGGCTTTTCTGTTGATCATCATAGGCGTGTATTTCGGTGTGCGCATTTTAGCAGCCTTGGTACAGAAAAGCTTGGAGTTTGCTATGTTGGGTTGGGCCAACAGAATAGGTGGTATTCTATTGTATGCATTATTGTATAGCAGTTTACTGACACTGGTGCTTTTTTACGCCGATAAACTGCAGTTATTGTCGGCTGATGCGAAAGCAAATTCGCAATTCTATCATTTTATGCATGGTTTTGCAAAACCATTGCTCAGCTTTATTGCAGATGCACTTCCTTTCATCAAAAATATCTTGCAGCAGCTAAGTGATTTTTTTGCAGAGCAACCTGCTTCTAGCACCTTGATACTATAGGTTTATATAGCTAAATCAGCTAACTTAGCGGACACTGCTTAGTAATTAAGTAACAGGCATTTCTGCAGATTTTGGAGGTTTTTCTTTTATTTGTATTTGTCTGACGATTGCCGAAACAACTGAACATGAATTACGAGATCAAACAGGTAGATAAATTCAAATTTGTAGAAGTAGGGGAAGGAGAGCCGCTGGTCTTACTCCATGGCTTGTTTGGTGCCCTCAGTAATTTCAAAGAGCTGGTAGAACATTTTCGCCACACGCACAAGGTGGTGGTGCCTATTCTCCCTTTATTTGATTTAGATATTTTTCATACCACTGTAGGCGGATTAGAAAAGCATGTACAGAAATTCATTGAAACAATGGATTACCAAAATGTGCACTTGCTGGGTAATTCACTTGGTGGACACGTAGCGCTGGTGCATGTGTTGAAACATCCAGAGCGTATCAAGTCTTTGATTCTTACAGGTAGTTCTGGTTTGTTTGAGAATGGTATGGGTGATAGCTATCCCAAGCGTGGTGATTATGAGTATATCAGAAAAAAAGTAGAAATCACTTTCTATGATCCAGCAGTGGCTACCAAAGAATTGGTAGATGAAGTGTTCGAGATCACCAATAACCGACTCAAAGTCATCAAGATCATTTCTCTTGCTAAGAGTGCCATCAGAAATAACCTCGGTGAAGAATTGAATCAGATTAAAGTACCTACTTGCCTGATCTGGGGCAATAACGATATCGTTACGCCACCATTTGTAGGCAGGGAGTTCAATAAACTCATCACCAGCAGTGAGCTGCATATCATTGATCATTGTGGTCATGCACCAATGATGGAAGTGCCGGTGGAGTTTAACAAAATACTCGAAGGATTTCTTGCTCGCTTGAAGCAGCAATAATACCCGGTTGTGCGGTCTTATCTATATTGCACGCGTAAACAAATCCGTACATGCTCAACAACCAGTTGATCAGAACAGCGTATCCAAATCTGCAGTTGCAGGACAAAGTTGACTTTGTATTGCAGCTGATGGATGATTATGATGTACACCACTTGCCTGTTGTTAGTGAAGAAAAATATATTGGCATGGTGTGCAAGGAGGATCTGCTGGATGTGGATGAAACAGCATCTATTGCTGTACTGGAAGACCAATGGGTGAGAGCTGCAGTAAAAAGCGAAGAGTATTTTCTGTCTTCGCTGAAACTAGCCAACGAACATCAACTATCGCTGATACCCATCGTAAATGAGCAGGGTGAAATAGCTGGCTGTATTCCTGCAACAGAATTGCTCTTATTGCTGGGTACTTTTACTGGTGCGGCAGATCCTGGTGGAGTTATTGTGCTGGAGATGGATAAGCGTCATTTCTCCTTTGGTGAAATCAGCAGATTGGTTGAAACTAATGATGCGTATATCACACAATTGAATACCTATCAGGAACCTGAATCTGGATTATTCATTGTAACCCTTCGTATCAATAAAGCGGAGATTAGTGATATCGTTGCTACTTTCCAGCGTTACGAATATGCCGTTCGTTACTATTTTGGTGATGAGCAGTATGCCAATGAGTTAAAGAGTAATTACGACCATCTCTTGAATTATTTGAATATCTAAACATACTTACTGCAGCGGCCTGCTTTGGGCAGACTGGCTGAAGAAAGGTATATTTACAGAAGCGCAGCAGCTTGCTGCTATTGTTTATGAAAGTTGCCATTTACAGCCGTGGGCTGGATATAGAACAAGAAGATGCTTTACAACTTTTGATCGAAGAGCTGGCTAAGTATCATGTTGGTATGCAGATATATGAGCCCTTGCTCCACATCTTTGCGGTACCTGAGCATTTACGTACAGCATTAATCCCCTTTAAAAAGCGCGATGAGCTGGAGCCAGAAACAGATTGCTTAATCAGTTTAGGCGGTGATGGTACGATGCTGGATGCGATCGCGCTGGTGGGTGATGCGGGTATTCCTATTCTTGGTATCAATTTTGGAAGACTTGGTTTTCTCGCGAGCATCAGCAAAGAAGAATTAACGCTTGCTGTTGATGCATTGGTGAACCACACCTATGTTGTAGATAAACGTTCTTTAATTCACGTAGATGCCAATCTGCCCTTGTTTAAGGATGCACCTTTTGGTTTGAATGAGTTTGCCATCCATAAACGCGATACTTCTCCCATGATCAAGATTCACACGTATCTGAATGGAGAGTTTCTGAATACATACTGGGCAGATGGTTTGATTGTTTCAACACCTACTGGTTCAACAGGGTATAATATGAGTTGTAATGGTCCGATTACCTTTCCTGATTCGGCCAGCTTTGTCATCACGCCTGTGGCGCCACATAACCTAAACGTTCGTTCCATCGTAGTGCCGGATAATACAGTGATTTCTTTCGAAATTGAAGGAAGAACCGATCAGTTTATCTGTGCATTGGATGCGCGACGGGAAATTGTTACCAAAAGCATACAAATTGCTGTTAAGCGTGAAACTTTTTGCGCAAGTTTGCTTAGGCTGAATGAAAATAGCTTTTTGTCAACCCTTCGTACTAAGTTAACCTGGGGTCTCGACAAAAGAAATTAACGTTTGCCTATATATGGTCTTTGTTGGTTTTGATTAATTTACACGCGTTTAAGAGCCGCATTGAAGAAAGGACTGTTGATAGGAATCTTTATACTCGCAATATCCAACCTGCGTGCGCAGATGTTGCAGAGTTTTGTGCACCAGGGAGAATTTGGTTTTTCAGTGGGTGCCGCACATTATTTTGGCGACCTCAATACATTCACTTCCCTAAAAAGACCCAAATTGGCCGGCGGCGCTTTCTTCAGAAAGCAGTTTGGTGATTATCTCGGTGTACGATTGTCGGCCAATTACGCACAGCTCGGCTTTTCGGATGTATATAGCCCAAGCCCCTTGGAACGCAGAAGAAACCTAAGCTTCAATACAGATGTTTGGGAAATTGGCATTGCGGGTGATTTCAACTTCTTTCGATTCAACCCTGAGTTTCCTGAATACATTTTTACACCTTATGTAACGATCGGTGTCGGCATTTTCTCCTACGACCCTTATACTTATTTCAATAGCCAGAAATATTTTCTGCGTGATATCGGTACAGAAGGGCAGGGCAGTCCGCTTTACCCTGAGTTGCAGAAATACGGTACTACAGCCATTAGCATACCTTTTGGTGTAGGTGTGAAGTACAGCCTTAACCCCAAATTGAACGTTTTTGCCGAATTAACCTATCGCTTTACCAATACCGATTTTCTGGATGATGTGAGTGGCGTCTATGCACCTAATGCCTATCCTTCACTGGAAGCTGATGGTGTTACATTCACCCCCTTCGGCTTATTGCAGGATAGAAGTTATGAAACCAGTAATGGGGTAAACTTCTTTTCCGCAGGTGCACAAAGAGGCAATAGTAAGAAGGCAGATAGCTTTGTTACCCTGCAATTTGGCCTCTCCTTCAACCTTTCTTCTTATCGTTGTCCCGACAGATAGCCGCCTTTCGCTGCCGTCAAGAAACCTTTTCGTACCTTCGCGCCCTGAAAATGCCAGATATATGCTGGAAAACCTGATAGCCCAGATTGATAAAACAAGATTACCCGAGCACATTGCCATCATTATGGATGGGAATGGCCGTTGGGCTGAAGAAAAAGGCCAGGAGCGCTTGTATGGTCATTTTCATGGAGTAGAAAGCGTACGCAATATCGTGGAAGGATGCGCTGAATTAGGCGTTAAGTACTTGACACTCTATGCGTTCAGTACAGAAAACTGGGATAGACCTCAGCGGGAAGTGGATGGTTTGATGACTTTGCTGGTAGATACAATTCGCAAGGAAGTGGCCACCCTGAATAAGAACAATATCAAGCTGCATGTGATTGGCGATATGAGCATGCTGCCAGATTTTGCCAAGAACGAATTGCAGGAAGCCTTAGATATGACTGCAGCCAATACCGGCCTTAATCTGGTGATGGCCTTAAGTTATAGCAGCCGCTGGGAGTTGGTCAATGCCGTGAAGCACATAGGCCTTGATGTGAAATCTGGCAAGATTGATCCGGAAACTATTGATAGTCAAACACTTCAGTCTTATCTGACCACAAGTGCTTTCCCTGATCCTGAGCTGATGATCCGCACGAGTGGGGAATATAGAATCAGCAATTTTTTGCTGTATCAGCTGGCTTATGCAGAACTCTATTTCACCAATACACGTTGGCCCGATTTCCGTAAAGAGCATCTCTGTGAAGCGATTTTGGATTACCAATCTCGTGAACGAAGATTCGGCAAGACCGGACAGCAAATTCAGGAAGCAACTGATGCAACTGCTTGAAAATGAAACGCCAATTATCACTGTCTATTTAACAAACACTTTTGAATAATCCCGTTAATTTGCCCCGCCTAAACAACCGGACAACTGCTTTAAAAGGTGCTGTGCAGCCTTTGAGCAAGCTTCAAACTGGAACTCGCATGCGTAAGACTCATTATTTGTTCATTTTGCTTCTTGTTGGATTATTCAGCAGTACTCATGGCTTTGCACAGGAAACAGGAAAAGACACTACCGTTACAGAAGTAGATGTAGACCTGCTCAACATCTTTACACAGAAAACACCACGCAAGTATAAAATCAATTCGATCAAGGTAACCGGCAATAAGTACTTCGATGAAGCCTTGTTGATTTCTATTGGTAACCTGAACGTAGCTGATGAAGTGATGATTCCTGGTGGCGATAATTTTTCAAAAGCCATCTTGAAATTAATGGGTCAGAATTACTTCAGTAATGTGGCTATTTATATTACTGGCATCAAGGAAAACAAACTCATTGATGTTGAAATTGAAGTAACAGAACGTCCACGTTTATCTAAGTTCAATTTTATCGGTGTAAGAAAAGGTGAGCAAGAAGACCTGACAGCCAAAACAGGTTTGTTCCCCAACAGAGTGGTTACGGAGAACATGCGTAGAACTGCTGTAGATGGCATTCGTAAGTTCTATGCGGAGAAAGGTTTCAGAGATGTGCAGATTGATATCAAAGAGAAAAGAGATTCTTCATTAGAGAATACCATCATGCTGGATTTTGTGATCCGCAAGGGTAGTAAGGTGAAGATCAACAATATCAACTTCGGTGGTATCACAGTAGATGAAACCAAGTTGAAAAAACAAATGAAGGGTACGAAAGAGAAGTCAAGAATGACGCTCTACCCTGTTACTGACAAACCCGTCATTGTAGAACCAAGACATTATACTTTCAACGACTACCTGAGAGAAAAAGGTTACCTCACATTCAGCAAAACAAAGCGTGTGATGGATCCTTATCTGCGATTGAAACTGGCCAGTGCGAAGTTCGATGAGAAGAAATACGATGAAGACAAAGAGAAGCTGCTGGAATATTATAACGCATTAGGTTATCGTGATGCCATCATTGAAAAAGACACGGTATACAGCAATGCTGCCAGCTTGTTGAATATTGATGTGAAGTTGAAAGAAGGTAGAAAATACTATTTCGGTAATATCAGTTGGAGAGGTAATACCAAGTATTCTGATTCTATTCTCACTGCCATTCTTGGTATCAGAAAAGGTGATATCTATAACCTGGAAAACCTGAATAAGAAGCTGGGTAAGAATGCATCTCCGGAAGGCGGTGATATCAGTGGCTTGTATCAGGATGATGGTTACTTGTTCTTCCGTGCAGAACCGGTAGAGACTGCTGTGTACAATGATACCATCGATTATGAAATTCGTTTGATGGAAGGCCCGCAGGCAACAATCAAAAACGTACGCATTACAGGTAATGATAGAACCAAAGAATATGTAATTCGTCGTGAACTACGTACTATTCCGGGTGAGAAGTTTAGTCGTACAGACCTCGTACGTTCACAGCGTGAGATTGCGCAGCTAAACTATTTCAATCAGGAGAAAATTGGTATCAACCCAATTCCTAATCCTGAAGAAGGAACTGTTGATATCAATTACAGCGTAGAAGAAAAATCAAGCGATCAGTTAGAATTGTCTGCTGGTTGGGGTGGTGCCATCGGTTTAACAGGTACACTGGGTGTTTCATTCAATAACTTCTCAGCGAAAAATCTCTTCAAGAAAACTGCTTGGGATCCATTGCCAATGGGTGATGGTCAGAAATTGAGTATTCGTGTACAGAGTAATGGTCGCGCATTCCGTTCATATAACTTCTCATTCACTGAGCCTTGGTTGGGTGGAAAAAGAAGAAATGCATTGACCTTCTCCGTGTATAATACCAAGTTCTCTAACCAGTTTGATTCTTTGGGTCGCTTCAATATTCGTAATGCGGGTAGAGATAATTATATCTCCACCACAGGTGCAACCCTGAGCTTAGCGAAACAGTTGCGTTGGCCTGATGACTTCTTCAACCTTTCTGTTGGTTTGAACTTTACGCGTTACAAGTTGAGCAACTATTTTATTGATCCTGTAAATCTTCCCGGCTTTAATAATGGTTTTGCGCACAACCTGAACTTGAAACTGGCATTACAACGTTCTTCAGTTGACCAGCCCCTGTTTCCAAGATCTGGTTCTAACTTTTTGCTGAGTTTACAATTAACGCCACCATACTCATTATTCAATCCATCAGTTGTAAACAAGATCAATCCTTATAAGTGGGTGGAATACCATAAGTGGCGCTTTAATGGGGAGTGGTTCTTCTCACTGGGTAAGCCACATGGCGAGGAAAGAAATAAGCAGTTTGTATTCCGCGCAGCGGTGAAATATGGTTTTATCGGCAGATACAACAACAACCTGAATATCTCTCCATTCGAAAGATTCCAGGTAGGTGATGCGGGTCTAACCAACCAGTTTGCGCTTCTTGGTTTCGATATCATCGCGCACAGAGGTTATCCTGTGTATGAAAACTCTAATCCAAGAGTAAACCCTGATCAGCAGAGTGCCCGTCAGTACTTCACCATCTTCAATAAGTACACGATGGAGCTTCGTTATCCATTGAGTTTGAACCCAAGTAGTACCATCTATGGCCTTACTTTCTTTGAAGCCGCCAACGGTTGGTACAATTTCAAAGAATACAATCCATTCCAATTGCGCCGCTCTGTGGGTGTGGGTATGCGCTTCTTCCTGCCCATGTTTGGTCTCCTCGGTTTTGATTATGGCATAGGATTGGATAGGTTTACACCAAATAACCGTTTGAGGGATGCAGCACGCTTTACCTTCATGCTCGGTTTTGAACCTGAATAACCTATCTAAAAATGATTTGCGTATGAAAAAGCAAATAACCCTCCTTCTCTTGCTCACACTTGTTGCGTTTGCACCAGTTGTAGCACAGCGATATGCAGTGGTAGATACCCGCTATATCTTAGGCAAGATTCCTGAGTACAAAACAGCCGAAACCAAGATTCAGCAGATTACTGAGCAGTGGCAGAAAGAAATTGATGAGAAGCAGGTGGCATTGGATAAGATGTACAAGAATTTTGATGCCGAGCAATTCATGCTATCTGAAGACCTCAAGAAGAAAAGAGAAGACGAACTGTTCAATAAAGAGAAGGAAGTACGCGAATTACAGAAGAAGCGTTTTGGCTATGAAGGCGATTTGTTTAAGGAAAGACAAAAATTGATTAAACCCATACAGGATAAGGTCTACAATGCCATTCAGAAGATTGCCATTGCCCGTTCTTACGACTTTGTTCTGGACAAAAGTGAGGGAATTACCGTTATATTTGCCGACCCCAAGCTGGACAAAAGCGATGATGTTCTGCGTGAATTGGGGATCAGATAAAGCGTTTAATAGTTAAATATAAAAACCAAGCAATGAAAAAAGTTCTTTTGGTATTAGCGATTGCCTTTGTTGCAAGCTTTGCTAATAACCTGCAGGCCCAGCAAATTAAAATCGGTGTTTTTGATGAGGAAACCATTCTTCAGCTGATGCCTGGTATTCAAAAAATTGATTCTTTACTCCAAATCTATCTGAAAGATTCTTTGGGTGTTGAAAGAGATTACGACCTCACGCAATATCAGCGTAAAGACAGCGCTTTTAAAAAAGATTCAGCTACCATGCCTGCTAAAGCGCGTGAGATGATGAAAAAAGAAATCAACGAACTGGGATACAAACTGGTAAACTGGAACCAGTATCAGCAGCAGATGTTGCAAAACAAACAAGCTGAACTGCTGGCACCAACCATGCAGAAAGTATACGATGCTTTGCGTGATATTATCGCCAATGAAAAGTATACCCATGTATTCAAGAGTGATGCGTTCTTTGCGCCACCTTCATTAAGCGATAACCTGGTGATCAAAGTTGCTCAGAAACTGAAGTGGGCTTTACCTAAAGAAGTAGAAGATGCTTTGAAAGCACAAGCAGCTCCAGCACAACAGCCAGCTAAACCAGCTGCTAAGCCTGCCGGTAAGGGTTAATTGAACGTATTTATAGAATAATATGCTTGAACCACTCTGTTGATACAGGGTGGTTCTTATTTTTGGTGATGAAGCAAACAGCACCCATTGGTGTTTTTGATAGTGGTTATGGCGGACTCACCGTCTTGAAAGAGATTGTAGCCGCATTACCGGAATACGACTATTGTTATTTGGGTGATAATGCGCGTGCGCCTTATGGTCCGCGTTCTTTTGACACAGTGTATCACTATACTTTAGAAGCGGTACAATGGTTTTTTACGCAAGGCTGCGAACTAGTGGTCTTGGCTTGTAATACTGCCTCTGCCAAAGCATTACGTACCATTCAGCAGAAAGACCTGCCCCGCATCGCGCCCAACAAACGTGTATTGGGTGTGATCAGGCCCACAACAGAAATCATTGGCCAGTTTTCACAAACAGGGCAGATTGGTATTTTGGGTACCAACGGTACCGTTTCAAGCCAAAGTTATCCAATTGAAATCGCCAAGTTCTATCCTCAACTGAAGGTATATCAAGAAGCTTGTCCTATGTGGGTGCCCCTGATTGAAAATGGAGAATATAACCAGCCTGGTGCTGATTATTTCGTACAAAAACACCTGGATCATTTGTTGGGGCAGTCGCCTGATATAGATGCTATTCTCCTGGCTTGTACCCATTATCCCCTGTTGATGGATAAGATCAGGCAGTTTTTACCCAAGGAGGTAAAGCTTATTGCGCAGGGCGAAATTGTGGCGAAAAGTTTGGGAGCATACCTGCAAAGACATCCGGCCATGGCTGAAAAATGCAGTAAAGACGGTCAAATCCGCTTTTGTACAACAGATGATGCAGCCAATTTTGATCAACAGGCGGCCATTTTCTTTGGAAAAGCGGTAGCGAGTGAACAGATTGATCTAATTCACAGCTGATTATCAGCTTATTGCAAATAGGCGGTTAAAAAAATTGCTTAAAGCCTTGTCTTTTTTCCCTGCCAACCATTACCTTTGCCGTCCTTTCACAGGATCGCAGTATGGTGACTGCATTCAGTTGAAATCTGATTTTAGGTTAGTAAAACTAAAAAGCAATGAAACGTACATTTCAACCACATAAGCGTCGTCGTAAATCAGTACACGGTTTTCGTCAGCGCATGCAGACTGCCAATGGTCGTAAAGTATTGGCTAGCCGCAGAAAGAAAGGCCGTAAGAAATTGACTATTTCCGACGAGAAAGGACTGAAATAATCCTTACTGATCTGCAGTAAGCTTTGAAGTATATTTAATCCCGTTCTGCAGCAATGCAGTGCGGGATTTTTCATTCATGACACCGAACCAATCATACGGAAAAAAAGAAAAGCTAAAAAGCCGCAAAGAGCTGGATGCTTTATTCAACGGAGGGAAATCTTTTCTGGTTTTTCCTGTGAAGGTTTTCTATACACAGCAAGAAGCCACACCTGCTCATATCAAAACAGGTGTTGGTGTGAGTAGTCGCTATTTTAAAAAAGCAACAGATCGCAATCGGGTAAAACGATTGTTGCGCGAAGCTTATCGAACAGAGAAAGCGCCATTAGTGGAGGTTATAGAAAGTGGACACACTTCACTCAATGTATTTCTATTGTATGTAGACAAAACACTTCCTGAGTATCTTAATTTGAAAAAAGTGATGGCCAACATCATGCAAAAACTGATACAACATGCAGCTACTCAAAAAAATCCTTAGTTGGCCCTTTCTGTTGTTGATACGTTTCTATCAGTATGTAATCTCTCCCATGATTGGGCCTAAATGTCGTTATACACCAACATGCTCTGCTTATGCGCATGAAGCCATCAATAAGCATGGTCCTTTAAAAGGATTATGGCTTGCCATCAAGCGTATTAGCAAGTGCCATCCTTGGGGCGGACATGGATACGATCCTGTGCCCTAGCTTAAAAACAGATTAAAGCAAATCCGGGCAGCATACTGGTTCGTATCTCATCATACGAATTCAATATCCTCCCGTTTTTTATCCAATATCAAAATAGCAAAAGATCAGGTTGTAGTCAGCTGTAACCTTTTTGCTTTTTGAAATAAGGCCAATCCAAGCTTGTTGATACCTCGTATATGAGCAAAACAGTTTTATGAAAAAATCACTTTTTACTTTATTGTCAGCCTTCTTGTTATTGTTTAGTGCATGTAAGAAAGAAACAAACGATAACATGATTGTTGCGAAAACCAATCTCTCACTTTCTGGTGCACAGGAAGTGCCTGCAGTTACAACTACTGCTACAGGAACTATGGATGTATCTTATAACAAGAGCACCAAAGTGCTGAGTTATACATTGCGTTGGAATAACTTGAGTGGTGCACCTGCAGCCATGCACATTCATGGTCCTGCTTTAGCGGGTGTGAATGCCGGAGTGTTGTCTGGTATCAGCGGATTTACAGCCGCAGCAACAGCTACATTCTCAGGTACAGTAGTGATCGATAATATGACCTTGAAAGAAGAAGATTTGCTTGCTGGTAAATGGTATGTAAACATCCACACATCAGCCAATCCGGGTGGTGAATTACGTGGTCAGATCAACTTTTAATGAAACAAAAATCCCCCCACAAACTTGTGGGGGGATTTTTTTATTCTTTAGGTGCTTCCGCTTTGGTAAAGCCCTTCAGCTTATCAATGGTTTCCCTAATTTCTTTGATACTCCAAAAACGATAGACTTCCGGTGCTTTACCATCTTTTCCTTCCATGGAAGTCATCTGATGATAAGGCGTAACCACAAAAGCTTCTACGTTATCGGAAAGTTTGGCTGCTTGTCCGGGAGCCAGAAAGAAATTTCTATTCGCAGCACTGACATTCTTATTCTGGATCAATAACTCCAAAGAATCGATGCTCTTACGCAAGGTCTCTTGCGAGATGCTGTTCTTGGAAGCTTTGCTAGGATCGCTATATACCTGATAACTACCTAAGATGGTGTCTTTAGTGGTATTCAGGAAATGCAGACCATCTTCTTTGATGGCAACTTCAGCAGCACTATTGTCTTCCTGCGTAACGGTAAGGTTGATGATATCGCCTGTGCTGTAAAAAATCTCTTTTTCACCTAGTCCGCTTCCGCCTTTCAAAACCACCGTTTTTTTGTCGCCATCAATATCGGCATTGCCCTTAAATAGTATCAGGATGCGTTTATTGTGACTGGTACAAGTGCTGAATGCAGAAGCAAGTGCCAGAATAAATAGAGTTCTTCTCATGATCCGGGTTTCGATAAAAAAAGAGTCACGCTTTGGCGTGACTCAAACTTAGGACTATTTTCCGGTAATTACTTCGCAGCAGCGAAACGTTCACTTACTTTATTCCAGTTTACCACATTCCAGAAAGCGGCCAGATAATCAGCACGGCGGTTCTGGTATTTCAGGTAATACGCATGTTCCCAAACATCAGCACCCAAAATTGGTGTGCCTTTTACTTCAGCCACATCCATCAGCGGATTGTCCTGATTAGGCGTAGAGCTTACTTCCAGTTTGCCATCTTTCACAATCAACCATGCCCAGCCTGAGCCGAAGCGAGTCATGCCCGCAGCTGCAAACTTCTCTTTAAATGCATCGAAGCTGCCAAAAGCAGTGTTAATCGCATCAGCTAAAGCACCTGTAGGCGTACCACCTGCATTGGGCGCCAGACTATCCCAGAAGAAAGTGTGGTTCCAGTGACCGCCACCATTGTTACGGACAGCAGGAGAAATGCTACCTGCAGCAGCAACTAGTTCCTCCAGGCTCTTGCCTTCGTTAGGGGTACCAGCAATGGCTTTGTTCAGGTTGTCTACATAAGCTTGGTGGTGCTTACCATGGTGAATCTGCATGGTTGTTGTATCAATATGCGGTTCCAATGCATCGTGTGCATAGGGTAATGGTGCGAGTGTAAATGCCATAATCTATAGTTTTTAGCTTGTTTGTTGAAAGGATAACAAATGTAGCGCCATTCTGTTTTGACAGAAAGCCTGAAACCAGATTCTTTCTGATGTCGAAAATGCCTATCGCTTATTGCGGAAAAAGGCCTTCATCAACTCAGCGCAGGGACCTTCCAGGATACCGCCCAAGATTTCCGCCTTAGGGTGAAAGGGCGATTTGCTGTAAAAAGCCTGATAGCCTTGTTTCACATCGGAAGCCCCATAAACAATCCGGCCAATCTTACCCCAATAGATGGCGCCGGCACACATCGGGCAGGGCTCGAGTGTAACATATAAAGTGGCTTCGGGAATGTATTTGGCGCCAAGGGTATTGAATGCGCTGGTTAAAGCAATCATCTCGGCATGAGCAGTTGGGTCGTTCAATCTTTCTACCTGGTTATGGCCTCGCGCGATAATGCGGTTGCCCAGCACCACTACTGCACCCACCGGTACCTCATCGGCATCAAAAGCTTCTTGGGCTTCTTTCAAAGCCTGCTGCATAAAATATTCGTGCGATCCGGGTAAATGCATGGGTTAATTTGCTGTAAAAGTAGGATGCACAAAACAAAGTCGCACTTTCCCGGTTGAATTAATCGCCAGCACTGGTGCTTTGATTACTTTTATTACTCATTACGATTGTATGCAGGAACAATTACAAGCCCTTAGAAACTATTTTGATACAGGTGCAACGCGTAGCTATGCTTTCCGTCTTCAACAATTACAAAAGTTGAAACAAGCCATCGAAGCACATGAGCAAGCTATTTATGATGCGCTGTATGCAGATTTAAAGAAATCAAAAGAAGAGTGTTGGGTAACCGAGAATGGTATTGTGTTGACAGAGCTGCGTCATGCCATCAATGAGTTGAAAGCTTGGATGGAGCCACAGCGTGTGCGCACCAATTTGCTGAACCTGCCTTCCAGCAGTCGCATTGTATCAGAGCCTTTGGGTGTGGTCTTGATTATTGCTCCATGGAATTATCCTTTTCAATTATTGATTAACCCGCTTATTGGTGCAATTGCCGCTGGCAACTGTGTGGTATTGAAACCAAGTGAGCATGCGCCTGCCACAGAAAAAGTGATGCAGCAGATCATAGAGTCTGTCTTCGATAAAAATTACATCTGCTATGTACAAGGTGATGGCGCGAAAGTGGTACCTGAAATGATGCAGTCGTTTGCGTTTGATCATGTGTTCTACACAGGTAGTACTGCAGTAGGTAGAATCATTTATCAATTGGCCGCAGATAAACTCGTACCAGTTACATTAGAGTTGGGTGGTAAAAGTCCGGTGGTGGTTGAAGCTGATGCAGATATTGCTGTTACTGCCAGAAGAATTGCCGTAGCAAAGTTTTCCAATGCCGGACAAATGTGCGTGACAGCAGATTATGTGCTGGTGCATACATCCAAAAAGCAAGCACTGATTGAAGCGCTGAAAAAAACGATTCACCATTTCTTTGGTGATGATCCTAGCCAGAGTAGTAATTATGGCAAGATCATCAATACAAGACAGTTTCAACGTATTCAACAATACCTGCAACAGGGTCGTGTATTGGTAGGGGGACAAACCAACGCAGATAACTTATACATTGCACCTACCTTAATGGATGAAGTATCATTAGATGCATCTGTGATGCAAGAAGAAATCTTTGGTCCGGTATTGCCTATTATCAGCTTTGAAACAAAAGAAGAAGCTTTGCAGATCATTGCGCGTAATAAGAATCCATTGGCGTTTTATGTATTCACCGCATCAAAGGAAAATGAGCAGTGGTGGATGGATCGAGTGTCATTTGGTGGCGGTTGCGTTAACAACGTGGCATGGCATCTCACCAATCATCATCTGCCATTTGGCGGTCGCGGTTTCAGTGGAACTGGCGCGTATCATGGCAAAGCCAGTTTTGATACGTTTAGTCACAAGAAGTCGGTGATGAAAACACCAACCTGGTTCGATCCTGCCATCAAGTATCCGCCACTCAATGGTAAACTCAAACTCTTTAAAATGGTGATTCGCTAATGCGTACCAAACTATTCATCGGGCTGGTTGTCATTATAGTGTTACTCACAATAGTGAAACAAAAGGATATGACCTGGAGACAATCATTGATGAAATCGTTTTACAGCCTGATCATGCTGCCGGGAAAGTTATTCGGCAGTAAAGCAGCTGTTCAGTTAAATACGCATGACCAATTACCAAAATCATCAGTTTTTGCATTGAGCACAACCGGCATCAATGGACAACCATTAAACTTGGCAGATTATCAGGGCAAATATTTGCTCTTGGTGAATACGGCCAGTGATTGTGGTTATACAGGTCAGTACACAGAATTGGAAAGTCTTTATCAGCAGTACAAGGACAAGCTAGTGGTGATCGGCTTTCCCGCCAATGATTTTAAAGATCAAGAAAAAGGGAGCAACAAGGATATTGCTGCATTCTGTCAAAAAAATTACGGCGTTAGTTTCCCTTTGGCGGAGAAAGCTTCAGTGGTGAAGGGCGCATCCCAACAACCCATTTATCAGTGGCTTACCAATCCTGCACAAAATGGCTGGTGTAGTCAGGCCCCCGTTTGGAATTTCAGTAAGTATTTGATTGCTCCGGATGGAAAACTCATTGGCTTTTTTGCGCAAACTGTTTCACCATTAGATAAACGTCTGCTAGAGCAAATCCGATAATCATTTTTATTGCAGCAGCTGATAAATTAGTAGTTTACCATATGCTTGGTATTCTCGTACAGCTGATACTCTCCTGGATCATCCTGCATTTTCTTGCGAAAGCAAGCCTGCAAGTATTAGGCTATCGCATCACGAGTCTTGTTTTCCAATTTTGTATGGGTTTGTTTCTTTTTACGATGCTTTCAGCATTGCTTGGTTATGCTTTGCGCTGGTGGTTTGGTGAGCGATGGGGCATGAATCCGGATTTTTCTCTGCTGCTTTTAGCGAATGGTATCTGGTGGAACATCAAGTCTGTGTTGTTTGAAGAATTAATATTCCGCGGTGCTTTGTTTTATCTACTGATTCAATGGCTGGGTGCAAAAAAAGCTTTGTGGCTATCAGCTGCTTCTTTTGGTGTCTATCATTGGTTCACTTATGAAATACTTGGCCAACCCATACCTATGCTGGTCATTTTCTTGCTGACTGCTACAGCGGGATTGGTGTATGGCTATGCGTACTTAAAAACTGCTACACTCTATGCACCCATCGCCATGCATTTTGCCTGGAACTTCACCAATAATTTCCTATTCTCTAGCGGACAAATCGGTAAAGGTATTTTCGTTCCAATACCTACCGATACAGTGCAAGTGGGCTATATCGCTTTTGTATTGGTGCAATACCTGCCATTAGTGCTATTCTTTGTTGGCAATTACTTTTTGTTGAAACGCTTTGGAAAAGTCTATGTAGACAAACAACATCAAGCGCCACAGCTATAAGCCATAGCATCCATATCAATCTTTCTGCGTTCAAACTGATAGCCGGTATAGGCTTTGATAACTGTGTCCAACACTTCGTTCAGCTCTGGCAAGGTTTTCAGCTGACACAGTTGTAATCTGTATTCTTTGATATTGGGTAAGCCTTTTAAGTAGTTGGCATAATGTCTGCGCATTTCAAGAATGCCCAATACCTCGCCCTTCCATTGTACGGAGCCACTCAAGTGTTTACGGATTACTTCCACTCTTTGTTCAATGGTAGGTGGTGGCAAGTGTTCACCTGTTTTCAGAAAATGTTTGATCTCGTTAAAGATCCATGGGTAACCAATGGCTGCGCGACCTATCATGATACCATCCACACCATATCGGTTTTTGTATTCCAGTGCTTTTTCCGGCGAATCAATATCCCCATTTCCGAAGATGGGTATCTGTATGCGCGGATTGTTTTTGATTTTACCAATCAGTGTCCAGTCTGCATGACCTTTGTACAACTGTGCTCTTGTACGACCGTGTATCGATAAGGCTTTGATGCCTAAATCTTGTAAACGTTCTGCTACTATTTCAATATTCTTGCTTTGATCATCCCAGCCCAAACGTGTTTTTACGGTAACAGGTAAGTTGGTAGAGCGTACGCAAGCAGCTGTGAGGCGTTCCATCAACTCAATATCCTTGAGCACTGCAGCACCGGCGCCTTTGGTGACAACTTTTTTAACAGGGCAACCAAAATTGATATCGAGCAAATCAGGATTCACGGTTTCCACAATACGGGCACTCATGGCCATAGCTTCTTCATCGCCACCAAAGATTTGAATACCTACGGGGCGCTCTTCTTCAAAAATATCCAGCTTCTGACGGCTCTTGATGGCATCACGAATCAGCCCCTCACTACTGATAAACTCAGTGTACATGAGGTCGGCACCATTGTCCTTGCACACCGCACGAAAGGGTGGATCGCTCACATCTTCCATGGGCGCCAGCAACAAGGGAAAATCAGGTAATTCAATGTTTCCGATTCGAACCATACAAAAAATAAATGCAGCTGTGGGCTGCATTTGCAAATGTACGTGCTTATTTTCGGTTCTATGAAAGCACAAATCAGGCTAAACTGGCCCGCACAAGTTGCAGTACTACTGGGTGTTGTGGGTGTCTGTATGATCTTGGGTGCATTTGGCATGCAGGCATTGGCTAGCGCCATGGATGTGCGTATTGAGAATGGAAGTATTGGCGGTACTGGCAGGCAATTGGGCATACTCAACAGTGTTGGCTCATTTTTGATTATCTGTTTACCTGCCTTGATTTTTGCCATGGTGGTTTCCAATAAACCAATGCAACACCTTGGTTTTAATGGTGTGATGGGCAGTCGCCAAATATTATTGGTGTTATTTATTAGTGCAGCAGCAGTGGCTTTGAGCGGTGCCTTAGCAGAAGTAATGGAATATATTCAGCTTCCTGCATCGCTTAAAAAAATGGCAGATGCTATGGAGGAAAGTTATAAGCGTGAAGTGTTGAAGATTGCAACCATTAAAAATGTAGGGGATTATCTCTTTGCTTTGCTGGTGATCGCTTTGCTGCCAGCACTCTTTGAAGAAATTTTATTTAGAGGCGCAGTACAACAAACGGCTGTTGGTTTAACGCGTAATGCATTTGTGGGCATTTTGATTACGTCCATCTTGTTCAGTGCGATCCATTTTTCTGTGATGGGCTTTCTATCTCGAACAGCGCTTGGTTTATTGCTTGGGTATGTATTTTATTACAGCAAAAATCTTTGGCTAAGTATCTTGATGCACTTCATCAACAATGCTTTTGTGATTACTGCACTATTTGTGGCACAACAGAAGGGGCGTAAGATTGAAGATGCGATTGATGAGTCCATGCCTGTATGGTTTGGTTTAATTGCTTTAGCAGCAATCGTTTGGTTGATGATGAATTTTCGTAAAGCATCTGATGAAGTGCAGACAGCACACCAGCATGATACACAGGAAACTTTGCTAGGATGAGTCAATGGTTGAAAATATATGCTACCCGAAATCCTGCAGAAGCAAGTATTGTGCAGGGTTTGCTCAGAGAGAATGAGATTCCGGTGCAGATTATGAATAAGATGGATAGCAGCTATCTCAATTTTGGAGATATTGAAGTGTATGTACCATCGCATTTGAAAGATGTGGCGCGCGAATTATTGAATCAAGCTTTATTAAACTAAACATGGCATTAAATCTACAAACCCTTAAAGCAAGAAGCTTAACAGCTGTTGTCTTTGTGGTAGTGATGCTGGGTGGGTTGCTCACCAATCAGTGGACTTTATTCGCTTTGTTCAGTTTGGTACATTTTGGTGCCTGGCAGGAATATCAAAAGATTGTGGCTAAGATTGATCCTGATTATGCAGGTATTCATGAGTTACACAAGTATGGTGTAATGCTGGCAGGTTGGGGCTTAATGCTCTGGTTGATGAATGAAAATTATCAGCTTACGGAAACTATCTATTTACATGAAATTGGCTGGTGGTTGTGTTTGCTGATGGTGGTGGTATTGCCGCTGGTAGAAATCCTTTTCAATAAAAAGCTGCAACTCAAGTTGATTGCCCATTCTTTTTTTGGATTGATTTATTTGTCGCTGAGTTTGGCTTTATTGATGAATCTGGTTGGTCGCAAGAACACCATCCTGGAGCCGGGTATGGATTATTTCGCTTTCTTTCCTTTATTCATCATTGGTTGTATGTGGGTGAATGATACGATGGCCTACTTCGTTGGCTCCATGATTGGTAAAACGCCATTATCACCTATCTCTCCTAAGAAAACCTGGGAAGGCACGATTGGGGGCATTGTATTAACGGGAGGAGTTGCTTATTTGGTGATCGGTATGCTGCTCCATTGGCAAACGCATCAGTTCACGATGGCTTTGCTAGCCGTTGTCGCAGCTATTGTGGGTACATTGGGCGATTTGCTGGAGAGCAAACTGAAAAGATTGGCCAATATCAAGGATAGTGGCAGTATCATGCCCGGTCATGGAGGCTTTTTAGATCGTTTCGACTCCTTATTGCTCGCTGCACCTGCTATCTGGCTGGTTGTGTATTGGCTGTTCTGAGCTAGGCGCAGATACGTATATTTGCCGCTCAAATTCTACTAATGACTATCCACCGGGAAGGCTATACTTCTATCGCCATTGCTGCACTGATTTTCGGCATTATTAACCTGACGGCTTATGCATTTATCAGTGAATCGCTGGCATGGTTAACGATCTCTATTTTCGTCTTGACTTTAGCGCTATTCTTATTTATCGTCTCATTCTTTCGTATTCCCAACAGAACACTCACTGTTAATGATAACCAGATTGTTTGTCCCGCAGACGGTAAAGTGGTGGTGATTGAAGAAGTGGTGGATGAGGAATATTTCAAGGATAAACGTATTCAGCTTAGTGTGTTCATGAGTCCGGCCAACGTACACGTCAACCGCAATCCGGTTAGCGGGGAAGTGGTGTACAACCAATACCACAAGGGCAAATACCTGGTGGCCTGGCATCCAAAGTCATCCACTGAGAATGAACGCTGGTCTGTGGTGCTGAAGCACACAAAGGGTGAGATTCTGGTGAAGCAGATTGCCGGTGCACTGGCCAAGCGAATTTGTAATTATACCAAGGTTGGTCAGCAGGTAAAGCAGACCGATGAATACGGATTCATCAAGTTTGGCAGCCGTGTAGACCTCCTGCTGCCGGTAGGTACCAAGATTCACGTACAGCTGAATGAGGTAGTAAAAGGTGGTGTAACCGTACTGGCCAGCTGGTAATTTTAACAGAAAGCCTTGCTGAATAAAGGCATTGTCGAGTATATTTGGTAACGCTTAAAAACAAATAACATATGAAAAAAGTATTGGTACTTGCAACAGCTGCTTTACTGACCACAGGTATGGCTTTTGCACATGGCAAAGAGTGTGGTAAGGGTAAAGAGTGCTGCAAGAAAGAAGAGAAAAAGGAAGACAAGAAAGAAACTAAGACAACCAAGCCTGCTACAAAAGCTTAATCAAAAACCCTCTCAAGCGAGAGGGTTTTTCTTTTATAAAATGTTTTCCAGTTCTTTTAAGTGATGTATCACATAAGTGGATGGGATGTATGGATCAGCATTTACGTGGTTCACGAAAATGGTATCCATACCTGCATTATTACCACCTTGAATATCTGCTTCCAGATTATCACCAATCATGATGCTTTCTGCTAATTGTGCACCTGACTTTTGTAGTGCGTATTCAAAAATTGCTACATCTGGTTTGATGCTGTTGCTGGCTTCAGAAGTGATCACTTCATCAAAAAAATCAGTAAGGCCTGAATATTTCAGTTTTCTATGTTGCACTGATTCAAAGCCATTGGTGATGAGGTGCAGCACATAGCCTTTATTTTTCAAATAAGTCAGAATCTCTATCGTGTAAGGAAACAAGTGCTGCTTGGTAGGTAGCAGTTCCAGAAATTGCGCTGCCAGTCCGCGAGCCAATGTTTCATCTGCTATTTTATAATCCAGCAAAGCCAGCCACATCCTTTTCCATCGTAATTCTTCCTGTTTGATAAAGCCCTTGGTATAGCGATCCCATAGTCTTTCATTATGATAGCTATAGCGTTCAAAGAAAGCATCAAAATCGGTAATGCCTCTGTCTATGAGTTGGTTGCTGTGGTATAAATCCTGCAGAGTGGCTTTGGCATTGGTTTCAAAATCCCACAGGGTATGATCAAGATCAAAAAAGATATGTTTATAAGGCATGCTGCAAGGTAAACCGAACCATGCAGAAACCTGCCGAAAAACAGCGTACTTCGCATAAAGTTTTTGTTATGCAGGTAGTGATTACAGGAGCGTCTAAAGGTTTGGGTAAAGCTATTGCGGAGGCTTTCGCGAAAGAGGGACATACACTGTTTCTCTGTAGTCGCAATCATGCAGCTTTGTACAAAACCATGGAAGAGCTGATAGCAGCCTGGCCTTATGCGCAATACAAAGCACGACCTGCAGATATGGCCGATGCGACAGAAGTGCAAGCATTTGCTGATTGGGTTTTGGAACATGGTGTACCTGATATCATTGTCAACAATGCGGGTCAGTTTATGCCTGGCAGTGTACACAATGAAGCGGCAGGTGCTCTGGAACAAATGCTGCAGGTGAATCTCTTTAGTGCTTACCATTTAACACGCGCTTTATTACCAAAAATGATGGAAGCCAAGCGCGGTCATATTTTCAATATCTGTTCCATCGCATCGCTGCAGGCTTATCCCAATGGTGGTGCATACAGTATCAGCAAGTTTGCCTTATCAGGTTTCTCTAAAAATCTACGTGAGGAAATGAAACCGCATGGTATTAAAGTAACGGGTGTATATCCTGGTGCAGCTTATACTGATTCCTGGAGTGGTTCAGGTGTAGACCCTCAACGTATTATGGAAGCTAATGATGTAGCGCAGATGGTCTATGCAGCAGCACAATTATCACCTCAGGCTTGTGTGGAGGATATCGTTTTACGTCCCCAACTGGGCGATCTCTGATAAACCTTTTGGTGATAAACAACCCGGCTTTCACAACTTGTCTTTAGGCCAACAGTAGTATTTTCACGGTATGCAGTACGAAAACCCGATTATCCCACATGCGGATATACCACAATATGCAAAAGCCTTATTGCAACCTGTTGAAACAAGGTATAAGCGGGTCTTATTCATTAGTTGGGGAATAGCTTATGGTGTCTTATTGATTGCGCTCGTTTGCTTGTTTGTTTTTGTGCGAAAATTCCAGCTCTGGTGGGCTATTGGCTTAGCATCATTGGTGTTTACTTTATTAATTGCATTCACTATTGCTGCAATACAGATTGGATTCAAGAATCGTGCATGGGCTTTGCGCGACAAAGACATCATCTTTAAAAAGGGCTGGCTATTCCAATCAACCCATATCATTCCCTTTATCAAGATTCAGCATTGTGTGGTGCGCAGTGGTCCGATTGAAAGAAAATTCGGTTTGGCTTCTGTACGATTGATGACTGCAGCCAGCGGTGATGTAGATATCAGTATACATGGCTTAGAAGCGACTACTGCTGAACAATTGAAAGAATGGATCATGGAAAAAATTGCTGCACATGCAAGTCCCGGCGTTTGATTGGTCCAAACCACAGCGGCAGTCGCCCGTTGCCTTGATTTTCATCCTCTGGAAAATACTCAAGGAAAGCTGGTTTGCGGTACTTTTTGTTTTTGGTAAATACCTGTTTGGCAGTTCCGAAAGTAAAAATTCCCGATTTGCAGACTATGCCATCTATTATGCACTAGGCTTTTTTGTGTTCATCATTTTAATCCGTATCAATCACCTGATTCAATTTTTCAGATTTAGGATCTATGTTCAAGGCGGCGAGTTGATCGTTATTTCCGGTGTTTTGTCCAAAACACAAACCATTCTTCCTTTAGAGCGAGTTCAATCTGTGCATCTCAAGCAAAACTACTTACACCGTTTCACCAATACCTGCGGATTGAAATTAGAAACTGCTGGTAGCGCACATACAGAAGTGGAAATTGATGCGATTGATCTACATAAAGCCATGGCTTTGCAGCAGCTTTTGCAGCAGCAAACACATACAGCAGTTACTAGCGAAAAGCAGGAACTGCCTGCGTCAATCTTAGGAATTAGTACGGCGGATGTATTGAAACTGGCTATATCAGAGAATCATATCAAGACCTTACTGCTGATTTTATTTTTTGCACTTGCGCGATTGGAGGATTTGCGTCAATATTTTGGTGTTGATACGGAAAAGGTAATAGGTGAGCAAGTAGATAAAGTATTGTCTGCAAGTCAGCTATGGGCCCTCTTAATTAGTGGTGTATTGATGTTGACCTTGGCCGTTTCATTTGCACGGGTATTGATTCGCTATTATGCCATGCAATTGCGTATTTCAGGAAAAGGCTTTCAGATGCAATGGGGCTTCTTGCAAACCCAGCAGAAAATGTTGCTGCACAATAAAGTGCAGATGCTGAATTGGAATAGCAACTGGGTAAGGGGCCTGCTGGGCATCCGAATACTACGTTTCTTCATGGCTGGAGAAGATATTACCAAGGATGGTCAGTGGATTCGTCTTCCGGTGTTACAGCAAGATGTGCTAAGAAAAATTATTGCACCCTATCAATCCTTATGGCCTGCAGAAAACAGTGAGCCCCATAAAGTACATCATGCATATGGTTGGCGTATGACCGTATTGATTGGTCTTCCTGCTTGTGTGTTGCTTGGTATACCCATCTGTTTATGGAAACCTTGGTTGGTGATATTTCCCATTCTCGCTTTTATCTATTTTGCCATCAGTAACCTGATCGCGCAGCGAAATTTTCGTTACTGGTACAATCATCAAACCCTGCAGATTGAAAAAGGGGTATGGGGTAGGGAGCATATCTTGCTCAAGTTCGAGCGTGTGCAACATGTAGAAATCAAGACTAGTCCCTATTTACGCGCAAAGCAATTAGCAACACTCGTCTTACATACGGCAGGCGAAAAAGTCGTGATACCATATATCGATCTGGCGAAAGCCAATTATTTAGCTGATTGTTGCTTACTGAATATTGAGTTTGATCTATCCTCAAGCAGTTTCACCGGCCAATAAAACTTGCCATGCAGCAGTAACCTGATTGGCTGCAATCAGCTTAGCGGCGTAACGATGTAATTCCTGCTCCATCTCTTCCGGATTCACTGAGAAATACTGTACAATATTTTTCAATTGCGCATCTTCAAATGCAGGATCTACCACAGGCATTTCGTGCACATTGGCCAACATACCCAGGTCATTGCCTGTAAGTGTTTTGCTGTTTCTAATGCCTGCAGGTAATGCATCAATCCCGATACCCAATTGTGTATTGGGCTTAGGAACAGTAAAGAGATTATCGGGGTTAACTTTGCAATACCAATCACCACCTAATCTGGCAACCAATTCAATTTTGCGTTGGTCAATCATCGTTCCTTCACTATTGAGAATGCTGTCATCTACATGCATGCACAACACTTCAGCAATAATAAGCTGACCAGCACCACCGTTTTCACCAAGGCTTTTTGTCTCCAACACCTTGCATTCCATTTTGATCTTGGCTTCCTTCACCATGGGTACACGCACCATGGTAGCAGCTTCTTTGGTAAAGCCTGCTTTCACAAACTCATCTACGCCCTTGGGGTATTCGCAACTGGCGAGGCTGGTTTGTTGTACCATGGCATAATCGCAGATATTGATCACGCACTCGGGTACTTCTATTACATTTTGTAAAGTATGCTTGGTGGTATTATCGCGCACGCGGCGTGCTGAAGAAAAAATCACCACGGGTGGGTTGGATGAGAACAAATTGAAAAAGCTGAAGGGGCTCAGGTTGGCATTGCCTGCTGCATCAATGGTGCTGGCAAATGCAATAGGTCTGGGAGCAACTGCATGCTGCAACCAGGCTTGCTTTTGAGCGGGGGATAAGGTACTGAGGTCTATTTTCATATTTAACCGCAAAGGCGCAAAGACACGAGGTCTCGCAAGGATTAATAATTATTTACTCTTCTTCTGAAACCATCCTTTAGGAGAACAGTATTAAAGTTAATTAAGAAGCCCATCTTTTTATTGGCAAGTTTCAGATAAGAAAGCAATTGTGCTTCATGTATAGGATGAATCTCATCTACTGCTTTTAATTCAATGATTAGCTCGTCTTCTACCAATAAGTCGACATAAAATTCTTTTCCGGTATCGCTCCCCTTGTAATATAAGGGCACTGCAACTTGCTGTTGAAAGACAATTGATCGGATGGATAACTCTTTGCAAAACGCATATTGATAAACACTTTCCAGCAAGCCGGGGCCAAGCTCCTTGTGTACTTCTAATGCAGCAAGAAAAATCTGCTTGGCAAGCCACTCATATCTTTCCTTTGTCATCATTGTCTTAGCGATACTTTGCGTCCTGGCGTCTTAGCGGTTAAGCTTTTAACCGCTAAGTAGTTTGATGCTTCTTTTTCAAAATAGAAAAATCGGTTTCTTCAGCAACGATGGTATTGTGTAATCTACCCAGTCCGGTGATTTCCATTTCTACTACATCACCATCTTGTAACCATTGTTCTTTGTACTCAGGATTATTGAGTTTGCCTGTGCCATTCAATTCCAGAAAACAGCCAGTACCAACAGTGCCGCTGCCAATCACATCACCGGGATTCAATGTTACACCATAGGCGCAACGCTCAATAATTTCAGCAAATGTCCAGTCCATATCCGCTACATTACCATCACTCACTTGCACACCATTCACCCAGCATTGCATGCGCAGGTTCCAAGTCTTGCCTACATGTCCCGGCTTAGGTGCCGTTTCATAAGCTTCCAGTTCATCCAATGTCACGAGGCAGGGGCCGATTACAGTAGAGAAATCTTTGCCTTTAGCGGGCCCGAGGTTTAATAACATTTCTTCCATTTGCAGGCGACGCGCACTCATATCGTTCATGATCATCAGTCCACCGATATAACTATCCGCTTCTTCCGCAGGAATATTTCTGCCTTGTCTGCAGATCACAATGGCTGCTTCGAGTTCAAAATCCAGTTTTTCAAAATGATCCGGCATACACACAATGGGACCCGGACCTTGGATACTGTGGTGATTGGTGAAGTAAAAGATTGGATACTGATCAAACTCAGGAATCATGGGTACGCCGCGGTTTCTTCTGGCAGCAGCTACGTGTTGTCTGAATGCATAACCATCTCTGCAGGATGAAGGAAAGGGAATCGGCGCCAGCAGGTCTACTTTTTCCAAATCAATACCTTTCTCTTTGCCGATACGTCCCTCAATAATTGCTGCATTGATTTTTTGTGCAATGGGGAACATATCATCCCAAAAGTGGAGAAACATATTCATGCTATTGGGCAGATCCGGATGCTGCATATCTGCATCATACAAAAAACCATCGTGCAGAAAAGCCAGTTGATCGTGTCCTTCTCTCAGGTAAGAAACCAATTTCATAAGCAAACTTTGAGCGCCGAAATTAGCTGTTTTGCCCCACCTGCATGATTGTGTAACTTAGAAAAGAATTTAGGATGTATGAAAAACAGCCTTGCACCTTACCTGCTCATTGGTTTATTGATGCTGCTCTGTGGTTTTCAATCGCCCAAACCAATCAATAGCTGGATTCGCATCAACCAGTTGGGTTATCTGCCGGGCGGACAAAAAACCGCTGTTTGGTGTAGCAAAGACAAAACACCTATCCGTGCTTTTGAATTGGTGAATGCCAAAACCAATCTCCCCGTTTTCAAAGCAGCAGTTGGTTTGCTGTATGGGGCTTATGGACCTTTTCAGCAAACTGCCCGATTGGATTTTTCTGCTTTTCAGCATTTTGGAAAATATTATCTGCGTGCGGGCAATACAGCATCTCCTGTTTTTGAAATTGGCGAAGATGTATATGAGGGCACAGCAGATTTCTGTTCGCGCTATATGCGTCAGCAACGCAGTGGCTACAATCCTTTCTTACAAGATAGTTGCCATACGCATGACGGTTATGTATTGTATGGATCGAAAGCTGGATTAGTGGATAGCAGTTTTATGGATGTAAGTGGTGGCTGGCACGATGCCAGTGATTATTTGCAGTATGGAACTACTTCTGCCAATGCAGCTTACCATTTGCTGATGGCTTATCGCGATTTTCCTGAAGTGTTTGGCGATGAAAAAAAATCCAACGGTACAAGCGGCAGTAATGGATTAGCCGATGTGTTGGATGAAGCTAGATGGGGCTTGGATTGGTTATTGAAAATGCATCCGGCACCAAATATTCTTTTTAATCAGTTAGGAGATGATCGTGACCATATGGGTATGCGTATTCCTAAAGAAGATACTTACTACGGCAGAGGTTTTGAACGTCCTGTTTATTTGGTAATAGGTGAGCCGCAACAGCGCGGCAAGTTCATGAATGATACCAAGGGCACATCTTCTACAGCTGCGAAATATGCAGCCAGCTTTGCGTTGGGTAGTCGCTTGTTTTATAAAACGGATAGTACTTACGCAAAATTACTACGCGCGAAAAGCTTGACAGCGCTGCGTTATAGCAATATTCAACCCGGTGTTACACAAACAGCATCTGTACGTTCACCCTATATCTACGCGGAAGACAATTGGACAGATGATATGGAATTGGCTTATGCAGCTGTACAATCTGATAAATCACATTTGGATTCTGCTTTCTGGTATGCACAACAGGAAAAGATAACGCCATGGTTGGGAAAAGACACAGCCAAGCATTATCAGTGGTATCCATTCATCAATGTTGGGCATTATGAATTGGCAAAGCAGGTAAAAGGTGCGCAAAGAGATAGCTTGATACAATTTTATCAACGTGGTATTGAAGCGGTTTGGCAAAAAGCCAAGCAAAATGCTTTCTTTCGCGGTATTCCTTTTATCTGGTGCAGCAATAACCTCACCGTTGCTTTTGCGCAGCAATGTATGTGGTATCGACAGCTAACCAATAACAAACAATACCTCGCTTTAGAGCAAGCCAATATTGATTGGTTGTTTGGTTGCAATCCCTGGGGTACTAGTATGGTCTATGGATTACCTTGGTGGGGCGATACACCTGTTGACCCGCACAGCGCATTTACGCATATCAAAAATTATCCGATTGATGGAGGTTTGGTGGATGGTCCGGTGTATACCAATATTTATAAAGGACTCATTGGTATTCAGTTGCAGGATGTTGATGAGTACGCCGAGTTTCAAAGTGATCTGGCTGTGTATCATGATGATTATGGCGATTACAGCACCAACGAACCTACGATGGATGGCACTGCTTCACTGATTTATTTATTAGCAGCCAAAGAGCAGGAAGCCAATGTAGCAGCACATCGCAATCGTGGACGATTTGCGAATACCGCAGCGAATTATCTGCCTTTTGAACAACAGACTGTTCGTCCCGCAGCTGCCAATCCTTTCGGAAAGCAATTGTTTGTATCCCATGGCGCAGTAGTCAAAGCAAAGAATCGTTACCACAAACAAGTGGCATTAGTCTTTACCGGTGATGAATATGCGGAAGGCTTACCCTTTATTCGAAAGACATTAAAAGAACAGCAGGTTAAAGCCGGTTTCTTTTTTACAGGGAGAATGTATCGCAATATGCAATACAAAAAAGACATCCAGCAATTATACAAAGACAAACACTATATGGGCCCACATTCTGATGGCCATTTATTGTACTGCGATTGGCAGAAGCGCGATAGCCTCTTAGTAAACTGGCCTACATTCTCAGACGACTGGAACCGTAACCTCTATGCGATGGAAGAGTTGGGTATTCCGGCCAAACAGGTTAAGTATTTCATCCCGCCTTATGAATGGTGGAATGATAGTATTGCAACCTGGACTAGCTGGAAAGGTGCACAATTGTTCAGTTTTACACCCGGTGTACGCACCAATGCCGATTATACTTGGCATGAGATGGGCAATCGTTATGTGTCGAATAAAACGATTATGGCATCAGTGAATCAGCAGCTCTCTTCTGCAGATGGATTGGATGGATATATTCTCTTAATTCATGTAGGAACAGACCCAAGGCGAAAAGAGAAATTCTATTATGAATTACCTGCACTCATCAAAACACTTCGAAAGAAGGGCTATCAGATTGTACCGATTGATGCACTCTTGCGATAATTACCAACGTTCATCTTCAGGAATATCACCTTGCTGTCGAAAAGATTCTCTGCTTTTTTGCTTTTGTAACTGTCGCTCAATGATGAGTGCAGCAATCATTTTAGCTGCATCTTCTTGTGGATGTTCTGCCAGTAGTGTTTTGAGTTTGGCCTCAGGAATATCTAATCGGTAAAGGATAAAAATCAATTGATCAAAATCATGCAGGATCAGGTCGTTAATGGCCTTGATCAGGGCTTGTGGTCCCAGTTGTTCAATTTCCTGCAGATTCATTGAATTTTGGTTTTTTTATTTTGGCTTGCGAGTAAACGTGAATAATGCTGTTAATAAAAATCCTATAAGAAAGGCATATATAAAGCTTTGCTTAAAACTATGAGACGTTACATATATCTCAGTATAGTTATTGATTAATTGGTCTGTTGCAAAAAACAAAATCAACCATATGAGAAATTGGAAAATCGTTATAGATATACTGATCTGTTGTTTAATCCATCTTTTCATATCACTAAAGTAAAACTCTTTTCATGAACTAATATTTCTCCATCACCCCCAAACCAAATAGTGCGAAATCATATTTCACGGGGTCTTTAGGGTCCATCTGCCTCAGCGCATCCGTTAATTCCTGTGCAGCTTGCCAATCAATCTGCTTTCTTTCCAGCAAACCAAATCGATACGCCACTCGGGCCACATGTACATCTACCGGACAAATCAGTTGTGCCGGACGAATTTTTTTCCAAATGCCAAAATCAACGCCTTTTTTATCTGCACGCACCATCCAGCGTAAATACATGCTTAGTCGTTTACAGTTGCTTTGCTTCTCCGGTGTTGCAATATGCTTTTTACTTCTTGCAGGTGCATCTTCCAATGAAAAGCAGTAGCGATGAAAGCCTGTCAATGCGCGGGTGGTATCTGTGTCTGATTTTTCCATCCATTGCGCAAAAGCTGTTTCCAAACTATCGTGTTGCTGATAATGGTGTTGTAAAAACTGGATAAAATAGAGTAGGTCTGTTGTATTAAAAGTGCGATGCTTGAACGAGAGCAATCTCTTGAGGTCTGATTCCTGATGTTGGGTAATGAACTGGTGTGGTGCCATATCCATCAACTGCATCAATTCCTTGGACTTATTGATAATCGTAGTTCTGTTGCCCCAGGCGAATATGGCTGCAAAAAAGCCGGCAATTTCAATATCGGCTTTTGATGAGAATAGGTGTGGAATACAGACAGGATCAGCGGGAATAAAGGATGGCTGATTATACTGTATTACTTTCTCTTCTAGAAAATCCCTGAGTTTGTTCTGTTTGCTGCGCATTTGTACTAGACAGAATAATACTTACCGCACAATTGTTTGTACCTTGGCGAAGTACTTAAAACAATGCCAAATGAAAAAATTCCTTGGTCTGTTGTTGTTGCTGCAAACAGCATATGCACAGACAAACCTTCCGTACAGGAATGCGCAATTACCCATTGAAAAACGTGTACAAGACTTGCTGGGCCGTATGACGGTGGAAGAAAAAGCGGGTCAGCTCAACCAGCTAAATGGTGGGGTGTTTACTGGTCCGGCTGCCAATGATCCGGGGCAACAAGCCAAAATGAATGATGTAAAAGCCGGCCGTGTGGGCTCCATGTTAAATGTTATTGGGGCTGCGGAAACAAGGGCTGTACAAAAAGTAGCTGTTGAGCAAACCAGACTGGGTATACCCATGCTGTTCGCTTTTGATGTGATTCATGGGTATAGAACCATTTTCCCCATTCCGCTTGCGGAAGCTTGTAGCTGGAACACCGAAGCTGCAGAGATCACTGCATCTATTGCAGCCAAAGAAGCGGCAGCGGCTGGTTTACATTGGACTTTTGCGCCAATGGTTGATATCAGCAACGATCCGCGTTGGGGCCGCGTGATGGAAGGTGCAGGTGAAGATCCTTACCTCGGTAGTTTGTTTGCCGCGGCACGTGTGCGTGGTTTTCAGGGCGATTTAGCTGAACCCAATCGCTTATTGGCCTGCGTTAAACATTTTGCAGCCTATGGCGCAGTGGAAGCAGGTAAAGAATACAATACGGTAGACATATCTCGTGTGCAATTGTGGAACAAATACCTGCCACCATACCAAGCTGCCGTGAATGCCGGTGCTGCAACAGTAATGAATTCCTTCAATTTGTTTGAGGGCATACCTGCTAGTGCCAATAGTTATCTGGTGAATGATATCCTGAAAAAGCAATGGGGGTTTAAGGGTATTGTTGTGAGCGACTGGAACTCTTTTGGTGAAATGATTAATCATGGCTATGCCGAAGACAATAAAGATGTAGCGCTGAAAGCCATTCAGGCTGGTAGTATGATGGATATGGAAACCAAAGCCATGGTGAACCATATTCCTGAATTGGTGAAAGAAGGCAAAGTGAGTATGGCTTTGTTGGATGAAGCAGTAGGAAAAATTTTGTACTACAAATTCAAGTTGGGATTATTTGAAGATCCATATCGTTATAGCGATGAAGCAAGAGAAAAAGCCAACATCTTCACCGATGAACATCGTACAATTGCGCGCAAAGCAGCTAGAGAAAGTATTGTATTGCTGAAGAATGATAATCATGTATTGCCGCTGCAGCCAACACAACGAGTTGCTTTAATTGGTCATTATGCCAAGAGTAAAGAAGATTTGTTTGATTTCTGGATTGGTAAAGGCGATGCCAATGAAGCTGTCTCTTTGTATGAAGCATTGATGGCACGTAAAACAGGCATGGTTACGTATGCGCAGGGCTATCGCCCCGATGATAAGCTGGATCAGAAACTGATTGATGAAGCTGTGAAGAATGCTAGTGCTGCTGATGTAGTAGTAGTGAATATCGGTATCAGTGGTAAGCTGGCCGGTGAAGATCGTGCCATTGCTATGCCGGAAGTGCCGGCTGCACAAATTCGTTTGCTGGAAGCTTTGAAGAAAACTGGCAAGCCAGTTGTGGCATTGGTGAATGCCGGTCGCCCATTGGTGCTCACGCCAATCAAAGACTTGGTATCATCAATCGTATACTGTTGGATTCTGGGAACTGAACATGGTACTGCTGTAGCCGATGTAATTCTGGGTGTGCATAATCCATCCGGAAAAACAGTGATGAGTTTTCCTTATGCAGTAGGACAAATTCCAGTGTATTATAATTATTTCAATAGTGGCAGACCCAATGCAACAGATCCTGCCGGTAATTGGTATACCCGCTATCGCGATATTCCCAATGATCCATTGTATCCTTTTGGCTTTGGTTTAAGCTATAGTGAATTCAAATACAGCGACTATAGTATTAGTGATACTGTAATGACCAGAAACAAACCTGTTTCAGTAAAAGTAACGGTAACCAATACCAGCAATACAGATGGTATAGAAGTAGTACAATTATACTTGCGTGATGTAACAGCTTCTATTGTGAGACCAGTAAAAGAACTGAAAGCTTTCAAGCGCGTTCCGGTAAAAGCTGGCGCTTCTGTAGAAGTGAGTTTTACGATAGAGCCAAGTGATTTGGCCTTCTATGATGGTTTTGGCCGACAAAAAACAGAGCCCGGCTTATTTAAAGTGTATGTGGGCGGCGACTCGAAGAATGTTCTCGAAAAATCTTTTGTGCTGCAATAAGTACCAATAAAAATCCCCACGGTATTGTGGGGATTTTTTTATCCAATCGCTTGGTTTAAATCTGCTATTAAATCATCTGCATCTTCGATACCTACGCTTAGGCGAATCAAGGAATCACTCAAGCCGTTTTTAATTCTTTCTTCTCTGGGAATAGAGGCATGTGTCATGGAAGCCGGATGGTTGATCAGGCTTTCTACACCACCTAAGCTTTCGGCTAAGGCAAATACTTTTGTAGAGGACAATACGCGTTTCGCATTGTCTACACTATCATCTTTCAACTCAAAACTCATCATACCACCATAGCCACGCATTTGCTTTTTAGCAATAGCATGATTAGGATGATCTTCAAAACCACACCAGTATACTTTACCTACTTTTGGATGATTACGTAAGAAGTTCGCTACTTTCTCGCCATTCTCGCAATGACGTTGCATGCGCACATGCAAGGTTTTGATACCACGTAACACTAGGAAACAATCCATCGGTCCTGGAACTGCACCGCAGGACTTTTGAATAAAATAGAGTTGATCACGCAGAGCAGCGTCATTCATCACTAAACAACCTTGAATTACATCGCTGTGGCCACCCAGATACTTGGTAGCACTATGCATTACAATATCTGCACCAAGGTCTAATGGGTTTTGTAGATAGGGTGAAGCAAAAGTGTTGTCCACGCACAGCAACACTTTGTGTTCTTTCGCAATGGCTGCCACTGCTGCGATATCTGTAATATTCATCAGCGGGTTGGTAGGCGTTTCTGTCCAGATTAGCTTGGTATTGGCATTGATGTGCGGACGAATATTCTCCGCCTGCTGCATATTCACGTAGTGAAACTTGATACCAAACTTTTCAAATACTTTGGTGAAGAGTCGGTAAGTACCGCCATACATATCATTGGCGCAGATCACTTCATCGCCGGGTGCTAAGAGTTTTATTACTGCATCTGTTGCGGCAACACCACTGCTAAAAGCCAAACCAAACTGTCCGTTTTCAATTTCTGCGTACGCTTTTTCCAAAGCAAAGCGGGTAGGGTTTTGGCTACGCGCATATTCATAACCCTTATGTTGCGCAGGTGCTTCTTGAACGTAAGTAGATGTTTGGTAAATCGGTGTCATAATGGCACCGGTAGAAGGATCTGGTTCTACGCCGGCATGGATAAACTTGGTAGCAATCTTCATAATCGTTGGTTGTGCACGTAGTGCGGTTATTTAGTAGAGAGTACAATTGGTAAGCTGGCTTTCACATCATCCCAAAGCACCACCATATTGGCACCTGTTTTGGTTTCTTCAAAGTAAATGGTAAATGCTTCAGCAAGCTCGCTGGTCTTTTCAATCTTTACTTCTGTTCTCAGGATATCTTTTTTGATATCGTAAACAAAGTTGCCCCAGCAATAATTGTCTTTATTGATGCAGATGGTCCATTTGTCTTCATCAGGTATACAATAAATTGTATAGCGACCTCTTGCAATAGATTTGCCGGCAATTCTAACTGAGCGGAAAAATTCAATCTCCGTAGCCTCATTAGCCCCCAAGCGCCACATTTCTTTGTATTTGATGATGCCGCCAAAAATGGTTCGGCCGTTTTTAGCTGGTCTGCTGTAAATCACTCTGGCAATTGGTTCATCCTTTGCCTTTCCATTCATTTTTAATACAGGATAGTTAGCCGGCCAGTAACTCATGTCTTGTGGCGACTTATCCAAATCAGTTGGTTTTTGCTGAGCCATCAGGGTAAGGCTGAGCAGCATGCATGCGCTCAGTTGAAACAGCTTGTGCAACATGTTCAAGAATTTTGGCAAATATAACAGGAATCAGTCGCTGTTCTGGTTGATCCAATCCTTACAGAAAGTATAAATATCCGGGAAGAATTGATCATAAGCTGTCTGCAGTACAGCATCTTCTTCCTGAAACAGTACAAATGGATCGCTGGTTTCAACAAGATAACTGGCTCTTCGACGTATGCCTCCAAAGCTTTGTTGAATACCCCAGCGGAGGCGATAATGATAGAGCCAATTCTGTTCCCGCATATAGGGCAGCATGCGGGCAAACCTTTCCGGTAAGAAATGGATATTGGCTTCTAATGTCTGATACACTTCTTCTGCAAACGCCTTCCACTCAGCTTCAGATAGGTGTTTTGGATCATTGGCCAGATAGTAATCATACACAACATCGGCAAATGCGGGCGCATAAGGCCCTACTGCCGACTTGAATAATTGTTTGATGATTTTGGTACTGTTATGCGTATCGGTAAATGTATCAATGGCACGATGTAATCGAATACCTCTTTGAATAGCAGCCGGATAATCATATTGCTTCTTGCCCTTTACAAAATCACTGATCATATTGCCAATTAGCAGCTCGGGTTTGCCAAAAGAAAGGTATGCGTGGGCCAGATAATTCACTTCATGAAAATACACTTATCCATTCAAACATCCTTTCGTCACTGCTTCATGATCCGTTACTGTAAATTAACCCTGTGGTAACGGCTTTTAGTTTTTTGTTAGCAATTTTTGTTTCATGTAGTCCTGTATTGGGTTTCAGGGCAATATTAACCTGACTTAACATAGGCATTAACACCATTCATCAAGACAATTCTGTACAAGTGCTCATTGCATCCATCCCTTTCTGAAAGGCGCTTTTGATGATACTATGTTTGTGTTGTCAATATCAAAAATGCATTGTGATTTTCTTAACGAACGTTTTTGGTCTTGCATCGTCTTTAAAAAACAAACATCATCAAACACAAAAACAAAACCGTATGAAAAAATTATTCATCACTGCTTTAGCCGCAGTTACCATTGCCGCTAGCAGCTTTGCCACACCAGGAGCCGATGTATCTAAAGTGAGCCTGAAAGTGCTGAACAAGTTCAAGGCTGAATTTGCAACAGTAGATCGGGTTGATTGGGAAGTGAAGAAGGACTATATCAAAGCCAAGTTTACAGAAGATGGACTGGAGCAGGAAGCTTTCTTTACACAGGATGGCGAATTGATTGGAACCAGCAAGCGTATTGAACGTGCAGACATGCCCTCTGTTCCCCGTAAAGCGCTTAACAAAGTAGTTGCTGGTGGCGAACTATTGGAGTTGATTGAGTTCAATAGCACAGAAAAGGGTATTGCCTATTACGCCAGCATTCAAAAAGATGGGGTGAAGCAGATTTTGGAAATCAGTGCTTCTGGTTTCGTGAGCAACTACAAGAAGTAATTGGGTTTCAGCATTTCAGGAATGAAAGGGCACTGCATAGCGGTGCCTTTTTGTATTTAACCTCCCAAACGCCTGAAAACAGTTAACTTCGCGGCTCAAAATTTCAGATATGCAAAAAGGTCCTGTATCACAGTTCATTACGCATCATTATCGCCATTTTAACGCTGCGGCGTTGGTAGATGCAGCCAAGGGTTATGAAACACATTTGCTGGAAGGTGGTAAAATGCTGGTGAGTCTGGCTGGTGCCATGAGTACTGCTGAATTGGGTGTAAGCCTTGCGGAAATGATCCGTCAGGACAAAGTGGCCATAATCAGCTGTACCGGTGCCAACCTGGAAGAAGATGTGATGAATCTGGTAGCACACAGTCATTATAAGCGTATTCCCAACTACCGCGATTTAACACCGCAGGAAGAGTGGGATCTGTTAGAGAACCATTATAACCGTGTAACGGATACTTGTATTCCTGAAGAAGAAGCTTTTCGTCGCTTGCAAAAGCACCTCGTAAAGCAGTGGAAAGATGCAGAAGCCAATGGTGAGCGATATTTCCCGCATGAGTTTTTATACAAGACTGTATTGAGCGGTGAACTGCAGCAGTACTATGAGATTGATCCCAAAGACAGCTGGATTATAGCTGCTGCGGAGAAAAACCTGCCTATCGTTGTACCAGGATGGGAAGACAGTACTACTGGTAACATCTTTGCTTCTTATGTCATCAAGGGTGAACTGAAAGCAGATACAGTAAAGAGCGGTATTGAGTACATGGTTTACCTGTCTGAATGGTATCGTGCGAACAGCGGTGGCAAGGGCGTTGGTTTCTTCCAGATTGGTGGTGGTATTGCTGGTGACTTCCCTATTTGTGTTGTACCGATGATGTACCAGGATCTGGAATGGCATGATGTGCCTTTCTGGAGTTATTTCTGTCAGATCAGTGATTCTACTACTTCTTATGGTTCTTACTCAGGTGCTGTACCTAACGAGAAAATCACCTGGGGTAAGCTGGACATCCATACACCTAAGTTTATCGTGGAGAGCGATGCAACCATCGTGGCACCGTTGATCTTCGCGTATATACTTGGTTGGTAATCGTATCAATATATTCATTTAAGCCGCTGTCATCAGCGGCTTTTTTGTTGCTGAACAGAATCGTTGTAATATCGTTTTACCTAATAAAACCGACTTATGCGATTGCTTGTCCTCTTCTTGCTGATTGGATACTCAGCTTCAGCCCAGATCAATCCTAAAAATGTAACCATTGCTCGTGATAGCTTTGGTGTGCCGCATATTTTCGCGAAGACAGATCCGGAAGTGTCTTATGGCTTGGCTTGGGCACATGCAGAAGATGATTTCAATAGTCTGCAAATGGTAGCTTTGCCTGCAAAGGGTTTAATGGGTAAAGCTTTGGGCAAGGAAGGTGCAGCGGGCGATTATGCATTTGCGCTGTTTCGTTGTCGAGAAATCACCGAAGAAAAATGGCATACTTTATCACCTGAGTTTATTCGTTTGATCGAAGGTTATGTGCAAGGGTTAAATGATTATGCCAAAGCGCATCCTGAAGAAGTATTGGTGAAACAACTCTTTCCTATCACTATTGAAGATTATGTGGCTTCTTCGGTATTGGCATTAACTGTTTTCAATGGCGGCGATCGGGCATTGCGCACCATTTTCGCTAACAGGGTATACCCATTAATTGAGTTTGAAAAGAAAGGCTCCAACGGTATTGCGGTACATCCTTCTCGAACTGCAACGGGTGAAGCATTTCTTGCGATCAACGCGCATCAGCCGAATGAAGGTCCGCAAGCTTTTTACGAAGCACATGTGGCCAGCGAAGAAGGTTGGAATGCTTTGGGCGGATTACTCGCTGGTGGTCCCTGCATTTTGCATGGTGTAAACGAATATTTGGGCTGGGCACATACAGTGAATCTTTGCGATAGGGTTGACATCTTCCAATTACAAATGAATCCGGATAATAAGGAGCAGTATTTATTTGATGGACAGTGGGTGAATCTGGAGAAGAAAAAAATAAAGCTGCGCATCAAGGGTATTCCTATTGCGGTAAACAGAACAGTTTACTGGAGTAAGTATGGTGCTACCATGCTGAATGAACAGGGTGCTTTTGCTATTCGTTTGGGTGCGAATATGGAGATACGTGCACTAGAGCAGTGGTATCGCATGAATAAGGCGAAGAATTTCACGCAGTTTTACGATGCCATCAGCTTACAGGGCTTATCTATGTTCAATATGGTGTATGCAGACAAGCATGATACCATTTTCTATGTAAACAATGCTTTGATGCCGGTACGCAATCCTGATCCCGCCTATAACTGGAGAAGAACTGTGCCAGGCAATACAGCGAAGACTTTGTGGACGGAGTTTCGCAATATCAAACAATTGCCACAGTACATAAATCCTTCCAGTGGCTTTTTATTCAATACGAATCATTCGCCTTTCGCTGCTACAGCACCAAAAGATAATTTGAAGTTTAGCAGTTTCCCAAGAGAAGATGGGTGGGAGAATAATCAGAATAATAGAAGTGTACGCTTCATGCAATTGTTCCCGAAAGAGGGAGCAGTGGGTTATGAGCAGTTCAAGACCATTAAGTTCGATAGACAATTGCCGCAAAAGCTGCAGTACATCTATCCGGTTGACACTTTATTCTTGTTAAAGGCAGATGCTTACCCAGATATTGCAGAACAGATTAATACGCTGCAAAGCTGGAATAGGAGAGGTGATGCCGATAGTAAGGGTGCAGCTATCTTCTTGTTGGTATACGAATATGTAGCCAAGAAAATGGACGGACAAGATGCCAGGCAAATGACGACTGCCGAGTGCGTAGAGATATATCGCTATGTAAAGAATTATATGCAGCAGTATTTTGGTAGAACTGATCTCGTACTAGGTGATATTCAAAAATTGGTGCGTGGCGATAAAGAATATCCGTCTAGTGGTTTGCCTGATTTATTGGCGCCAGAATGGTCCGTACCTTATAAAGATGGTAAGCGTAAAGTAACCGGCGGTGATGCCTATGTAGCCTATGTGCGTTTCCCCAAAGAAGGACTACCTATTATTGAAACAGTGAACACTTATGGCGCTTCTGCCAAGCAAGGCAGCAAGCATTTTGATGATCAGGTGCCTTTGTTCTTGGCGCAGAAGACCAAGCCCATGACTTTGGATAAGGCAATGGTGTTGAAGCAGGCGGTGCGCACCTATCATCCCGGTGAATAAGTTATGATAATCATCATATTCAATGGAATTGAATATGATTAGCTTTGTGCCTCAACAAATCCAGCCGCATGCAATGGTTTATTGATTTGTTTTTTGTTCCGGGTATTCCGCAAACTGTAGCAGTATATGGTTTGGTGATTGCAATAGGCATCTGGTTAGGGCGCATTTCTTTCAAAGGCATTTCACTGGGTGTTACCTGGGTGCTTTTTATGGGACTAGCTGCTTCATACTGGGGTATCAGCGTGAACAAAGAAGCAGAACATTTTCTCAAAGAGTTTGGACTGATCTTATTTGTGTACTCAATAGGCTTGCAGGTAGGTCCGGGTTTCTTTGCTTCACTGAAGAAAAATGCTTTGGTGGCAAATGGGCTTGCTGCATCTGTTGTGTTGATTGGTGTGCTCACGACTATCGGACTTTTTTATTTCAGCCATAATGATATTGCTGCAATGACAGGTGTCATGAGTGGTGCAGTAACCAATACACCGGGCTTAGGTGCGGCCCAAGCTGCAATTACCGATTTGCATTTGGCAAAAGACAACAGTGCCACGCTTACACTGGCTTATGCAGTTGCCTATCCTTTCGGGGTTTTTGGTATCATCATCGTATTGATTTTACTACGAAAAATTTTTGGTACTGATCTCGAGAAGGAAAGAGAATTACATCGTAAGCTGAGTATCATCAAATCGAATCGCCCAGTATCAGTTCACTTGAAACTGGATAATCCGCAAATGATTGGTCAGCCATTACGCAGTGTGCTACAAATGATGAAGCAGCCGATCGTTGTTTCTCGTATGCTACATGATAAAGAAATTATTACACCAACGCCGGACACGACTATGCACGAAGGTGATGTATTGTTGGTGGTTGCGCCGAAGGAAGCAGTAGCACAATTAAAGCTGATTATTGGGGATGAGGCCGATGTGAATTTGAAAGAAGCCAAAGAAAGTGAATTGATTTCGCGCATCATTGTAGTTACAAGGCCAGAAGTAACACACAGAAGATTGGGTGATATCCCCGAATTGCATCAACAGGAGTTTACTTTAACCAGATTGAGTCGTTCCGGCATTGAAATGGTGCCACACGGCGATATTGTGTTGCAGTTGGGCGATAATATCAAAGTAGTGGGTACTGCAGAAGGTGTATCCATGGTAACACAGGCTTTGGGCAATTCTTTGAAACGATTGGAAGTGCCTGATTTGGCGCCTATCTTTATCGGTATTGTATTAGGTGTGGTGTTGGGTAGTATTCCTTTCCACGTAGCCAATATGCCTGTGGCTGTGAAGATTGGTTTGGCAGGCGGACCATTAATTGTGGCTTTGTTGCTGAGCCGATTTGGTAGTAAACTGTATTTGAATAATTATACCACCAATAGCGCGAATTTGATGATTCGTGAATTGGGTATCACCTTGTTCTTAGCTAGCGTTGGTTTAAGTAGCGGACATGGACTGCATGATGCATTTGCTGGTGGTACAGGTTGGCAATGGATGATGATGGGTGCTGCAATTACAATCTTGCCTTTGTTGATTGTTGGATTAGTTGCGCACTATGCTTTTCGTAAAACCTATTTTGAAATCTGCGGCCTGTTAGCAGGTGCCAGTACAGATCCTCCGGCATTGGCTTTTGCGATGCAGACTGCCAAAACGGATATTCCTTCAATTACTTATGCAACAGTGTATCCGCTGACTATGATTCTGAGAATCATTGCAGCACAATTATTGATTTTACTCTTCGCTTAATGAGATGAATAGACCTGAAACAAAAAGAGCTGCAACTGCAGCCCTTTTTTATGTGTAATCATGTTCAATTATCTCGGAGGCATGTTCAGCGGCATATCGCGCTTCAACATTTCATCTCTGTTGGCCATTTCCCATGCTGTGTGAAAGACCAGTCTTGCACGCTTTTCCATCACATCAAAATTGATCTTGTCAACAGTGTCGGTTGGTCTGTGGTAATCTCTGTGTACGCCATTGAAGTAGAAAATGATGGGTACACCTTTTGCTGCGAAATTGTAGTGGTCGCTGCGATAGTAGAAACGGTTCGGATCTTTGGGATCATTGTATCTTCTATCCAGCTCCATCTTGATAAACTTGTTATTCACTGCATCAGTAATCTTCATTAAGTCACTGCTCAGCTTGTCTTCACCAATCACATACACATAGTTGGTGCTATCGCCTTTGTAAGAAGGATCAATTCTACCCACCATGTCAATATTGAGGTTGGCAGTTGTTTTAGCCAATGGGTAAGTTGGATTATTGCCGTAGTAAGCAGAACCTCTCAAGCCTTTTTCTTCACCAGAAACTGTCATGAAGACAATTGTTCTGCGTGGGCCTTTTCCTTTTTTCTTGGCTTGTACAAATGCTTCTGCTAACTCTAACACACTTACCGTACCGGAACCATCATCATCTGCACCATAATAGATCACTGTATCACGTTTGCCCAAATGATCATAGTGCGCTGTGATAAACAAGTATTCATCCTTCTTGTCTGTTCCTTCAATAACACCTAATACGTTAGAGCTCTCCAGATTCAGGGTTTCTTTCTTGGCTACCAGTTTCAGCTCAGCTTTGTAAGTAGCTTTCTTTGATTCCAATAATGAAGCTGTAGTCTGTATACTTGTTCTGCCCAGTAAAGCAGAAGCCACTGCTTCAGAAATATTGGCTGTAATAAAACTATTCGCAGTAGCAGATTGCTGAGCGAAATACATATTGCCTGTAACGGGACTAGCATTGCGCTTTGGAAAATCTTTGCTCACCAGCAATAAACCAATAGCACCATTATTACGTGCGGCAGTAATCTTGCCACCTAATGATGCAGGATTATTCATACGCAGGTTAGTGGCATTACCACTACCGGGAGCACCTTCTAACGCAACAACGATTTTACCTTTTACATCCAAGCCTTTGTAATCGTTATTCAAAGAGTCAACTAGACCATAACCAACAAATACTGTTTCATTGATTGTCCAATTGCCACTGGCTGCGCTTTGCAGACTAATTACATAGTCTTTATCCCATTCAAATACGCGACCATTTACAGATAATTTTTTTTCTGTCAGCTGATCCTGATAAACAGGATACATCTGTTGATAGCTGCTGCCGTTACCAGGCTTTAAGCCGAGGCTTCTGAAATGATTCTCGATATAAGCAGCGGCTTTGCGCTGACCTTCTGTTGCGGTCTCGCGGCCTTCCATCTCTTTGCCAGCTACAATGGTGAGATGTGTTTTCAAATCTACTGCGGTAACAGTAGCAGCATATTTTACTGCTGTTTCGTCTTGTGCGAACAAACCTGAACTCAGCAGGAGCATGCCTGCAAGCAATTGTTGTTTCATGTGTATACTCAGGGGTTTTATGAACAAGCTATTTTTCCAACACGGTTACTATGCCTACCTCCTTCAAATGGGGTTTGCATAAAATGTTCAATCATCTGCTGCGCCAGGGGTAAAGCCACAAAGCGTGCAGGAATAGAAATGATATTGGCATCGTTGTGTTGTCTGGCTAAGATGGCGATATCATTTTGCCAACATAGTGCTGCGCGAATACCTTGATGCTTATTGGCGGTAATGTTCACGCCGTTGGCGCTGCCACAAAACAGAATGCCAAAAGCAGCTTCACCATTTTCAACAGCACTGGCTGTTGGGTGGGCAAAATCTGGGTAATCAACAGAAGCATCACCATGAGTACCAAAATCCAATACCTCATGGCCTTTTTCTTTCAGCCATTGCTTAACGGCTTCTTTGTAGGTAACACCCGCATGATCGCAACCAAGGGCGATGGGTTTACTTAAGTCAAACGTATTCATGCTGTAAATGTAGGGCTATCCCCTGTATCAGCCTGCTGAAGCAGCAATTCTTGGATGAACGGAGATTAGCTCCATTCTTCCATCTTCTTCTCTTCTTGCTTGTACACACGTGCAGATACCAGAATACTCAGCTGGTAGAGCAGGAATAATGGAATAAACACCAATAACTGACTAATCCAGTCGGGGCTGGGAGTGATGATTGCCGCAACTACCAGAATAATCACAATGGCATATCTGCGACTGTTCTTCAGGAACATGGGTGTGATCAGGCCGATCTTGGTAAAAGCATAAGCCAATACAGGTAGTTCAAATGCAATACCACAGCCTACAAGGATATTGATGAGGTTATCGAGGAAATCGTTCAATGTTGGCTTGGTTTCCAGGAAATGACGCGTACCAATATTGAAATTGGCGAGGAAATTGAAGGTGAATGGCCCCAATACAAAATAGCCAAAGGAAATACCGAGCAGGAAAAAGAAGGTAACCCAGAATATTACAAAGCGTGTTCCCTTGAGTTCATTATCCTTTAAAGCAGGCTTTACAAAGCGCCAGAATTCCCAAAATACATAGGGGAAGGCAACGATAAATCCACCTACAATGGCCACAGTGATACTGCTAACAAACTGGCCGCCAAAAGTGGTGGTCTGCATGCTCACGCTTACTGGCGGCATACAGAGTGCATTGCCCAGATGCAGCCAATGGCTGAGGTCGCAGAAGAATTTATAGCTAACGAAATCGGGGTTAACCGGCCCAAAGATGATATTGTCAAAAATCCAGTCGCGGTACACAAAAATGACCCCGCCCATGATAAAAACAGCCAAAACAGAACGGATCACATGCCAGCGCAGCTCTTCCAGATGATCCACAAAGGTCATCTCGGCTTTTGGTTCCTCCTGTTTTTTGCGAAAGGGTAATGCCATCCAGTGCTGCTTTTGCGGTGCCAAAGTTAATGGCTTAAGCCTGCTTACTGCAAATTATCTTAACAGCTTCATTTTCACCATCTCAATGCGTGTATCGCTTACGCTGAGTACATCAAACTTGTAATGTTGAATGATGATGGCTGCCTTGGCTTCAGGAATGCTGCCATGTTCATTGATGATATAGCCAGATAAAGTCTCAGATTCATGCTCAGGGAAATCCAGTTGGTATTTCTCATTCAGGTAATCTAGTTCCAGTCGGCCGCTAAAGATGTATTCGTCTTCTGCCAATTGCTTGTCTACGAATTCTTCTGTATCATATTCATCCTGAATCTCGCCAAAGATTTCTTCCAGCACATCTTCCATGGTCACAATACCGGCAGTGCCGCCAAATTCGTCCACCACCCAAGCAATGCTCTTGCGTTCCTTGGTAAACTTGTTCATCAAATCCGTAGCGCTCATACTTTCCGGAACGGCAATCAGTGGTTTGATGATGGATGCGACATCTGTGGGTTTTTTGAAGAAGTCCAACTGATGAATATACCCTTGCAAATCGTCGATGCTGTCTTTGTAGACAATCAATTTGCTGAGTTTGGTCTGAATGAATCTTTGTCGGATGGTTTCCAATGGGGTATCTAATTCTACTGCTTCAATTTCTGTTCTAGGCACTAAGCACTGACGAATTTTTACCATGGGCAGACTGAGTGCATTTTCGAAGAGTTCTGTATTTAGCTCAGTACTTTCTTCGTCCTGATTTCTTGTTTGTTGAAAGAAATGCTCCAGATCTACTTTGCTGAATGCTTCGCTTTTCTCATCAACACGTACATTGAATAAGTACTTTAAAATCCACTGAGAAACATTCACGAAAAACCTAGCTAATGGTTGAAACAGGGTGTGAAAGAAATTTGCCAATGGTGCGAAGAAGTGTAGTAAAGTATCGTTCTTACCCCTGAAAATGGCTTTAGGTATGAATTCGCCCAAAACCAATACAATCAGCGTTGAGAAAAGAGTAGCAACAAAAAGCTTGAGGTATTCATTCTGAATATGGAAAGGGTTCCATAAAGTTTTCTTCAGCAGTTCATCTACCAACAAGCCATAAATAACCAGAAAGAAATTGAGCCCAATCAAACAGGTGCCAATGAAACGTGCAGGATGTTCCAAAAATCCGGCAATGATGATACCGCTTCTTTTGCCTTGTTTTTTGCGTAGCTCAATATTGAGTCTGTTACCGCTTACAAAAGCAATTTCATACCCTGCAAAAAAAGCAATGAATAATAATGTCACGAAAATCCAGCCAATGGTATACAACTCACTCATAGTACTAACTTACGAAATCTGTGCAAAGCTACAGAAATAAAGAGGTCCCGCTGAAGAGCGGGACCGTGCAGTCATTGCACAAACAACAACTGTGTGAGATATATGCACATGAGAAATATGCTTATTTCAGGTCAACCGTACAATTCTGGCATTTTAACACCAGTTTGGCGCCACCATCACCCACTTTGGCGGTGAAGCGGCTGGGGTTATTGCTGTCAACTTCAGCCCAGCGTAATTGATTGTTCTCGGTTTTCGTTTTATCATCGGCGATTGGCATTGGCTTTTTCTCAAAATTGCCATACACAGTACTATACGGTCCGGTAAAGTCCACCGCATAATTTTTTACATTACGCATCGGGATGCGGATATCAGCATACTTATTATCGATGGTAATATTGTCTACTGAAGCGCTCACGTTGCGCACTTTGATATCAGCATTGGTGCCATCCATTTCCAATGAAGTGTTCAGCTTCGTAATACGCAGGTTACCATAATTTTTTCTGCCACTTAAACTGCCTACTTCTTCTAATTCGTATTCATCGTTGGTGCTGCGCATGGTAATTTTCTTGCTGCTACCTATTTCAATGGTTGCATATTTGCTGTCGATATCTAACTCATCAGCGCCAGCCATAGTCAGTCTGCCATTGGTAAACTCTACTTCAGCATACTTGCTGTTACCAAAGTTGGCATTGCCGTAGCGTGCACGCAATTTCAGTTCATTCACATTACCACCTTCCACATTGCCATTGGTGATATCCAGATTAAGACTTGCCATATCACCTAATTCAATGTCTGCATAGCGGGTTTCAACATCCATTTTGCTGTTGGCAGGTACATAGATAGTGACTACGCGACGTGCATTGCTTTTGGTACCGATGTTTTGCCCCTGTCCGTTAAATACAGCAACACCATCACTACCCCAGTTCCAGCCATAGGTATTACCCATAACCGTATAACTGCCGCCACTTACATTGCCTGATTTAATTTTTACAGAGTTGCCCAAAGTGCGTAAAGAGAGATTGAGTTTTTCAAACCACTCTTCATCACTCAGTTTGCCTTCGCCTTCAAAAAAAACTGTGGTAACTACTTTCACTTTTTGCTCTGCCCATGTCTTTACCACAATTGGGCGGTTATTGTTTTCCAGAAAAATCTCTCCACCCTTAGGTGCAGCCACTTCCTGGCTTACCTCTTTACTATTGAGGTCTTTGATATCTCTGCTATCTTTTTTATAGCCAAAAACCGTTAGTGGTTCAGTGGCGTTTTGCGGCGCTAAAGGCTCTTTTGGAGGTTTAGGGGAAGTGCCGCGATATTGTTGTGCAGCAAGCGAAGTGCCGATGAGTATACTGGCACAGGCGATGATTGTTTTAACTGATCTATACATAATGAACTTGATTTTAAATATTGATGAAATAGGTTTTGGTGGTATCCACCGGTCCGCGGTTTTGTTTATAGCGATTATTGAGTTTGTTCATTTCCAGTTGCATCTGTTTCAGTACATCTAATTTTTGCTGATAGATATTGATGAGCTGATCAATCATCTCAGTTTGTAATCCTTGTTTACGGATATCTGTCCTGATTTGCTTTTCATCTTTATCCATCTGATTCAACTGTTTGATAAAATCATCGAAATAAGCAGGGCTTTCAGCAAACAGCGGGGTTGTGCTGATGCGGCTCCTTTGCAGATTGATGACTTGTACAAAACTTCCTGCTAACTGGTCCAATACTTGCGAAGGATCTGTTGCTTGAGTATTATTTGCTGCTTTGCTTTTGTAGAGAGGTTTTTTAGTTGTTGCATATAGCGGCTCAGCAGTTGCATTAGCAACATTGATTTTCTGTTCAACAGGTATACTATCTGGTACAATACTTTTTACAGCAGGTGGAATAGCTTTTGGAGTGTTGATCGCTACCTGTTCTGGATTGTTATCCTGTTTGGTCATGCTCCAGATACCAACACCAGCAAGGGCTACCACACAGGCAGCAGCTGCCCATTTGATTAGGGTTGTTATCGTCAGCACTTTGCCAGCCGGTTTCACTTCTGCCTGTATGGCTTTCCATACTTTGGGCCTAGGTGTATCTGCATCCAGTGCTTCGCGATTGTCTTGCAAGTATTGTTTGAACTCATCCATGTGTTTGCATTTCTTGAGTGATACGTTCTCTCAACAGTTGTTTGGCGCGATGGTATTGGCTTTTGCTGGTGCTTTCGCTGATACCTAGGTTTTCTGCAATTTGTTTGTGGCTGAAATCTTCCAGTACAAACAAGGTGAATACTTGTCGGCAACCATCGGGCAGATTCTTGATGGCTTTGTGTACCATTTGCAGGTCAACCGTTTTCCACCAAGCCACTTGTGTGTCCTCTGCTACATCATGCCATTGTTCATCCCATTCACTCCAGTAAAAACTTTTTTTACTGTGTTGTATACAGGCATTCACCACAATTCTTTTCAACCAACCGCCAAACTGCACTTCTTCTTTCAGCTGGTGCAGGTTTTTAAAAGCCTGAATGAATGCTTCCTGTAACAAATCCTCCGCATCGCTTCTATTGCCCGTCATACGAATACAGGTGTTAAACATGGCTGTACTGAACTGCTCATAGAGCCATGCCTGCGCAGCACCGTCGCCGTGGCGGGCTTTTCTCACTACAGCCGTCAGTATGTGGTTTGCCTGTTCCAAAAGCTGATTCCGGTATTAAGAGTGTTGCAGCAGCAAAAGGTTGGAAGATTGGCGCAAAAAAATGCTAATCCGGGCCGGATGGCATCGGCTTGCCCAGCTTAAAACGCTGAAAAACAGCAATACTTGCCTAAGCTTTGGTCTTTTTTGTGGTAGCGATCTCTGTAATGGCTTTAACCAGCCTATCTAGATCAATGGTTCTGGTGTATACATGCGGTGTGATGCGTACACAACTGATGTTTTCCCAGACAATGCCCACTGTATGAATCTTGTATTTGCTAAACAAGGCACTGTCCAGTTCTCCGGGCGTCATGCCATCGATACTTACCCCGCAAATCGAGCAGGCATATTCAGGTTTGAAAGAGGTGTGAATCTTTACGCCTGGTACTTCTTTCACCTTTGTTGCCCAATAATCCTTGAGGTAGCGAATACGGGCTTCTTTTCTTTTGCTGCCAATGGCTTCATGGAAATTAATGGCTTCGCCAATACCTTGTTCAATAGGGAAACTGCGTGTGCCCAAGGTTTCAAACTTGCGGATATCTGTGCTGCGGGGCTTATCATTACATACCAGCGGCCAAATATTGACAATCTTGTCTTTTTTGATCCAGAGCATACCGCTGCCGATAGGCGCACTTAAGAATTTATGTAGGCTGGTTCCGAAGTAGTCGCAACCCAGTTCCGGTATCTTGAAATCCAATAGTCCAAAGGAATGCGCTCCATCTACGATGGTGGTAATGCCTTTGCTGCGGGCCATATCGCAGATCTTGCGTACCGGTAGAATTTGTCCTACCCAGTTGATAACATGTGTGATGTGCAGCACTTTGGTCTTGGGTGTGATGGCTTTGGCAAAAGCATCTACGATGGCTGCATCATCTTCTATGGGAAAATTAAAACTGATTTGTGTGTACTTGATGCCTTCCCGCATTTCGCGCTGGCGCCAAGCCTGGATCATGTTGGGATAATCTTGCTTGGTGCCGATGACTTCATCACCTGATTTGAGGTCTAAGCCAAAAATGACCGTATTGAGTGCTTCAGTAGCATTTCTGTTCACAGCAATTTCTTCTGGGTCAGCACCAGCTAGATTGGCGAGTTTCATGCGCAAGGGTTCACGTCCCTGATCCAGAATACGCCACATATAGTAGGAAGGCGCTTCATTGGATAATTTATTAAATCGTTCAACAGCATCCTGCACCACTTTAGGTGAGGGAGAAACACCGCCATTATTCAGGTTAATGATACTTGGGTTAACAGTATATGCCTGACTAATCACCGACCAAAAATCCTCATCGGCAGCAGCTTGTTCCGGGCTGAAACCAGAAATGGCCTGTTGTGCACGTTCAATATCTGCTGCATAAGCCTGCTGAAACAGGTTGTTGGCAGTAAAAGCACTGGTCATCAGACCCAATTGCTTCAGGAAAACTCTTCTCTGACTCACATGTGGTATTTAAGGGCTATTAAGGTAAAACTTTTCAGGCCGGATTCGGTTATATATTTGCGTAGAAATTTTGTGTATGAAGCAACTGTGGATGGTGATAATCGTTTTGTGTCTTATTGCTCCTCTTTCGAGTGAAGCGCAGTGTTCCATCTGTACAAAGACAGCGTCTCAGCTGGGTGAGGGTCCTGCTAAGGGCATGAATTCAGGGATTGTTTACCTGATGATTGCGCCATTAGCGCTGATTGGCGTGGTAGGCTGGCGCTGGTGGAAGCGCGAAAAGGAACTGGCTGATGCCGGAGAAATTTAAAGCGAGTAGATTTTTCTTCTTACGGCTTCTAAAGCCATACCTGTGCGGGTATTAACACCCAGCTTCTCAAATACTTTTTCCCGGTACATATCTACCGAACGTTCAGATACGCTCATTTTTACAGCAATCTCCCGATATGTATCATCGCTGCAAGCCATTCGAATAAACTGTAACTCTTTTTCAGAGAAAAGATCATTCGTGTTTTGAGTAATCAGCTTATGCATGTTCAGCTGCATGGTATCCGTGTTGTAATAGCCTTTTTCGTGTACTTCGTGTAAGGCTTTTTGCAATTCAGCCGGACTGATATCTTTCATTAAATAAGAACAACAGCCATTGCGAATCATACCAATCAGACTCATATCATCTGTATTCATGCTCAATGCCACAAGTTTTAACAAGGGATAGTCTTTGAGCAATGCTGCAGCTGTTTCCATCCCATTCATGATGGGCATATTCACATCCAGTAAAATGATATCAGGAAGATCTTTGGTTCGACTGAGTTGTTGAAGTAAGTCTTTGCCGTTAGCTGCTTCCAATACCACTTCAAAGCCACCAATAGCACTAAGTAAAGAGGAGACAGATTTAACAAAAAGCTGGTGATCGTCTGCAATACCGATACGGATAGTAGATTTCTTTGGTTTCATGGTCAACGCAGGGGGATGTCTAACTCCACAATCGTACCCGAAGGTACATTGTTCTGCCATTGAATATTGCCTTTTAACAAAGCAATTCTTTCACGCATGTGTAATAAACCACTTCCTGTTTCGGATTTTACGGAATCTGTCATTCCTTTCCCATTGTCTGCAATACGGATGACCAAAGAGCCTGTTTTTTCCATGCATTCGAGCGTCATCACGGTAGCTGCTGCATGCTTCATAGCATTCTGCATGGCTTCCTGTGCTACACGGAAAATGATAAGTTGCTGGTCATTGTGTAAACTGATTGTTTCAAGTGCATCAAGATCTGCTTGTACTGCTACCACATGCTGAAGTCTGGAAATTTCCTGTTGCAAGTTTTCTCTAAGACTGAATTGTTCCAGCCATTTTGCATTCATCATTTTGCTGAGGCTGCGCACTTCCTGAATGGCTTTGCCTAAGGTAGCTTGCGCTTCATCTAGTGATTGGGCTGTTTCAGGCGACTGCAGCATTGCAGCATTGATCATCATTTTGCTACTGCTGAGTAATTGGCCAACATTGTCGTGCAATTCCATCGCAATAGCCTGATAAGTTTGTTCCTGCACTTCATGTCGGATGGTGGCTACCTGTGTTTGGTAGGCTTGCGTTAATTCTGTTTGTTTTTTCTTGCTAGTAGAAATAATTAGCAAGAGCACAAATCCTAAAAAAATGATTAGGAAACCAATAGCCCCTACGATCTGTGGTAAAATGCCCATACTGCAACTTTACGATTTTCTGGACATCAAAAAGAGCATAATGATGGATGTGTAATAGATGAGGTTGGCAGATAAGTGCAGGAGTTGAAAGATGAGCATAGCAGAAGGGAGTTGCCAATAGCTTGGGATACTCACTGTGGTAAAGTTGATGAAGAGCAGTGCGTGGTACATGAACAGTCCTGTACAGAAAATGAAAATGGTGTCTTTTCTTAAGGAGATTTTGTGCTCTACAATCACTTTTCTGAAGTAAAACAAGCAAATCAGCATATTGCTGATATTGAGCAGGCGAAAGCTCTGCGTATGAAACTGTAACCAGCCAGAATAAAATTGTAATTCAACAATACTTGCAATAAGGTTAACGGCAATGGAAAGTAAGATAATGCGTTTGATTTTTTGAAAAGCCTCAATTCGAAAAAGCATGTATTGAATCACACACATATCTATCAGCGAAAAAACATTGTACAGTAAATTGTTATTGAGCCTTAAAGCAGGAATGCGATGGTCTGTTAAAATGGTTTCGTTCAAGACTGTTAGGAATAGCAATAGAATGAGCCAGCGAAAAGCAGTTGGTTGTATTTGCTTCCAGCGAATCAGTCCAACAATCAGCGCGCTGATTTCGAGAAAATGTAGTGCTTGAGAATAATCTGGTAGCATTAGTTACAAATAAATGGCGGACAGGGTTTGCCGTAGTTCTCAATATTGGTTGCTTCTCCTTGTTGATTGCGCACAATGGTTTTGCCCAATGATTTTCCTTCTACAGGTTGTTTGGCGCCCCACAAAATAATGGTGTATTGATTATTGTAAACATGTTTGGGATCTTTATTGGATGAATCATACTTGGCAAAATAAGCCCACATGCCATCAATTTGACCGGATTGTACCAAAGCAGCCATATTGTTAATGGTGGCAGCATCAAAATAAATGGCTTTGGTAGCATCTTTATCAACTTCATTCATGGCTTTATAGGCTGCGGATTGTTGAAAATTTTGAATATAACGATCTGCTGCTTCAGGGCTAATTGGACTTACTTTTTCGCTTGTGTGTTGAGGGCGTTCAATAAAACTGGTTAAGCCGTAGTGAATACCAAAAAATGCCAAAAGCATGAGTATTGGGGAGAGTCTGCGCATAAGAGGGTTTTTTGGCAATCTCCGTTCTTTTACTGGCTTTGCCTATGGGAAATTTCCCGTAAAAAAATGGGAAATTTCCCATTGTTTGATATTCCTGCCTTGTACATATTTGTTGTACAAATTCTGATTGCAAAATCACTCACGATAACGACCCTGAGGAGTTTTCTCAGTGATGGATTCAAAGGCGAAAGCCGGCGCGGTCAAACGGGGGTAGGGCCGCGCTCTTGAATCCTAATCAATAATAACATTGGGGGCTTCAAACAATAAACCGGTTCCAATTGGAGCCGGTTAAACTTTAATAATTCCTTCCTTGATAGCATATAGCACTAGCCCTACACGGGTTTTAATACCTAGTCTTTCAAATAATGCCTGTCTATAATTATCAGCGGATCTATCTGCCAGACCCATTTCTTTGGCAATCTCTTTATAGGTTAATTCTGAAGCACTTAGTTGCATGAATCTTATCTCTTTTTGTGAGAATAAAGGTTTCTGTTTTTTTTCATTTTCATTTTGAAATGAACGTAATAGTTTTCCTGATACATACTCGTTGCTGTAAAAGCCATGTACATAAATATCATGAATTGCTTTATGCAATTCCTTGGCATTAGACTCTTTTAAGATATACCCTTTTGCACCAGCCTTAATCATTTTAATAATTGCTTCGTCTTCGTTATGCATGCTTAGTGCTAAAACAGAAATTTCGGGGTAGTTTTCCTTTATCCATGTTGTGGCGGAAAAGCCATTTACTATAGGCATATTTATATCCATCAAAATCACACTGATTTGAGGGTGTCTGGCGATTTTTTCTTGTAATTCTTTCCCATTATTAGCTTCAAACTCAACATGTATATCGCCAAATTCTTCAAGTAGGCTTACAATACCTGATCTGAATAAGGAATGATCGTCGGCGATGGCTATGTTAATGCTCTGTGACTTAAGTTGTTGCATGGGGTATATTAATTTCTATAGAAGTTCCCTTTTCTAATTCAGATTTGATTGATAGGTGTCCATTCAGGTAAGACGCGCGTTTGCGCATGTTATTAATACCTAATCCCGTATTTGAAACAAGCGAATCAGAGAAACCCTTCCCGTTGTCTATCAATTTTATATTTAAAATGCCGTTAATTAATTTAAATTGAATTATAACTGAAGTGGCTTCTGAGTGTTTTATAATATTTGAAATTGCTTCTTGCATAATCCTAAATACAAATAATTCTTTCTGTGGCTCTTTGTACAGATTTATTTTAGAATCAAATTCAAATTCAATATGAATGTTGTACTCTCTTTTTAGATAATCAATCTCTTTAATAACTGCATCTTCAATTCCTTTTTCCAATATGTCTTGACCTTGTAATGTTCTGCTGATTTGCCTTAAATCATTAAGTGACTTCTCAATAAGTTGTTGGGCGTTTAAGATTTTACTATTAGTGCTTTCTACATTTGATAATGTTATGCTGCCTAGTGTCGCTTTTGCTAAGCTTAAAATCTGACCCACATTATCATGTATCTCAATTGCTAATATTTGTAATGTCTTCTCTTTGACTTCAGCCTCAACTTTTAATAACTCCTTTTCGAATTCGTTCTTTAATTGTTGTTGTTTTTGTAATTGTTTATAATAAGAAAATAATAACCCTATTAGAAAGAAAACGGGTAAGAAAACACTTATTGTTACTAGTATTATTTCGATTATAGATTCGATTCTATACATGCATAAAAGATTCGCCTAACATTTGCGTGAAAGTGCGAGTATGTAAATCTAAACTGAGTTTTTGATAGATAGAAACGTATTTTAACTTACTATGAAAGGTTTGTAAGAGGATCAACAATCCCCTTTTTATGTCTTACTTTAAGTGCGGTTCTAATTGCCATGTAAGAAATGCAAAGTAAGCCTATGGGCCATAAATAGTCATAGATTAAGTTGAGTGCTATTTTTACTTCTCTTTTTGAATAATCTAGAAAATATAAATGAAAATTAAGTACAGAAAATATAAAGTGTATTGCAATAAAAACAATAAACAGTTTAAATTCAATTGTTTTGATGAGTTCCTTTCGAGGATTTTTTAGCAAAAAAAAGAAAATTGCTAGCGTATATATTATCAGCAAGCATTCTGATATAGAAGAGTTAATAGATAATGGAATAGAATATGTAAACAAGTTTGCTATTTGTAAAAGAAAGTATACAATTGGTATTAATATTGGCCAGATATTTTTAAAGTAATATCTAAGTAAAAAAGCTCCACATAGTAGAGTGATAAAGATATCAATGGTAATTATAAGTCTTATTGCAATAGTGCCAATTTGAGGATTATTTATAAATGTATTTTTGAATAAAGCGAAGATTGTCGAACAAGTAATGTTTGTAAAGACGCAATTCCAGAAAAAAGGATGTATACATTTACGCGCACATAGTAAAACACATAGTGTTATTAATTCTGTAAGTATCTCTATGGAGTCGCGATGCTTAAATAATAACTCTTCCATATATTCTAAAGATAATACTACTCACTAAAAATGAGTACGTGTTTTTACATACTAATACATTATAAAAACACGTAGAAATCTATTTTTTTCATATAAAAGAGTGACTGAGCTTCATTCTAGCTTATTCGGCATACTAACACAGAGTTCTTCTAAATGCTTGGAAGTAGCTAAATAGTCTTTGGGTAACGGACTACCTATTTGTAGTTGAGTTAGGTTTAAATTTTTGAGAAATACTTTATTGTTTAAAATTATGAAAGCTGGAAGATTAGTTTTATTAATGTTAGGCTTAACCTTAAAATTAGGTTATATATATTCACAAGATGTAACAGCATACAATTCCAATCCTTATTGGGGTAGTTGGCAACCTATTAATGGTTTTCCTTATCTCTCATTTAGAGTGGGTTATAAGTATGAGAATCAAAGCTCAAAAAGACAAGGCCGACCTCCACATGTTTGGGCTTTAGAGGTTAAAAATAATTCTAAGGAAGAAATTTCTATTTCTTACAAGGTTGGGAATTATGGTGAAAGCTTTGAACAAGCAAGGTCAACTGGAGCGTTTTCTTATATCAAAAGTGGAGAAGTTAGGACGGACTACCTTGTTTTTACTAATACCCCCAAAGGGGGAAGGTTAACTGTATATTTTTTTCAAAATAAAAAAAATGAAGAAAACCAAGACGGAGAAAAAACTACCAGTAAGAATAGATGGATAAGATATGGCCAAGAAACAATGTATAAAAACGTAATTAGTTATCAATTGTTTGCTGCTAGATTATCTTGGGGGCTTGGGCAGCAATTTTTTGCAGCTAACATTAAAAATTATACTTCTAAAAGAATTAAAATAAAGGGGAAATTAGTTGCCAATTTAATTTGTGGGAATACGGAAACTTCAAAAATAGATTTCATTTTAAAGCCTAATGAAACACTAATAAAGGCTGATTTAGGAACTTTTAATGTAAACTTTTTAACCGATGCTACGGGTTTAATTAGTTCTGCTGATGAAGAATTGTGTGAGGGAAAGCCAGTTATGGAAAACGGCAAAAAAATTGGAACTAGTAGAATAAAATCAATGTCAATATCATTTGAAGAGTTTGAATATCCTGATGAAATAAACACAGAAAATACAAACACCGATATTCAAAATAGAAAGCCTCAAGTCAATAATCACAACAGCACAAATAATGGTGCAGAAGTAAATACTTCTCAATCTAGTTCAAACAGTAAGGTCGGCAATGAAGTTGAACCTGAGAAATATGATTTCGCTAAGGCGGAGGCTGAGGAAAGAAAAAGAAAAGCGGAGGAAAAAAGAGTAAACGATTCTATTCAAAACGAACTATCAAGAAAACGAGTAGAAAATGTTCAAAAATTAGATAAGGCAGAGGATGATGCATTTATCGCTGCGGCTGCTTCTGTATTGGCATTGGGCTCTTTGATGCAGGATGAATACTCGGATGATCCTATTGTGGTTAGATACTTTCTAGGTTTGGGTATGATGGAAATACCTTTGATAGCAAACACAAAATATAGTGGTTCTACTTCAAAGACTTCTATTGAGAAAACATCGCATCCTACATTTAATTTGGCATTACAAGCTACTTTTTTCAACGATAAATTTTTTAATATCAATGTAACACCGAGGTTCATTTATGGTTTAAATGCGCTTTCAGCAGGTGTTACTGGAGATCATACTGTTTATGGAGGAAATTTTGAGGTACGTGCAGGCAAGAAGCGTGATTCTAAGTTTAAAGGTTATCTTGAATTTGGCTGGGAAAAGCGAAGTGGTACTTGGGAGCATGATTTTGATGCTAGCACTGCCAATTTAGGATTAGGTTTTAGTAATCTCGTCTTAGAGTCCTCTTACGATTATTCGGTTTTAAGATATGGAGCAGGGGCACTGTTGGACTTGAGTGATGGAGATAAGGAAACTACAATTAAAGCAGGTTATTTTTTTGAAAAGCCAAGTTTTTTTAAACCCTCAACTAAGCCACTTGGCGTGTTGAATATTCAGGCGAATCTTTTCAGTTTTGTAACTGTTGATTTTTCTTATAGTGTTAATTATGCTGCCGCCGGCAGTATTAAGTATCCTTCATCTTTTTCCCATTCAAATAAAAATTTCTTTAACCTTACAATTTTGAAAAATGGACTTTTTGGGCATTAAAAAAGTGGTTTTTGGAGTACTTAAGTTTATCTTATTCACAATTACTTTATTTGTAATTGCTTCTTGTAATAAGGAAACACTTGTTGAGGGAAGAATATCAAGTCAAGTAAAGGGAAGTTTAGATTTGGTTTTTACTAGTAATGAATTCAATAGCTTCAGACAAACAAGTAGGAGCTTTTCAATTGAAGGGGTGAGCCTTATTGCGGCAACCGGCTTTGGGAAAAGGCTATTTGTGAGTGATTCTATTGCATCTATTGGTATAAGTATTACATCTTCTGGTAATCCAGGATTTGGATTCTTTATAAGGGAGAATAACGGAAATTTGGCAGCTCGTTATAATAGTGGGGCGGTAGTTCCTTGGACTTTTTTAACCACAACCTCAGGATCAGTCGAGTTTGTTAAACCACGAGGTCAAACTAGTTGGTCGAATAGGATACCCGGTACTTTTTATTATGCCCTTCGATTCCAAAACTCAAAAAGAGAGGATGTTTATGGTTGGTTGAAAATCACATCTACAAACTTAGAAGTTCGTTTTGGTGAATATTTTTTTCAAACAATAAATCCTCCAGTTGTACCATAGTCTTTAATCTTATTACTGATTTTATGTTTAAAAGTATTCTCTCATTTTTCTTTATTAGTGTACTAAGTCTTGAGTTAAGTGCACAAACATTTAGCGAGCGATTTGAGAAAATTTATTATATAAAAAATAATTGTACTAAGGAAGCACATGATCAGAAAGAAAAAGCGTTAGAAAATTTATATTCAAAAAGTATATGGGTTGAGTCAAATGCGGCTAGGGTGTCTCCTCAGTGTAAAGCTCATCGTAAAGAAGGTTGTACAATTTGTCAAAGAATATTATCAGAGGAGGAGTCAAGAATTGAAAAAGAATATGAAAATAAACTAAAAAAGTGTCAAGATGAATATGATATTCAAAAAAGAGTCATTGAGTTAGAAATAGAAGTTGCACGTAAAAAAAAGGATTTAATGATTAAAGAGTATCAATCTAAATTCAAGAATACACTAAAGAAAAATCCAAAAGGAGATGAAAATAGTATTTACGTTTTCGTAGTTGATTATTTGGGTAGTTCTAAATTTATTGATGGTAAAGAAGTTCTTGAGAATGAATATTATATAAGTGAAGTTTTTGATTTTTCAAAAATAGCAAATGCAAATATCCTCAATTTGGCATCTGATCCTAAATTCTTCTGTCTTTATGCCAATAAACCTGAAGCATCACTTGGAGACAAATTTTATTGTGTAGGGGTTTATTTAGCTACACAAACAAGAAATAAAAATTTTCCAAATATAGATCCTTCTCTATACACTTATCGTAGGGTTCGTACTTGGTACAACGAGTATAAACTCATGGATCAAAATATTGATATCAGTAAAAAAATAATGAAAGATAGATTGAGAATGGAAAAGATCAGAACTGATTTAATAAAGGAAATAAGGTCTAATTATTCAAATAAAGTGATAGAGCTAAATTATTTCTAATCTAGAATCATATGACTGCCATCACAGAAAGGCGGGTTCTTGGTTTGCTTACATTGGCAGAGCCATACTTCACCATCTTCTTCTGCTGTAAACTTTAAACTCTTGAAAGGCATAATGGTTTCACCATTTTCTTCGCGGGCCAAGGTTTTGTGTTTGCCATCGCATAAAGGCTGTTTCTCACTGAGGCCGCAGGTACACCAGGCATAAGTTTTGCCTTTCTCTACTTTTACAGCTGCGGGAAATTTTTGTGCAATTGTTGGTTCGGTCATAACTTAAAAACATTGGTTTATTGAAATTGTTCTATCAGTGCATACAAGTTGAACTGATCATTGTATTGGGCAGCAATACTTTTCTTTAATACAGCTTTGTCAATATCCTTCATTCGATCCTGCTGAATAATGTGGTAGGCGCGCTCTGCCAATAACCAGAATTTACGTTCGTTTTGTTTGGCTACGTGCTGATGTGCCAATAATGCAGCATACAATTCATTCGTTCCTTCCTTCCTAGATGCCACTGTTTTTACAATCGCAATCTCGTGCTTTGCTGTCTGAAAAGCTGGGGCCATCATCAAGCGAAGATTGCGGACAAACATATCCGCATCGGGCCTGTCGGCCTTGTTCACCACAAAGATGTCGGCTATCTCCATCAGTCCAGCCTTCATGGTCTGCACTTCATCGCCTGCTTCAGGTACCACTACCACCACTGTTGTATCCGCAAGGCCGGCAATTTCAATCTCACTTTGCCCTACACCAACCGTTTCTACGATTATATGGTCAAAACCCGCTGCTTTCATCACATCAGTGATCTCAATAATCTTGGGATGTAATCCACCCAAACTGCCTCTGGTAGCTAAGGAACGTATAAATACATCCGGATGGGTATACCATTCATTCATACGAATACGATCGCCGAGCAAAGCGCCGAGATTAAATGGAGAAGAGGGGTCTACACAGAGTACACCCACTTTTTTCGATTGCGCTGTGAGTGCTGCAATCAACGCATCCACTAAAGTGCTTTTACCAGCACCCGGCGGACCAGTAATGCCGATTACATTGGTATGGGCGTTGGGTAATTGCTTCAGAAAATCATAATAACCTTCATGCGCATTTTCTACCAGAGAAATGGCGCGTGCCAGTGCTTTTCTGTTGCCTGCCTGCAGTTCAATCAATAGTTCCTGCCACATACTTTGCTAAAGTAGTGCTGAAGTACGAATTTCGGGACCACATGGCCCAGCTGTTGAAAAATAAATCCGCTGTTTACTGGCTGCTTTGCTGCACAATACTGCTATGTGCAGGTTTGTTGTACAGCAGGGCACTTTTATCTGTTGGTAGTATCTTGATTGTGCTTCCATTGCTTTTGCAATTGCGCGCGTATAAATATTGGCTAATTGGTGGGTTACTGCTAATCCTGCCAGTGGTGATTTCATTGATTTGGACAACACATACAGACCTGCTCTGGCGCAGCGTGGAAGTGAAACTACCTTTGTTGAGTATTGGATTGGCTTTTGCAGCTGTATCACTGAATAAGCGGCAGCTATTCCAGTTGATTTGGGTCATGCATGGCTTTCTGCTAAGTGCGATTGTGTACACCTTGGTTCAGTATGCGGCTGATCCTGCTGCTATCAATGCCAGTTATCAGTTTGCCAAAGTGATGCCCGTACCAATGGATAGCGATCACATTCGCCTGAGCTGGTGGATGGTGTTGTGTATGTTGGCTTTGCTCTACAGTGTACATCAATTGGCCTCTATGCAACAGCGTTATATAGCTTATGCAGTTGTTGCGGTTGAAACTATCTTTTTACATTTTCTGGCTGCAAAGACCGGCTTGTTAGCCTTGTATCTTGCTGCGGGTGTTTGGATTGTACAAGCACTCTTGCAAAAAACGTATCGCATACAAGCGGTTCAGTTATTGGTGTTCTTAATATTCATCGCAGTTGCAGCTTATGCATTTTTGCCTACACTGCAGATGCGTGTACAATACGTATTGTACGATTTGAGTCATTACACCAATGGTATTTTTCAGCAAGGTTCCTCAGATGGTGCCAGGGTATTATCTTGGAAAGCGGGCTGGGCTATTGGCAGCGAAAATCCTTTGCTGGGTGTGGGTTTTGGTGATATTCGTACTGCTATAGATGCCTGGCATCAGCAATACTTTCCGCATACATTACAGGCAGAACGTTTCCTGCCCACCAATCAATGGGTGATCTATTTTGCCGGCGCGGGTTTATTGGGAGTATTGAGTTGTACACTTGGTCTGATATTCCTGTTGCGTCAGCTATCGTTTCGGTATTTGCCAGCGATACTCGTGTTAGTATTACCCCTGATTACAGATGATAGTTTGGAAGGGCAGTTTGGTGTGGTGATTTTCGCACTTAGCGCATCAGTCTTCATACAGCTTTCTGCTGCAGATCGTAAAGCTTGATGTATTTGAGAAATGTATGGTAAGCGACAGCTCTTGCGATAAAGAATCCATTCATGCCATCTAAAAAACCCAGCTTAAAAAAATAGCCTGATACAAATGCAACAAGCGGACTGAATAAAATCTTGAACCAGTTAGAACGCTTACCTCTTTCAAACATGGCTTTAGCCTGAATCGTAGTAAATCGATTATTCTGCGCCACAACTTCATCCATACTGTTATAACTGTAATGCAGAATATCGCCTTTTAGTTTACTTGTGCGAATACCTTGATTTAGAACAATACTATCATGCGGATTGATGCCACCCCATTTACCTGCATCTTTTCGTATCAACCTAATTTTGGTATCGGGATACCAGGTACCATGTTTGATCCATGTGCCGTTAAAATGTGTACAACGATTCATAGCATAAGCCGCAGATGGAAAGCCCTGTTGCTTTTCTGCAACAATGGATTCCAGCAACGCATCACTCAATGCCTCGTCTGCATCCAGCATCAGCACATGTGTATGTGTTGCCAGACCGAGTGCCAGATTTTTTTGTTCAATATACCCCAGAAACGCCTGATCAATGATGCGCACATTAGGAAAGCCAGCTGCAATAGTCTTGGTCGCATCCGTTGATAGCGAATCAACCACTACAATTTCATCTGCAATAGACTGCACCGACTGCAAACAGCGTGCAATATTTTTTTCTTCGTTGAAGGTGATGATCACAATTGAGAGTGCAGACATGAACAAGATTTCGAATCGAAGATAACAAGGCTCTTGCACAAATGCAGTCAAAGACTACATTTGTTGCATGATGAATTTTGTTCCCATTTTTCCTTTGGGCATCGTGGTTTACCCCGGTGAAACATTGAACCTGCACATCTTTGAACCCCGCTATAAACAACTCATTCAGGAATCTTATGCTGAAGCCAAGCCCTTTGGTATGCCAGTTGTTTTAGCGAATGGTATTGCTGAGTTGGGTACATTGGTAGAAGTATCTGAGATTGTAGAAGTGTACGAAGATGGTAAGATGGATATCCGCTGCAAAGGGCTGCGCATCTTTAGGGCATTGGAATACATCAAGCAGATTCCGGATAAATTATACAGCGGTGCCATTGTAGATTATATGCCCAATCAAACAGCCCAGTTTGCGGCTATGATGCAGCAGGTATTGAATCAGGTACGTGAATTACATCGTCTCTTGCAAGTACAGAAAGATTTCAAGAAGCCGGATGCAGACTTAATCAGTTATGATGTTGCCCATCATACCGGCCTTACTTTAGACGAAGAGTATGAGTTGCTAGGCTTGATGCGGGAAGAGCAGCGACTGGAATACCTGAAGCGACATTTGCAAAAAACCATTCAGGTGGTAGCAGGTACCGAAAGCCTGAAAGAGAAAATTCAGCTAAACGGGCATTTTCGTGAGCTGAAAGGTTTCAACTTTGACCTATAATTGTGCTATGGAAGTAACCCTTTGTTTTGATTTTGGCAATTCCAGAAAGAAATGTGCGGTTTTCGCAGGGCGCGAAGTGCATGAAGTGGTGGTATTGGCAGATGATCATACAGATACGATTCAGGATTTAATTACCCGCTTTCAGCCTAAAAAATCGATTCTCTCTTCCGTGATTGCCCATAATCCGGAAATAGAAATATTGTTGGCCAAAACAACAAGATTTCACCTGCTGAGCGCTTCCAGTAAACTACCCATTACCACACCAGTGGGAAAGCCTGAAACCATTGGGGCAGACCGTTTAGCCATCTGTTCTGCAGCTGTAGATCAATTTCCGGGCACACATACCCTGGCCATTGGTTTGGGAACCTGTATCACCTATAATTACACCAATAATCGCCACGAATTCCTCGGTGGTAGCATTTCTCCCGGTATGCAAATGCGTTTCCGGGCCATGCACGAACAAACAGCTCTGCTGCCATTGGTGGAAGCTGCCAGCGATTTTCCACTAATTGGTTACGATACCCGAACCAACCTCCTGAGTGGGGTAATCCTGGGTATGGCCAAGGAAATTGATGGTATTATTGATGCTTACGCATTGAAATACAGCAACTTTAACGTGCTGTTAACCGGGGGGGATATGCCTTTTTTTGTGCCTCACCTGAAAAACAAGATATTTGCCGACCCTTATTTAATCTTCAAGGGTTTGTATGCGATCAGTGAGCAAAACAACCATTAGAACAACTGCACTTTTCCTGTCATTGTTGGCTGTTGCCTCCCTGACTGCCCAGGAGAACTCTCCTTACTCTCGTTACGGTATTGGCGACTATTTCTACGGCCAGCATTTTATCCATAAAGCCATGGGTGGCATGTCGGCTGCTTATGCAGATGGGTTAACCAATAACAATGGCCAGACCATCAACTTTAATAACCCTGCTTCATACAGTAATTTCTTTGTTACCTCCTATGACTTGGGTTTGTCAATTGATAGCAGAACATTGCGTAGCCAGGGTGGTGCAAGCTCATTTAACTCTGTCAACTTCACTCCAGCATATGTTGCTTTGGGTGTTCCATTGAGCAAGAAGAAGAAAATCGGCTTTGCTTTTGGTATGCGTCAATTAAGCCGCATTAATTACGATATACAGAATGGAGAAAAAGTAGGTGGCATCGATAGCCTGATCACCACATACAAAGGCAGTGGCGGTTTAAACCAGGCGTTTATTGGTATTGGCAAGCGCTGGGGCAAGTTTAGTTTGGGTGTAAATACCGGATACAATTTCGGTCGTAAAGAAACCAATACGCGTAAAGATTTTGTGAACGATACTGCTTTCTACTATTCATCCAACTCTCAGTCACTTATCTCATTCTCTGCTCCATTTGTAAATGCTGGTACACAGTACGAAACGAATATCAGCAGTAAGGATGATACCAAAGCTGGTCTCACACAAACTGTTGCTTTAAGGTTTGGTGCAACAGTCTCACTGGGTCAATCGCTTTCCGGCACACAGGATATCAGAAAGGAAACCATATTGTACGATAATAACGGCGGCTTCAGCAGATTGGATAGTGTTTTAGGTGTTACCGGCGTTAGAGGTAAGATTGCTTTACCGGTGAGTTATGCTGCAGGCTTTATGTTGATAGGCAGATCATCCAACTCACGTGGCCTTTTTGAAAGATGGAGCTTCGGTGCAGAGTATAGCAGCACACAGTGGAGCAGTTACCGTTCAGATTTCGAGCCCAATGACCGTCCCTTTAATAGTTGGATGGCAAGAATGGGCGGACAGTTTTGTCCTGATCCCGTTACAGGTCGTTCTTACTGGAGTGCGGTGAATTATCGCTTAGGATTTAACTATGGTAAGGATTACATTAACGCTAATGGAAACCAGTTGAATATTTGGTCTGTAAGCATGGGTGCAGGTATGCCGATCAGAAAATGGCGTTCTTATGATTATCAGTTCACTATTTTGAATACTACTTTGGAATATGGCAGACGTGGTGGCAACAACAGTGTTGTAACTGAGAATTTCTTCCGTGTTGCAGTTGGTGTTAGCTTAAGTGATATCTGGTTCCAGAAGCGTAAGTATGATTAATGCATGCTTCCATAGCAAAAGATTTTTGGCAGCTCTGATTATGGGCTGCTTTTTTCTTTACAGTTGTGAGAATGATATTAATGAGGTTCGGGGATTGAGTACAGCCAGGCTTGGTGTAGAAGAAGGGAAGCAAATAGAGAGCTTTATGAGCCAGGGTGGCCGAATCAAAGCCCGGCTTACAGCACCATTGATGTTGCGATATCAGCTGGATTCCACCATGGTGGAGTTTCCTAAAACTTTGCATGTCGATTTTTACGATAGCTTAAAACAAGTAGAGAGTCAGTTGAACGCCCGCTATGGCCGCTATGTAGAAAATCAAAGCAAAGTCTTCTTGCGCGATAGCGTAGTGGTATTTAACCGTATGGGTGATACGCTATGGTGTAAAGAGTTATGGTGGGATCAAAATCGGCAATTGTTTTATACAGACAAGCCTGTCAAGATTAAATATGCCAACCCTTGGCAATTAAAATATGGTACCAATGGTATGCAGGCTGATCAGTCTTTCAGCAACATTACCATCTTCCAATCCAGCGGTACCATGATTCTGCCTGACAGCACTTACTATTAGTGAACAAGCGGGCTTTTTGTTGGTAATATTGCAGTACTAAATCACACAACATGGAATATAGAAGAATGGGCAGAACGGGCCTGCAATTGAGCGTACTCAGCTATGGTAGCTGGGTTACTTTTCACAAGCAGATTGATGACAGCATAGCCGATGAATTAATGGGTGTGGCTTATGACAGCGGTATTAATTTCTTCGACAATGCAGAAGTATACGCATTGGGTGAAAGTGAGAAAATGATGGGGCGTGTGTTGAAGAAGAAAGGATGGGACCGTACATCCTATACAGTTTCTTCCAAAGCCTTCTTTGGTTGGCGAGGTAAGAACAATAAGCCCAACCAGACCGGCTTAAGCCGTAAACATCTCACAGAAGCCTGTCATGAAGCTTTGCAGCGTTTGCAAACGGATTACCTGGATTTGTATTTCTGTCACAGACCTGATAAAAACACGCCGATTGAAGAAGTGGTGCAAACCATGAATACCTTAATTCAGCAGGGTAAGATTTTGTATTGGGGTACGAGTGAGTGGAGTGGTGTGGAAATCATGGAAGCACATCGCGTAGCAGCTGATTATAGATTAATTGGTCCGTCTGTAGAACAACCCGAATACAACTTGTTTAACAGGTATAAACTGGAGAATGATTACCTGCAGGTGTTTAAGAATGTGGGTTTGGGCACTACTATTTGGAGCCCGCTGGCCAGTGGCTTACTTACCGGTAAATACAATAACGGCATTCCTGAAGATGCACGCTTATCGATTCCTGGTTTTGAATGGCTGAAGGATAGAACATTTGTAGAGGAGAAGCTGAATAAGGTTCGCGCATACCAACAGTTGGCAGATGAACTGGGTTGCAGTATGGCTGCCCTTAGCATTGCTTGGTGTGTGAAGAATCCCAATGTAACAACAGCAATTTTGGGTGCTACCAAACGTCACCAGTTGGAAGAGAACCTGAAGGCATTAAATGTATTGCCTTTGCTGACTGAAGAGATTATGACCAAGATTGATAGCATTTTCGGTACAAAGCCGGTTTTGCCTGAGTATTAATCTGCTGATACATAAAGCAAAAAAGTCCCGTACAATTTGTACGGGACTTTCTATTGCTAGAAAGATCTTGATTAAGCAGCTTTTTCTGCTTTCTTGGTTGCTTTTTTGGTTTTAGCAGGTCTGCTTTTACCGAAAGAACCTTTGAATCTTTTTCCTTTTGCAGTCTTTTTATCGCCTCTGCCCATGGTTGTAGATTTATTTGTGAAGGGCAAAAATAAAAAAATCCCGCTCAACATCAGCTGAGACGGGACTTTTTAATTCTTTAAAGCCTTAGAGCTTGGCGCTTAATTCTTTACCAGCCTTGAAGCGAGCAACCTTCTTAGCCTTGATCTTGATAGTTTCACCAGTCTGAGGATTGCGGCCTGTACGGGCAGCACGCTTAGAAACTGAGAAAGTACCGAAACCAACCAGGGTTACTTTGTCACCTTTCTTCAGGGTCTTGGTTACTGCATCAACAAAAGAATCCAGAGCGGCGTTAGCCTGTGTCTTGGTGATGCCTGCATCGTCAGCGATCTGGGCGATCAATTCAGCTTTGTTCATAGATGATTTTTTAATTGTTTGAATTAACGTCAACAAATTTATTCGCTTTCGCTTACCAGCAAAATATTTTTTGTCATTTTTCTGTTTGGCATGATTGGCTGAAAACCTTGTACAGAAAGGGTTTTACACGAAATCGTCATTTTGTGAAAAAATCAAATTTTGAATGCAAATCGCTGAAATCCTTTGCTGTAAAGGGTTTCAGGGTATATTCGCTGAAATGCAGGCAGGATAAGCGTTTGAAAGGAATATAGGGAAGTTTTTGATAGCACTGTGTGAAGATTCAAAACTATCCACAATCAATTCACAACTTGCATTAAAGAGCGGAATCCTACAAAATTATCACCCCATGTATCAGTGCCGTCTTTGCGCAAAACTTGCGCATGTTGCGCTATGTAGCGATTATAATCTGCTTTTGATGCTGCATAATACTGCGTAGCATAAGTGGGCCCTTCAGTTTCATCTGTATCTAAAAGACGTACAAATTGAAACTTTTCGAAACATCCTGTGGCCATTACATCGGGAATATGTTTTTCCCGCATCCATTTTACCCATCCATCATGGATGCTCCATTTGACCATTATTGTAACATTATAGATAAACATGACTAAGCTTTTAATTCGCAATAAATTGGGCAGTGATCACTGTGTTTTACATCAGGATAGATGCTCGCTGCCACCAGTTTTTTCGCTAAACTATCCGTAACGCTGATGTAATCAATACGCCAGCCCTTGTTTTGCAGGCGTACGCTGGGAAAGCGTTGACTCCACCAACTGTAAGCACCTGTAGCATCAGGGTTCAGGTGGCGAAAGCTGTCTACCCAGCCATTGGCAACCCATTTATCCATCCATGCTCTTTCTTCAGGTAAGAAGCCTGATGATTTTTTATTGCCTTTTGGATCATGAATATCCACTTCTTTGTGTGCTATGTTATAATCGCCCGTTACAATGATTTGTGGTCTTGTCTTACGCAGTTCCTGTACAAAATCGAAGAACTCATCCAGCCATTGGTATTTATACGTTTGTCTTTCATCCCCACTTGTGCCGGAAGGAAAATAAGCGTTGATGAGGGTGATTTTTCCAAAGTCAAGTCGGATAACCCTTCCTTCCTGATCGCTCATTGTATGGCCAGTACCTGTAATTACCTGATCAGGTTTGATTTTGGTTAGCACACCCACACCGCTATAGCCTTTCTTCTCTGCCGAAAACCAGTAAGCATGAAAGCCCAGTGCTTCAAAAGCTGCTGTATCAATATCTTTTACGTGTGCTTTGGTTTCTTGTATGCAAATGATATCAGCAGCATCCGTTTTCAGCCAATCCAGTAAACCTTTGTTAATAGCTGCACGAATACCATTGGTATTATAGGAGATGATACGCATCTTATAAATTTTTAAAACCCATCATGGGTTCAGTTTCAATAAAGGCCAAAATAAGTAAAGCTTCTATCTCTGCGGCAGAAAGTTTTGTATCAAATAGAATCATGTATTCAGGATAGCTGAAGCCTTTTGCCAGCATCACCAAATGGTTATTGAAATAAATTTCGCGGTAAGTAAATGCCGGTGCAGCAATTACCTTGAACGGTTTTTCGAAAATGACACCTTCAAATTCCTGTGGTGTTTGATATTCCGTGGTGCGTAGTTTAGGCATCTCTACTTCCAACATTAAATTGGTATCTACACCGTTATACAATTTATTGTAGTAGAACTTCCTTTCCGGATAGGCCTTCCAGACAGTGATTTTAAAGCGTGCTATCGTATCATTATTACGCAGCAATACATGTTGATTATCTGGCAAATATTTCAGGTAGCTGCTATAGCCATCCAGAAAAACAGGATCTGCCATTTCGATGATAGAGCTGAAATAATTATTGTCGGACAATACACTTCTGAATTCCTGCTGTCGCGCAGCAAACTGATAACTCCTGTTTTTTCTACCCATCTCTATGGCCTTCCTGATTTGCTCGGGAAAATGATCAATCTTCTTAGCTTCTATATTCAGGCCAAAAAAACGGCTACTATCAAAACGCAATAAAAGCATGTTATCAGTAGCGAGCTTTAGCTGTACATATGCATTGTTCTTTGTTGTTTGAATGGCTGTTTTACCTGCATAATATGACATCATGAAATTATCCGCATAAACAGCAGGTTGAGCGCCTACAACTTGTATAGTGCTGCTTGCGGTAGTTGTATCTAGTAGTATTTCAACAGCCTTTTGTAGCAAACTTTGAAAACCTGAGGGAGAAGTATCGTATTCAGGGCTGTATAAGCCAAAGCCAATGCCAGGTCTGCGTTGTACAAGAAAATAACCACTTTTTTGCATTGGGCTTCCTTCCAGCGGAGTGTATTGAATACTTATTTGGTAGGTTGCAGTAGTACTGCGCAAGAAGGCATTAATTTTTTGTACATCTTCCACGTCTTTGGCAACAGCATCCAATAACTCAGCAGCTGCAATTTCCATGAGCTCTATGCTAAATGCAGATTGGTTTTTCGTTTTTTGGATATTGGGTACACTGCCTCTTTTTAGTACTTGAAATTGTGTGGTAAAGCTGGTGTCGGGTAGCAGATTCCATTTTTTACTACAAACTGTATACAACTCTTTCAGCAGCTTTTGCTGAACCGGCGTGTACTTTAAGTACTCCAATGTTTTATTAATGGTTCCTATATAGTTTTCATTCCGGAAGCTAATTCCGGTAATATCTGAAATGACAAATGACTGAGCATTGCTGGAAGTGCAGAAAAAAATGATAAAAGCAATCAATCGGAATAGCCGCATTGTATAAACTTATCTTATTAACAAGATACAATCAAATTTTGTACTACTTTTTCGGCATGAGTAAAAAGCATAAGATTAAGCGCATCATTCCAGCCAGTACATCTGTGTATTTAGATGGTCCAAAACCAAGAATCAATGAGTTGGCTTTTGCCTGGGAAATCTTTTGGCAGTTTATCAAGGGATTCAGACACTTACATTTTATAGGACCTTGTATCACCGTTTTTGGTTCAGCACGCTTTAAAGAAGATCATAAATATTACCAAGCAGCCATGCACTTCGGTAAGCATATTGCTGATCTAGGCTTTACAACAATGACAGGTGGAGGTCCCGGCATCATGGAAGCTGCCAATAGAGGGGCTTTTGAGCATGGGGGACAATCAGTAGGTGTCAATATTCAATTACCATTTGAGCAGCATGCCAATCCTTGGGTACACAAATCCTTCACGCTTAATTATTTCTTCATCAGAAAGGTATTGTTGGTTAAATATTCTTACGCTTTCATCATTATGCCGGGCGGCTGGGGAACCATGGATGAGTTATTTGAAACCCTGACCCTTATTCAAACTAAGGTGATCAATGATTTCCCTGTGGTGATTTACGGGAAAGAATACCATAAACCTTTGTTGGATTATATCCATTTGATGGAGAAAGAAGGCACCATCTCGCCTGAAGACATGAACTTGATTCTGGTAACAGACAATATTGACGAAGCCATGCTGCATATTCAGAAGTATGTACGCAAAAACTATCAAGTAAAGCCCAGAACAAAGTTGTGGTGGTTGTTTGAAAAGAGATAATGATTTAGTCTACATAAAAAAATCCCCACATCCCGATGTATCGGGACTGTGGGGATTTTTTTATTCGATGTTTGAGCTTAGCCATCTTTCTACTAACTCTAGCGGCATACCTTTTCGCTTAGCATAATCTTCTAACTGATCGCGTTGAATTTTACCAATACCAAAATACTGGCTTTGTGGATGTGCAAAATACCAACCGCACACCGAAGAAGCGGGGAACATGGCCAAAGATTCCGTTAATGAAATCCCCGTTTGGTTAGTGGCATCCAGTAAAGCAAAGAGTTTGTATTTCTCTGTATGATCAGGGCACGCAGGATAGCCCGGTGCTGGACGAATACCCTGATACGCTTCTTTGATCAAAGCTTCATTGCTCAGTGCTTCATCAGGTACATAACCCCAATATTGCTTACGCACTGCTTCGTGCAGGTATTCTGCAAAAGCTTCTGCCAAACGATCAGCTAATGCCTGCAACATGATCTTATTGTAATCATCATGCTGTGCTTCAAAAGCTTTCACATGTGGTTCAATGCCATGAATGGTTACAGCAAATGCGCCGATGTGGTCTTGCTTATTGGCTGATACAGGTGCAATGAAATCTGCCAATGATAAATTGGGTTGATCTGCCGCTTTCTGAATCTGCTGGCGCAGGAACTGTAGGCTTGTTGTTTCAGAGCCAGTATTTACTAGTACTGAATCGCCATCGCTGGCTGCTTGCCAGAAGCCAATCACACCTTTGGGTGTTAACCAGTTTTCTTTGCTGATTCTATCCAATAAAGCGTTGGCATCATTGTACAATTTGGTTGCTTCTGCGCCAACAACTGCATCATTCAAGATATCAGGGAAATTGCCATGCATTTCCCAAGCGATAAAGAATGGCTTCCAATCGATATATGGGCGCAGTGTTTCTACAGTAACACCTTCCATTAATTTGGTGCCGGTAAACTGCGGCTGTACCGGTTGAAAGTTCGCCCAATCAATCGCAACTTTCTTTTGTAAAGCATCTGCGTAGGGCAGATAGTTCTTCACTGATTTCTTATTGTCGAAACTCTCCTTGAGCTTGGTGTATTCTGTTTTCAGTTCAGTTAAAAATCCACCTTTCTGTTCCTTATTGAGCAATGAACCAGCAACGGTTACGCTACGGCTGGCATCCAATACATGTATCACGCCATTGGCGTATTCAGGTGCAATTTTCACTGCAGTGTGCATGCGTGAAGTAGTAGCGCCACCAATCAACAAAGGCTGCGTCATGTTGCGGCGCTTCATCTCCTTGGCAATATGGACCATTTCATCCAGTGAAGGTGTAATTAAACCACTCAGGCCAATGATATCTACATTTTCTTTTTCTGCTGTATCCAGAATCTTATCGGCAGGCACCATCACACCCATATCGATGATATCGTAGCCATTACAGCCCAATACTACACCTACGATGTTCTTGCCAATATCGTGTACATCACCTTTAACGGTGGCGAGCAGAATCTTAGCTGCACCTGCACTTTCTGTATTGGTGGTTCCTGCAGCTTCGTGTGCAGCGCGTCGTTCTTCTTTCTCAGCCTCGATAAAAGGCGTTAAGACAGCAACAGCTTTCTTCATTACACGTGCACTCTTCACTACCTGAGGCAGAAACATTTTACCACTGCCGAAGAGATCACCCACGATATTCATACCATCCATGAGCGGACCTTCAATCACGTCTAATGGTCTGGGGTATTTGAGTCTGGCTTCTTCTGTATCAGCATCAATATGTTCCGTAATACCATTGATGAGTGCGTGTGCTAATCGTTTTTCAACAGGCTCACTACGCCAAGCTTCATCTTTCTTTTCTTCCTTGCCTTTTGCTTTTACGGTTTCAGCAAAAGCAATCAGTTTCTCAGTGGCTTCGTTGTTGTCGTTATTGCGGTTGAGGATCACATCTTCGCAGAGATTACGCAGTTGTGGTTCAATTTCATCATAGACTTGTAATTGACCAGCATTCACAATACCCATATCCATGCCTGCTTTGATGGCATGGAAGAGAAATACCGCATGCATGGCTTCGCGTACATGATCGTTACCCCGGAAAGAGAAAGAGAGGTTGCTGACACCACCACTCACTTTGGTCAGCGGCATCAATTGTTTGATCTCGCGGGTAGCTTCAATAAAATCAACACCATAGTTATTGTGCTCTTCCAAGCCTGTGGCAACAGCGAAAATATTGGGGTCGAAAATGATGTCTTGCGGATCGTAGCCTACTTGCTCCGTCAGAATTTTATACGCCCTGTGGCAGATTTCTACTTTTCTTTCTTTGGTATCTGCCTGGCCTTTTTCATCAAAAGCCATCACGATCACCGATGCGCCAAATGCTTTACAGATAAATGCCTGTTCAATGAATTTGGCTTCACCTTCCTTCATGGAGATGGAGTTCACGATACATTTACCCTGCACACATTTCAATCCTGCTTCAATGATCTCGAACTTAGAGCTGTCGATCATGATCGGAATACGGGCAATATCTGGTTCGCTCTGCAAGAGGTTGAGAAATGTGGTCATGGCTTGTACACCATCAAGTAGTGCATCGTCCATATTCACATCTAATACCTGTGCACCGTTCTCTACTTGCTGGCGGGCAACAGATAAAGCTTCTTCGTATTTGTTCTCTTTAATGAGGCGTGCAAATTTCTTGGAACCGGTTACATTGGTTCTTTCACCTACGTTCACAAAATTGGTCTCTGGGCGAACAATTAGTGGTTCAAGTCCGGAGAGGCGCAGGTATGGTTTGATTGTTGTTGGCATACTAATAAGCAGTTTCTACAACAGGTAATGGTCTTGGTGTAATAGTGCGCACATGCTGTGCGATGTGGCGAATATGGTCTGGCGTAGTGCCGCAGCAACCGCCTACAATATTTACAAAGCCTTCTTTGGCCCATTCTTCTAAGAAATGGCCAGTTTGATGCGGTTCTTCATCGTACTCGCCCATGGCGTTAGGTAAACCGGCATTGGGATAAGCGGATACATAGCATGAGGCAATTTGCGATAACTCCTCAATATGGCTACGCATTTCCTTGGCACCGAGTGCACAGTTGAGACCAACACTCAATGGTTTGGCGTGCATGACAGATACATAGAAAGCTTCGAGTGTTTGTCCGCTCAATGTTCTACCCGATGCATCGGTGATGGTACCGCTGATCATGATGGGTAGCTCAGGCTTACCTGTTTCGCGGAAGAATTGTTTGATAGCGAAGATGGCCGCTTTGGCGTTGAGGGTATCGAAGATGGTTTCAATCAGTAAAATATCTGCACCACCGTCAACCAGTCCGCGGATCTGTTCTGTATAAGCTTTTACTACTTCATCGAAACTAACTGCACGGAAGCCGGGATTGTTGACGTCTGGTGAAAGGCTCAGTGTTTTGTTGAGCGGACCGATAGCACCTGCTACATAAGCGTGGGTTCTGCCTTCAACTGGACCATTAGCAAAGAATTCAGCCACAGCAGTTTTGGCGCATTGTGCAGCAGCTACATTGAGTTCATAAGCCAGCTCCTGCATATCATAATCTGCTTGCGCGATGAAGGTGCTGCTGAAGGTGTTGGTTTCGATGATATCGGCACCTGCAGACAAGTATTGCTTATGGATATCGATGATGATACGGGGATTGGTGATGCATAGCAAGTCGTTATTGCCTTTTACATCGCAATGCCAATTTTGGAAACGCTCGCCGCGGTAATCGGCTTCTTCCAGTTTGTGTCGCTGGATCATGGTACCCATGGCACCATCTATGACCAGAATGCGTTTACTCAGTTCTTCTCTGATGTTCATTCGTTTGTATTTAGCTGGGCTGGTTGTTGCCGATGCAGTGAGTGACACAACAGGTGTTGGGCCATGCTGTTCAGCTGGCAACCAAATAGAACCTAATTAACGCAGGAAACTGATGGGGGAGCAGTAGTCGGGCGTTTATTAGTTCTGTTGGTTGCGGTACAACCATGAAAAACCGGAAGGCCGAACAATAAACAAATCCGCCTTCCGGTTGCGAAATTAGGCTGTTTGTGCAGAACAGCCAATACTTGGGGGTATTAATATGCTGCTGCAACGGTGATTTCCAGCTCTTTGGCAATGGCTTTGCCAATCTCACTGCCGTTGATATTGAAGTCCGTTATCTTAATCTTGAACACGCTCTTAAGCGATACTTTACCCTTGGCTACGGTGATGCTACCGGTAGCTTTTGTTTTTTTAGTTACGCCATGGATGATGAGGTCGCCTTCTGCAATAGCAGGATAAGTACCGTCTTTGGCGAAATTGATGGCAGCAATGTTGGTGATCTTGCCTTTGAACTCACCCTTGGGGAACTTACTGCTCTCTAAATAATCATCGTTGAAGTGTTGCTGCATCAATTCGTTTTCAAAACGAAAACCTTTGATGAGCACCATAAACTGCATAGCGCCTGTCTTGGTGTCTAGCTTTGAGACTGCCTGGTTGTTGGTGGCTTCAATGTCTTCTGTTGGGGTAGAAGAAAAGAAGCGGATTTGTCCTGCCTTGGTTTGTAATACCTGTGCTTGAACTGTTGTTGTTACGGCCATAAGTAAAAGGCCCATCCATACTTGCTTATACATAATTGATCTTATTGTTTGGTTACAATGGCGTCTATCACGATGACATCACTTAAATAGCCGGTGCACACACCCTTGATGGTAATAGTCTTCCCTAGTACTATACCTGGCGCATCTTGCTTCAGGGTGCAAGACACATTGGAAAAAGCATCTTCGCTTTTAAGTGTAATACTTGGTTTACCTGCTGCGTCTCTTGTTGTGTCGCTTACTTCTCCCGTGATTTCAACCGCTTTATCTAAATACTGTGTATTGGCATTAGCTTCATTCTCCTGATAGGCTTTTACCAGCGCAGCGGCTGTTACGGCAATACCTTGTTCGTCTGCTACATCTCTCTTATTGTGTGTTGGGCGATAGAAAATGAAATACCAAACACCAATAATGCCCAGCGCTATAACAGCCAGAAATCCGAGTATCAAATTCTTTTTCATGTGCTTGAATTGAGTTGTAAAGATAGTAATACCATAATTACATGTATGTACATGAATTGTTCAAAAAGGGAAAAATTAACAGGGTTTTACCTTGAAACGGCTACTTCACGTATTGTTGAACGGGTAGTCGGTTAGCGATACTGCGGGCAAGGGTCATTTCATCAGCGAATTCGAGTTCGCCGCCAAAAGCAATGCCTCGGGCAATGGTGGTTACCCGGCAGGGCAGGTGCTGAATCTTTTTCTGGATATAGTAGATGGTGGTATCGCCCTGAATGGTGGGGTTTAGAGCAAAAAGCAGTTCTTCCGTGCCTTCTTTGCCAATGCGGTTCACCAGACTTTCAATATTGAGCTGGTCTGGGCCCACACCATCAAGGGGTGAAATGATGCCGCCCAGTACATGATAGATACCATTGTATTGTTGTGTGCTCTCGATAGCAATCACATCGCGGATATTTTCTACTACACAGATGAGCTTTTGGTTACGCATGGTATTAGCGCAAGTGGCACAGATATCGCCATCCGAAATATTGTGGCAGCGATTGCAAAATCGAATATCTCTGCGCATCTTGGCAACAGTCTCTCCAAAATGCTGTACTTCTTCTACTTCTTTTTTTAGTAGGTGAAGCACCAATCTTAAAGCTGTTTTTTTACCAATGCCCGGGAGTTTGGCAAATTCGGCTACGGCATTTTCCAAGAGGGTAGAGGGCAATTGCATGCCGCGAAGATATTATATGCAAGCTGATGGGAAAGTGCTGGTTGAAATGTTTTTACTCATTGTTGAGTGAGAGATCCACTTCATTATCCCAGTTTGGTCTAACAGCCAATCTTTTTGCAAGCTGTACTACGATTTCCGGTTGTTGCTTGGTGCGGTAATTACCACTATCCCAAATGCCATTTTGATTGCGGTCATATAGAATACGTAATTCGTATTCGCCTGGCTTATAGAGTTTGCGCACCAATTCTTTACTGCGCATAGGAACAGATTCTACCAGCTTATCGTTTTGTACAAATTGCAATACAGGGTTTCGATTCAGATCCAGATTGGTGATGCGTATTTTAATAGCACCATACTCACTTTCTTTTTTGGTACGAAAACGAATGGTATCTGTTTTGGCCAAAGTATTACCCAGACTATCTTTCAATGCCTCTTTTGCAATGAGGAGTACCATTTGCTGATCGGTCTTCCAAGGATACTTTACAGTGATACTGCTTCTGTTACTATCTAATTGGAGTGTAAAACCGCTGAATGGTTTGAACAAGGTATCTGTCAGGCGAATGCCATTGGTATCTAAGTAGGTAATTTTCTTGCTCAGGTTAATTTGCATATTACTCAATACATCTTGTGCACCATTCTCTAAATTGGGTAGGGTTCTAATGTAGGGACTAGGTTTTCTTTCTGGGTTATTGCCTTTTATTGCTGGCTCTGCATCATTGGTTACAACAGGCTTGGGTTTTTCCTTGCGCTTGGCTTCCTCAAATGCATATAGTATTACCGGTGATGTACCTGTGCTTATGATATTGATTGGTTCAGGGAGAAAGGCAAACATTTTGGTGCTATCGTCATACTTTTTGCCATAATCATTGGGTAATACAAATACATTGAATCTGCCGGATGGTAAATAACGAAAAGTGAATTCGCCCTTACCGTTGATTTTGGTATAGTATAGAGGTCTTTCTTTTACTACCGCTGTATCATTCAGGTTACGGTGTAATAGCACAATTAATGTGCTGTCTATTTTGCCTGTTTCGGCCAGTTGTACTTTTCCTTTAAAGGTATTGTCGTCCAATACCTTTCCTGTGGTAAAGGCATAGGTAAAGCCTTTAGCCGGATTGCCTTCATTCACATCTATAATGGCATTGCCAAAATTGAATGCATAAGTCGTATTGGGTAGGAGGCTATCGCGCAGGCGGATATACACGTTGCGCAGACGATAATCAACAACAGGTTGTGTTTTGGGGTTAGGCGATACAATCAGGTTTTCGTTCAACTGCTTGATGTCTACAAACTCATCGAAAGTGAGTGTGATGCGATCAGCCGTAACGCCGGTTGCAGAATCTTTTGGCACAGCCATCACCAGCTTGGGGGCAATGGTATCCCTGGGTCCGCCACCGGGTGGAATGATATTGGCACAACTGCTGAGCAGTAATAAACAGATGCTTATGCAAATAAACTGTGTCAATCCTTGCTGAAATATTCTCTGATACATGCGTGTGCAAACTTAGGATGTTTCGGCAGCAAGGCTGTGAAATAGTTCATAAATCAATCTGTTTCTGCGTCTGGCTCCTGTGCTTCATGCAGTGCAATGGCCAATTCGTTTGTCTTCACAAAATTGCACCAGTGGCAATCAGCTTTGCCGCAGCCGGTATAAAATTCTCGAGCTTGGATCTTATTCCAAACGGTCACAATCTGCTCGCTTACGGTAGTGGTATCTTCCGGTGTAATCACCACTTTGGCTTTTTGGTATTGCTTTTTCTTATCTGGCTCAATAAAATCAAACTCGGTACTCACCACTTGCCAGTCTTTCTGCTGATAATTATCTACTAGTAGTTTATAAAAGACGGCCTGGCGCCAGTAATCGCCTCCATTGGGATCTTTATCGTGCGGCGGCTTGAGTTTGTTCTTGGCTTTATCAATATCACCTGTCTTGTAATCCACCACATTTACTTGTTTGCCATTGAACTCTAACTTATCCAACTTACCCTTGATGGGGACGCCTTTCACCACCACATTGCGGATACTTCTTTCAACAGCCACAATTTTATTCCACTGATTGATATAGGTGTCGTAGTAATTGCTCAAGACTTCATGGCCATATTCTATGCGGCGATCGAATTGTTCTTTGGTAAAGTTTTCGCGATGGCGATGCATATACCAGTTGAAATCTTCGATGAATGCAGCTTTATCAGCAAATGCATTGTTGTTCTGCTGCATATTTTCGAAAAGCTTCTGCAATGCATGGTGCACGGCAGAACCAAATTCAGTAGCTTCTGATTTACCTGATGGAACGCGTACGAGATTATTGAAATAGAAGTTAAGCGGACACTTCAAGTAATTATTGAGTGCGGTTACGTTCATGACAAACTTATCCAGCAATGGTGCCACAAATGCTTCTTCAGCTGCGCTGATTTCCGGTCTGGCTTGTTCCATGAACTGCAATGCGCGGAAAGTATCCAAAGTTTCTGCAGGCAGTATGATGGTTTCCGCTGTATATCCATGCTGGTCTTGCAACTCGGCAACAAACATGCTGGGCTCTATTTCCTTGCCATCCATATTGAATCGGCTGTAAGAGAGGATGAGGTGTTGCTCGGCTCTTGTGAGTGCTACGTAGAATAAACGTCTCAATTCTTCTGCATCTGCTTGTGTGGAACTTACTGTTGTGCCAAGTAGGGTATCTGGTAAGCGATATCCGCCGCCTGGTTTTCTTTTCTTTTCCCAAGCGCCTGCATTGCAACCCGCGAAGAAAACATATTTGAATTCTAGTCCTTTTGATCCGTGTGCAGTTAAGAGATTGACGCCGCTATCATTGCCATTAATCTGCACAAGTGGTAATGGTAAATCTTCTTCTTCCATCAATTCCAAAATGCCTACCAGATCGGCTAGTGTGAGCATGGGGTTGCGACGGGTTTCTTCCTTGATGAAATCAAACAAGCCAGTAAGTACTCGTAACAACCAATGCTTTTCCGGATGCTGCATGATGTATTTCAATACCCCAGCTTGTTGAATCATCAATTCAAAAACCTGCTGTAATGTATTGTTGGGCACAGCAGCAATCAGGTTCTCCAACACATTGCTTGCCTGTTTGAGTGCTGGATCAATGGCCTGACTAAACAAGTCCTTGGCTGGTTGCTGTGCTTTGGTATAGAGTAGTTCACGTAATGAGGTTTTCTGATCACTGAACTGTTTGGCAGCTACTTCTACCGATAATCGGGCAATATCAATTGGTTTGGCGTGGAACCATTCGAAGTGTAAAATTTCGAATAACATTTCATCGCCACCATAGGGCGTATCGTGCTCTGCAGCTAAAAACTGCAACATCAGTACCAATTGCCTGCCTAATGGCTGCTCCAAAATGTTTACATGACGCTTGCTATAAAATGGTATCTGCTTCAGTCTGAAATAGCGCGCCAATTCTTCGCCATACTTGTTCTCTTTGTAGATGACGGCAATCTTGCCTGGCGCAATACTTTCTTGCAGTAGCTGCTCAATGCGTTGTGTGATGCCCATCATTTCTTCGTGCTGGTTATTGTATAGTTCCAGCACAGGTGTATGGGTAAGTTGATTGATTTTGGTATTGGCAGATTGTAATTCTTTGCTGAGTCCGGGCATTTGCTTCACCAATCGCTCATCATTTTTATCAATGATGGTTTTGGAAGCATCCAGAATAGGCTGCGTAGAACGATAGTTCTGCGTTAGCACTACTGTCAGCAAATCTTTCTGGTATTGCTGCGCGAAGGAAAGCATGTTGGCCACGTTGGCACCTTGAAAGCGATAGATACTCTGGTCATCATCGCCTACCACAAACACGTTTGGGGCATCCCAAAAGCTGATGAGTAATTCCACCAATCGGTTCTGCGTTCCGCTGGTATCCTGGTATTCATCCACCAAGATGTATTGAAATTGTTCCTGATAGCGGGAGAGTAAGCTGCTATTGGTTTCAAAAGCGCGAATTACCCAATTGATCATGTCATCAAAATCGTAGCGATTGCGCTTGCGCATCATTTCCTGAAAGCGATCAAACTCTTTCACTGCTGCGCGCAGTTTTTCCATGCGCTCTTTTTCTTCATTGATTTTATCTTCTTTCAGATCGCCTGCTTGTTTATCACGAAACTTTTTCTTGTACACAAATTCATCTCTGTTGGGCAGGTCATTGATGTAGGCATCAATCGCAGTTTCAATCTGCTGACTGCTCCAACCTTCGCGCTTCATGGTGCTGAATAGGTTCTGCAAGTTGTTGATCTCATAATACACATCACCGCGATACCTTTTTAGTGGATGATTTTTTGGGAATGCATTGATGAGTTCTTTAAACAGTGCAATTCTTTCCAGATCAGAAATAGGGTCCAGCGCGTTTTTCTCAAACAAGGATAGGTTCTCTTGGATGATATCGTTACAAAAAGCATGAAATGTGTAAATATTTACCTTGTAAGAATCCGGACCGATGAATTGCTGTAATCTTTTGCGCATGGCTACCACACCGGCATCGGTATAAGTAAGACAAAGAATATTTTCCGGTAACACATCTGTTTCCAGCAAAATCTTCCCAATTCTGGCCGAAAGAATCTGGGTTTTGCCCGTGCCCGGGCCCGCAATCACCATTACCGGACCTTCAATGGTGTCTACTGCTTTTTGCTGTTGTGGGTTCAATCCCGCGTAAATGGAGCGAAAATTTGCTTCTTGTTCTGCCCTTGTCATGCTTTCAAAGCTACAGTTTCCCAACCTTTTAATTGCAGATGTGTTGTATAGAAAAGAACACCATGAGCAAGGTTTATTCTATCAAGACAGTTCAGCGTATCCCTATTGATTTAGCGAGCGCCTGGGATTTCTTCAGCAAGCCGGATAATTTAAAAGATATTACCCCTTCTAATCTGGGATTCAATATTGTTTCAAAGCACCATGGTGAAAGAATGTATGCCGGACAAATCATTGAATACAAAGTGAGCCCTGTTTTAGGTATACCCATGTATTGGATGACAGAAATCACGCATGTAGCCGACAAACAGTTTTTTGTTGATGAGCAACGTTTTGGTCCATATACCATGTGGCATCACCAACACCATTTTAAAGCAATCGACGGCGGTGTTGAAATGACGGATATTGTACACTACAAACTACCCCTTTTCTTTCTAGGAGATATCGCTAACACTCTTTTTGTGAAAGCGCAGCTCAGGGGCATTTTTACACACCGTTTCAAAGCAGTGCAAGAAAAATTTGGTGTATGGCCAGGTGATGTGAATGAGGTGGTATTCGGTTAACGCGCGAGTATTAAGCCGAAAGCCAGATTATTGTTGCGGTTACTGTTCGTGGCATCTTTCAGGAAAATTGCCTGTTGGTCATTGAAATGTTTCCACTCTGCACGCAGTGTTAAATAGTGATTGATTGTATAATCTGTATTCAAACTGTAACCGCTTGTTTGTAAAGCACCATAGCCTAAGGCATTTTTTGTATCTGCAAAATATTCATAGCGTGCAGCAATCTTCCATTTTGGATGTACTTGATAGCGCAGGATACCAACTGGCGTAATCCAGCTACGCTGCAGACTACTATAATGGTCTACGCCCAAATCCAAACCAAGAATCCAACTCAGGGTTTTCGTGGTATGCATCCAGTACCAGTTATGATATTGTCTGAAAGGGCGATTGTTACCCAAACCCATTCTGCCAAAGAAGTTGCTATAGTTGAAGAGATTGTTCCCTTTCGTATAGCTTATTTGAAATGCTGGCGTTAATGCTGCATTGGCCAAAGGCTGTTGGATATTTTGCCATCCGCGAACCAGTAATGCATTCAGTTGCCATACGCCGTTTGTACTGGTATAGCCAAGTTTAAAACCCGACTCGAAGTAAGGTGAATTTTCTGCAACGATGCTACGGGTTAATGTCCAGCAGTTAATACTCTCTGCACTTTCAAATCCGATATGTGAAGCGAATACACCAGCATCCAGCCAGAGTTGCAGCTTTTTGCTGAGTTTGATGCCTGCATTCATTTCATACACATGTTGCCAGACTTGTGGTTCGGCAGCTAAATTGTATTTCGCGTAATCGCCCATCATTAGTGCAACAGTGCTTCTGAACTTTTCCGACTGATACATGCCCTTTAGAAAAAGCAGGTTAAGTGCGGGCGTGGCTGTTTGCTTGTGGTTATACGTAAAAGCAGGTCTTTCTTTATTGATGGGTTGATTGAAATCGTGATTGTAGTAGAAGCCTGCATAAGCATCCCAACTAAAGCGAGATTTCGTAGAGTCGGTTTGCGCACGAACCAACAAAACACTAAAGATGCTCGCTATGATAAAAAAGTGGCGCATAAAAAAAGAGGAGTTGCCTCCTCTTATAAGTTTAGTTTAACTCTATCAGGTTACTCATGTTGTTGTTCTTGTCAACTGCTGCAACAAACAGATTGTGTCCTGTTTGTCGTAAGCTGGCCACATTAATCTCCGTATTACCGCTTTGCATAATCCACTGCACGATAATAGGATTACCACCCTTGATCCCTTTATCAGACATTACTACATATTGTTTGATGGGTTTCTTGCCTTCGTAAACCAATGTGTATTGATCGGTTGTTTTTTTTCTGGCACTGGGTGGTGCTGGTTTTACGTTATCTAACCATGGCATAGGAGGTATTAGTGCAGGTACAGCATAATAGTTATTGCGCAGACTATCATTCCAGCCATTTGGATTCTTTACGAAACTCTTACTGCTAAAGTATACACTGCCTTGTGTGGTATTGTAATTACGGAGCAAGCGAATCTGATCAGGTATTTGATCCGGGCTTTTCCATGCAGCAGTTGTGCCTGCGCGATAAATACCTTGGCCTATATACAAGTGTTTGCCATAAGTGTGTTTATTCCACCACTCAAGCAACACATCATAGTCGGCTACTTTAAAACCTCTTTCCCAGTACAATTGTGGTACTACATAATCCATCCAGCCTTTTTCTAACCAGAGACGAATATCTGCGTATAAATCGTCGTAATTGGTTTGGCCTGCTTTGGTGGCACTACCGAGTGGATCCTTATCCTGGTTTCGCCAAACACCAAAGGGACTGATACCAAACTTCACGCGCAGATTAGTTTGTTTGATGGTTTCATAGAGTTGCTTGATGATGGTATCACAGTTGCTTCTACGCCAGTCATCTTTATTCATGCCTTTGCCGTATGCAGCAAAGCTTTTTTCATCAGGAAACTCTTTGCCAGCAATACGATAGGGATAGAAATAATCATCCATGTGAATACCGTCCAAATCGTATCTGCTCACCAGATCACGCACTACGCGGTTTACATGATCTCTTGCTTCAGGTATGCCTGGATCAAAATATTTTTTATCACCATACACCACAAACCATTCAGGGTGTACTTTGGTGATATGGGATGGAGCAATTTTAGATTTATTGATGTTGAATACTGCACGATATGGGTTGAGCCAAGCATGAAACTCCATACCTCTTTTGTGTGTCTCTTCAATCATGAAAGCCAAAGGATCATAGTAGGGTGATGGTGGTTGTCCCTGAACGCCCGTGAGGTACTCACTCCATGGCTCGTATTGCGAAGGGTAGAATGCATCTGCAACAGGGCGCACCTGAAAGACGATGGCATTCATGCCATTGCGTTGATGCATATCGAGCAGGCGGATATATTCTGCTTTTTGTTCTTCCACAGAAAGACCCTTACGACTGGGCCAGTCGATATTTTCTACCGTTGCTACCCAAACACCTCTAAACTCATAGTTAGGATTGGGTTGTGCGAACAAGGCTGTAACAAACAGCGACAATATGGTAGGTAATAACAGCTGCTTCATCAGTCGAAGATAAGTCAGTCTGACTTACAGCGTATCTATGTGGATGATTCAGAAAATTAGCCTAAGGAATACACATTAGGCTTTTACCTGCTTCTGCTGGGCAATAGGGTTGTGTTCCAGTTTCAGCATGAGCATGCGGTACATATGATGCGCTTCATGGAGCAAGAAAAAGTCGATCCAATCGCCAACGGAAACGCTTCCATATAAAGCGTGTGTACCCGTTTTGCTAAGTTGTTCGGCTGTAAGACTTTCAGCAATACTGATGAGGTCTTCTCGTCTTTCCTGAATGCGATCCCAGATATCCATTACCTTGAGCGTGTGGTATTCTTTAAAAAGAGGATCTTGCTTTGTGTCGTATGCAGAAAAAACCGATGCTTGATTTTGTACAATATCGTTCAGGCGATGAATGAATCTTGGTTGATAGACTGCCAAATGAATCAGGTGCTCATAGATACTCCATGATTGATCCTGCTTTTTGTGCAGTGCTTCCTCAGATAAATCAGTTAAGATTTTGCGTAAATCTAGGTGCTGGGTTTGTAAACGAACTATGATAGATGTGGATAGTGCCATTGGGTTTTCTTTCTTGGAACAAGGTAGGAAAGTGATTTTCAAGAAAAAAATTCTCTTTACAACCAAATCGTTTAATCCCATAGCTTAAGGGTGTACTAGTCTTCCCAAACGCTTAAGCCTTCGCTGCAATTAGCACAGATATCAATGTTTTTACGGCTGGTCATTAACTCTTTTCGAAACTGCTGGTAATTGGCGTTGTGCCACACATCTTTAAAACTTTGCATTTGAAGATTCCCTAAATGGTGCATGGCATCTTTATCAAAACAGCAGGGCACCACAATGCCATCCCAAGTAATTACATTGGCGTGCCACAATTTCCAGCAATGATTCTGTAGTCCGCTTTTAACCTGCATTTTTCCTTTACGGTCCTTTTTGTATCTGCTGTATTTTTCTAGACTAGGGATAAGTTGATTGGGATCGTTTTCATAATCGTAGACCTGTGCTGTCTTTAACCTTACCTGATCTACACCAATTTCTTTACCTAATTGTTTGACTGCTTCAATCTGGTGTTCGTTTGGTTTTACCACCAAAAACTGGAAAAACACAAATGGGGTTTTGCTGTTGAGTGCTTTCTTCCACTTAACAATATTTCTGGCACCCTCCAGTACTTTTTCCAATTTACCGCCCACTCGGTATTGCTCGTAGACATCCTGTGTGGTGCCATCAATGGAAATAATCAGTCTGTCTAATCCGCTTTCCACAGTCTTACGCGCTTTCTCATCAGTTAAATAATGTGCGTTGGTAGAAGTGGCGGTATAAATGCCTTTGTCGTGTGCATATTTCACCATATCCAGAAAATCCGGATTGAGGTAGGGCTCTCCCTGAAAGTAAAAAATGAGATAGAGCAATTCCTTATGTATATCATCAATGGTTTGCCTGAAAAAATCTTTTTGTAGCATGCCGGTTGGACGGGTGAATTCTCTTAATCCACTGGGACATTCCGGGCAACGCAGATTGCAACTGGTCGTTGGTTCAAAAGAAATAGAAATAGGTAAACCCCATTGTATGGGTTTGCCGGTGAATTTACTGAGTTGATAACTGCTCCATACTTTGGTCGCATTCCAAACTTTTGAGAAGTTTAGTTTGGATATAAGGTTAAGCGAGTCGTTCCAATTGAAGTACGGCATGCGTCAAAAATAAGTGAGTAATTCAGAATCCGCCATGTTTGTGTATGTCAACCATTGATCTAGGCAGATTTTCCAGCATTTTTGTAGTCTGATGGCAAAGCGGAAAGCGGTAAAACAGGTAGTAGTTAAAAAGAAAAGCACGGCTAAAAGGCAAGCTTGGAAAGTTTGGGTGCCAGTGACCATACTTGCGGTTTTGTTGATTGGTAATGGATGGTTTGTGTACCAGAAATGGAAAGCTGATCAGCAGGAAGTAGTCGCCAAGCGCACGAATTACGAAGCTTTTGGCATTACCATGCCGGCTGATTATGGTATTCACGGCATTGATGTAAGCAGTTATCAGGGTGCTATCTATTGGCCCGGAGTAAAGCAGATGAAAGCTGATACATCTGCGCTCAGTTTTGCTTTTATCAAGGCAACAGAAGGCCTGAATGATGTTGACAAGCGCTTTGCGTATAACTGGGCTGAAGCCAGAAAAGCTGGGATGATCAGGGGTGCCTATCATTATTTTCTGGCAACAAAGAGTGGAAAGAAACAAGCACAACACTTTTTACAACAAGTATCCTTACAATCGGGCGATTTACCCCCTGTGGTAGATATTGAGAAACTGCATAGAGTGCCTCGTGCATTGATGCAAAAGCGTTTGAAAGAGTGGTTAGACGAAGTAGAAATGGCAACGGGTAGGAAGCCCATCATCTACACCTTTGCTGATTTCTATGAAAAAGAGTTGGGACCGGCCTTCAATGCTTATCCACTCTGGGTGGCGCATTATTTTCAGCCGGATAGGCCAAGAATTAATCGGCCCTGGTCTTTCTGGCAGCATAGTGATCAGGGCCAGGTAAGTGGGATCACCATGCGTGTTGACTTTAACGTTTTCTCGGGGAATGCTGCGGAGCTAAAACAACTCTTATTACCCTAACACAAACGATTGCGGACTTTTCTGTTGAACTAATCTTGCAAGTATATTAAACCGAATTAGGTGTCGGTTTTTATCTTAATTCATTGATTTTCATTTGTTTGATTGTAGTTTCGCTACGTTTTCTACATAAAGTGATTTTATTTTGTTCTAATATAGCCGTGCTATTCTTTTACAAAATGTTGTAAATCAATAATTTAAACAAGAAAAAATCATTTTGATCGCGTTGAAATACTTAGATTTGAATTAACAACTGTTCTTATATGAAAGCCGAAGTTGATCACTCACAATGTCAGTACTGCGCGCATCGCTTTACCTCTGTTCTCTGTAAGGCGAAAAGCGAGTTTTTGGAAGAGATCAACATGCAGAAAGTGTGTAATACGTATAAGAAGGGCCAAGTGATTTTTCATGAAGGTGCATATCCCTTTGGCGTGTATTGTATCAATGAAGGAAAGATCAAGTTATCCCATCTCGGCGATGATGGTAAAGAACACATCACTAGATTATTGAAGGGTGGTGATATCATGGGCTATAGAGCTTTGCTGAGTGGAGATCGTTATGGCTCATCAGCTATTGCATTAGAAGATACACAGGTTTGTTTTGTACCAAAAAATTTATTTGTACACGCGCTGAAACATGATGCAGGCTTGGCTTTCGAGATGATGAAGATGCTGAGTGATGAGCTGCATAAAGCTGAAGTAAAAATTACCCACCTCGCTCAAAAACCAGTACGTGAGCGTTTGGCCGAAACCCTACTCTTCATCAAAGAGACTTATGGCTTCGAGCAAGATGGCACTACCTTGAATGTGCGTTTATCCAGAGAAGAAATTGCCAACTTGGTTGGTACTGCTACAGAATCTACTATCCGACTCTTATCAGAGTTCAAAAAAGATGGTATCATCGATTTAGATGGTAAGCGCATCCGTATCATGAAAGTGAAGGATTTGGTACGCACTGCTAATCTGCAGGATTAATGCTACAGCTTGTCGTGGTAAACATGACAAAAATCATGTGTTACAATGAGTTGAGTCATAGTTAAGCGATGCTCAGGAGGATACCTTGCACGTAAATTGTGTTGTATGTTCCTGCATCGATTGGAAACCCGTTCACAAGAAGCGCTCACACCTGAAGGTCTCTGTAATCTCATTCAATTTGAGTTTCAGCCAGAGATCAATACTTCTTGTAGTAAAATTGAGTCTTACCTGCTATCCAATCCTCAAATCAAAGAACTCCCTGTTTCAGTTGCAGAACTGGTACAATTGGTTTTCTCGAAATTAGAAGATGAGATCAAGCATTTGTTCTTGAAGCAATCTGGCATTGTGTACCCATGCATCAAAAGAAACTATAAGGGCACAGTAAAAATGGATAGCGCTGGTCCATGCTTGGAGCATAAAGTTTTTGAGAACATTCATAATACCCATCAAGTCATCATTAACCTGATGCAGCGACTGCGCCAGTTACTGAATAATTTCAGTCCTACGCCCAATGCTTCCATGGAATGGCGTGAATGTTTGAACGAACTATTCACCCTGGAAACAAAAGTGTTACAATGGATTCATGTAGAACAAAACCTGCTCTATCCAAAAGTAACCGGTAAACCTGCTAAAGCACATCACGGTCATCATCATCATTGATTTAGTACATGCTTACATCTACAACGGCTCAACATACCAGTTGTTACCACTGCGGAGAAGACTGCGGTATAGCACCCATTCATGCACATGAAAAAGCTTTCTGTTGCGAAGGCTGTAAGATGGTATTCGAAATCCTGAATAAAAGCGGGATGTGTGATTACTATACCATCAGTAACAATCCGGGTAATAGCCAGAAAATAAAAGTAAGAGAAGGAAAGTTTGCATTCCTGGACGATGCGGGTATCAAGCAATCGCTAACCAGTTTTCAGGATGAGCAGCAAACCCATGTCACTTTCTACTTGCCGCAAATGCATTGCAGTAGCTGCTTGTGGCTGTTGGAAAACCTGCATCGCATCAATCCGTATATCATCAGCAGTAAAGTCAATTTTACACGCAAAGAGGCTGAAATTGTATTTGCGCATACTGATATGAGCATGCGTCAGGTGGCTGAATTGCTTACCAGTATTGGCTATGAGCCTTATATCAGTTTGCAGAATTTATCCAAGCGAAAAAACTTTTTCGATAAGTCCAAAATCTTCAAGCTGGGTGTTGCAGGATTTTGTTTTGCCAATATCATGCTCATGAGTTTTCCTGAGTATTTGGGTATTGATACGAAAGAGCAACACTTGGTCAATCTTTTCCGCTACTTGAATCTTGCACTCAGCTTGCCTGTATTTTTCTACAGTGCAACAGAGTTTTACAGTAGTGCTTGGAAAAGCCTGAAACATCGTTTCCTGAATATTGATGCACCGATTGTGCTGGCTATTTGGGTAACCTTTGGTCGTAGTTTATATGAAGTACTCTCCAATACGGGTAGTGGCTATTTCGATAGTATGAGTGGAATCGTATTCTTCATGTTGGTAGGCAGAGTGCTACAAGACAAAACCTATGAGCAGCTTTCTTTTGAACGTGACTATACTTCCTATTTCCCTATTGCTGTTACTCGCTTGCGCGATGGCAAAGAAGAGACAGCTAGTCTGCCCGCTGTGCAGTTAGATGATACGCTTTTGATTCATCATCAGGAACTGATTCCTGCGGATGGTATTCTCACTCGTGGCAAAGCATTGATCGATTACAGCTTTGTAACAGGCGAAAGTGTACCGGTTGAAAAAGAAATGGGAGAGATTGTGTATGCAGGCGGTAAGCAAATTGGCGGTAATATCGAAATTCTCGTTATCAAGGAAGTTTCGCAAAGTTATTTAACCCGTTTGTGGAACAGAGATGAGTTGAAGCAAGACAAGCATTATGAGGAACGCTCTTTTGTACACCTATTGAGTCGTTATTTCACTTGGATTGTTTTGGCCATCGCGGCAAGTGCTGCGGCTTACTGGTATGTCAATAATCCTGCGCATATCTGGCCTGCTGTTACTGCTGTGCTGATTGTTGCCTGCCCTTGTGCTTTGCTCTTAAGCAATACATTTACCAATGGACATATCCTGCGCATTCTTGGTCGTAAACAAGTATACATGCGCAATGCGCAAGCCATCGAGGAAATGGCGAATGCCAATTATATCGTTTTCGATAAGACAGGCACTTTAACAACAGGTACTGGTCAGGATATTCGTTTCGATGGCAAATCACTCAATAAAGAACAGAAACAGCTCATCGTATCTCTAGCTGCACAGTCTACACACCCCATGAGCCGCGCTATTGTAGCCAGCTTGGGTGAAATGCGTAAGCTAGAGGTAGTCGCTTTCAGCGAACAGACAGGCAAGGGTATTGAAGGATTTGTGAATGGTGTATTGGTAACTATCGGATCTAAAGCTTTTGTTACACATCAACAAGACAGAGAGTTTGATACGGCTGTATACATCGCTATTGAAGAAGAAGTCTTGGGTAGATTCACCGTTAGGAATCATTATCGCGATCAAGTGCCCGCCATGATTCGTCATTTGCGCAAGCGTTATGATTTAGCTGTGCTCAGTGGTGATAATGCAGGTGAGCAACAATACTTACAGGAATTATTGGGCTTTCAAGCGCATATACTCTTCAACCAAAAGCCTGAAGACAAGTTAGAAGTAGTAAAGCAATTACAACAAGCAGGTCATAAAGTAATGATGGTGGGTGATGGCTTGAATGACGCGGGTGCATTGAGACAAGCCGATATTGGTATCGCTGTTACTGAGAATAGCAACAATTTCACACCTGCCAGCGATGCTATTATGGAAGCTGCGCAATTGCCCAAGCTGTTGCAAATTATCCGCTTGTGTCGCGCTAACAAGTATGTGGTGATGTCGGCCTTTGTGGTATCCATCATTTACAACATTATTGGTGTGTTTTATGCGGTTACAGCGCAGTTGTCGCCGATGATTGCAGCTATCCTGATGCCGGCAAGTACCATCAGCATACTTTTCATCACTTATGGACTCAGCAATTTCTTCGCTTGGAAAATGCGTTTGAACTAAGAAACTGTTCACTGTCTTAAGTAATTGACAAGCACTTGGTTAAACAGCTGACAAAAACATGACAAAAATCATAAGGGTGGTTGAGTTATATCATTTACCCTGCTTTTGTGTCGAAATATTTTTGAGCCTATTATTCTACACACTATGAGTGTAATCATTGTTCTGCTACTCGCAAGTATTTCTGTTGCCGGTCTGTTCCTGGCAGCTTTTATCTGGAGCGTGAAAAACGGTCAGTACGATGATGAAGCCAGTCCTCCTGTACGTATACTATTTGACGATAAAAAGCCTAGTAATTAATTATTCATTATTCAACCAGCACCCTAAATCAACCAACTGATATGCAAGTAGAACAATTTTACTACGACAACCGGACGGTGAAGAATTTTGCATACGCCACAGTTTTGTGGGGTATTGTAGGTATGCTTGCCGGTTTACTGGTAGCTATCCAGTTTTATCTGCCTGCGGCAAGTTTCAATTTTGCGCCAACAACGTTTGGTCGCTTAAGACCAGTGCATACCAATGCAGTGATCTTTGCCTTTGTAGGTAACTGCATTTTTGCCGGTATTTATTACTCTTTGCAGCGTTTGTGTAAAGCGCGTATGTTCAGCGATCTGCTCAGTAAGATTCACTTCTGGGGCTGGCAGCTGATTATTGTTGCTGCCGCTTTAACCCTGTTTATGGGTTATACAACTGGTAAAGAGTATGCAGAATTAGAATGGCCTATTGATATCGCCATCACCCTTGTATGGGTAGTATTCGGTATCAATATGTTCGGCACCATCTTAACCCGTCGCGAAAGTCATTTGTATGTAGCTATTTGGTTTTATATCGCTACTTGGGTTACAGTAGCCATGCTGCATATCGTGAACTCTTTCGAAATTCCTTTCTCTCCATTAAAAAGTTATAGCTGGTATGCTGGTGTGCAAGATGCATTGGTGCAGTGGTGGTATGGTCACAACGCTGTGGCTTTCTTCTTAACTACACCTGTGCTGGGTTTAATGTACTATTTCATGCCAAAAGCGGCGAACAGACCTGTATATAGTTATCGCCTGTCAATCATCCACTTCTGGGCTTTGATCTTTATCTATATCTGGGCTGGTCCGCACCACTTGTTATACACAGCTTTGCCTGATTGGGCACAGAGCCTTGGTACAGTATTCAGCATCATGCTGATTGCGCCAAGCTGGGGTGGTATGCTGAATGGTTTGTTTACCCTACGCGGTGCTTGGGATAAGGTAAGAGAAGATCCTGTGTTGAAATTCATGGTGGTAGCTGTAACCTGTTATGGTATGTCCACTTTCGAAGGTCCATTGCTGAGTTTGAAAAACGTAAACGCGATTTCACACTTTACAGACTGGACAATTGCGCACGTGCATATCGGTGCTATGGGTTGGAACGGCTTTATCGCCTTCGGTATGTTGTACTGGATGATTCCACGCATCTTCGGAACGCAATTGTATTCTAAGAAATTAGCGACTACCCATTTCTGGGTGGGTACCATGGGTATTGTATTGTATGCATTGCCTTTGTATTGGGCTGGTTTCACTCAAGCGATGATGTGGAAGCAGTTTACAGAAGAAGGTCAGCTGAAATTCCAGTTCCTGGAAACTGTTACCCATATTATTCCGATGTACATCACTAGAAGTGTTGGTGGTTTGCTCTATGTTTCTGGCGTATTCATCATGGTCTATAACTTGGTGAAGACAGTGAAAAGTGGAAGCCTGGTTGCTGATGAAGCTGCAGAAGCTGCACCATTGCCTAAAGTGATTGAAACACATGGTAAGGAATACTGGCACCGTTGGATTGAGCGTAAGCCTGTTCAAATGTTGGTATACAGTTTTATACTGGTTGCTATTGGTGGTTTGTTGGAGTTGATTCCTACTTTCCTCGTGAAGAGTAATATTCCAACCATCGCTTCTGTGAAGCCATATACTCCGCTTGAATTACAGGGTAGAGATATCTATATCAAAGAAGGTTGTTATACCTGTCACTCACAAATGGTTCGTCCATTCAGAGATGAAGTAGCTCGTTATGGCGAGTATAGTAAAGCTGGTGAGTTTGTATATGATCACCCATTCCAGTGGGGTAGTAAGCGTACTGGTCCGGATCTCGCACGTATTGGTGGTAAGTATCCAGATAGCTGGCATTATAACCACATGTTCGATCCAAGCACCATGTCACCTGGTTCTATCATGCCAAGATATCCTTGGTTAATGGATGCCAAGATTGATACAGCACTTACGCCAGCCAAGATTAGGGCCATGCAAACATTGGGTGTGCCTTATCCTGTAGGATACGATCAACAGGCTAATGCTGAGTTAATGGCACAGGCGAATAAGATCAAGGATAACCTGAAGAAGGATAAGATTGAAACAGCAGCTGATGCGGAGATCGTTGCATTGATTGCATACCTGCAGCGTGTAGGTGTTGATATCAAAGGCGAACAAAAAGCACAAGTAGCATCACTTAAATAAAAGAAGACCTATGAAATTTATCAATTATCTGGAATCGACTACTGGGGTGAGTATTTATGGATTAGGTTCTTTTATGCTCTTCTTCACCTTCTTTGTCTTCATGGCAATATGGGTATTCAAAGCAGATAAAAGACTGATTACCCATTTGAGTGAAATCCCATTCGATCATTCCGATTCAAAATCATAACCCAACCCTTAAAACAACCAATATGAAATCTTTTCTTCATACAGTGTACAGTTGGTTACAAAAAGCAGTAGTGGTTACTGCGGCCTTGATAGCCCCTGCAGGTGCATTTGCAGCCGGCCCGCCAAAACAATCAGAGTTATCGAATCCGGTAGCTGTGGTGATGTTGGTGGTGGTATTCGGTCTTTTGCTGGCCATTGCGTTGCTTGCTAATGTGGTGATTGGTGCAGCAAAAATGTACCTGCAGCGCTACAAGGATGCCAATGCTGGTACAACAACCAAGATATTATCTGTTATTGTATTCCTGACTTTCAGCACAGCAGCAATTGCACAGGATGCACCAGCAGCAGAGCCTGTTACTTTAATAGCTGGACTTTCACAAGTTTCTTTTTACTCTTTGCTGGCGGTTATTTTATTAGAGTTGGTCATCATGATTGGCTTATTGTATAACCTGAAACTCTTGCTAGCGAAAGAAGCTGCATTGACTGCTGCTACAGCTAGCTCAGCTGTTGAAGCTGTTGCTGAAGAGAATAGTTGGGTAAAGTGGTGGGATAAGCTGAATAGTTTCCGTCCGATGAAGGAAGAAGCAAAGATTGATCTGGGCCATAACTATGATGGTATTCGTGAGTTGGACAATCGTCTTCCACCCTGGTGGTTATATGGTTTCTATGTAACAATCGTCTTTGCTGGTATTTATTTGTGGCGATACCACGTAACGCATACAGCACCACTCAGTGGTGAAGAATATGCTATCGCGATGCAAAAAGCAGAAGCAGAGAAAGAAGCATATCTGAAGAAGTCTGCCAATAACGTTGATGAAAACACAGTGGTGCTCTTGACAGATGCTTCAGCAATGGCGGCCGGTAAAAATGTTTTTGCTACCAATTGCGCTGCTTGTCACCTTGCAGATGGTGGAGGTAGTGTAGGGCCTAATCTTACAGATGATTATTGGCTACATGGCGGAGGCGTAAAAGATATTTTTAAAACAATTAAGTATGGTGTTCCTGAAAAAGGCATGCGTAGCTGGAAAGATGATCTCTCTCCAGTGCAAATTGCTCAGGTAACCAGTTATATCAAAAGCTTGAGGGGCACCAAGCCTGCTAACCCTAAAGAACCACAGGGTAGTTTGTTCGAGGAGAGCGCTCCCGGAGGCGCAGCTGCTGATTCGGCTAAGCCTAAGATTGCCGCGCTTCAATAATATCAATGCCTGTGGACTATCCACAGGCATTTTAAACTTTAAAAGTAGTGGTTATGTTTAGTGAGATTGATCACCTGAATGAGATTCAAACGGAAGCTTTCCGTGATAGGATAGGAACAGTAGATGAACATGGTAAGCGTAAGTGGATTTATGCGCACAAGCCCAAGGGTAAGTTTTACAATATCAGAACCGTTCTGAGTGTTTTCTACTTTATTGTATTCTTCGGCTTGCCATTTGTTCATATTGATGGAAGACCACTTTTTTTGTTCAATATTCCTAATGCACGTTTTATCTTATTTGGTAAAGTGTTCTGGCCTCAGGACTTCTTCATCTTCGGTCTCACGATGATCACATTTGTGGTATTCATTATTTTGTTTACTGCAGCTTTTGGTCGCTTGTTTTGCGGATGGGCCTGCCCCCAAACCAACTTCATGGAAATGATGTTCCGTAAAGTTGAGTATTGGATATTGGGTGATGCGCCTGCGCAACGCTTGCTGAAAAATGCACCTTGGACTGGTAAGAAGATTGCGAAAGTAGGATTGAAGCACTTGGTTTTCTATTTGCTTGCTTTTGTAATCGCTAATTTCTTTCTCGCTTATATCATTGGTATCAAGGAATTAGAAAAAATCATTACCGAGCCTGTAAGTCAACACATAGTAGGCTTCTCTGCCATTCTGGTATTCAGTGCAGTGTTTTATGCGGTATATGCTTTCTTCCGCGAGCAAGCCTGCATTGTGGTATGTCCCTATGGTAGATTACAAAGTGTGTTGTTGGATAAAAACTCAATGATTGTAGCATATGACTACAAAAGAGGTGAACCTCGTGGTAATGCTAAAAAGAGTCATGATGTAGCGTTGGGCGATTGTATCGATTGTCATCAGTGTGTGCGTGTTTGTCCTACCGGTATTGATATCCGCAATGGTGTGCAAATGGAGTGTGTTGGTTGTACAGCTTGTATTGATGCTTGCGATAGTATCATGGATAAAATTGGTAAGCCACGTGGCTTGATTAGATATGCATCTGAAAACTCAATCGCCAACGGAGAGCCGCTGCGTTATACCACAAGAATGAAATTGTATACAGGTGTTTTGGGTGTGGTAGTAATCTTGTTGTCTGTGTTGTTGGCAACTAGAGCAGATGTTGATGCCACCATTATGCGTACGCCTGGTATGTTGTTTCAGGAAAGAGGAACAGATAGTATCACCAATTTGTACAATATCAAAATGGTGAACAAAACGACCGAAGATATTCCTTTGAGTATTCGATTGGAAGGTATGGAAGGCAGTGTGCAAGTAATTGGTAAGCCTTTTATACAGGTAGTAAAAGAAGGACAGGGGTCAGGTTCGTTTTTTGTGGTGTTACCCAAACAAAATATTCGTGAGCGGAAAACAAAGATTAGATTAGGATTATATGAAGGCGACAGAAAAATAGCTACTGCTACGTCTAGTTTTCTGGGCCCTGTTGCCAACTAAAATAATTATGCTATGAAGTTAAACTGGGGAAATAAGCTGGTACTGGTATTCATTGTGTTTGCTTTGTTAATGGCTACACTTGTTTACAAAGCTGTTACGACCAATTTCGAATTGGTGAGTAAGGATTATTATAAAGAAGAATTACGCTATCAAGAAAAGATTGATGGTAAGCAGAATGCCGCTGATCTTAGTAAGATCATGATTTCGCAGAATAGTGATGCTGTATTGATTCAGTATCCAAAAGAGCTGCAAGGTCAGGCTTTACAAGGTGAGGTATATTTCTATTGCCCTACCAACAGTAAGTTGGACCATCGTGTAGCCGTACAAACCGATGCAAATGGATTGCAGCAAATCAGTAAGAAAGTAGTTGCCAATACTCGTTTTGTTGTAAAAATCAAATGGGCTAGTGGTGGTAAGGAATATTATATGGAAGAAAATCTTTCTGTAGAATAATGTTGATCTGGCAAACCATATTGTCTGGTTTAGCGCTTGGCGCTTTGAGTAGTTTCCACTGTGTTGGTATGTGCGGGCCAATTGCTTTTGCCTTACCGGTACATTTTCTGCCCAAGCAGCAAAAATTAATAGGTATTCTGTTGTACAATCTGGGCAGGGTGTTCACCTATGCACTGATGGGTTTGTTGTTTGGTATTGCCGGCAGATCAGTGTATCTGGGTGGCTTTCAACAATGGTTTTCTATTGCCCTGGGTATTGTTGTGTTACTCATATTAGTACAAACTTCCGTAGGCAAGAACTATGTCCATATCCGCAGTTTCGATAAACTGCAACTGGCTGTGCAAGATTTTATTGCAGCGCGCTTACAGCAACAAAGTATACCTGGGTTGTTTGTATTGGGTATGGCCAATGGCTTATTGCCTTGTGGCATGGTGTATCTGGCTATCACAGGAGCATTGGCAGCAGGAACAGTTGAAGGTGGTGTTGGTTTTATGGCGGCTTATGGTATTGGTACACTCCCAGCCATGTTTCTCTTGTCTTATTTTGGTATGATGGTGAGTATCAGTACCAGAAACATGATCAAAAAAGCAATGCCGTATGTAGTGGCTTGCATGGCAGTGATGTTGATTTTGCGGGGAATGAATTTGGGTATTCCGTATATCAGCCCCATGATGCAGAACACAGCAAATACAGCTGTATCCTGTCATTAACGGGTGTTTAACAGTAATGTGTTAAACTGATGACAGTGGAGTTTGTCTTAAGTAGGAGATTTGCAGTAGGCAACGGGAATAATACGAACGGTATCTATTAAGAGGGTTTTAACAAAGCAGATAAAAGTTTGGCACCCAGTTTGCATTATTCATTTCAGAGAACAAACAAGCAAGTTATTTTTCTCATAAGCAGTTAGTTTTGGTTGCGGCCCCTGTTTCTACAGGGGCTTTCTTTTTTGGCACTTATGCCAGTATTGATTGCTCAATAACCAGCCAATGATCGCCCCTGCACTATCAGCCAGCATATCTGCTGCTTCAAAAGATCGGTGCGGAATCCAATTATCTTGAACAAACTCCATGGCAATACCAAAACAGATCGCCATCAATAGCATACTGAGATTCCAACTCCGCCTTGTACTGATATCAGCTCCTGCATAAGCCGCAGGCAGTGTCCACAAAATAATCAGCCCGGCAAACAGGAAAATATGTACCCATTTATCAATTTGTAGTGCTTCAAAAAATGGATTCTTGGGTAAAGTAGATCCTGGAATGATAAGCAGAATGGTTAGAATAGTAAACCAAATCAATCCGGGTATATAATAACGATAAGGCACTTGCGGCATGGCACAAAAATAAGGGAGCCGGCATTGCCAGCTCCCTCCATCTGTATACAATCTGCCGGAGGCAGCGTACACATGATATACGATTGAAAACCTGATTCAGATTTACACCTTACCTGCTACTTGCAACTGTGTAAGCGTTGGTACGGGACTACCACCTGCTTTTTCCAGCGTAATAGCAAACATTTCAGCTTTCGGAATATTCTTCATTCTGCATAAACCTGAGCAGTTATCCATTACACCTGCATCAACTGGCTTGCCATCTACAATTGCCCATAGCTGATAAGAGAAACCGGCTGGTGCTGCAGGCATGTTATTGCTGAACACATACACATCTTTACTTCTGCTGTCCCAATACACGGTTGTCATCATTTGCTCCTTGCCTTTCACCCCCGGCATCATTACTTTTTTCATTGCCGGATCATTCATCATTTGCAGGCTATTGAGCATATCCTGCATTTTGGTCTGGTATACTTTATTGTCGGCTATTACTGAGTTCTTTTCAACTAATAGTGCTTGATATTTTCCTTTTGTTTCGTTTACCTCATTATACAAATACAGATTCAGACTGGCGCTTCCGATTAAGAGAATAATGGATGCAGCGGCTGCATAGCGTAACCATGTGCGCATTGGCTTAACCACAGCAGGCTTGCTGAATTCTGGTGCCAGTTCTTGCATCAATGCTGCTTTTATAGACGGTGGCGGTGGCGGTGCGCTATTTTCCAGTTGTTGCTTCAGTGCTGCTTCAAATTGCTCAATAGCTGCTGCAACTTCGGGATACTGATCGCGCATACGCAGTAGTTCTGCTATTTCTTCCGCATCAGCTAGGCCAAGCACGTAGCTTTCGATGATGCCGCTTTGTATGTATGCCTGTATATCCATTATGCTTTGATAGATGATCTCAATTGGGTTAATGCTGAGCGAAGACGTGTTTTTACGGTGCTTAGCGGAATTTGTAGTAGCTGTGCGATCTCATCCTGCGTGTAACCTTGAAAATAGGAGAGCTCAACTAGCACGCGTTGCTCTTCCTTCAATTGATACACCAGTTTGCGTAAGCCAATGTGGTCGGTTGCTACCTGACTGGTACCTGCTGATTCAGCAGCGCGGTCTGTCAGCTCACTACTTTGCTGTTGTTTGCGATAACCTTTGCTGCGTACCAAATCAATGGCAGCATTTCGGGCTATGTTCAGCATCCAAGTGAACAATCTTCCTTTCTGTGCATCGTAGCTTTCTATCTGCTTCCAGATCTTGACAAATACTTCCTGCAGTACGTCCTGCACGAGGTCATGATCGGGCACAATATTGAGTATCACTGCATTGAGCGACTGTGCGTAATTATCGTACAGATAGCTGAATGCGGACTCACTGCGTTGTTTTAGCAGATAGACCAGCTCTGTCTCGCTGTATTGTTGTACTGCTTCCAATCGGTTGGGGTTGTGTATTCAGATGTTAACTGATATACGCAAAAGCATAAGGTCCGGTTTTACTTACCGGAAAAAATTATCCAACCAGGGCCTGATAAGCGGCGCTATCCATCAGGGCGGCCACTTCTGCAGGGTCGTTTACAGTCATTTTGATCATCCAGCCATCACCATAAGGATCATTGTTCACCAATTCTGGCTGTTTTTCGAGCAGACTGTTTACTTCTGCAATGGTTCCGCTAACGGGGAGGAAAAGATCACTCACTGTTTTCACAGCTTCTACTGTACCAAACACTTCGTGCGCATTCATGGCTTTACCAACGCTAGAAATGTCTACATATACGATATCGCCCAGCTCATGCTGCGCAAAATCAGTAATACCAATGGTAGCAACATTGCCATCCAGCTTAATCCATTCGTGGTCTTTGGTGTAGCGTACGTCAGAAGGGAAGTTCATGATCTTGATTTTAAGTCCTGCAAATATTGAATAAAAATCGCGTATCTGAATGTAAAATCCGGCTTTTAAAATCCATGCTGTTGGAAATAGAGGAGCACATGGTCTTTGATAAAGTTCTCCTGTTCAGGCATGGGCATATCGGGTAGTGCTTTTACTTGTTCAAAATGTGGCCAACCCTCATCATCCTTACCAGATAATTGGTAATAACCACTGGCAGATAATACCGTGCAAACCGCCACATGCATCAAGTCTTGTTTCTGTTCTTTGGAGATTTTCTCTTGGATAAAGCCTGTTTCCTGCATCCCAATCAAGAACAATACTGCTTCCAGGTCGGGCTTTTTACCGAACCTTTCCAACATTTTGGCTTCCAAAGCCCACCATCTTTGCTGCAAATCATCTGATACAAACATGCGGGCAAAGGTAAAGGGTTGTGCTGCACGTGGGTTATCTTTGCGCAAAATTGTCGATATGTTACAGGTAGCGGTGCTGCGGAACGATCCGGATGGCGTTAAAAAAAGACTGGCCAAGAAACATGTACAGAATCTCGGTTTGGTAGATAGCATTATTGAGTTGGATGATCAGCGCAAGAAAATTCAGGCTGAGTTCGACGCGATTCAAGCCAAAGTGAACAGCTCTTCCAAGGAAATTGGTATGCTGATGGGCAAAGGCGAGAAGGATGCTGCAGAAGCACTGAAGGCACAAGTAGCTAACTGGAAAGCAGCGCTGGAGCCATTGAAAACCAAGACGGCTGAAACAGAAGCGCAACTACAGCAAACCTTGGTGCAACTGCCTAACCTGCCAGCAGATATCGTTCCGGAAGGCCGTGCTGCGGAAGACAACCTAACGGTAAAAACAGGAGGCCCTCAGCCACAATTACCTGCCAATGCCAAACCGCATTGGGATCTGGCTAAGCAGTTTAACCTGATCGATTTTGAACTGGGTAATAAAGTAACCGGTACCGGCTTCCCATTTTATATTGGCAAGGGTGCTCGTTTACAAAGAGCCTTAATTCAATATTTCCTGGATTTCAATACCCAGGCTGGTTATCTGGAATATTTACCGCCATTCATGGTAAACGAAGCCAGTGGTTATGGTACGGGACAGCTGCCCGATAAAGAAGGTCAGATGTACCACATGCCGGTAGATAATTACTACATGATTCCTACTGCTGAAGTACCGGTAACAAATGTTTATAGAGATGTTATACTAAAAGAATCAGACCTGCCTGTTAAGATGACTGCCTACTCACCTTGTTTCAGAAGAGAAGCTGGGAGTTATGGAAAGGATGTACGTGGCTTAAACCGTCTGCATCAGTTTGAAAAAGTAGAGATCATTCAAATGGTGCAACCCGAAAATAGTTATGCAGCTTTGGATGAAATGGTGGCACATGTGGAAGCCTTGGTTACAAGTTTGGAACTGCCATACCGCATTCTGCGCTTGTGTGGTGGTGATATGAGTTTTGCTTCTGCACTTACCTATGATTTTGAAGTGTATAGTGCTGCGCAGGAGCGTTGGTTGGAAGTGAGTAGCGTAAGTAATTTCGAAAGTTTCCAGGCCAATAGAATGAAGTGTCGTTTCAAAGGTGCTGATGGTAAAACGCAATTGGTACATAGCCTTAACGGTAGTTCATTAGCCCTGCCTAGAATCTATGCCGCTTTGTTAGAGAACCATCAAACAGAAAACGGTATTCGCATACCGAAAGTGTTGCAGCCTTATTTTGGTGCAGCAACCATTGAATAAGCTTTGTCAAATTGATTATAAAAAGAAAGTCCCGCCTTCGAGCGGGACTTTTCGTCTATGTTGGTTCTTCTTCTTATTATTTATGGTTGAATCAGCACAGTGGTACCCACTGGAATCACCTCAAATAGTTTTTCGATGTAGAGGTTTTTGGTGCTTACACAACCTTCCGTCCAGTTTACTTTATTATCTATCGCAAAGTCTTCATGCAGCCAGGTACCATGGATACCGATGGCACCACCAATTTGTGCATTGGGTGGAATCAAGCCCTGAGCTTTGCGCTGATTGAATTTTTCAAAGCTTTCTTTGTTGGGGTAATCAATCATCATGAATCGGCTCCACTTGGCGTGCTTATACTTGTTCATGATGTGGAATGTGCCCTCTGGTGTGCGGCGATCGCCCTGCATCAGTTTGTCGCCTCTATCGCTGTTACCAAATACAACAGGATAGCTTACTAGCCACTGATCGCCTTCATAGACTTTCAGCTGACCGTCGCTCTTATCTACCAGAATGAAATAGGTATCCTTATCAGCCAGCTTGGTGTAAGATGCATGGCTGAAAAAAATGATGGCCAGAACCCCAATGCGAATCATTTTTTTCATACGGACAATTTTGCCTTATAGGAACGCAAATTAATTGGGGAAATTGTGTGACAGACAAGGTTTTACCTAAAATTTGCTTAAGAAAACGGTGGGGAAACGTTAAATAAAACACCCCCTGAAAAGGGGGCGTTGCATGAGAAATGGTTCTGAGAAAAATCTTACCAGTTGCTGAAGCGTACACCTACAGCATAGGGATACTGCTCCAAGCGGGTATTGTTCTTTTGTAATGTGTTCAGGCTATAGCTGCCGTAGAGGCGTACCGGACCAAGGCCAAGTTCAGCAATAGCTGCCAGGCGCCAAGGTTCCATATCGAAGTTTTGCTTGAACTTCTGCTTACCTCTTTCCCCACTTTCCTGTTTGTTGCGAGAGGCAATCAGGTAACCAGCACTTACACCGGCACTCATATTAAAGCCTTTGCGGCTATTAGGGGTGAAGTCGATATTCAGCATCACCGGTACAGTTAAGTAACCAGCATACAGTTTGTTCTTTTGAAAAGCAACTGTATCGTTGAACACATATGGCATGTTGTTGATGTCTTTTCTGTAGCTGATACGAGAATCGTAACGGAAATTATACATCTCCAAACCAGCACCATATTTCAGGTTCAATACATGATTGGCCACGTTCAACTTTTGCATAAAGAACCACAGGTTTACATTGGATGATTTGCCTGTATTGAGGCGATAGCTATTGCTGTTAACAGGTCCTGCAGCAGTATTCAGTTGTCTGAAATAAGCATTGCCGGGTACAGCTGTTGCATAGTTGGTTTCATCACGATAGTTGGCAAAGCCCAGATCAAGAATCCACCAATTGGTGCTGAGGTTTTTCTTCTTCTTTTTCTTGTCTGTATTAATCTTGATGTTAATGAACTTGTCATCATTCTGGATGCGTGTTTCCTTGCTATCTGAGCCGGATGCATTTTTCTTGATGATCACAAAGTTGCCCACTTTAACGGTGTCTGTTTTTTCCTGAGCGAAGCCTGTAGATACAGCGAGGAAGGCTGCCAGGGCGATGACTGCATGTTTCATATATCTCTCTTTAAAAAAGTTAATCTAATGATGATCTGGTAGGAGAACTGTTTACAGTAGATGCGTTGTTTTCTTCTTCTTCAGCTTCGGCCTGCTTCACTTTAGATTTAAAAAGTGAGGAAGCTTTTCTGAAAATACCGCGGAGCTTGTCTTTGTTGATTTCTACTGCACCGAGGTACAAGGTTTTTCTGTCATCATCTGTATCCAGTTCGCGGTAAACAGCCTGCTGCATCATGTTGTTTTTGTTTGCAGGATTGTCTTCCGCTTTTGCTGCTACCATAACCGGATCCATGGTGATGGTAGCTGTTGTGTTGATGGTGTTATTGATGTTAGCTTGGGTACCTGTCTTGCTATCATCTGTTACACTAGCAATCACATCTTCCTGACGATTGAGTAAATCATTTGTTACAGGAAGCGTAGTATTTTTTTCAGCAACTTCATTGGCAAAACGAATTTGCTGCTGCTGGTTTGATTGGCTATTTGTATTGTTAGCAGCAAAAGTTTGTTCTTCTGCAATCACTTGATTGGTAGCACTTGAAGAAGCATCTGCGCTGCGTTGAGTTGCGTTGTTTCCAGATGGAACAGGTACAGTTGTACCGGCGAATGATGATTGTGTTGTTTGATCTTGCGGTGCAATTGTCCAAACCAACACAGCCATGCCAATTAGTGCGGCCGCTACGGCTATTCTACGCCATTGCATGTAAATAACAGGTCTTACTGTTTTCTCTTCTCTGTATAAGGATGCTTTGTCAGGGAAGCTGATTTGCTCTGGCTGCAGTTTGGTTTGCTTCAACAGGGTGAATGCATCTTGCTTTTCCGGATGTTGCAATACAAAGGTTTCAACAGCGGCTTTATCTCTTGTATCAAGTTCATCATCTACGTAAAGCAAAAACTGCTCTTCGCAATTACCGCTATTGATGGCGGCATATTCACTGCGCAGCAGGCTTGATTTATCAAAAACAACTGGAGTATCATCTATTAACCGCGTATCCAAGAGCAAATCCAGTTCAGCTTTCAGATCTGGATGCGTCGCTGCAAAAGCTTCTACTTCCTGCATCTCTTCAGCAGAAAGTTCTGTATCTATGTAGAGCAGAAACCAGCTTTCGTAATTATCGCGGTTGATGTTCATGTTTACAATACGTTTTCTTTACTTACCAGATAGTTTCTCAAGGTTAATCTGGCTCTATGCAGGTAAACTTTTACCTGGCTTTCATTCAGGCCGGTGATTTTGCCAATCTCTTCATAACTATACCCTTCATAATCTTTCAGCATCACCAGACTTCTTTGTGTTTCATTCAGTCTGTCTAAAGCTTCCATCAAAGTCTTTCTAAGATCGTTGACGGGTTTGTGCTCTATGCGTACTTCCTCTCTGAATTCTTCTTTCAACTGTACCCGCTTGTGTTTGCGGATATGGTCAATCATCTGATTATAGGCAACGGTGAAGAGGTAACTTTTCGACTTACCCGACTCTACCGATTCCCTGTTGCGCCAAAGCTTTTCGAAAGCAGTTTGTACAATATCGCGTGCGTCTTCTTCATGCCTGAGGTTTTTCAGGATGAAGCGGTACACATTATCTGCGTACTGGTTCACACACTCATTGTATTCTCTTTCTGTCATGCAGCAGAGTTGATCTTTTGGTTTGCCTGTAAATGGTACGTTTGGCAAGCAAAGATGTTACAGTGCAAAGAAAAAAAATAATGATGGGCAGTTATTACCGTCCATCATTAATAAAATAAGCTAAATAAAAATGCGTAAGTAATTGACTATAAGATGTATATGCCGTAAGCGAGGATTACGCAAACGATAGCCAAGAACATAGAACCATAGAAATAATTAGCCCCTCTCTTACTCAGATTTTTCTTGTCATCCTCATTCAGGTGGGTGTATTTCTTAGCAACATGGGCCATTTTCTGCTTGCCGCCATAGATTAGGTAGGCAATCATATACAGAGAGCAAAGAACCAGAATAGCACCGGCTCTGATCATGATAACATTGTTTTGGAGCCAGGTCCAGGTATCTTCCAGATCATAAGGGTTTACTGTGTATTTCAAATACACAAACCAAATAGACAGGATGGACAGTACATTGAATACCCATGCCAGAAAAATCATCTGTGCACCGGCACTGCCAGCTTTGTCTAGCCTGTGTTGATCCCTCAACACATAATAATCGTGATATAGTACAGCTTCAAACAAGTTCATATCCTTTAAGTGTCAAAAAGGTGGTTACAAGATTTTTGCGAAGGATATGAAGGAAAGGTAAAAACTTCTTTGGAACAGCGCAAATATCTGGCTTTTCCGACTGTAATACTACGGATTCTGCAGCAAAGAGTTCTCTTTCGCACTGAATTTAAGCGAGGTTTAAGCCTAGGCAGCTTAATAGTTGATCACCTGCTCTTCAATAGCTGCTGGAACGGCTCTCCATTCATATTGTTGGTTCCTCAGCTGTGGCTCAAAACCGGCTTCGCGGATGGCATCCTGCATGGTCTTATAGGTAAAACGGTGAGGGGCGCCGGCTGCGCTTACGACGTTTTCCTCAATCATGATAGAGCCAAAATCATTGGCACCGCCGTGCAGACAGATTTGTGCCGTTTGCTTACCCACGGTTAACCAGCTGGCTTGTATGTTGATGACATTCGGCAGCATGATACGGCTGATGGCAATCATACGGATATATTCTTCCGCAGTAATCAGGTTGTGTACGCCCCTGATTCTAGCCAACAGGGTATCTACATCCTGGAATGTCCAAGGTATGAATGCTAAAAAGCCTTTGGCTTCTGCAGGTTTTTTGGCTTGTACCTCGCGAATGCGGGTAAGGTGAATAAAGCGTTCTTCCAGTGTTTCCACATGACCGAACATCATGGTGGCAGAAGTAGTGATATTCAATTTGTGTGCTTCATGCATCACATCCAACCACTCATCAGCACCACATTTACCCTTGCTGATGAGGCGACGAACACGATCTACCAGAATTTCCGCACCTGCGCCGGGTAAACTATCAAGTCCAGCTTCTTTCAGCGCCTTTAATACATCATGATGGCTCATTTTCTCCAGCTTGCAGATATGGGCTACTTCTGGGGGGCCTAATGCGTGCAGCTTGATATCAGGAAACTCCTGCTTGATCTGGCGGAATGTGTTGGTATAGAAATCCAAGCCCAGTTCAGGATGGTGGCCACCCTGCAGCAACAACTGATCACCGCCATATTTAATGGTTTCGCTGATTTTCTTGCGATAGGTATCCATATCTGTGATATAGGCATCAGCATGGCCGGGAATACGGTAGAAATTGCAAAACTTACAATTGGCGATACAAACATTCGTGGTATTGACATTTCGATCGATCTGCCAAGTCACTTTCCCATGCGGCACGTGGTGTTTGCGCATTTGGTCTGCCACATACATCAATTCTGATAATGGAGCTTCCTTAAATAAAAACATCCCTTCCTCAATACTCAGGAACTCAAAGTTCAGCGCCTTCTGGTACAAATCTGCCAATTGCATATGCATTCACTTAATGCTGCAAATGTAATCAAGCCATGCGTAGAAACAGGCTTTTGTTCTGCCTTTTGCCGCTATCCTTCAATGAGCCCCCAACAGTTTCTTGCTTATCATCGCAAAGCAACGATGCAACCAATCATGCTGTCTATTTGTTTATTTAAACCTAAATTGGTTGACTAGTTTGTTTTTTAGGTTATTGATATCAATCATGCTCCTGCTGCCAGTTATACCATCCTTGGCACAGGAAGAATTTGTTCCGCCACAAGCAAAACTGCTTACCAGGTTTCGCTTTCAGCAGTACAGCGGTGGAGTAATTCTGCTGCGCGGAACCCTCGACAACCATACCGATTCGCTCAACTTTATCTTGGATACCGGTAGTGGAGGTATTTCCTTGGATTCTACTACAGCAGAGAAAATGGGCGTTACAACTGAAATGTCTGATCGTACTATTCGGGGTATTGCCGGACTGAAAAAAGTGGCTTTTGCTTACAACCACACATTGCGTTTACCAGGACTGGTTGTAGAGAAGCTTGATTTTCACATCAACGATTATGAGTTGCTGACCAGTGTATATGGTATTCAGATTGATGGTATCATAGGCTATAGTTTTTTTAGGAGATATATTGTGCGGATTGATTTTGATAAGGAAGAACTAGAAGTGTTCTCTCCGGGTACATTCCGTTATCCGCGTGGCGGGTATCTGCTAAAACCTGGTTTCAGCACATTGCCGCTGCCCTACCTTGAAGTAGAAGACAATAGGTCTGTAAACGCACGATTTATCTTCGATACAGGTGCAGCCATGTGTTTTCTGATGTCTAATGATTTTGCAGAAGATAGTGCGCTGATGCGCAAAAGCAGGAAGCGATACCTCACCCAAGTAGAAGGTTTGGGCGGCAAAAAGCGGATGGATTATACCATCGTTAAATCGCTGAAAATTGGTCCGTACAAATTCAGAAAAGTGCCGGCACATATTTTTGAAGACGATTTCAATGTAACATCCTATCCGCAACTTGGCGGTTTGATTGGGAACGATCTGCTGCGCAGATTCAATATGATCATCAACTATCCTGAACAGAGTATTCATCTAAAGCCCAATAACCATTTTACAGAAACTTTCGACTATTCATATACTGGTTTGGGTGTCTATATGGTAGAGGGAGAGATTCGTGTAATTGATGTGATTCCAGGTACACCAGGAGATAAAGCTGGTTTTGAAGCAGGCGATATCATCTTCGCAGTAGATAATAATTTCAGTAAGAATATCAAAACCCTGAAAACCCTGCTTCAAAATGCAGGGGCTAGTATGCAGGTGGTGGTATTTCGTAACGGTATTCCTAAAGTACTTACCCTAAAGATTGGCGATATACGGAGGAAAAGGGGCTGAGCCACCTGCCTATCCGTTCAATCCTGTACATTGCAGCCGAATATTATGATCCAGTTTGAGCGATTTGTATTAGACAACGGACTTCGTGTTTTGGTGCATGAAGATCCATCCACACCCATGGCTGTGGTAAATGTATTGTATGATGTGGGCGCGCGCGATGAGCATCCTGATAAAACAGGTTTTGCGCATTTGTTTGAACACCTCATGTTTGGTGGTAGTATCAACATCCCAGACTATGATGAGCCACTGCAGCGTGCAGGAGGTGAAAACAATGCATACACCACCAACGATTTAACCAATTACTATTGTCAGGTACCTGCACAGAATCTGGAAACGGCTTTTTGGTTGGAGAGTGATCGTATGCTTAGTCTTGCGTTCAGCGAGAAAAGTCTGGATGTGCAGCGTAAAGTGGTATGCGAAGAGTTTAAGGAGCATTACATCAATAAGCCTTATGGCGATATCTGGCATAAGATGCGTGAGCTGGCATATAAAGTGCACCCGTATCGCTGGATGACCATTGGTAAGGAGTTAAGCCATGTAGAGAAAGCGCATATTGATGATGTAAAAGCTTTCTTCTTCAAACATTACCGTCCGGTAAATGCAATCTTGGTTGTTGCAGGCAATGTACAGGTTGAGCAAGTGAAGCAATTGGCAGCAAAATGGTTTGGTCACATTCCTATGGGCGATCAATATGTGCGCAATCTGCCGCAAGAGCCTGTGCAAACAGCAGCTAGAAGACAAGTGGTAGAAGCGGATGTACCTGTGGATGCTTTTCTCGCTACCTGGCATATGGATGCAAGGTTGGATAAGGGCTATTACATCGCAGACCTCATCACGGAAGTTTTGGGTGGCGGTGCTTCTTCCCGCTTATATCAGCAATTGGTTAAGGAGCAGCGCTTGTTTGCTTCTATTGATTGTTATCACTTCGGTACTATTGAAAAGGGATTGGTGGCTGTAGATGGAAAATTAGCGGAAGGGGTTGCTATCGAAACGGCTGAAGCTGCTGTGCAGGCGGTATTGCAGCAAGTACAAGAAGCAGTCATCAGTGAGCAGGAGCTACAAAAAGTAAAGAACAAGACAGAAAGCGTCATTGCTTTTGAGGATATGAATGTGATGAGCAGAGCCAATAGTCTGGCTTTTTACGAGTTGCTCGGCGATGCACAATTGATGAACGATGAGTTGCAACGGTATCAGGAGATTACTGCTGAGGATATACGTTCTTACAGCCAGCAATTATTTGCTCAAACCAACAGTAACGTGCTGCATTATCTGCGGAAAAAATAAATCGTGTGAACATGGTGTTGAACAGGAAGCAAGCCCCCGGTATTACAGACCCCGCAGCATTTGAACTGCAACTGCGTAAGCATGACTATTTCGAATTAGATAATGGTACACCTGTCTATGCTGTGAATGCTGGTGCGCAGGATGTACTCATGATTGATATGGTATTTTATGCGGGTAATTGGTTTGAAGAAAAAAACATTGTAGCGGCTACCACCAATTTTCTGCTGAAGAATGGAACAAGCAAGCGCACAGCTTTTGAGATCAATGAGCATTTTGAATTTTATGGAGCTTATCTCAATAGAAACTGTTATACAGATGAAACTGCTTCTCTCTCGCTGCATACATTAACCAAGCATCTTCCAGAACTGCTGCCAGTGATGAGTGAGTTGCTGACAGATGCAATTTTTCCTGAACAAGAGTTACAGATATACAAGCAGAACCAGCAGCAAAGACTGCGTGTAAATTTGAAGAAGTGTGATTTTGTCGCCAACAGATTGATTGACGAATACCTCTATGGCTTTGATCATCCCTACGGGCGATATTCTTCTGCTGCAGATTTTGATGCGGTGCAAAGAGAAGACTTGGTACAATTTTATCAGGACTATTACACCAAAGGACATTGTAAAATATTTGTTGCAGGAAAACTGCCAGCTGATATTCAACAACAGCTAAATACTGCTTTTGGTCATTTACCTTTTAGAAAGGATAAACTTGCAAAAGCACATCAGATTCAGCCTGCCGAAAAGAAAGTGCAGGAGATCATCAATGATGCGGCAGGTGTGCAAGGTGCTATTCGTATGGCAGCACCTGCTATTAATAGACATCATCCCGATTTCCCCAGGCTGCAAGTGATGAACAATTTGTTTGGTGGATTCTTTGGTTCCAGGTTGATGGCGAATATCCGTGAGGATAAAGGCTATACTTATGGCATCTATAGTTATCTACAGAATCACTTACATGAAACAGCTTTGATGATTAGCACAGAAGCTGGCAGAGATGTTTGTGCTGCTACGATTACTGAAGTGTATAAAGAAATGCAATTGCTGCGCGATGAGTTGGTTGATGATGAAGAACTGAGTTTGGTGAAGAACTATATGATGGGTACCATACTAGGAGATCTGGATGGTCCTTTCCAAATCATCAATCGTTGGAAGAACTATGTGTTACATGGTTTGAATGAGCAATATTTCTATCAAAGTATTGAAGCCATCAAAACCATTACTGCAGAAGAAGTGCAGGCACTGGCCAAGCAATATTTGCAGGAAGATCAATTCTACGCATTAACTGTTGTGTAATATGGGAAGATTCTTTACCAGAATGGTTGCTACAGCATTGGCTGTATTAATTGCAGCTTACTTGCTGAAGGGCGTGAGCATCGACTCAACGCTTACTGCTTTGATTGTTGCTGCAGTATTGGGCTTACTCAATACTTTCATTAAGCCTGTACTTATCTTGTTAACAATACCCATCACCATTTTTACACTGGGTATTTTTTTATTGTTCATCAATGTATGGATGATTCGCTGGGCAGCTGAACTGGTGCCGGGCTTTAAAGTTGATGGTTGGTGGACTGCCTTATTCTTCAGCTTTATTGTGTCTTTCGCCACGTCAGTGATTGAGTCTATTATCGGCGTGCCCAAAGATGAAAAGCAATAGTTTATTTACTTAATCAGGATAACTGTTCCTGTAATGATCAATGCAGCACCAATCAAGAGTTTTGGTGTGATGGGCTCATTCAGTAATAAATAAGAGAGTAGAAACGTAATTAGGATACTGCCCTTATCAATAGTAGATACCACAGATACATTTGCAGTCTTCATCGCTTTGAAAAAGAAGATCCAATAAACTGCTGTTGATACGCCCGCCAGTACAAACCAGAACAAAGCTTTTTGCGGAATGGCTTTAGCATCCTTGAATCCGCCTGCAATCCATGCATTCATTACTACAATAAAAAACAGAACGCCTGTTCTGATGGTCAGTGCCAAGTGTTCATTGGCTTGTTTCATACCCATTTTAGCGAAAACCAATGCTGCACCACCGGTGAGCGTAGATAAAATGGCATAATATACCCAGGTCTGCATAAGCGAAATTATCCGCCAAAGTAGGTATTTGTTGGAATAATCGACTTTCTCGGCCCTGCCGCCAATCATCACAAAATAATACCGTTAGTCATATCCTAGTAAAGACGAAATTTTGTAAGTTATTGAAATACAAGTATTTAAGATTCCTACAATATCTGCGGTCACACATTACCTAAAAAAACTTGGTACTATGTGTTGCATAGTACCAAATAAATCCCCATCTTTGTGTTGTCAATGGAAGACAACCAAAAGACAGCATTCAAAAACATTTAAACATAATTATCATGAAAACGAACAACAACCTGCTCATCCAACTGGATAAATCATCCATGGAGCAATTGACTGCCGAGGTAAAAGAAACCCTGGCTAAAGAAGTGAAAACAGCTACTAAGCAATTCAGCGCTGCTGATTTATGGAAGATCCGCAACATGCGTCGTATTTCTGCCCAGCGTCTTCATTTAGCTTAAGTCATTTCATTTCGCCGAGAGGCCCCAACCAATAAAAATTAGGTTATGGATATTCAAAACACACAAAGTCAGATGCGAAAGGGGGTACTGGAATTCTGTATCCTGTCCATCATCCGTCAGGGCGAAGTGTATCCGAGTGATATTGTAGATAGGATGAAAGCAGCCAACCTGCACATTCTGGAAGGTACACTCTATCCCCTGCTGACCAGATTGAAAAATGCAGAACTACTTACTTACCGTTGGGTAGAAAGCAATAGCGGACCCCCACGCAAGTATTTCTCCATGACTGAAAAAGGTATCGCATTCTATGGAGAGCTGGAACGTACCTGGAAGGAACTAGCCGATGCTGTTGAAGCACTGACGCAACCTTTCGATGTTTCAGCAAACACCGATAACCAATCCCAACTCTAACCGCAAACTAGACAAATCATGAAAAAGGTAATCAATATCAACTTCCAAGGCAGGGTTGTTCCAATCGAGGAATCTGCCTACGACATACTGAAGCAGTATGTGGAAAGTCTGAGACGTTTCTTCGCCAATGAAGAAGGACGTGATGAGATCATCAACGACATTGAAAGTCGTATTGCCGAATTATTTGGTGAGATCCTGAAGAAAGGCAGCACTTGTATTACTGATGATGATGTAAATCAAGTCATCGCCAGCATGGGTCGCCCTGAAGAATTTGAAGGCGAAGAAAGTAAAGTACACTCACAGCTGGGTTCTGAGCAAAGCGCTAATCAGCAGCAGCAAACAGCGCCAGAACAAGGCATGCGCCGCTTATACCGCGATGAAAATAACAAAGTGTTGGGTGGTGTTTGTGCCGGTTTCGCTAACTACTTCGGTATCGATGCACTGATTGTACGTATCCTCGCTGTTGTTACCATTGGTGTGGTACTGATTCCATACCTCATTCTTTGGGTAGCATTGCCTAGTAGTGCTTCTCAGGTAATTGGTGCAACACGTAAGCGTCTTTTCAGAGACACTGAAAACAAAGTTATTGCCGGTGTATGTAGCGGTTTGGGTCATTATTTTGGTGTAAATGCCTGGATACCCCGTGCACTGTTTTTGATACCATTTATTTCTTTTGCGTTTAAGTGGTTTTCTTATGGTCCCTTCGATTTGCCACATTTCGTGAGCTTCTCGTTCAGTCCAGGTGCTACCATTATCTATATCATCCTCTGGTTGGTATTGCCTGAAGCAGTATCTGCTGCAGATAAGCTGGAGATGAAAGGTGAGAAAGTAGACTTGAATAATATCAAGCAAACCGTACAAGGTGATCTGGAAGGTTTCAGAGAGCGTGCAGAGAAATTTGGTACAGAAGTAAAAGATAAGGCTGTACAGTTTGGTCAGGAAGTGAGTGAGCGTGCAAAAGCTGCGGCCCCAGAAGTAACTGCTGTAGCCAAAAAAGGCAGTCGTGGTATTGCTGGTGTATTTGTACTCCTCTTCAAAATATTTGCATACTTCATCGTAGGTGTAGTCCTCTTCAGTATTGTAGTGTCTTTGTTTGCTGTGGCAACTGTGTTCACTTCCCTACTGCCTATTAAGACTTACCTGATTCGCGAAGGTTCACAAAGTATACTGGTATGGGGTACATTGATCTTCTTTGTGTGGGTACCAGTTATTGGTGTCATCACTTGGATCATCCGCCGCATTGCCAATATTCGTAAGAATGGTAATACCATGGCATTCGCTTTCACTGCATTGTGGATCATTGGTTGGTTCTTCTTTGTAAGCCTGCTGGCTTCACTGAGCAAGGATTTTAGATACAGAAATATTCCTGTAGAAGAAACAGTAGTATTGAGTAATGCGAAGGTGGATAAACTGGAATTAAAGACCCTGCCACCTACAGTATACTATGGTGCTGATGATTGGTTTAAATTGGAGCCTTTCGCTTCATTCGATGAGGATACCGTGTATGTAAAGAATATCCGTGTACGTATCATCAAATCAACTACAGATAGTTTCCGTGTAACAGCTACAAAGCTGGCACAAGGTAGAACTAGGAATGAAGCAGATAGTCGTTCATCACGCATTCGCTTTAACCTTACACAGAATGATACATTGTTGATGCTGGATAAGGGTATCGCCATCACCCCTCAGGAGAAATTCCGTAACCAGCGTATAGTGATTACAGTAGCGGTTCCTGTTGGTAAGCGTATCAAGATCAGAGAGAGTGTGGGTTGGGGTAATGATGTACGTGTAGACTTTGGTCGCGGTTTCGATGACGGTTGGAATTTTGACAGAAATGATGAGTGGAATGGTTATAACAGCTGGAGACATGATGTTGAGTATGTCATGACCAATGACGGGCTGAAGCGGGTAGACAATAAAGACGATGAAGACAATAGCAATGCTGATGCAGTAGAAGAGTACCGCAAAAGTCGTGAGCAATTGGAGCGTGAAATTGAAGAGCAACGTCTGGAGTTGGAGCGTAAGCAAAATGAGCTGAAGGAAAAAGAAAAGGAATTGGTTAAGCCTGTTGACACTATTCCTGCGAAGAAGGATGTGAAAGAGAAATATCGCTATCAGCGTTCTACCGCTGCAGGCTATTTGAACAGAAAGGAAACAGTTAGCTATCAGCATCAGGAGAACCCAATGTTAGAAAGATTCACCCTTTGATAAACTCGGTTGAAGTTGGGAATAAAGCGTCCCGCGCTGGTCGCGGTGTGGGACGCTCCCTTTTCTAAAGCTTTTGTTATGAGAAAAATATACCTGATCATCGGCGCTTTAACCTTGGTTGCTGTTAGTATCGTAGCTTATTGTGCGTATGATCAATATTGTGAAGCACGCATCAAGCGTACCGTTCGAAAGGAGATAGAGCAATCACCCATCTATGCAGAAATCAAGCATATGGCAGATTCATTGTCTGATCGCTCGGGTAATAGCACCAAAGTAGTCGTTGATTTTCATGCTATCAATGCAGCCTCTATCGGTATCAAAGAAACCAAGTGGCAACTTAAACGTAGATCTGATGAGGGGCAATATCGATACCATTTCACGAATTATGCACTTGTTGTCTTTGATGAACACACAGGGAAGATTTTACAAGTGAGCAAAATGTAAGCAGCTATACACAGTTGGTTTTTATTCAGATATACAGCAGGTTTGAGCAGCCTGCTGTTTTTATTTTTTCACCCCCCTTGCTTCACCTATTTTTGCGCCTCAATCGATTGCCATGAAGCAAACTCCTTTTACACATAAGCATATTGCGCTGGGCGCCAAGATGGCGGCTTTCGCAGGTTACAATATGCCCATCAGTTATTCCGGTATCAACGATGAACATGCAGCAGTAAGAAATAATGCCGGTGTGTTTGATGTTAGCCATATGGGTGAATTCATCCTGAAAGGCCCTAATGCATTGGATCTTATTCAGCGCGTAACAAGCAATGATGCTTCCAAACTCAGTAATGGTAAGGCACAATACGCATACTTGCCTAATGAGAATGGCGGTATTGTTGATGATTTGCTGGTATACTGTGTGGAAGAGAATAATGTGTACATGCTCGTAGTAAATGCTTCCAATATTGAAAAAGATTGGAATTGGATTAGCGAGCGCAATACTAAGGGTGTTGAAATGCACAATATCAGCGACAAAACAGCTTTGCTGGCTGTTCAAGGTCCTAATGCCACCAAGATTCTGCAAACATTGACAGAAATGGATATCATGAACCTCAAATACTACACTTTCGCTAAGGGTGTATTTGCAAGCGTAGAAAATGTGCTGGTCAGTGCTACTGGTTATACCGGTGCAGGTGGTGTAGAAATTTATTTTGAAGACAAAGACGGCAATGCCGATAAAATTTGGGATGCCATTTTTGAAGCCGGTGCATCTGCTGGTATCAAGCCAATTGGTTTGGGTGCACGCGATACCCTCCGTTTAGAAATGGGCTATTGCTTATATGGCAATGATATTGATGATACTACTTCTCCGCTGGAAGCAGGCTTAGGCTGGGTAACCAAGTTTACCAAGGATTTTACAGCACGTCCTATTCTGGAAGCACAGAAAGCAGCCGGTCTTTCGCGTAAGCTGGTTGGTTTTGAAATGATTGAGCGTGGTATTCCTCGCCATGACTATGCTATTAAAGATGCTGCTGGTAATGTAATTGGCAAGGTTACTTCTGGTACACAAGCACCTTCACTGGGCAAAGCAGTAGGCCTGGGTTATGTTGCTTTGTCGCATGCAGCACTGGATAGTGAAATCTTCATTGATATCCGTAACACACCGGTAAAGGCCAAGGTTGTTAAATTTCCCTTTGCTTAATGTAGGCTGAAATAAAAAGACAGAAGCTCCGTTTTTACACGGAGCTTTTTTTATGAAACAATACTGCTGCTTACTCATATTTACTGTTCTCTTATTGACTTCCTGTGGTCGTTATGTTACCAAAACAGGAAAAGCCTCTTATTACGGCAATGAATATGATGGCCGTAAAACTGCCAATGGCGAAGTGTTTCGCCAGAGTAAGCTAACTGCTGCACACAAAAAATTGCCTTTTGGCACCCAGGTTCGGGTAACCAATCTCTCTAATGGCAAAACAGTGGATGTGCGAATCAACGACCGTGGTCCCTTTGTTGCAGGACGAATTATTGATCTCAGTAGATCTGCTGCAGAGGAAATTGGCATGGTTCGTCAGGGTGTGGCCAAAGTAAAAATTCGCTATAAGCGGAAAAAAGACCGTTAAGCCTTTTCAGGGATTATCTTTGCGCCCCATGAGTAAGCCCTATCTGCATACTGTTTTATCGCCCAAGTTGCTGGATATCTATGATGTGCAAGATGCTGTTGTCGTGATCATCGATGTGTTTCGTGCTACATCAACCATTGCAACTGCCTTATACAATGGCGCAACCAGGGTGATTCCGGTAGATGCTGTAGATAAGTGTATCGAAATCGGCAAAAAAACTGGCGGTATCACAGCGGGTGAAAGAGATGGTAAAATCATTCCCGGTCTGGCGCATGGCAATTCTCCTGCAGAATATCCACGCGAATTCATTGAAGGTAAAACCTTGGTGCTAACTACAACCAATGGTACCAAATTGCTGCACATGGCTTTGAACAAAGGCGCTGCAGAAGTGATCACAGGTTCATTCCCTAATCTAACTGCGGTTTGTGATTATCTGGCTTCTTGCAATAAGCATGTATTATTGGGTTGTTCAGCCTGGAAGGATCGTTTCAATTTGGAAGACACATTGTTTGCAGGTGCGGTTATCAATCGTATTCAGCAAAATTTTACGATTCACTGCGATAGCAGCTTGATGGCTGCCGACATGTACAACCTGCATAAAGACCATATGTACGAATTCATCCGCAAAACCACCCATTGGCATAGGCTATCTGCATTTGGTTTGGAAAAGGATTTAGAGTACTGTGCTACCCCTGATTTGGCACCTGTATTGCCCATCTACCGCAACGGTGATCTTGTTTGCGGATAGAATGCCCACATTTCATACACATTTCATAGGATTTGCTTTTTTCAGCAGCCAACATTTCTTTATTTTACAGATTCACCTTTTCTGAAACGAAATTGTTCGTGGTTAAGGTGTTAAAGCAAGTCCTGAGTTTTTATGGCACTACCTTACCTAATCAAACATATATACAACAGTGGAACGGATGAAGTCATCCGCAGAGGGAAAAAGATTCACGCGCTGGGCAATGTGGAATTAACAGATTACGATGATTTGATGAGCGCAGCTACCATGCGCGTGAAAGACGATAGTTACAGTACGTATTACAAAGTCTACATCACCCAGTTCCGCGATCCAAAAACAGTTTCACTTCGTTGTACTTGTCCTTATAACCTGGGCGAAATTTGTCGCCACAAAGCAGGCGCATTATTTGCACTGCAGGAGATGATTGATAAGAATCTGCTGGGTGATCGTGACACAGTTTACGATCAAAAGCATACTGTAGTAAAGATGAAGCATATTGACCTGAAGATGATCCGTATGATCACTAGTCAGGATGTCTATGCTGCAGCAGAAGAATATTTACGTAGCAATAAAGCCAATATTCTTTTCGCAAAAGATGAAACAGTAAAAGCGGAATTGGATTGGGAAGGCAATACCTACACACTTGTTTTACATAAAAACGAAGAGCGCAATTTTGATACCAGTTGTAATTGTGCCAGTGATGATAAGCATCCCTTGTGTGTACATAAAACCATTTTGTTTCTGCAATTGGTGAATGCGCATGGTGCCAATTACTTCGATTCTATCCGTAACTGGGATAAGGAGAAGAATAAACTGCTGGCCCTCTACGGTTATTCACTAGATGATGATCTCACCGGAAAATTTGACTTTACCTATACTGATGGAAAGCCATTCCTGCGTGTGTTGGATACCAGTATTAAGCGGGTGGGACAAATTGCCAATGCTTCAGACTTCAAGAACAGACCAGAGCCAGCTGTAACGCCGGTGCTTACAGAAACACAGGAGGAAGAGATAGAGAGAACCCAGTTGAAATTGGGTATTGTCTTCGCAACCAATGAGCATCAATATCCTTATGTTCAGATAGAAGCAGTACAAGGTGAACCTAATGATAGTTTACAGGCTTTCGCAGGTAAGACCGAAAAGATAGACTTGGCGAAGTTTGTGAATACCGAAGTGTTTGATGAAAATGATAAGGGACTGATTCAGCAGTTACGCAAACTCATGCCTAATGAAGTGAGTCGTTACCTGAACAGAAATTCCCCCTTCAGTGGTATCTGGGAAAATATTATTCAACAGCACGATGATGAGTTGCCGGAAGAAACACGTCACCTGATTGTTGAATACCTCTTCCCCAAGTACAAGAAATTGTTTACTGAACTGGCTGATAGTGGCTTTGTATTCTATCTGCCGGAGAAAAAACCATTCACTACTGCCAATCTAAAGCAAGCTACTGTTGCTGCAGCAGCTATTGCGCCAGAGTTTCAGGTGAGTGCTACCAAAGAAGGCTATCAGATTCGATGCTTTGTGAAGTTGCCATTGGCTACACCGGCTTTGGAAGAAAATGAATGCACTGCTTCGCTCTTGTTCAAATGGCAGCATCAATTTTATCTGTGGCAACGCGTAGAAGACGTGATGGTAACAGAAAAATTCCTGCCTTCAGGAAAAATTACCGTTGCCAAAGAGGACTGGCCTAAATACTTGCGCGAAGTAGTATTGCCATTAACCAAGGAATACCATGTGCAGTTTGCCAATGTGCAGAAAGAAGAACTCAAGGATGTAAAACCTGAAGTGAAGGTTTTGCTGAAAGAAAAAGGTGAATACCTCATCTTCCAACCCATCTATACTTACCGCGGATATGAAGTACGCAGTACTGATAAGGAGCGCATTGTAATTCCTGAGATGGATAAGCTGCTGATCATTCAGCGCAATATTCCAGCAGAGAAAATGGCGATGGAGAAGATTGCCTCGCTGCATTCTTCTTTTGTACAAATCAATGATTCGGATGCATTGGCTTTGAAAGGAACCGATGTATTAAAGAATAACTGGTTCTTTCTTTTTGTAGATGCGGTAAAGGACATGAACCTACCGGTATATGGTTTTGAAGCGTTGAAACATTTCCGTTTCAACACAGCCAAGCCTTCTACCAAGATTTATATCAGCAGTCATACCGATTGGTTTGATGCCAAAGTGGAAATTCATTTTGGTGAACAGAAAGTAACGGTGGCCGATGTGAAGAAAGCTTTGGCCAATAAGCAGCAATATGTGCAGCTGGATGATGGCACACTGGGTATTTTACCGGAAGAGTGGATTCGAAAATACTCCTTGCTATTCAAAGTGGGCGAGGGTAAAGCGTCTCACCTGAAACTGAGTAAGTATCAGTTCAGTGTGATTGAAGAATTGTACCAGCAGCGCGATGAAGAAGAATTGTTCTTTAAGCTGGAGGAGAAATACGAGAAGCTGAAAGAGTTTCATGAGATTAAATCAATTCCGGCTCCTCAACACCTCGAACCTATTCTTCGACCTTACCAGATTAGTGGTTTTCAATGGTTGAATTACCTACGCGAAGTAGAATGGGGCGGTATTCTGGCAGATGATATGGGTTTGGGTAAAACCGTTCAGGCCCTTGCTTTTTTACATCATTTAAAGCAGCAAAACAAAACGCTGAAAGCATTGGTTGTTTGCCCAACAACACTGATGTTCAACTGGAGTAATGAAATTCGAAAATTCACGCCAGAGCTGCGCTTCTATGTGCATCATGGAGGTGCAAGAACCAAGGAAGACCTGCATCAAAATGAAGTGGATGTGATCATCACCACTTACGGCACGCTGCGTAGTGATATCAAACATTTTCTGGAAATGGATTTTGATTATGTAGTGCTGGATGAAAGTCAGGCCATCAAAAATCCATCCAGTAAAGTAGCAAAAGCGGCCTGCTTATTAAAAGCAAAGAACCGTTTGTGCTTAAGTGGTACGCCATTACAGAATAATACTTTCGACATATTTGCGCAGATGAATTTCCTTAACCCGGGTATGCTGGGTTCCATGGAATTCTTCAAGCAAGAATTTGCTGTACCTATTGATAAGTTTGGCGAGAAGGAACAGAAAGAACATTTACGCAAACTCTTGTATCCATTCATTTTGAGAAGAACCAAGGAGCAGGTGGCGCAGGATTTACCAGAGAAGCAAGAAATGATCTTGTTCTGTGAAATGGCTGATGAGCAACGCAAAATCTATGATGCCTACCGAAACGATTATCGCGATCGTATCATGGGTGTGGTGGAAGATCAGGGTATTCAAAAATCGCAGTTAACCATCTTGCAGGGCTTGATGAAATTGCGTCAGATTTGTGATAGTCCGGCCATCATGCGCGAGCAAGACGGTGAAAAATATCCCAATGTTTCTGTGAAACTGGAAGAGTTAGGACGAGAAATCACCGAAAACATCAGTAACCACAAAGCATTGATTTTCTCTCAGTTTCTGGGTATGCTCGCATTGATCCGCGAGAAGATGAAAGAGCTGGGTGTTGACTATGAATATTTCGATGGTAGCACCACAGCTGCAGACAGAGAAAAAGCGATCAAGCGTTTTCAGGAAGAAGATAGCTGTCGTGTTTTCCTCATTTCACTGAAAGCAGGTGGTGTGGGTTTAAACTTAACTGCGGCAGATTATGTATATATCGTTGATCCGTGGTGGAATCCGGCTGTAGAGCAGCAGGCTATTGACAGAACCCATCGTATTGGTCAGACTAAAAACATCTTCGCCTACAGAATGATTTGTACAGATACAGTGGAAGATAAAATCCTCAAACTGCAGGAGCGTAAACGTGCTCTAGCGAAGGACCTGATTACAGACGATGAAGGATTTGTGAAGAGCCTGACTAGAGAGGATGTAGAGTATCTATTTAGTTAAGATTCAGCATCTATCCTAACTATTTGCCGCTCATCCAATACGCAGTTGTTAAATTTAAACAAAAGGGAAAGCAAGGGGTCTTATGAAGGTAATTTTGCCAACTGAATTGCCGCTATGAGACCAATTATACTCTTTGTTTGCTTTTTCCTGTCTAGTGCTAGCCTCTTGCAGGCACAAAAAACCACCGGTTCTGTTCAGGGCCGTATCACAGATTCTTTAAACAAGCAATCGTTAAAAGATGCTTCTGTTACAGTACTAAATAAGGCAGACTCTTCATTAATCAAGTTTACTTTAGCCAAAGCAGATGGTAGTTTTGAAATTACTGACCTGCCTTTTGGTACCCATTTATTGCTGGTGAGCTTTCAGAGTTATGGCTCTGTGTATGAAACCTTCACTATCGATCGTAATAATCCCGATAAGCGGTTTAATACAATCTATCTCCAACCAGTTGCCAATCAGTTGGGTGATGTAGTGGTAAAAGCTTCGCCTATTGTGGTGAAGAAAGATACCATCGACTTCAACGCGAACATGTTCAAAACCAAACCCAACGCCAACACCGAGGACTTATTAAAAAAGTTGCCCGGTATGGAGGTAGACAGAGATGGTAATGTAAAAGCGCAAGGTCAAAGTGTTACAAGAGTATTGGTGGATGGCAAGCGCTTTTTCGGAGATGATCCTAAACTTGCTACACGTAACCTGCCTACTGATGTGATTGATCGAATTCAGGTGATTGATGCACTGAGCGATCAGGCTGCATTCTCTGGTTTTGACGATGGTAATCGTGAAAAGACAATCAATATTATCACCAAAAAAGATAGACGTAAAGGTTGGTTTGGTAAAGCTTCTATAGGTGCCGGCTCTGATGGTCGTTATGAAAATAGTTTGAGTGTAAATAGATTTAACGGCAACCAGCAAATCTCTTTTATCGGTCAAGGTAATAACACCAATAAGCAAAGTTTCTCTGTACAGGATATCCTCGGTTCGTTCGGTGCAGGTAATCTTGGCGGTGGTGGAGGTAGAGGCGGCGGCGGTGGCGCAGCCATTGGTGGTTTGGGTGGTGGCGCTTTTCGTCAGGCAGGAAATTTTGTCAGCAACTTAGGTAATGGCGGTAATGGAATCATCGAAACATGGGCCGGTGGTTTAAATTATCGCGATGTGTGGAGCAAGAAGACGGAAGCTTACGGAAGCTATTTCTATAACAATACACAGGTAAATCGTGTGCAGGATAGAATTACGCAAAACGTATTAAGTGATACTGCTTCATTGTTCAATAATCAGAATAGTCTAACGAATAACCGTAACCAAAACCATCGTTTCAATTTTAATATTGAAACCAGGTTGGACTCATTTACATCAATCATCTTCCGTCCAAATGTTTCATTTCAGGAAAGTGAAAACAATGTAACTACGAACACACTTGGTACACGCAATAAACTCACAAACGTAAACAACGCATCATACACCGGTAATAGTAAGAATAAGGGTATGAGTGGTGGTGGTGAAGTATTATTCAGACATCGTTTTAAAACTGCGGGTAGAAGTTTTAGTATCAGTGCCAATCTTACTGCATCCAGTAATGATGGTTCAGGCAGCTCTTACACAACACAGCTAATCTATCGCGATCCATTGCCAATCAGATTTGATACACTAGATCAACGCTTTACTAGCTATTCTGATAGTAGAAATGTAAATACCAATGTGTCCTATACAGAGCCTATCGGTAAAGGCCAGTTAATAGAACTGAGTTATAATTATGGCAATAATGAAAGCAAATCAGGTAGAGAGACTTTCCGTTTCAATAAAGCCAATGGCTTGTATGATATCAAGGATTCGCTCCAGACTAACTTATTCCGAAATACTTTTGAATCGCATCGTGCAGGTTTAAACTATCGCATTCAGAAGAATCAGCTCAATTTTAGCTTTGGTGGTGCAGTGCAGTGGGCATCTTTAACCAGCATCAATGATAGTCGCCTGTCAACCATTAGCCAGAATGTGGTGAATTTCTTCCCTAACGCCAACCTTACTTGGAATAAAAACAGAACGAAGAATTTACGTATCAACTATCGAGGTGCTACCAATCAGCCAAGTGCTAACCAGTTGCAGCCTGTATTCGATATCACCAATCCATTGAATGTAAGTGGTGGTAATCCTTCTTTGAAGCCAGAGTTCAGGCATAATTTCAATATGTTCTGGTCTTCATTTGATGTGATGAAGCAGACCAATTTCTTTACTTCTTTAAACTTCAGTGCTACTCAGAATCGTATCGCCAACTCAACCATCGTGTATCTACCGGGTACAGCTTTGCCTGCCGGTATTCCTACAGGTAGTGTACAGCCTGGTGCGATCATCAATATCCCGCTTAACCTGAATGGTCAGTATAGTGTGAGTGGATTTATGAATGTTGGTTTCCCTTTGAAGAAGCCTAAGAGCAACCTGAACTTCGGTACCAATGGTAGCTATAATCAGGATGTGAGTTTGATCAACAGTAAAAAGAACTATAACCGCAACTTGAATATTACACAGAGCATTACCTGGGTAATGAATATCAAAGAGCGTTTTGATTTTAACTTGGCCAGCCGTTCTTCATTCAACGCTGTACGCAATACAGTCAACAGTTCTCAAAACCAGAATTTCTTTACGCAGAGTTTGGATTGGGATATGACCTGGTCATCCAAATCTGGCTGGATGCTGATCAGTGATTTCACGCTGACTGCTTATATGGGTAGAACAGATGGCTTTAACAGAACCATTCCTTTGTGGACGCCCTCTATCGCAAAGCAGGTATTCAAAAACAAAAGTGGTGAAGTACGTCTGAGCGTGTTTGATATCTTAAATAAGAATGTATTCATTGATCGTACTGTAAATGGTAATACCATCACCGATGTCCAGACTGTAGTACTGAAGCAATACTTCATGTTGAGCTTTACTTATAACCTTCGTCGTTTTGGAGCAGGCCAGGGTCCTGGTAATCCATTCATGAACATGATGCGTCAAGGCGGAGGTGGTAACATGATGATGATGCGCCCGCCCGGCTCAGGAAGAGGTGGAAACTAACAATTGTAAGTCCCTGCAATCATTGCAGGGATTTTTATTTTAACCGCTTAAGGAAATTTTAGGCTCCTGTTCATGAAAACTATCCTACTTTTACGCCCTCATTTGAAAAAGTGATCAAAGTATCATCACATATAGAAATCTTTGAGTCTGTCTTCTCCATGGAAGCAGCTTTTGATTTTTTACCGAGACCCCGACGTGGTTGCTGATAGGACGAGCAACTGGCACTTGCCCCTATCAGTGAAAACTCTCCGCTTCTTCTTCACACCCGCAGGGTGTTTTGCCAAAGCCTTTTTCACTCTTTAATTGACCTAAGTTGGAATCTGCTGATATCATTATTCGTGTGGCTACACACTTGGATACGCATTATGCTGTAAGAATCACGGACGAAATGGCTTCATCTGCTAAAGCCCGTGGTACTGGTATTGCCAAGCGTACACCTGAGTATGTGGCGGAAAAAATGCTGGAAGGGAAAGCTGTAATTGCTGTTACCAAAACCGGTGAATGGGTAGGTTTCTGTTATATAGAAACCTGGAGCCACGGTGAGTATGTAGCGAATAGCGGCTTAATTGTTGCGCCTGAATATCGCAAAAGCGGAATGGCCAAAGCCATTAAGAAGAAAATCTTTGAACTGAGCCGCGAGAAATACCCCAACGCTAAATTGTTTGGATTAACAACCGGACTGGCCGTGATGAAAATCAACAGCGAATTGGGTTATGAACCGGTGACCTATTCTGAGTTAACACAAGATGAAGCTTTTTGGGCAGGGTGCAAGAGTTGCGTGAATTATGATATTTTGATGAGCAAAGAGCGTAAGAACTGCATGTGTACAGCTATGCTCTATGATCCCAAAGATCATTATGAGCCTGAGGAAACCAAGCAATACTTTGAAAAGAAGAAAAAGGTTTTTGAACGTTTGTTACATGCTAAGCAAGTGAAATTGCTTAAGAATTTGCTGAAGCGCGATAAATCAGAAGGCGGTGGTGGCTCCAAAACCTTCCTGAGAAGTTTGTTTCATTTCTAATCCTTAATCATCCAATATGAGCAAGAAAGTTGTTTTGGGTTTCAGTGGTGGACTGGATACCTCTTACTGCGTGAAATACCTGTCTGAAGAGAAGGGCTATGAAGTGCACAGCATCATTGTGAATACAGGTGGTTTTTCTGCAGCAGAACTGGAAGAAATTGAAAAGCATGCGTATAAGCTGGGTGTAAAAACCCACGTAGCGATTGATGCTGTTCAAGGTTATTACGATAGCATTATCAAATACCTCATTTACGGAAACGTACTAAAGAACAATACTTATCCGCTAAGTGTAAGTGCTGAACGTTTGAGTCAGGCCCTGCATATTGCGGAACATGCGAAAAAGCTAAATGCAGATGCAGTAGCACATGGTAGTACCGGTGCCGGTAATGATCAAGTGCGTTTTGATATGGTGTTTCACATCATGATTCCCGGCGTAGAGATCATTACACCCATTCGAGATCTGAAATTGAGTCGCGAAGAAGAGATTGCTTACCTACAATCAAAAGGTATGGAGATGAATTTTGCAAAAGCTGCTTACTCTATTAATAAAGGTCTTTGGGGTACGAGTGTGGGTGGTAGAGAAACTTTGAATAGTAAGGGAATGCTACCGGAATCTGCATGGCCTACACAGCTTACTGCTACAGCGGATGCTGAACTTGTGCTGCATTTTCAAAAAGGAGAATTGGTAGCCGTGAATGACGAATGTTTTGATCATCCCAGCAAAGCCATTCAATATTTGCAAACCGTTGCCGGTGCTTATGCAATCGGTAGAGATATCCATGTAGGTGATACGATTATTGGCATCAAAGGTCGCGTTGGTTTTGAAGCAGCAGCACCTATGGTGATTCTGAAAGCACACCATGCACTAGAAAAACATGTGTTAACCAAGTGGCAGCTGCAGTGGAAAGACCAGTTGGCTTCATTTTATGGCAATTGGTTGCACGAAGGTCAGATTCAGGATCCTGTGATGCGTGACATTGAAGCTTTCTTGGAAAGTTCTCAGCAGCAGGTTACCGGAAAAGTGTTTGTACAGTTGATGCCTTACCGCTTCCAGATTATTGGTATTGAAAGTAAGTTTGATTTGATGAGTAGCAAGTTTGGTAAGTACGGTGAGATGAATAACGGCTGGAGTGGAGATGATGTGAGAGGCTTTAGCAAAATCTTCGGTAATCAGACAGCAATCTATCATCAGGTAAAATCTGCAGCTAATGATTAAAGCAGGTATTATCGGTGGTGCCGGATATACAGGCGGCGAGCTCATCAGAATTCTGTTGAATCACCCGCAGGTAACTATTGCTTTCGTGCATAGCAGAAGTAATGCTGGTAAGCCTTTGCATACAGTACATGCCGACTTGATTGGTGAAACAGAATTGCTTTTTGCAGATTCAATCAGTCAGGATATTGATGCGCTGTTTCTTTGTCTTGGTCATGGTGAATCAAAAAAGTTTCTTACTGAAAATACAATTGATGCGCGTATTCGCGTGATTGATCTGGCCAACGATTTTCGTTTGGCTGCAAATGCGCAGATAGGTGAACGAAATTTTGTATACGGATTGCCTGAGTTAAACAGAGAAGCTATCCGCACTGCCAGCAATATTGCGAATCCTGGTTGTTTTGCAACTGCTATTCAGCTGGGCTTATTACCATTGGCACAAGCAGGCTTACTTAAGGAAGCTTATGTAACAGGTATTACAGGTTCTACAGGTGCCGGACAATCTTTGAGTGCAACCAGTCATTTCAGCTGGCGCATCAACAATATTCAGGCATACAAAACCCTCACGCATCAGCATCTGGGTGAGATTGTACAAAGCTTACAGCAATTATCCACGCAACCACTTGCGGAAGCACCGGTTCACTTCGTGCCCTGGCGTGGTGATTTCGCCAGAGGGATTTTCGCCAGTGCTACAGTTGATGTGCATGAATCGCTGAAAAACTTGTATCAATTATATCGCGACTATTACCAGTCGCATCCATTCACAGTGGTTACAGATCAGGCTGTTTTTCTGAAGCAGGCTTTGAATACCAACAAGTGTGTGATTCAATTAGAAAAATCAGGCAATAAGCTGGTCGTACATTCCGTGATTGATAACCTCATCAAAGGTGCATCGGGCCAGGCAGTACAAAACATGAACCTGCTCTTTGGCTTGGAAGAAACGGCAGGGCTTCATCTAAAATCAATTGGCTTTTAAATACATCATCAACCATTCTCATCCCCAAATTCGCTCATGAAACTTTTCGACGTTTATCCCATCAATGATATTACCATCACCAAAGCACAGGGCAGTTATGTTTGGGACAATGATGGCGTGCAATACCTCGATATGTATGGCGGTCATGCGGTTATCAGCATTGGCCATACCCACCCACATTGGGTAAAGCGTATTGAAGATCAGTTAGCACAGATCGCTTTCTATTCTAATTCAATTCGTATTCCTATTCAACAGCAACTGGCAGATAAGCTGGGGCAGCTGAGTGGTAAAACCGATTATCAACTCTTTCTCTGCAACAGTGGTGCAGAAGCCAATGAGAATGCCTTAAAGCTGGCATCATTTCATACAGGCAGAAAAAAAGTAATTGCTTTCAGCAAAGCTTTTCATGGCAGAACTTCTTTGGCTGTTGCCGTAACAGATAATAAAAACTATGTAGCGCCAGTAAATGAAACTGATAATGCTATTTTTCTGCCATTCAATGACCAAGTTGCATTGAAATCCTGCTTTGAAGCCAATGGAAAAGAAATTGCCGCAGTCATCATTGAAGGTATACAAGGTGTAGGCGGTATCAATGTTGCGGATGATGATTTTCTGCGCTTGATTCGCTCATTGTGCGATCAGTACGGCGCAGTCTATATCGCAGACAGCGTACAGTGTGGTTGTGGCAGAAGTGGTCAATTCTTCGCACATGATTATGCGGGTGTTAACGCAGACATCTACACCATGGCCAAGGGTATGGGCAATGGATTTCCTGTTGCTGGTATCCTGATTGCGCCACATATTCAACCCAAGCATTTCATGCTGGGCACTACTTTCGGAGGCAATCATCTGGCTTGTGCAGCAGCTTTGGCTGTGTTGGAAGTGATGGAGCAAGAAAACCTGATTGAGATGGCTAAGCAGCGCGGCATGTACCTGATGAATAAATTAAAAGCCATCGATGGATTACAAAATGTACGTGGCCGCGGTTTGATGATTGGCTTTGATGTGCCTGAACATTTAAAAGACTTGAAGAAACAATTACTGTTTTCGCATAAAGTATTTACCGGAGAAGCCAAGCCCAATGTAATTCGTTTACTGCCTTCATTGGCCTTGAGCAGAAAGCAGGCGGATGAATTTTTGGAAGCATTAGCAGATGCAATCCAAGATATTGCATCTGCGCCAAGTGCATAAGGCTTAAAGCAGAAGGCTATGAGAGATTATAAGAAATATACTGTATGGAAGGATGCGCACGAGCTTGTTCTATTTGTGTATATATCTGTTATAAAAAAGCTGCCAGCGTCGGAAAAATATGAGCTTGTAAGTCAACTAAAAAGAGCTGTTTATTCAGTTCCTATGAATATTGCTGAAGGTGCTGGTCGTAATACAGATAAGGATTTTTTGCATTTTCTGGATATAGCACTTGGTTCAGCTCATGAAGTTGATTATTGCTTCTTTTTGATTTTTGAGCTTGGCTATATTGAAGCAGATATTTATGAGGAAGGTAGAAGCAAAATAGATTCAGTGAAAGCAAAATTGATTAAGCTTATCAAAACAATTCGTAAATAGCTTTTTGCATTAAGCACTCAGCTTTAAGCATTGAAACATGAAACAATTCTTGTCAACAAAAGATGTGGCCAATATCAATGCAATTGTGCAACAAGCGCTGCAGTATAAAGCCAATCCATTAGCGGATCAACATCTTGGCGATAATAAACGTATTGGCTTATTATTCCTGAACCCAAGCTTACGTACGCGTTTAAGTACGCAGGTAGCTGCGCGTAATTTGGGTATGGAAGCAGTGGTGTTCAATGTTGACAAAGAAGGTTGGGCTTTGGAGTTTGAAGAGGGTGCCATCATGAGTGGTAATACAGTAGAACATGTGAAAGATGCAGCACCTGTATTGGGACAATACTTTGATATTCTTGCTATCAGAACATTTCCTTCTTTGAAGAACAGAGAAGATGATTACAGCGAAATGTTCATTAACCAGTTTGTGAAATATGCGGGTGTGCCTGTGGTGAGTTTGGAAAGTGCAACACTGCATCCTTTGCAATCACTGACGGATATTATTTCTATCCAAGAATCTTTACAGGCAAAGCCTATTCAAAAAGCCAAACCTAGGGTGGTGCTCACTTGGGCGCCACATGTAAAACCTTTACCACAATGTGTGGCCAATAGTTTTGCGCAGTGGATTAATGCCTGGGGTGAAGCAGATTTTGTGATCACACATCCTGCAGATTATGAATTGTCGGAGGAGTTTACCAAAGGTGCTAGCATCACGCATGACCAAGATGCAGCATTAAAGGATGCAGATTTTGTGTACGTGAAAAACTGGAGTACTTTCCATGATTATGGTAAAGTGTATGAGAATGATCCTGCTTGGATGATGACCAATGAAAAATTGGCGCTGACAAATCAAGCGAAAGTGATGCATTGTTTGCCTGTACGAAGAAACGTAGAACTGAGTGATGAAATTCTGGATGGTCCGAACAGTTTAGTAACGACACAGGCAGGTAATCGGGTATGGGCAGCGCAAGCAGTATTGGCTTCAATCTTACGCAATAATGGATAAGCTCTATATCATCAAAATAGGCGGCAATATTGTAGATGATCCAGCCAAGCTGGCTGCATTTCTACAGTCCTTTGCATTGTTGCAAGGGAATAAAATATTGGTGCACGGTGGTGGTAAATTGGCAACACGTGTTGCAGAAGGCATGGGTATAGAACAGCAAATGGTGGATGGAAGAAGGATTACCGATGCGGAGACATTGAAAGTGGTAACCATGGTCTATGCAGGCCACATCAATAAATCAATTGTGGCTGCGTTGCAACAACATGGTTGTAATGCAGCCGGATTGACCGGTGTAGATGGCAATTTTATTCAGGCAGCTAAACGTCCTTTAAAGAACGGTGTGGATTATGGTTATGTGGGCGATGTGCAGCAAGTAAATGCCGTGCTGGTGAAAGATCTTTTGCAGAGAAACATTACGCCGGTAGTGGCACCTATTACACATGATGGGAAAGGCCAACTACTCAATACCAATGCGGATACCATTGCACAGGAAGTGGCTAAAGCTTTGTCCGCCTACTATGAAACAGCCCTGATCTATTCATTTGAAAAGCCGGGTGTTTTGCTCAATGCAGATGATGATAGTACGGTAATTCCTGTCATCAATGCTGCGTATTATACTGAGCTAAAAGAAAAACAACTGGTTTTCGCAGGTATGTTACCTAAATTAGACAATGCATTTGCTGCCATTGATAGTGGTGTGCGCAAAGTGATTATTGGTAAGGCTGAAGAATTACCCTTGCTCATTAGCGGAAATGCAGGAACACAAATTATTCATGACTGATCAAGTACATATTGATGCATTATATGAAAAGGCAGTAAGCTTACTGAAAGGTTTGATTGCCATTCCCTCTTTTTCCAGAGAAGAAGACAAGACTGCTGATTTAATTGAAAGCTTTTTCCAGCAAGAAGGTATTCCTGCACATCGCTATCTTAATAATGTTTGGGCGCTGAACAAATATTTTGATCCAGCTAAGCCCATCATACTCTTGAATTCGCATCACGATACCGTAAAACCGAATCCACAATACACCAAGCATCCCTTTCAGCCAATTGTGGAAGACGGCAAGCTCTATGGTTTGGGTAGTAATGATGCCGGTGGTTGTTTGGTGAGTTTGATTGCCACTTTTGTGCATTTCTACGCTCAGGAAAATCTGCCCTTTAATCTGGTATTGGCTGCAACAGCAGAAGAGGAAATTACCGGCCATTATGGTATTGAAGCTTTGTTGTTGCATCAGGAATTTTTGCAATCGGTTGGACAGCAGTCCGCGCCTATGCAAGCATTTGCTGCTATTGTAGGAGAACCTACACAAATGGAATTGGCTATTGCCGAGAAAGGATTACTGGTCTTAGATTGTACGGTTCACGGCAAAGCTGGCCACGCAGCACGTGAAGAAGGAGAAAACACTATCTATAAAGCATTGCATGACATTCAGTGGTTTCAGCAATATCGTTTTGATAAAGTATCAGAATGGTTGGGGCCTGTGAAAATGAGTGTGACTGTGGTGAACACGGAAAATAAAGCCCATAATGTGGTGCCGGCTATTTGTCAGTTTGTGGTAGATATCCGTATCAATGATTGTTATACGCATGAAGAAGTATTGGCAATTATTCGCCAACATGTGCAAGCTGAAGTAAAACCACGTTCTGCCCGTTTGCGTTCATCGCGTATTGCTTTGGATCATCCCTTGGTGCAGGCAGGTGTTGCTTTGAATAGAAAGCCTTATGGCTCACCTACTTGTTCTGATAAAGCCCTCATGCCTTTCCCTGCATTGAAAATGGGGCCGGGTAATAGTGCGCGCAGTCATACGGCTGATGAGTATGTTTTCTTAGATGAGATCAAGCAAGGAATAGAGGGCTATATACAATTGCTTCAGCATACAAAAACGCAGGCATGAAACTCTGGCAAAAAGATACCGCAGTCGACAAAGCAGTAGAGCAATTTACTGTTGGTAAGGATAAGGAATTTGATCAACTGTTAGCACCCTTTGATGTGTTGGGTAATATTGCCCATGCCAAAATGTTGGCGTCTGTTGGTTTGCTCACCGCTGAAGAAGCGAATCAGTTGGTCAAGCGTCTGCAGAAAATCTATCCTACAACACTGGACACTGATTTTGCAATTCCTGAAGGAATGGAAGACATCCATTCTTATGTAGAATATTTGTTGACACAGGAGTTAGGTGATACTGGTAAAAAGATTCACGCGGCAAGAAGTAGAAACGATCAGGTTTTAGTGGATATCAAATTGTTTCTGCGTTATGAGTTACAGCAACTGGTTCGCTCCATAGAGCCCTTTTTCACGTTACTGCAGGAGCAGAGCGAAGCCTATAAACGTCATTTACTCCCGGGTTATACGCATTTGCAATTGGCCATGCCATCTTCTTTTGGTTTGTTGTTTGGCGCTTATGCGGAGAGTTTGGTAGATGATGTACAGACTTTACAAGCTGCATACAAAGTAGTGAATAAAAATCCGCTTGGGTCTGCAGCTGGTTATGGTTCATCTTTTCCCATCAATAGAACCTTGACTACTGAGTTGCTCGGATTCGAGCACCTGAACTACAATGTAGTGTATGCGCAAATGGGCCGTGGTAAAGCTGAGCGCATCGTGGCACAAGCCATGGCTAACTTGGCTGATACTTTGTCCAGACTCAGTATGGATATGTGCATCTATCTCAATCAGCATTTTGATTTTATCTCTTTCCCTGCTGAGCTCACAACCGGCAGCAGCATTATGCCTCATAAAAAAAATCCGGATGTGTTTGAGTTGATCCGTTCTCATTGCAATCGCATCAAGGCTTTACCGAATGAGATCACTATGATGACGACTAACTTGCCCAGCGGTTACCACAGAGATTTGCAATTATTGAAGGAACATTTATTCCCCGCTTTACAAACCCTGCAGCAATGCATCCAGATGGCAGCACTGATGTTGAGTAATATTCATATCAAGCCAGATATTCTGAAGGACGAAAAATTCAAATACCTCTTTACTGTAGATGCTGTGAATGAATTAGTGAAACAGGGCACACCTTTCCGCGATGCCTATAAAATCATCGGTAAGCAGGTAGAAGATGGCAGTTTCAACATGCCCGACGCGCCTGCACCTACCACACATGAAGGCAGCATAGGCAATCTCTGTAATGCTGAAATTGCTACTATGATGCAGCAGGTATTGAATGGCTTTGGCTTCGAGCAGGCCGAACAAGCTGTTTCTCGTTTATTGAATCCGGCTTAATTACCGCTCATACCAGATTAACCTAGATTAACTTTTCCGACAACTTGGTTAACCGCTTGCCAGACTTCTGCATAATAGATTTGTGCCGAAATCAATTTTATGCGAGCAGTTTATACCATTCTTTTCTTCTTGTCTATCTCCTTTGCTATTCAGGCTCAGCAACCTGCTGTATCAGGCAGGGTTTATGATACGGTGCTGAAAAAGGGCTTGGCCTATACCACAGTTTCGCTGGTGGATCATAAGGATTCTACTCTTGTGGCATTTTCCAGAGCAGACTCAACAGGTAAGTTTGTCATTCGTGAAATCCCCAAGCCGGGTAAATACCTGCTGTCCACTTCGTATGTTGGTTATCTGCCTGTTTGGTTACCTGTAGAATTGAAGCAGGGCGAGCATCTGCAAGTTGGTAATGTGGTTGTGAGTGATCTGGCCAGTATGAGCAGCGTAACGGTTAACGCACGCAGACCACCTGTGGAGATGAAGAATGATACACTTGAGTTCAATACTGAGAATTTCAAAACACAGCCCAACGCTGTTGTGGAAGATATGTTGAAGCGATTGCCAGGCGTTACAGTTGACAGAGATGGTACCGTGCGTGTCAATGGTCAGCAAGTGCGTAGTGTATTGGTGAATGGCAAAGAGTTTTTTACAGGAGATCCTAAACTTGCTACTAAAAATCTAAACGCAGATTGGGTAGATAAGGTGCAGGTCTTTGATCGTAAATCAGATCGTTCGCAGTTTACGGGTATGGATGATGGGCAAAGTGAAAAAGCCATCAACCTGAAATTGAAGAAGGATAAGAATAAAGCTACTTTTGGTAGGGTAACTGCAGCTGGCGGAACAGAAAGCAGGTTTGATGCACAGGCTAACGTAAACCGATTTAATGGAGATAAGCAATTGTCTTTTCTGGGTATGGCGAATAATACCAATCGTCAAGGTTTTTCGTTGAGTGATATTCTGAATTTCAATGGCGAATTACAGCGCGGCATGCGTAGCGGTGGCGGTGGTATCTCCATCCGTATCGGTGCTGGCGAGGATTATGGCTTGCCTGTTACAGGTATGGGACAAAACCAACAGGGTGTCGCGAATACTTATGCTGGCGGTTTGAACTTCAACGATAAATGGAATAAGAAAACCGATGTGAATGGTAATGCGTTGATCAGTGATACAAGACTACTCACAGAACGCAATACCAATCGACAGAATTTATTCCCGGGAAATAATTTCAATTATCAATCGAGTGCCATTACGAATCGAGATGCGCAGCAACAGCGCTTTGGTATGACGATTGATCATCAATTTGATAGCGCCAATTCGCTGCGTGTTGTTCCTCAGCTCACTTTTCAGCAAGGGAATACGCAAACTTTAAATACCTATCGTTCAGACGCCGTGAATGGTCAACCGATCAATAATGGTTTCTCTGATAATAGAAATCAGACCGCGGCCATGAATTTCAGTAACAATATGTTGTACAGAAAGAAATTCAAGAAAAAGGGAAGAACTTTTTCTGCCACATTGAACATGGCCTATAATGAAAGTGCTTTAGAAGGTAGTTTGTATACTAAAAATACTTTCTATGCTGCTGGTATTCCTGTGAAAGACTCTATTCTGAACCAGCGTGCTACACGTGATGCTGTTGCGCGTTCGCTGAATAGTTCTGCAACCTTTACTGAGCAATTGGGTAAGCGTTCTTTGCTGGAACTGACAGGTTATTACAACACGAGTTCAGGTAATAGTGATAGAAAAACCAGGGATTTCAATGCGGGTACCGGTAAGTATGATGTAGACAACCTGATTTTATCAAACGCTTTTGCTAATCGTAATACGGTAGCAGGCGGTACGGTAGGCTTACGTACAAATTATAAAAAGCTGAATGCAGGTATTGCTGCGTCTGCTCAGCAGACCAACTTGATTAGTGAGAATAAAACAACAGGTACCAATATTGAGCAAAATTTTGCTGACATACTTCCATCAGCAAACATGCGCTATGCATTCAATTCAAAAGCTACTGTGAATATCAATTACAACACATCCACACAACAGCCCTCTACAGCACAATTGCAGCCTGTACCGGATGTATCAGATCCATTGAATGTATCTGCTGGTAATCCCGACTTGCGTAGATCGTATATTCACAGCCTTACTGCTTCTTTCACCAACCTGAATATCGCAAGAGGTCGTAATCTGTTCTTGGTGGCATCTTTAAACAAGACCAATAATGCGATTGTGAACTCGGATATGATTCAGGCAAATGGTAGTCGCTTTAGCAAACCAGTGAATGCAGATGGTGTATTCTTTGCTTTCGCCAACCTGAATAGCGGGTTTAATCTGAAGAAATTAAAGTCAAGAGTAGATATTGGTGTAGGCGTAAACCATAGTAACAATGTTTCCTTTGTCAACAATCAGCGTAATGAAATTGCGAACACCTCTGTGAGTCCGAATATCAGCTGGACATTCTCTCTTGAAAACAAGATTGATGTTTTCGCCTCCGGCCGATTGAATATCAGCAAAGCAGCATATTCACTACAGCCACAGCTAAATAATCGTTTTTTACAACAAGTGTATACGATTGAAATGGTGAATTATCTGCCCGGTAATTTAATCTTCAACAATAATCTTACTTACACAGTGAACAGTGGACGTGCAGATGGTTTCAACACCAAAGTGCCTTATTGGACAGCTTCAGTAGCCAAGAGCTTCCTGAAGAACAAGCGTGCAGAAGTAAAGCTGAGTGCATTTGATCTCTTAAATCAGAACGTGGGCATCACACGTAACGCCAATCAGAACTATGTGGAAGATGTACGCTACAATGTACTGCAACGATATTTTACCCTTGGCTTCACATTTATCCTGAATAAGAGCGGTACTGCTAGTGCCGGCCCCCGCTTCGCATTCAGAACCCTCAACTAGTTTTTCTTTAATACAGTTTACTCCCGGCCTTTCCAGGCTGGGATTTTCTTTTCCTGTATTTACTGATTTTAGCACTTGATTTCATCTGGCTTGCCCTACATTTGAAGCCCTAATACAAGAATATGAAGCAAATTATGATGGCACTTAGCTTGTTTGCAGTAGCACAAGTAGCTGCACAACAAAAGCCTGTAGTGAAACCTAAGCCCGTTGCAAAACCTGCCGCCCCAGTTTTGAAGAATTTAAATGATAGTGCAGCGTATGCATTGGGTTTGTCTATCGGACAAAGCCTGCAACAGCAGCCCAAACTTTCTACACTGAATATATCATTGGTACAGCGTGCAATTGCAGATGTTTTGCAAAAGAAGCCTACACTGTGTGCGCCCGAGTCTGTGAATGATATCATGGAGACCTACATGAATAAAGACAATGCAGTTAAGGTCAAGGCCAATAAAGCAGCCGGTGCTGCGTTCTTAGCGAATAATGCCAAGCGTCAGGGTGTCATTACCATGCCGGAAGGTTGGCAGTATGAAGTGATTAAAAAAGGAACTGATACCACCAAGCCAAGCTTGGAATCAACCATTCGTTGCCATTATCATGGTACACTGATTGATGGTACTGTATTCGATAGTTCCGTGGATAGAGGTGAACCTATCAGCTTCCCCTTAGGTAATGTGATTCGTGGTTGGCAATTGGCATTACAGCAAATGACAGTGGGCAGCAAATGGAAGATTTATTTGCCATCAGAACTGGCTTACGGTGATAGAGCAGCAGGAGAAAAGATTGGTCCGGGTGCTACCCTGATTTTTGAAGTAGAGTTACTCGGTATAGAGAAGTAATAAAAAAGGCACTCATTTGAGTGCCTTTTTATTTAGATAAAATTATCGACCTCCGCCAAAGCGCATACCGCCCGGCCCCATGTTTTGCATAATGTCGTTTAAAGCTTTTCTAAACCCATCAGGTGTTACTTTCTTTCCTTTCTTAGGCTCTTTCAGCATTTTAGCATCTGCTTTAGTTTGCACTTCTAAAGCGCTGAAAACTGTTCCACCATTGTCAATATCTAATTCTAGAATCACACCCGGCAATCCATTATAATTTTCAGGACCAGCAGGCGAAAGGATATCATCTGCGAACCAAGCAACCACATCTACTTCTTTTTCTTGAGGAGCTTGTGTTTGCTGATTTCCTGCGGGAGCACCACCGCCAATCGACATACGCATGGTAGGGTTAGCTATCTTGGTACGTAAACTTGCTTTTCTACATAGATGACCAGCAATGGTTTTGGTTTCTTCAGAAAGTTTCCATTTCTCTTTTCTTACAGAATCTGTGATTAAGAACTGCTCGCCTAGTATTTCTCTGGAAGAAAGTTTTTTCCCTTCGATAAAATGAAAATAGGTTTCATCGTTACCTCCTCCACCAATCCGCATAACAAAACCGCCACCTCCAGTTGAAGGTTGTGGTGCTTCGTCTTCCGGAACAGTTTTATAGATCGAACTCACTTCATTGAAAATCAGCATCTGCTTAGTAGTCCTGAACTCAGGCATAAATGCCTTCATTTCCTCACTTGCGTTTCGATGCATATTCTGTTTTCTCTCATAAATAATAGTACCCTCTTTTTGTTGGGCAAATAAACTGGTGCTTAACAATACGCCAGCGATTAACCATACACTTTTCATACAAATTTTTTTATGCAGCAAATCTACCCGTGGCTTTGGTTAAGGGGGGTTGGAATGAGGTTAATTAAGGTTAAGGGTGAATTGCTGGCTGCCAGAGGGTTGTACATTTGTTTTGTGAAGCGAATACGGATTTCATTACTGCTCATGCTGTTAACAATTCTGTTGGTGGCGCTCGGTCAGGTATACTGGCTGCGTAAACTCTATGCAGATGAGTACACCAATCTGAAGCGGGGTATCGATGCCAGTTTCCGAACCAGTTTTTTTCAGTTACAGCGTAATCGCTTTTTACAAGACACCCTGCTTTTTACTGCAACTGACACCAATAAAGTAGCACAAATCATTTCTACTGTAAAGCCAAGAAAATCCTTTGCTAAGAATTTCAAGTATGAAATGCGGGTAAGTGAGGAGCGTGATAGCGGTAAAGTAGCTTCAGCACTGGCTAAAAGATTGAATAAAATCTCTCCTGATCAAATACAGGCCATCAATATATTTAAAGCAGGCGATAAAGCTGTTCCTCCGCCTGAGTTAATGGAAGTATTCATCCGTCAAGCCCAGCAAAGAGATACCAGCACTAAAGTAAGCGTTGACACAAGTGGTGGTATCAAACGAATCATCCTTAATGGAGGTTCAACGCTTCAAGTAAGTTCGAATTCTGGACAGGTAGATAGTTTATTGAAAAAAGCTATGAGCAATATGCGCATGTCTTTTTTGATGAAGCATACAGACAGTGGATCGAAGAAACAGTCTGATACCATTTTGCATATTGTTACACCACCAACTGCAAGTATTCAGACGGCTCCATTTAATCAACCGGTTGTTACACTCTTCAAGAATAATAAAACACTGAATGATTCTATTCCTCCGGCACAGGTGGATAGTGCTTTTAGAAAAGTATTGGCCGAGAAGCACCCAAAACTGCCCTATACCATTGTGTTTAAGAAGTGGCAAAGGGACAGTTTGCCCCTAATGACCGAGCCAAGGGATACACTCAGCGGATTTATTACTGCAGCCATGATCACCGGCTTTACAGTACCTTATTCGTATCAAGCTGTGTTCAGTGATACGGGCAGCTATCTCTTGCAGCAAATGCGTTGGCAGGTTATTGGTTCGCTGGCATTAATTGTCTTATTGATCACTGCATTCGTATTCATGTATCAGAACTTACGAAGGCAGCAACGTTTGGCTGATATCAAGAATGAATTCATCAGTAATATCACCCATGAGCTTAAAACGCCTATTGCAACGGTAAATGTGGCGATTGAGGCATTGCGCAATTTCAATGCGATTCAAAATCCCGAGAAAACAAAAGAGTATCTGGATATTTCCGGTGCTGAATTACAAAGGTTGGGACTCTTGGTAGATAAGGTACTCAAGCTATCAATGTTTGAAAAAGATGCAGTGCACATGCAGCTGGAAATGCTTGATCTGCAGCAACTGATTCAGGAAGTGGTGCAAACCATGCGCTTGCAGTTTGATAAAGTGCATGCTGCCGTGCAGGTGGAAACAGAAGGTCAGTACTTCACCATTCAGGCAGATCGGATGCACATGATTAGTGTGGTGTATAACCTGCTGGATAATGCGCTGAAGTATAGCGAAGGAAAACCAATAATTAGGATTAAGCTCATTAGCAAATCACCACAGATCTACTTACAAATAGCTGATCAGGGTATTGGTATTCCAAAAGCGTATCAGCAAAAAGTGTTTGAGAAATTCTTCCGTGTGCCGAGCAATGACAGGCATAATGCCAAGGGCTATGGTTTGGGATTGAGTTATGTAGCCCATATTGTGCAACAGCATGGCGGACAAATTACTGTTACCGATAATCAGCCCAAGGGTAGTGTATTCACCGTTCAATTACCGATTGCATGAGCATCAAAGTACTATATGTAGAGGATGAAGTCTTTCTCGGCAAAATCGTGAAAGAAACCTTGGAGAGCCGTGGCTTTGAGGTGGTGATGGAAACCGATGGTGCCAATGTGGTGCGTCTATTTGAAGACGCCCAACCCGATATCTGTATACTGGATGTGATGCTGCCCAATCGCAATGGATTTGAGCTAGCAGAAGATATCCGCAAGCTGAATGAGGATATGCCCATCATCTTCTTAACTGCTAAAACACAAACAGAAGATGTGGTGCGTGGTTTCAAGCTGGGTGGTAACGATTATATCCGCAAGCCTTTCAGCATGGAAGAACTGATCGTTCGTATTGAAAATGCACTTCGTGTAAAGCAGGCAACTCAAATCAACATTAGCGGTGATAGCTTGGCTATTGGTCGCTATCAGTTTTACCTTAACCGACAAGTGCTCGCCATCGGCAGCCAGGAGAAAAAACTGTCTTATCGTGAAGCAGAACTGCTCAAGTATCTCTGGCTGCATCGCAATGATGTCATCGACCGCCGAGAACTCCTCAACCATATCTGGGGCAATGATTCCTTCTTCAATAGCCGCAACCTGGATGTTTATATCACCAAACTGCGCGGCTACCTCAAAGAAGACACCGCCGTAGAGATACTCACCATCAAGGGTGTTGGGTACCGGTTTGTTATCAGCTAATCACTTAACAATCAATTAATTGCATTGTTCCTGATTCCGTTCGGGGCTTCCCGTCCTGCTCCTTACCTTTGCAGCCTAAAGTTTGCAATATGAACGAACAATTTGTAGCACGTATCGCAACGGAATTGAAGGAAATAGAAGCGGCCGGATTGCTGAAAAGAGAGCGCATCATTACCAGTGAGCAGGGACCAGAAATCACGGTTAACGGTAAGCAGGTGCTGAATTTTTGTGCCAACAATTATCTCGGCTTATCCTCTCACCCCAAGGTTATTGAAGCTGCCCACAAAGCCATCGATACCCATGGTTATGGTATGAGCAGTGTGCGTTTTATCTGTGGTACGCAGGATATTCATAAAGAACTCGAACAAAAGATTGCCCAGTTTCTGGGTACAGAAGATACCATCTTATATGCTGCGGCTTTTGATGCCAATGGCGGTGTATTTGAGCCATTGTTCAATGAAGAAGATGCCATCATTTCTGATGCATTGAATCATGCTTCTATTATAGATGGCGTGCGTTTGTGTAAAGCACAGCGTTTCCGCTATGAGCACAACAATATGGAAGATCTGGAAGCCAAGCTGAAAGAAAGTGCTGGCTGCAGAAGCCGTATCATCGTTACAGATGGCTCATTCAGCATGGATGGTACCATCGCACAATTGGATAAAATCTGCGATCTCGCCGATAAATACGATGCCATTGTGATGATTGATGAATGTCATTCATCTGGATTTTTGGGCAAGACTGGTCGCGGTACTCACGAGCACCGCGGTGTGATGGGTAGAATTGATATTATCACTGGTACATTAGGTAAAGCGCTGGGCGGTGCATCAGGTGGTTTCACATCAGGCAGAAAAGAAATCATTGAAATGCTGCGCCAGCGTTCACGTCCGTATCTCTTCTCTAATACCGTAGCACCCAGCATTGTAGGGGCTTCTATTGCAGTGTTGGATATGCTGACTGAAACAACAGCATTACGTGATAAACTGGAATTCAATACCAAATACTTCCGCACTAAGATGACGGAAGCAGGCTTTGATATCAAGCCTGGCGAGCATCCTATCGTGCCCATCATGCTCTATGATGCAGTCATTGCACAGCAATTTGCAGCTGCTTTGCTGGAAGAAGGTGTGTATGTAATTGGTTTCTTCTTCCCTGTGGTGCCAAAGGGGCAAGCACGTATTCGTGTACAGCTGAGTGCAGCACATGAGCAGGCGCATCTGGACAAAGCCATTGCGGCATTCACCAAAGTAGGTAAACAACTGGGCGTTATTAAATAATTGATTGTATGAATTGGACGAAGCAGACAGCAGGATGGTTATTGGGATTGGCGTTGACGTTTTCAACTTGTAGTCCCAATAATGTGACAGTAGACGAAAGCCTGAAAACACATTTCGATAAGCAAAACGTAACAGGCACATTCGCTTTGTTTGATAATAGCTTGGGTCAGTTCACTATCTACGCATTGCCCAAGTACAAAGACTCTGCTTATACACCGGCTTCTACTTTTAAAATCGTGAATTCACTCATTGGTCTGGAAACAGGCGTGATTGAAAATGAAAAAATGGTGATTCGCTGGGATGGTGTGGTGAGGACTGGTCCTGCCGGCGATACCATGCATGCATGGAACAAAGACCTCACCATGGAAGAAGCATTCAAAGCTTCTGCTGTGCCTTATTATCAGGAAGTGGCACGACGTATTGGTAGAGATACCATGCAGCGTTGGTTGGATAGCCTGAAATATGGTAATCATGTGATTGGTAAAGAGATTGATCAGTTTTGGTTAGATGGTAGCCTTAAAGTGCGCCCTGATGAACAACTAGGTTTGGTGAAACGATTGTACTTCGGTGAATTGCCTTTCCAAAAGCGTACCCAGGAAATTGTGCGCAACGTGATGCTGCAGGAAGCGAATTCAAATTATACACTCGCTTACAAAACTGGTTGGGCGAATCCCGGAACAGATCAACAGAAAGGCTGGATACTGGGTTGGATAGAAGAGAACAAGCACCCTTATTTCTTTGTGTTGCTGGTAGAAGCCAAAGCTGGAACGGATGTGCAAACAGTGCGTAAGCAAATACTGATGGATATCCTGAAGCAGTTGGGTTTTCTGGAAGGCAAGCGCTAACAAACAATCCTCACCTACAGCTGTTTGGCTGTAGATAATAGAATCTGATTATGCAGGCTTATTGTCATTCACTGACGCAATACAAAAGATTGATCACCCGTGAGGTGAAGATTGGTGATGTATTACTGGGTAATGGTCACCCCATTCGTGTGCAAACCATGACCACCACCGATACCATGGATACCATGGCTACTGTGGAGCAAACCATTCGTTGTATTGAAGCCGGCGCTGAACTGGTGCGTATTACAGCACCTTCCAAGAAAGAAGCGGAGAATCTGCAGAATATCAAAGATGAATTGCGCAAGCGTGGTTATAGCACGCCGCTGGTGGCTGATATCCATTTCACGCCCAATGCTGCTGAGATTGCCGCACGTATTGTAGAGAAAGTGCGTGTGAACCCGGGCAATTACGTTGATAAAAAGAAGTTTGAAACCATTGATTATACCGATGCTGAATATCAGGAAGAGATTGAACGCATTGTGGAGCGTTTCACTCCGCTGGTAAAGATTTGTAAAGAGCATGGTACTGCCATGCGCATTGGTACCAACCATGGATCACTTAGTGATCGTATCATGAGTCGTTATGGCGATACGCCCATGGGTATGGTGGAAAGTGCGATGGAGTTTCTACGCATTGCTCGCGCAGAAAGCTTTCACAATATTGTGTTGAGCATGAAAGCATCCAACCCACAGGTGATGGTACAAGCTTACCGTTTGCTGATTCAAACCATGGATCAGGAATTTGGTGAGTGCTATCCTTTACACCTCGGTGTTACCGAAGCAGGCGATGGAGAAGATGGCCGTATCAAAAGTGCTGCAGGTATTGGTACTTTATTGGAAGATGGTATTGGTGATACGGTTCGTGTATCGTTGACAGAAGATCCTGAGTTTGAAATTCCCGTATGCCGCGATCTGGTGAAGCGCTATACTAACCGTCATGAGCATCTGTCCATTCCTGCCATTGAGCAATTGAATTATTCTCCTTTCCAATACAAGCGCAGACAAAGTATCGCTATCGAAAATATCGGCGGTACACAAGTACCGGTGGTAATAGCAGATATGAGTCGTATTGACAATCTGGAGCCACAAGATCTGCAATCTGTAGGCTATCAGTATGATGCAGCTACTGATAAGTGGAGCATCAGTGATGCTGCAGCAGATTATGTGTTTACCGGCAAAGCATTACCTGAATTTGCATTGCCCGGTACGCTGAAGATTATTACATGGCCTAATTATTGGGAAGCAGCAACTGATAAAACATCTTGCTTTCCCATTTTTGATGCAAAGGGTTTTGCGGAAGCAGAACAAATTAGTGATCGTATCAATTTTGTGATGGTAGATTGTTTTAGTGATGAAACCAGTGTGAATGATTTTACTGATTTGGATGTAATTCAGGATGCCGGCAGACTAAATGAAACGGTTGTACTTTGCTTGAGCAGCAAGAATGCACATGCTATGCCCGCTATCCGTAGAATGATGGTAGAATTGACTACCAGAAAGATTGGCAATCCGGTTGTTTTTGTGAATGATAGTAACTGGCGTACGGCTGATGAACACCTGATTCATTATGCAACAGAAGCCGGGGCATTGTTGCTGGATGGCTTTGGTGATGGTGTTTGCTTTGGTATGACAAAAGAGTCCTATACGGCAGCAACTGAGCTGAATGCATCTGGCAGAAACTATGTACAGAACCAAACACCAGAAGCATTTATTAATACAACGGCTTTTGGTATTCTGCAGGCAACAAGAACAAGAATTTCCAAGACAGAATATATTTCCTGCCCATCATGCGGCAGAACATTGTTTGATTTACAAGAGACTACTGCCAAGATTCGTGCGGTCACCAATCACCTCAAGGGCGTAAAAATCGCCATCATGGGTTGTATTGTGAATGGTCCCGGTGAAATGGCTGATGCCGACTTTGGTTATGTGGGCAGCGGCGTTGGTAAGATTACTTTATACAAAGGCAAGGAAGTGGTGAAACGCAGCGTAGATAGCGATGTGGCTGTGGATGAATTAATCCAGCTGCTGAAAGACAACGGCGCTTGGGTAGAACCTGCCTAATTGAATAAACGCGTATGCAAACGGATTTCTTAGTCATCGGTTCTGGTATTGCAGGACTTACCTATGCCCTGAAAATGGCACAACGATTTCCTGATAAAGAAATCACCGTTATTACCAAGACCATTGCGGACGAAACCAATACCAAATATGCACAGGGTGGTATTGCAGGTGTGTGGGATGCAGCCAACGATAGTTTTCAAAAACATATTGATGATACTTTAACCGCAGGTGATGGCTTGTGCAATACAGCCATTGTTGAACTAGTGGTGAAAGAAGGTCCTGAGCGCATTCGCGAACTAATTGAATACGGTGCACAGTTTGATAAAGATGCTGACGGTGATTATGCTTTGGGTAAAGAGGGCGGACATAGTGCGCATCGTATCCTGCACCACAAAGATGTTACCGGTAAAGAAATGGAGCGAGCTTTATTGGAGCAGGCACAGCAACAAAAAAATATTCGCTTCATCCATCATTGCTTTGTGATTGATATCATTACCCAACACCACTTGGGTTTTCTGGTTACCAAGTCCACCAATGATATTACCTGTTATGGTGTCTATGTATTGAATTTGCAAACGAATCAGATTGAAAAAATTACTGCAGCATTCACCTTGTTGGCAACAGGTGGTTGCGGACAAGCATACAGAACTACCACTAATCCGCGCATTGCAACTGGTGATGGTATTGCGATGGTCTACCGTGCCAAGGGCAGAATTGAAAACATGGAGTTTATTCAGTTTCACCCTACGGCTTTGTATGAGCCGGGACAATCGCCTTCATTCTTAATCACTGAAGCAGTGAGAGGTGATGGTGGTATTTTGCGTAATAAAGATGGCGAAGCCTTCATGGAGCGCTACGATGCAAGAAAAGATTTGGCACCTCGTGATATTGTTGCACGTGCCATCGATAATGAAATGAAGCGTGCAGGTACGGAGCATGTGTATCTGGACTGCCGACACATGGATAAGGATGCATTCATTCACCACTTCCCGAATATTTATGAAAAATGCCTCAGCATTGGTATTGATGTCACCAAGCAAATGATTCCCGTTGCGCCTGCAGCGCATTATAGTTGTGGTGGTATCAAAACAGATGAATGGGGCAGAAGCTCTATTCGCAGATTGTATGCTTGCGGCGAATGTGCTAGTACAGGTTTGCATGGGGCCAATCGTTTGGCAAGTAATTCTTTGTTAGAAGCCATGGTGTTTGCACACCGCGCTTATTTGGATGTGGTTTGTGCGGCAGAAGAAAATATCGCTATGCCTCCTGCCAATGAGATACCAGATTGGGATGCCAAGGGCACTTCTGATCCCAAGGAAATGATCCTGATTACCCAGAGTTTGAAAGAACTACAGCAGATCATGAGTGATTATGTAGGTATCGTAAGAACTGATGTGCGTTTGGACAGGGCTATGAAGCGTTTAGATCTCCTTTTCGCTGAAACAGAGCAATTGTATCGTTCCACCAAAGTGTCGCCACAATTGTGTGAGCTGCGCAACCTGATTTCTGTTGGTTATCTCATCGTAAAAGGTGCGCAGTTCCGCAAGGAAAGCAGAGGTCTGCATTATAATACCGATTATCCCGGTAAAACCGCTTTGCTGCAGAACATCATTCTGTAGTGAGCAGGTTGATTATCTTTACCCCTTAAGACATTCCATGTATTACTTAGTTTTTTCACTTTTCTATTTGTTGTCATTACTGCCTTGGTGGTTGATGTATCTATTGAGTGATGGCATTTATCTCCTGATCTATTATGTGATCGGCTATCGTAAGAAAGTGGTGTTTGATAATATCGCTGTGGCATTTCCAGAAAAATCAGTCGCTGAGCGAACGGCTATTGCAAAAGCATTCTATCGAAATTTTGTTGACACTTTTATTGAAACCATCAAGTTGGTGTCTATCTCTGAGAAAGAGTTTCGAAAGAGATTGCAGGTGAATCGTGAGGTCCTTGATGAAGTGTATGCCACTGGTAAAAGTATTCAAGTGCATTCAGCGCACTTTTTTAACTGGGAGTTTTTGAATCTTGGTATTGCTGCCAATACACCTTATCGTTGGTTGGGAGTGTTTACGCCCATCAGCAGCAAGGCGTTTAGTCGCATCATGTGGGACCTGCGAAGCAAATTCGGTACAGTCTTAATTCCCGCAACAGAATTCAGAACCCAGTTCCATCAATATGCACGCGGACAATATTCATTGGGTTTGGTGGCTGATCAAAGTCCTGGCAGCCCCATGAATGCATTCTGGACAAAATTCTTTGGTCGAATGACTGCTTTTGTGAAAGGCCCTGAGAAGGGTGCCAAGAATATGAATACGGCTATTGTAATGGCAGATATTTATAAGGTAAAGCGTGGCTATTATCAGATCGATTTAAGTCTCTTGACGATGGAGCCTAGAGAAACACCGGATGGGTATATTACCAAAGCATTGATCAACTTCACCGAAGAATGTATCAAAAAACGTCCCGATAATTATTTGTGGAGCCATCGCCGATGGAAGTTTCCCTTCGATGCAGAGAAGTATAAACATTTGGTGATCGATTAAATAAAAAAATCCCCGCAATGCTGCGGGGATTTTTTCTTAGTTCAATACTTCAGCAGAAGTTGCTGTTGGTATTTTATCACCTTGTTCTTTAATCTTATTCCAGCCACCCAAGACATTGCGTAGGTTGTGAATGCCCTGACGCTTAATGAGTGAAGCAGCAATCACAGAACGATAACCGCCAGCACAATGCACATAAATATTGTGGTGTTCTTCCAAATTGGCCATGCTGCCGGGATCCATCATATCATTCAATGGAATATTCACTGCATCTTTTACGTGGCCGTTGCCAAATTCTGTTTCTTTTCTTACGTCTACCACAACGAGGTTTTCATCAAAAGGTAGGTCCATCGCCAACTCATCTGCTTCCACATCTACAATCATATCAATTCGCTCACCAGCATTTACCCATGCTTCATAACCACCATCAAGATAGCCGATGATTTTTTCAAAACCCACGCGAGCCAAGCGAATAATGCTTTCTTTCTCTTTACCGGGTTCTGTTACTAAGATGATGTTTTGATCGAATGGCAGTAAGCTGCCTGCCCATTCTGCAAAGCGACCCTCCAAACCAATGCTGATACTACCTGGAATAAAGCCTTGTGTAAACGCAGTTGCATGTCTGGTATCTAGAATGAAGGTATTGCTTTGTTTCGCTGCCAGCTTAAATCCTGGAATATCCAAAGCTTGTAATCCTTTTTCCAGCACACTGCTCAAACTGCTATAGCCTTGTTTATTGATAGCTGCATTGATAGGGAAGTATTGCGGTGGTGCTGCTAATCCTTCTGTTACAGCTTTTACAAAATCTTCCTTACTCTGTGGTTGCAATGCATAATTGCTTTGCTTTTGTGCACCAATCGTGCTATACGTTTCAGGTCCGAGATTCTTACCACAGCTACTGCCTGCACCATGTGCTGGATATAAAATTACTTCATCAGCCAATGGCATGATTTTTTGCTGCAAGCTTTCATACAACATACCTGCAAGGTCTTCCATTGTTAGCTCAGCACCTTTTTGTGCTAAATCTGGTCGGCCTACATCGCCTACAAACAAAGTATCACCGGTGAAGATGGCATGTGCTTTACCTGCTTCATCATGCAGTAAATAACAAGAACTTTCTAAAGTATGGCCGGGTGTATGCAGCACGTCTATGCGGAGTTTACCTATTTGAAAACTTTCGCCATCCTTGGCTACATGCACTGGGAATTCTGTAACAGTGTTTGGTCCGTATACAATAGTGGCACCAGTTGCAGCCGCAAGGTCTAAATGCCCACTTACAAAGTCTGCATGAAAATGCGTTTCAAAAATATATTGGATACGGGCGTTTCTTTTGGATGCGAGTTCCAGATATGCATCAATATCGCGAAGCGGGTCAATCACTGCTGCTACACCATCACTTTCGATATAGTATGCAGCTTCACTGATACAACCTGTGTAGAGTTGTTCTATATACATGGAACTTGTTTTTACAAATATACTGGCAAGGATCAGGCCGAAACGGTCTGTCGGTTAGTATGTCAGGCTTATTTTGCTGAATTCGACAATCAGCCAACCAATTCTTCTACAAAGCGGATCACTTCTGTCAGCCTGTTGTAATTCACCGCATAATAGATGAATTTACCTTCTCGTTGTGTAGCAACGATTCCTGCTCTTCTCAATATGGCCAAATGTTGCGATGCAACAGATTGTTCTAGTCTGAGTTTGATGTAGATCTCCGTAACGGTCATCTTTTTATTTTCGTCAATCAACTTCAACATTTGCTGACGTAACTTATGGTTGATGGCTCGCAAAATCAGTGCAGCTTTCTTCGTGTGTAAGAAATCAATCTTGATGGGTGCTTTTCCGTTCAACAAAGAAACTGATAACATAGACTGTGTCATACCGCGGATATTTTAGGGGGTAAGCCGGGCATTATAGCTTGGTGCTATAAAATTAGACATATTTATTATGTATTGACTGATAAAACTTGCTTGCTAAGCAGATTATTTTTTCGGCGGCGCGCTGTAAAAAGCTTTGCTGTAAAATGGCTCAGAATATGCCAGATCTGCAAACTGTTGATTTACAAATGCTTGTTCTCCAAGTGGGCACATATCGGCTACAGCATGGCGTAATGAGGCGAATTGTGCGTTGGGATGGGTGCAGATTTGATGAAATTTCTCTTGGCCTGACCCTGTAAAAACCATTGTCTCTTTTGCCAGTCTATCCATGAAAATGTCTGTTTCCAGAATCATGGCTTGAGTGGGCATCACAGCATGTAGTGCTTGATTATACACAGCCGTAAATACTTCCATTCGTCTGGCATCAATCATGGGACAAAACAGGCGGGCTTTCGGAAAAGCTTTACGCGCTGCATGTGCCATAATTTGAAGGGTGTTCAAAGTAATCAATGGTTTCTGCAAAGCAAAGCAAATGCCTTTCGCAGAAGCTAAACCTACACGTAAGCCGGTATAACTGCCGGGACCATTGCTTACAACAACAGCATCGATCTGCTGAAGCGGTAAGCCTAGCTTTTTTGATAAAGCTTGGATAGCTGGTTGCAGAAAAGCAGCATGTTGCTGCTGTTCCAGATTTTGTTGTTCAGCCAATACTTCTCCATCCTTGCTGAAGCCAACAACAGCAAACTCAGTAGCGGTATCAATATGCAGGAGAATGGCCATTAGTATTGTGGTAGTAATGCTTGTTTTAAAGCAGGTGCAGCTGCGTATCGGCTATTGTCTTCAGCTAATTTGTCCAATAACTGGTATACCTGAAACAAGCCAATTTTCTCGCCCCACTCAAATGGCCCGTAGGGATAATTGGTGCCTAGCTTCATTGCTGTATCTATTTCTGCTGGTGTGCTAATGGCATCACCGAGCGCAAAATATGCTTCATTAATAATCATCGCGATGACGCGTGCGGCAATTAATCCGGGTTGATCTGGCACAGCTGCAAAAGCAATGCCCAATTGGTTTAGCGCTTGCTTTGCTTTCTCAGTTTCGGCTGCATCAGTTGAAAAAGCAATTTCCATTACCGGTCTATCTAAAAATCCCGGCCAGGCAATGATGCGGTGACAGTTTGCCGGCAGTTCAGTTAATCCGGTTAAGGGTGCATGTACAAATACAGGGATATTTGTAGGCAATACCAGTGGTGCATCTTCGTATAAAAGATCGAAGCATATATCACCGCCCATGCATTGCGGCAAAAAAGCAGTGCTATGTGATCCTGCAAAGTTTTTGCTTTGCCAGATTTCCTGCTGAAGGGTATTTGCTCTTACCTGAATAACCATAATGCTGTTTCTGCTGCAAATGTATTGGTTGAATCATGGAATTGCTGCAATTTGCTGCTTCAATTCATGATCATGTCCAAGCAAATCATTCAAACAGCGCAGGCGCCCGCACCAATTGGTCCTTATAGTCAGGCAGTAAAAGCCAACGGTATGTTGTTCATTAGCGGTCAGGTGGCTTTTGACCCCGCTAGCGGAGAACTGAAAATGGGCAGTATTCAGGAAGAAACCCATCAGGTGATGAAAAACCTGCAGGCTGTTTTATCTGAAGCCAAGCTCACGTTTGAACATGTGGTAAAGACCAGTATTTTCCTGAGTGATATGGGTCTGTTTGCACAGGTGAATGAAGTGTATGGTCAATACTTTAATGGCGATTATCCTGCGAGAGAAACCGTAGCGGTGAAAACCCTGCCCCGTAATGTGAACGTGGAGATCAGTATGATTGCGGTGGTGGATTTATAAGTATCACATTATTGCTTTAAAGCCTTGCAGAAGGAGCTAGACTTTAGCTATTTTAGTTATTGTTAGCTCACTTTGTATCTGCAAAAAATGCTATTATTTTTCCAGAAAGCTATCAACCAATAGTTGAGCTATATTCTTAAAAGAGATATTTCAATATCTCTTTTTTTTGTTGTTCAAAATTTTGATTGCTTATTTAGCATTCGCATCATGATGTTGCCAATTGGCAAAGTGTACATCCCCACTGAAATCAATTACGCCCCTTTTGGAAGCAGGTTTGGCCTGATCTGATGATAAAGTCAGCGATATGCCGCTTTATGGGCTTATTGACTAATAATATTTTGAAACGAAGCAATATGAAACAATTTCTGATTTATTTCTTCGCAGGTGTGGGTTTTATGTCTGTTCTTCGAGAGTTATCAGAACAGTTCGATCTGCCTTTTTTTCAGAGCAAAGTGGATTATTTAAGCGCTTTCTTGATTACAGCACTACTTTATTTTCAAAACAAGGAAACTAATGATGCAAAGGATCTTGCTTAATAGATCAGTGCTTTGTAAACGCATGCCTTCACCACCGAAAGGTGCGTAAACAAGAACACCGGCTTAGCCGGTGTTTCTTTTTATAATTGAATCTTTTCTACTGTACTGTTCAATCGACTTTTTTCCGCTGCAAAGCCCATTACATGACTTTCAATAGATGCGTCAATGGTTGAGCTGAGCAGTGAAGGATTTTGTTGTGCCACCGCTTGTACCCAGTCTTTGGCCAGTCGCCAGTCGCCACCACCATGTCCGTCTGATTTGGATTCCCACTGGGTGGTTTTGCCGGTCGCAAAATCAGTATAGATAAAGCTGTTCATATCACCCACCACATCGCCTAAACTGCCCATCACACGGGTTCTGCGGCCTTCATAGGATGTACATGCTTCCATGGAGAAGGAGGCAGTGATATCGTCGGCGAAACGAATATTAGTGGTGTAGTGATCTGGTTGGTCATTATCCATTTGATATACACATCTGCCATAATTGGTTTCACGTAATGCTTTGTTGATGGCATCTGTCCACAGTGTTTTGTCTTCTGGCAAATCAAATACATGCAACCAGGAACGATTGCGCTGATAAATCTTCAATGCAGAGTAAGGACAGCTTGCTTCTACAGCACAACCATCGATGCATCTTGCTGTGCTGCCCTTGGGTGCATTTTCTTTCTTGAACCAATTCAGGTTACCAAACGCTTGTATTTGCTGCGTTTGCTTGCCAATCATCCAGCGCAGAATATCGAGATCATGACAACTTTTCGCAAGAATAATTGGTGTTGTTTTTTTACTGTTGTGCCAATTGCCGCGTACATAAGAATGACTCATGTGTACATGACCAATAGGCTCCAAATGTTGTACACTCATGATACGACCTAGCTTGCCGCTATCCATCAAAGCTTTCAGTTCCTGGAAATAAGGCGCGTAGCGCAACACATGGCATACTGCGACAATACGATTGGTTTTCTTAGCCAATGCAAGAATATCACGACATTCTTTTTCTGTTGGGGCGATGGGTTTTTCCAGCAACACATCATAACCCATAGCCAATGCCTTCATGCAAGGGTCATAATGCAAATCATCTGGCGTAGTAATGATGATGGCATCAGCAAACTTGGGTCTTTCAAATACTTGCTCCCAAGTAGTGAAGCGGTTTTCTTTTGGAATATTATGCTTCTGCGCATAGCGTTCATTACGGATGGCAATAGGTTCTGCAACGCCGATAATGTCTAACTGATCTCCATTGGCTGCGGCAAAATTGCCATACACATTTCCTCGGTTACCTGCACCCAAAGTGATTGCCGTAACAGGCTTGGCCAAGGGTTTGTGTAAAGGGTTGTGGTCAAGGTCTTGGGGTAAGTCGTGTTCTGCAGCAAATGCTTTCCAATCAAATACAAAAGCACCGGCAGCCAGACTAAATGTTTTCAGTAGCTGACGACGAGAAGCGTTTTGAGCCATGGCAAGTGTTTTAAGGTAGCGGAAGTTACAATATCTGGAGGTGATAACCAGTGGTAAATGAGCGATGTTCTTTTGGCTCCAGTATGATCAGTCCCATCCCGTTGTTAAATGCATCGGGTGCTGCGCTTAGATTTTCAATAGCAATACTCTTTCGGTGATCTGGTGTATAAACCTGGAGATAAGGATAATGTGCACCAGGTTGTACGGTTAGCCGATACTGCTGGTTTTCCAAGATACAGGCACTATGGCCTGGTTGATTGAGCACGAAGCAATTATCAAGTACAATGCCTTTCAATTGCTGCGCTGTAGTAAAACGTGTATCGTTGATAAGCTTTCCTGTAGGTATAAGTGTGTCATCAAACTGAACTTGTGCATCGCTATCAAATCGAAGAGTGCAATCATCAATATTGGTATCGCCCAATGTAAAATATGGATGCCAGCCATCGGTCATTGGGATAGCTCGGTCTGATAAGTTCTGAACAGTAGTTGTTACAGAGAGTTGCGCATGGGCAGACAATTGCCAGCGTACTTCAATACTGTATTCGAAAGGATAGCCTGCGTCTTCCTGCTTATAAATGTATTGTAACCTCACTACTGCATGGTGTGTATCTGCATGCAATTCAAGCACATCGTATACTGCATCATACACCAATCCGTGAATGGCATGCGGCGGCAGAAAAAATTTGCTCACCTGATAGATGTCTTGATCAATCTGATATTGCCCATGTTGTAAACGACAGACATAGGGGTTGATCTTGGCACTTTTAAAGCCATTGGTAATATTCACGATAGCATCTGCTGCATCGGCAAAGCCATCCACAAAATTGATTCTGCCATTCACAGTGGGCAGGCTAAATGCGTTCAATAAAGCGCCAAAACAAAAGACGGTGGCAGCGCAACCGTTGCTACTATCCTTGAGCAGGATACTTTGTGTGGCACCCTCGCCCTGTGTTTCTACCAGAAATGACATGCTTGCTTTTTGCGTAAGGTACTGATTAATAGGCCATCACGAGCCAAACTAACGAATGTTAACTTTTGTATGTAAAACAGTAATTTTGCAGCCAATTTTGTGCTATGGCATACACTCCGAATAATAAGGTCAGAATTGTTACCGCGGCAAGTTTGTTTGATGGGCACGATGCTGCCATCAATATCATGCGCCGCATCATGCAGAGCAAGGGTGCTGAAATCATTCACCTGGGGCATAACCGCAGTGTGAAAGAAATTGTAGAAGCAGCGATTGAAGAAGATGTGCAGGGTATTGCTATCACTTCTTATCAGGGCGGACACGTGGAGTTTTTCAAATACATGAAAGACCTGCTGGAAGAGAATGGCTGCGGTCATATCAAAATCTTCGGCGGCGGCGGTGGCACCATTCTGCCGGAAGAAATTCGTGAGCTGCACAAATATGGTATCACCAGAATCTATTCGCCTGATGATGGCCGTCAGATGGGTTTGGAAGGCATGATTGAAGACGTGATTCGTCAGTGCGATTTTCAACTGAACGGTCAGGGTAATTATGCAGTGCCCATGGGTTTGGGTGAAGTGAAAGACGTGCGCAAAGTAGCCCGACTCATCACCAATGCAGAAAATGGTTTGGGTGCAGAGAAAGTGCAGGCCAAAATTCCTGTGCTGGGTATTACGGGTACGGGCGGCGCAGGTAAATCTTCAGTTACGGATGAAATCGTTCGTCGCTATCTCCAGAATTTTCAGGATAAAACCATTGCGGTTGTTTCGGTAGATCCATCCAAGAAAAAAACAGGCGGTGCTTTGTTGGGTGATCGTATCCGTATGAATGCCATCGCACATCCCAGAGCTTATATGCGTTCTCTCGCTACGCGCGATGACAATACTGCTTTGAGTGCGCATGTGCTGGAAGCATTGGATATCTGTAAAGCCGCCGGCTTTGATTTCATCATTTTAGAAAGTGCCGGTGTAGGTCAGAGTGATGCATCTATTTTGGAGTTTTGTGATGTGAGCATGTATGTGATGACGCCGGAATATGGTGCAGCATCGCAGTTGGAGAAGATTAATATGTTGGATTATGCAGATTTGGTCTGCATCAACAAGTTCGATAAAGCCGGTGCATTGGATGCATTGGCCGATGTGCGCAAGCAATACAAGCGCAACCATGGTTTGTGGACAGCCAAGGATGAAGAACTGCCCATCATGGGTACCATGGCCAGCAAGTTCAATGATGATGGGGTGAATCATCTCTTCACTTTACTGTTGCAAAAGATTACCGAGAAGACAGGTGTGAATTTTGGTGAGTCTCGTTTTTCGGTAACAGCCAAAGTAAGTCAGGCTGTGATTCCACCTGCACGTGTACGTTACCTTTCAGAGATTGCTGACAATAACCGTAATTACGATAACTGGGCGAAAGAACAATCTGCAATTGCATCTAAGCTGGGACATATCACTGCAGTAATCGGTGAAAAATCACTCAGCAATATTCCTGAACTGCAGGAACTGAAAAAACAATACGAGCAGCAATTACATCCTGAATGCAAAGCCTTAATTGAAAATTGGCCTGCTATCCAAGCGCAGTATGCGGCTGATTTCTTTGAATACAAAGTACGGGATAAAGTGATTCGTCAGCCTTTGACAAGCACATCCCTAAGCGGCACCAGAATTCCTAAAGTGGTATTGCCAAAGTACAAAGACTGGGGCGATATCCTGCATTGGCAATTGCAGGAAAACCTGCCTGGTAGTTTCCCTTATACGGCTGGCGTATTTCCGCTGAAGCGCGATGGAGAAGATCCTACGCGCATGTTTGCCGGCGAAGGTGGTCCTGAGCGTACCAATAAACGTTTTCACTATGTGAGCTTAGGTCAGCCTGCTCACCGCTTATCAACTGCATTTGACAGCGTTACTTTATACGGAGAAGATCCGGATTATCGTCCTGATATCTACGGTAAAATCGGTAACAGTGGTGTAAGTATTGCCACAGTAGATGATGCGAAGAAACTCTATAGTGGTTTTGATCTCTGTAATCCCAAGACTTCTGTGAGCATGACGATCAACGGTCCTGCACCCATTATCTTGGCATTCTTCATGAATGCAGCGATTGATCAGCAGTGCGAGTTCTATATCACTGAACATAAGCTGTGGGATAAAGTAGAAGCTTACGCGAATAGAAAATATCAACACCTGCCCAAGCCTGTTTACTACAATCCTTCTGCACCAGAGCGTTTGCCAGAAGGGAATAGCGGACTTGGGTTACGTTTATTAGGCATTAGTGGTGATGAAGTATTGCCCGCAGATGTATACGCACAGTGCAAAGCAACAGCATTGCAATCAGTGCGTGGTACTGTACAGGCTGATATCCTGAAAGAAGATCAGGCACAGAATACTTGTATCTTCTCTACTGAGTTTGCATTGAAGCTAATGGGCGATGTACAGCAGTATTTCATTGAACAGAAAGTGCGCAATTTCTACAGTGTGTCTATCAGCGGCTATCATATTGCAGAAGCAGGTGCCAATCCGATTACACAGTTGGCTTTCACGCTGGCCAATGGCTTCACCTATGTAGAATATTATTTGAGCCGTGGTATGCAGATCGATGATTTTGCACCCAATCTCTCATTCTTCTTCAGCAATGGTATGGATCCCGAGTATAGTGTGATTGGTCGCGTGGCCAGACGCATCTGGGCCAAAGCCATGAAGCATAAGTATAAGGCCAATCAGCGCAGCCAGATGTTGAAATACCATATTCAAACATCAGGTCGTTCTTTGCATGCACAGGAAATTGATTTCAACGATATCCGTACTACGCTACAGGCATTGTATGCGATTTACGATAACTGTAATTCGCTACACACCAATGCTTATGATGAAGCTATCACCACACCCACAGAAGAAAGTGTGCGCAGGGCAATGGCCATTCAGCTCATCATCAACAGAGAATTGGGTTCTGCTAAAACAGAAAACTTTATTCAAGGTTCCTTCCTGATTGAAGAGATGACTGATCTGGTAGAAGAAGCGGTGTTGGCTGAATTTGATCGTATCACAGAACGTGGCGGTGTATTGGGTGCGATGGAACGTATGTACCAGCGTAACAAGATTCAGGAAGAAAGTTTGCACTACGAACATTTAAAACATACCGGTGAATTACCAATTGTGGGCGTGAATACTTTCCTGGGTAAGAATGGTAGTCCCACTACAGTACCTAACGAAGTCATTCGTTCAACCAAAGAAGAAAAGGAACAACAAATCCAAAACCTGCATGCATTCTGGAAACGCAATGCAGATAAGCAGGGAGAGATGATTGCACGACTCAAAGATGTGGCCATCAACAATGGTAATCTCTTTGCAGAATTAATGGAAACGGTGAAGTATTGTTCCTTAGGACAAATCACTCATGCGCTTTATGAAGTGGGTGGACAGTACAGAAGAAATATGTAAACCCAAGCCCTTCTTCGGAAGGGCTTTTTTATTGAATTTGTATAACTTTCCTTAAAGTTTTCTTTAATGAAATGCTACACATGGACAATAAGTCAGCTTAGAGATTTATACAAATTGAGGCAACTAGAGCTAAATCCGCCTTATCAACGAAGGTCTGTTTGGAAGACTAAGCAAAGGAAATTACTTGTAGAATCAGTATTTAATGGAGTCCCTATACCTGCATTAATCGTTCATAAGCGATATGATAAAAAACGTAATAAATATGTTTATGATATTCTTGATGGCAAGCAAAGAGTAGAAACTATACTTCACTTTATTGAGTTAATTGATATCGAAAATGAGGGTGATTGGGAAATATCTTTAAAGAATAAGTCTAATCAAGAGAAGATTATATTTTCATATTCTGATTTGCGCAAAATTTCTTTTAATAATAAGAATAATAATATAGCCGAAAGGTTTTGGAAGCGCGAGTTGCCAGTAATTGAATATGACGGAGAGATTTTTGATTTTTATGGTGATATCCTGCCTGCTAAAGAAATATTTGTTAGAATAAATTCTACTGGGTCTTCTCTTAAGAAAAATGAGATAAGACATGCAAGCCATAATGTCTTATTCTTTAAACTGGGCGAAGAGCTAGAAAATAGGTATAAAAAGCTTTTTGTTGCATCTTGGAAAATATTTACAGATTCTGATGTAAGTAGGTTTATATTTCATGAGTTTATTCTCGAGTTGTGTACTGCATTATTCTTTGAAAGGTTTACTGACAAAAGATCTAAGCTTGAAGAATTATTGGTTAACCACGAATGGACAATCAAAGAGATACAAAGAATAAGAAGCCGATTTTCTTTACTAATAAAGTGGGTAAAAGATATTTTACCAGAGCAATATTTTTCAAAAACTCGTTTTAAAAATAAATCTGATTTCTATTCACTATTTGTCGTTTTGAATGATTTTGTTAATAACGGCTATATAACCATTAATAAAAAAGACAATAGGATACTAGGGAATACATTGTTAGATTTTTCAAAGGCGGTTCAGCTTGCCTCTTTGGAGTTAAAGTCGTATGACATAGAAGGAAAGTATAGAAAGTATGATAAGGAGCTCTTGCGCTATATAATTTCAACTCGACAAGCAACAGATTCATTGAATAATCGACAGATAAGGCATGACTATCTAAAGAGTATCTTAAAGGGATTTGTTTTAAAGAAGTCAGATAAAAAGAGGGTCTTTTCGAAGGATGTTAAAAGTATACTTTGGTTAACAATTTTAAAGAGAACGAAAAATCCCCAATGCCCCAACCCCTTAGGTAATGAAAAGTGTAAAAGGGATTTAATTTTTACTGATGCTCAAGTAGATCACATCCATCCTTGGAGCAAAGGAGGGTCGACAAGCTTTGGAAATGCGCAATTGATATGCTCATCCTGTAATCGTCATAAATCAAATCATTAATTATGAGTGAGAGAAAAAAAATAGCTTTCCTTTTTGATAAAAAAATAGCTTCAGGTATAGATGAATTAATTTCTTTAATTGATGACGTATACGGAGAGGCTAAAAAGAAAGATAAAAATGTAGTTTTTACTTCTACTAGAGATCTGGCTTATCTAGGGTTTAATTTTTACTCAAAAACGAAGAATAGTTATCTCTTTTTTGGTATGTACTATCATGTCTGGTCTGATTTTGGCTATCCGATCTGTTTAACTTTAGAGAGTAAAAGAGGACTTATACCTACCACTCAGATAGCTAAGTTCAAGGAACAATTCTCGAAGAAGTTTTCCAATTCTGGAAAGTTCATAATACATGAAGATGTACCGATGATACTTTTTGGTGTTGATTATCTTTTAAGTGACTGCGATAAAATATATAGTGATATTGAAGAGCTATATCTTATTCTGCATCTTAATAATGAGTAATATGAACAGAATAATTATTGTTTGCCTGATTGTGATCGGTCATGTCAATGCGCAGAAGAACAATCCTTTATTGGTACAAACCAGTGAAGTACATCATTTACTGGTGAACTATGAAGCCGATAAAGGCAGTCTCTCCCGCTTTTATACTATTCCCGCATCGCCGGAAAGAAATCAACGGATGCAGACTTTGCAACAGGATTACCTGAAGAAGTTGCAGGCCTTGGCATTTGAGCAAATGAGTGTGGGCGGACAAGTAGACTATCTCTTATTTCAGCGTCAGCTCAATAATGAATTAAGGCTATTACAAGAAGAAGCCAAAAACCTCGTCTTAGCTAATAACTTAATCAGCTTCGCTTCTCCGGTATATGCGTTGGAGCAACAACGCAGAAGGGGTAAACATCTGGATGCTGCAAAGTTGGCTGCTGATATGCATGCCTGGCATAAAGCAGTACAACAGGCGAGTAAAAGCTTGCCATCAAGTATTGAAGCGCCTGTTGCCAAGACTGCAGAAACTGCTGTGAAAGGTTTGCAACAAGCATTGCGCTCCGTATTTGATTTTTACAATGGCTATGATCCTGCATTTACCTGGTGGATCCCCCAGCCATATAAGAATTTGGATAGTAGTTTGAATGTGTACGCAGCACAGATCAAAAGCAAAACTGCTGTTGGAATACAAAAGGATGATGGTAGCGGTATCATCGGAAATCCAATTGGTCGAGAAGAACTGATTAAGCAATTACAATATGAAATGATTCCTTACACACCAGAAGAGTTGGTGGATATTGCCAATAAAGAATTTGCCTGGTGCGATGCGGAAATGCTGAAAGCCAGCAAAGCCATGGGTTTTGGCGATGATTGGAAAAAAGCATTGGAGAAAGTAAAGAATACCTATGTGCCGGAAGGTTATCAGCCCGAACTGATTCTGCGTTTGTACAATGAGTCGGTTGATTTCATTAAGAAAAGAGATTTGGTCACCATACCACCTATTGCAGAAGAAACCTGGCGCATGAGTATGATGAGCCCGCGACAACAATTGGTGAGTCCGTTTTTCTTAGGTGGCGAATTGATTCAGATTTCTTATCCCACCAATACCATGGATCAGGAAGCGAAGCTCATGAGTATGCGTGGGAATAATCCGCATTTCTCTCGTTCAACAGTACATCACGAATTGATTGCTGGTCACCACTTACAAGGCTTTATGAATGATCGCTACAAAGCATATCGTAATTTTTGGACACCTTTCTGGACAGAAGGCTGGGCTTTGTACTGGGAGTTTATTTTGTGGGATATGGGTTTTCCGCAATCGCCCGAAGACAAAGTAGGTATGTTGTTCTGGCGTATGCATCGTTGTGCCAGAATTATTTTCTCACTGAATTATCATCTGGGCAAGTGGACGCCACAGCAGTGTATCGATTTTCTGGTAGACAGGGTAGGTCATGAGCGGGCGAACGCCGAAGGTGAAGTGCGTCGATCATTTACCGGTGGGTATGGTCCGCTCTATCAGTTGGCTTATATGACCGGTGCTTTTCAGTTTTATGCATTGAAGAAAGAGTTGGTAGATAGCGGTAAAATGAGTTACAAACAATTCCATGATGCAGTGCTGCAAGAAAACAATATGCCGGTGGAGATGGTGAGAGCCATTCTCACCAAACAAAACCTGAAAAGAGATTTTACCACCAACTGGCGTTTTTATCAACCTTAACTGCATCTTTGAGTCATGAAACAAATCAGTGCTTTACTCTTATTGATATTGGTTATAGCTGCATGTAGTCGCTCACCATATTATGCTACTAATAAAGTGCATAAGCAACAAGCCAAGGCTTTTGCTAAACAGTTATTACAGTTTCCGCCAATAGATTCAACGCCTATGGCACCAGAGTGGGTAGGTACTACCAATTTCAGTATGCGTAAGCCTAGTTATGTGATTATTCACCATACTGCACAGAATAGTTGTGATGAAACTTTGCGCACGTTTACGCTCAAGCGTACTGCTGTAAGTGCGCATTATGTGATTTGCCGCGACGGTACTGTGCATCATATGCTGAATGATTTTTTTCGTGCGCATCATGCAGGTGTGAGCAAGTGGGGTAATGCAGCGGATATCAATAGCAATAGTATTGGCATTGAGCTAGACAATAATGGTTTTGAATATTTTGATGAAAGACAGATGGCAAGTCTGTTGGCTTTGCTCGATAGGCTCAAGCGTGCATACAGTATTCCTACAACCAATTTTATTGGGCATGGCGATATTGCACCTACGAGAAAGAATGATCCTAACTGGCGTTTTCCTTGGAAACAGTTGGCAGATAAGGGTTTTGGCCTGTGGTATGATGCACCTGCCGTGACTGATACTTTGCCTCTAGGTTTCAATCATATCACTGCGTTGCGCATCATTGGATATGATATGAAAGATACTGTTGCAGCCCGACAAGCATTCAAAAGACATTTTCTGCAGGATAGCACGCGTGGTCCGCTCAGCGATAGCGCCAAGCTGATCTTACATCAATTAAGCAAAAAGTATTTCTAACTTTTTAGTTTTTTGGGCAAGTGGAACATCCCGCTTCTGCGGGACCAAAAAGTACAGATAAAAGCATTAGTATGATGGCTAGGCAACTAATATCATCGTTAGTGATCGTCGCTGACTATTGCTTATACACTTTCCCATCCTTCATCACAAATTGTACTTGCTCTAGTAGTTGAATCTGTTGCAGTGGGTCTCCTTTTACGGCAATCAGGTCGGCAAAAGCGCCTTTGCTGCATTCGCCTACTTTGCCTTCCATATCGAGCAGTTTAGCTGCGTGAATGGTGGCTGATTGAATGGCTTGTGCAGCTGTCATGCCCCATTGTACCATGTATTGCAGGTCGCGTGCTTGGGGATAATGCCATTCGTATCCACCGATATCTGTACCGTAAGCAATGGGCACGCCTGCTTTCAACGCTTTTTGAAAAGTCGCAGCCAGTGTTTTGGAGAATTGTGCATTCATGGGGCTACCTGCTGCAGCTCTTGCAGGTCCAACTAGTTCGTTCACATAGATAGTAGGACACCAATACACTTTTTTCTCAGCCATCACGCGAATACATTCATCATCCATACCAAAACCATGTTCTATAGAAGTAGCTCCTGCTTGTATGGCAGCGAGAATACCATCTCTGCAAACAGCGTGAGCAGCCATTTTCTTTCTATGCTTGGCGGTTTCATCGCCAATAGCCATGATTTCTTCGGTGGTGAAATTTGGTAAGCTGCGATAGTTCTTATTCGCATCTAGATAATAAGCGCGATCTGCATAAATCTTGATCCAATCTGCCCCATGGGCAATTTGTGAACGTACGGCACGTCGGCCTTCATCCGCTCCTGTGATTTCTTCTACGCCTTTGGGCAGGTGTAGTTGCACCCAGTCAAAATCTTTTTCACTAGGCAGATAATGTCCTGTAGTAGCAATAGCGAGGCTTGCTATCAAGTAACGCGGACCGGGAATGATGTTTTGCTGAATCGCTTTTTTCAAATCATAATCTGCATAACCTGCTCCTTCTGTACCTAGATCGCGCACCGTTGTAAAGCCATTCATCAAGGATGTTTGCAAACTCTTGGCTGCACGCAAAGTTCTGAAGGGCACACTCTCACGTAAGAGTTGTGTATAGTAAGGTTCTGCAGTGGTATCGCCTTGTAGTAGTGCGTGTACGTGGCAGTCGATTAGTCCGAGTAGAACAGTATAGCCACTTAGATCAATCAGTGAATCAGCTTTCACATCTTTGATGCTTGCATTCCCAATTACTTGTTCTATCTGATTGCCTTTTACCAGAATGATTTGATCACTCAGCATAACGCCGTTTTTGCTGTCGAATAGTTTACCACATTTAACGGCGATGGTCTTTTGGGCGAATAGCTGTGTCAGCAAGAGTATGCTGCAGGCAAGCAGTACAATCTTTTTCATGTGCGTTGGTTGTGGTTTAAATGTACTTGGATTTTTTGGCTGTGCAACAATCTGTTGGATGATTGATTAAGTTTACAGCAGAAAGCGTTGTATGGAATTCGGAAGAGTTACACCTGCCATATTGGATCGGCTTGATTTGTCGCTGCCGGTAGAACCAGTAAGCAATTCCCGCATATTGTCTGGAAAGCCAACTATTGCACCTAAGGCATATGTGGGAAGTGTAAGATGGGGGAATACCGATTGGGTTGGAACCATTTATCCAAAGGGTACTAAGTCTGCAGATTTCTTAAAAGCTTATGCACGTCTCTTCAATACGGTTGAGCACAATGCAACTTTTTATCGAATTCCTTCTGAGCAACAGGTGCTCGGCTGGAAGGCTAAAGTAGGAGCGGAGTTTCGTTTTTGTCCCAAGTTTCCTGAAGTGATTACGCATATCAAGCGATTGCAGCAATGCGATGATTTGGTTGATCTTTTTTTACAGAGTATTACTTGCTTGGGAAATAATTTAGGGCCTATTTTTTTGATGCCGCATCCGCAAATGGGTGTTCAGCAGTGGACTGTTATCAGTAATTTTCTACACAGTTTGCCAGGCGATCTTCCGCTCTTTGTGGAGTTGCGACACCCTTCTTTTTTTGTTCAGCAATTATCACCGCTTGTATCAGATACACTCGGACAATTGGGTATGGGTTTGGTTATTACCGATACAGTTGGAAGAAAAGATTGCCTGCATATGCACCTCACTATTCCAAAAGCATTTATTCGTTTTGTAGGGAATAATCTGCATGCTACTGATTATGCGCGTATTGATGCATGGGTGTTACGTATACAGCAATGGCTGTTACAAGGGTTGGAAGAGCTATACTTTTTTGTGCATCAGCCTGAAGAAGCACATTCGCCTGTTTTGGCTGCTTATCTTATCAAGCAATTGAATGCTGTTTGCGGATTACAATTACAAGTGCCACAATTTGTACAAGAACAGCCCATGCAAAAGGGCTTGTTTGATTAGCGGGTATTGCTCATTCACTCATTCATTTATTCATCCACTCATTCTATCATTCTATCATTCAATCAATCATTCATTCATTCTCTCATCCACTCATTCTATCATTCAATCATTGTCTATCCTATTTCATACAACTCATCCCACCTCGTGGTATATCGTTTGCTGCGCATTTCCTGGCGCATTTTCCAGTTGCGTGTAGTACCGCTGGTGGCATATTTCAGCACATCATCGCGCATGCTAAAATTGATGTTGTCGATAGCACTCATGAGCAATCTTTGTTTGTTGGATTGAGGAGGCACAAATAAATTGCCTTGTAATGAACTGTCCGGTACAATCCCACCCAGCATTACACCGGCTTTCAAATATTTTGGACCTTTTCTATAGAGTTGTTCTACCAGTGGAACTGCATATTTGATGAGTTCTCCGGTAATAGAAGTGGGGTTGGGTAGGGATACATAGCGGTGATTCGATTGCGGGTTATACGTGTATGCTTGTTCTTTTCTTTCATTGGTAACAACGAATACATCGATATAAGAAGCAGCGCTGTATTGTCTGCGTAGTTTCTCTGCAGCGCGTGCAGTATACGTAGCTACGGCTTCTTTGAGTGGTTGCAGATCAAACACCGGAATACCAAACATGCGTGTGGTAGCAATCATCTTTTTTTTCTCCAGCGGATCTTTCATCTCAATGCAAGGTTCTCCGTTGAGTTCTTTGATCAGTCGCAGCCCTACAACACCACCGAGATGTTGTTTGGCCCAGGCTTCCGGCATTTGCTGTAATTGCCAGGCGTTACTGATGCCATGATGGTTTAATAGTTTATATGCGTAGCGGCTGCCCACGCCCCATACATCACCGATGGGTGTTTGCTCCAGTGCTTTCTTGAGTTTGTTCGGGGTATCCAATAGGAGTACACAGTTGGTTGCTTCTTTATGTTTTTTGGCAAGACGGTTTGCTACTTTGCTCAGCACCTTGGTAGGCGCTACGCCGATGGACACTTTGATGCCCGTCCACATTTCTACGGTGTTCTTAATCTCTAACGCTTTTTGTTGCAGCTGCGCAGCTGGTATGTGCGACATATCCAGAAATGCTTCATCAACAGAATACACTTCTACTGCACCGGGTGGCATCAGCATACGTAGGGTTTCCATCACGCGCCAGCTCATATCGCCGTAGAGATGGTAATTGGAAGAGAAGACGGCAATATCATGTTGTTCGATGATGTCTTTGTTCTGGTAGAAAGGTGCGGCCATCCCAACACCGATGGCTTTGGCCTCATCTGTTCTGGAAACAATACAGCCATCGTTATTACTGAGCACTACAACGGGTTTGTTCCACAGATCAGGTCTGAAGAGGCGTTCACAGGAACAATAGAAGCTGTTACAATCGACGATGGCTTTCACTGGTGTTGATATTTGAATGTTTTTATCTTCAGCGCTTTCTCTATTCCGTAGACTGAAGTCTACGGTAATGTGTTTGCTTTATTTCCGCGGACTTCAGTACGCGGGTAGTGTATGATATGTTTGATTGTTTAGCTCTCTTTTTTCTTCCGCAGACTAAAGTCTACGGTAATGTGTTTGTTTTGTTACCGCGGACTTCAGTCCGCGGGAGGGCCTGATGATTTGTTGTTTGGTCTTTTTGATTTCTGCCGCAGACTTTAGTTTGCGGTAATATTCTACGATGGTTCTATTCTCTTCTTCTTCACTATGTCTTCTGCGTATGCGTACGCTATTCCGAGTTCTTTAAGTGTATGCTGTAGCTCCTGATTCCTGATATATCGTTTAATTCGTTTTAGTTCAGCCTTGCCTACAGATAAAGCATAGTAAGATCGCTGCCATTCAAATAGGACACCATTGAATAGTTGATTATTTGAGGCTGCTTGATTATTTAACCATCTGGCGCTCTCTCCTTTTAATAACTGCGCTGTTTGGGCAATCGTTTGTGTACTGTTTAATCTGACTAATACATGCATATGGTCTGTATATCCATTGATTGATTCGATATAGATGGACTTATTCTTTGCATAGCGATACATATGCTGAATCAAAGGTTGGAGTAATACTGGCTTGATAAGCGGCTCCTTATATTTCGTTGTCCATATGTAATGGATCCATACTTTCAAGTAAGCCATATGCTAGTTATTTATTGTGATTGATAAGCTTCTTTATTCATTTCCGCGGACTTTAGTCCGCGGAAGAGATTGGATTTATTATTTTGACTTTCCGTTTTCTTCCGTAGACTAAAGTCTACGGTAATGTGTTTGCTTTATTTCCGCGGACTTCAGTCCGCGGGAGGGCCTGGTGATTTTATTGTTTTAGTCTTTTCTGTTTTCTTCCGTAGACTGAAGTCTACGGTAATGATGATTGTTTTGTTTCCGCGGACTTCAGTCCGCGGGAGGGCCTGGTGATTTTATTGTTTTAGTCTTTTTTGTTTCTCCGCAGACTAAAGTCTACGGTAATGATGATTGTTTTGTTTCCGCGGACTTCAGTCCGCGGTACTGTTTGATGTTGGTTTTCTTGTTTTGACTTTTCGTTTTCTTCTGTAGACTAAAGTCTATCGTAATGTGGGTTGATTTATTTCCGCGGACTTCAGTCCGCGGGGAAGGCTCATGGTTTGATGTTTTCAATGCGGATGAATATGGTGCGTCACCACACCCCACACACTAAAGGCGGCAAAAGGGTCTACATCAATCGTGGCCATCTTGCCGTTTTCCGGAACCAGTCGTACACGATTGAAGTCTTTGAATAATCTGCGAATTAGCATTTCGCCGTTCAGTGTGGCCACAACAATTTTTCCGGAGAAGGCTTTGATGCTTCTGTCCACAATGAGGATATCTCCGCTGCAAATACCCGCGCCCAGCATGGCATCGTTGTTCATGCGGAAAAAGAAAGTGGCTGGTTTGTTGCGAATCAACATTTCGTTCAGGTCAATGCCTCTTTCCATATAATCATCGGCGGCAGCACCAAAACCCGTGGCATTGGCATTGGGTATGTCTTGCTGAATAAATTTTTTATCGCCTGTATAGGCTGCCCGGTAAATACGCTTCCCTTCCATAAAATTAATTTTGTTATGCTAAATTATTTAGTATTTTCATGCTAACAAATTTTGTTTATGGAGGGTTTGTACCAATCAACGCATGCGCTGAACAAGCAATCGTATGGCCACAGTAGTGAGTACCTGCTGGCATTCAGAACTGATGCTGCCCTGCAGGAACAAGTGCACGCAGCAGGCCGCGAATTATTGCAGCATTTTCCATCGGGTGCCAGTTTACCACAGCAGGCCCAGCTTACACTGGCTGCTTTTCAGGCCAGGCCAGAAATGGAACCGACTTTATTACGCTGGCTGCACCGTATTGTAGCATCGCAGAAAGCGTTTACGGCGGAGTTGAATAACTACAGTGGTTTTCCGCCGCACATGATTTATCTGCGTGTGCAGGATCATACACCTTTTCAGCAGTTCATTCGGCAATTGCAGGTGATTGATCAGTATATCCGCAGCGATGATGCGCCACCCATGCAGTTTGTGCAGCGGCTGCACCTGCCCGTAGCAGAACATATTGTGCCCGAATCGTATCAGCAAATGCTGTCCTTATATGCACAACAGGATTTTCACGCCAGCTGCCCAATCAAGGAATTGGTGGTATTACGCAGGCAGCATGCGTTTGATGCGTATCAATGTATTCAATTGTTTCACCTCGCTGCTTAGCCGTATGGAAACAGAAGCCATATTAGCATTACCCGGTTCTGCTGTAGCGGAATATTTACTGGTAGTACAACCGCATGAAGATTTATTCAATCGCATCATGCAGGAGAAGCAGGCTTTTGCAGCAGCATATGATTGTCCGGCAGCAGGGTATAGTAAACCGCATATCACATTGGTAAAAATGGTACAGCGAGTTTGGTCGGAACCCCATTGGCTTAGGCGTATTGCTCGAACAATATCGGAGCACAAGCCTTTTACCGTAACACTAGAAAATTATGGCAGTTTTCCTACACATAGTATCTACCTGCAGGTGAAAACAAAAACAGCCATCGTGTCTTTGGTAAAAGCATTGCGTCAGCATGGAAAATACCTGTATTACGATGCTGCATACAAGCCGCATTTTATCACGGAGCCACACCTCACTATTGCCAGAAAATTATTGCCCTGGCAGTATGAACAGGCATGGCAGGCTTACCGCCATCAGTTCTTCAGCGGTATGTTTCTGGCCAAGGAAGTATTACTGCTACGCAGGCGATTGAGCGAAAAGCATTATCACATCCTAGAACGCTTTGCACTGGAAGAAAAGCAACAACAAGTGGTGCAAGGCGGACTCTTCGAAATATTCTAACTGCTATGAAGCCCCCACTAAAACAAGATGCTGTGCCGGTGAAAGCACAGCAGCCGGATGATGCCATGCCTTACCGTAATGGCAGAGGCGCCCAGTTCAATACACGGAACCGTTTTTTGGAAACGGAATTGTCCAAAGAACATATTGAAGCCATTGATGAATGGAATGAGGACAATCTTCGCACGCAGTATATCCATGTACAGGCTAAATCAATTGTCAATAAAGTAGAGAGTCCTGATGTAGGTATGAGTTATAGCATGAATCCTTATGCCGGGTGTGAGCATGGTTGTATTTATTGCTATGCGCGGAATGTGCATGAATACTGGGGTTATAGTGCGGGACTCGATTTTGAACAAAAGATATTGGTGAAGCAGAATGCACCACAGTTGCTGCGTAAATTCTTGATGCATCCCAAATGGCAATGCACACCCATCATGTTGAGTGGCAATACAGATTGTTATCAGCCTGCAGAGCAAACCTATCGCTTAACACGTGGTATGTTAGAAGTCTGCAATGAATTCAATCAGCCGGTAGGTATCCTCACCAAAAATGCCTGGATACTGCGCGATAAAGATATGTTGCAGGAAATGGCGAAGAAGCGGATAGTGTCGGCAATGGTATCCATCACATCCTTCAACGAAGAACTGAGGCGTATGATGGAACCCAGAACCACCACCGCTGTACAAAAATTAAGAGTGATTGAAGAACTCAGCAAAGCAGGTGTACGCATGGGCGTGATGATGGGCCCGATGATACCCGGTTTGAATGAGCACGAGATGCAGCGTATCATGAAAGCTGCAGCAGATCATGGTGCTACATTCACAGCGTATACATTTATTCGTCTGAATGGTGCCATCAAGTTGTTATTCCATGATTGGCTGTATAAAAACTTCCCCGATAGGGCAGATAAGGTTTGGCACCTGATAGAACAAAGCCATGATGGCAAAGTGAATGATTCCCGCTGGGGTGTACGTATGCGTGGTGAGGGACATATCGCCACGATGGTGGCGCAGCAATACAAGAAATATGGAAAATTATATGGTATGAATGCTGAGGAGTGGCATTTGAATACGGCTGATTTTAGAAGGCCTGGCGAGCAGGGAAAATTGTTTTAGGTAATTAGTATATTTGATGTAATGGCAGAACAGTCATACGATAAAAACGCATTATTAGCACTACCCATTAAAGAGAAGCTAGAGTTGGCAGAAGCTTTATGGAATAGTATTGAGCAGGATATGCCTGAAATAAGCAAAGACGAGATTGCCTTTGCGCATGAAAGATTGTTGATGCATGAGGCCAAGCCTGATGAAGGATTGACTTTATATCAGTTGAAGCAGTATTTCAGAGATAAGTATGGCTTTTAAGATCATCCTTAAGCCAATTGTTTTTCTTGATATAGATGAAGCGGTTAATTTCTACGCGCAACAGTCCGTCTCACTCGCTGAAAGATTTTACAATACTGTTATCTCAAAGATTGAGCATATTCAACATAACCCTCTAAGCTATGGTTTTGTACACGCAACTGTAAGATGCGCAAGAGTGCCACATTTTCCTTTCAGAATCTTTTTTCTTGTTTCCGGCGAACAGATTATTATCTTAGGCATTGCCCATTTTAAAAGAAGTAATCGGTTTATCAGAAAACGCCTGTCCTGAGCATGTCCCAACTCCAACGCACATTGTCTTTCAAAGCTACTTATGCCATTGTAGTGGGCAGTGTCATTGGTTCTGGCGTATTTATGAAACCTGCGGTGATGGCCGGACAGCTAGGCTCAGCATGGTTGCTGATATTGGTTTGGATAGTAGCTGGCTTGATTACTTTATTCGGCGCGTTGAGTAATGCAGAAGCGGCTGCCATGTTTCCGGAAACGGGCGGGCAATATGTTTTCTTTCAAAAAATGTATGGAGAGGGTTTCGCCTTTGTGTATGGATGGTCGGCTTTTGCGGTGTTCAATACGGCAGGCAATGCTTCTATTGCTTATGTATGCGCGCAGTACACAGAGTATTTTGTGCAGCTGCCTAGATTCAGTCAAGCAATAGAGCAGTCATTGCATATCCCCATTCCGTTGATTGGTGTTATCTATCCATTGGAAAATATTGGCGTAAAATCACTCACTATTTTTTTGGTTGTTTTGTTTACTGCTATCAATTATTTCAGTGTGCGATATGGCAGTGGTTTACAAAGAATCCTCACAGCACTAAAGGTATTAGCCATTGTATTGGTGGTGTTGGGTATTCTGTTTTCAGGGAAAGGTGATTGGACGAATCTGCAATCTACCACAGTCACAGAGCTCAATTGGCTAACAGCTTTCATGGCCGCAATGGCCGGAGCATTCTGGGCCTATGATGGTTGGAACAATATCACATTTATTGCAGGTGAGGTGCGCGAGCCGCAGCGTCATATTCCAAAAAGTTTGCTTTTCGGCTTACTCACTTGTATCAGTATTTATGTATTGATTAATCTGGCATTTGTATATGTACTGCCGTTGAGTGCTATGACGCAGTCTTCATTTGTTGCTTCAGATGCAGGCAAGATTGCATTGGGGACAATTGGTGGTGGCTTGATTGCTTTGCTGGTGATTCTTTCTACGCTGGGCACTACTAATGCCAATATTCTATCTACCGCTCGTGTCACATTTGCTTTGGGTAAGGCTAGTGATCGATTGAATTGGGTGGGTAAAGTGCAACCGCAATATCAAACACCGGGCAATGCATTGTGGTTAAATGCGGGATGGTCCATCTTACTCATATTCAGCGGCTCTTTTGATATGCTCACCGATATGCTCATTTTTGTGAGCTGGTTTTTCTATGGCATGAGTGCTTTGGGTATCATCCGCTTGCGCAGAACTATGCCGGACGCTGCAAGGCCCTACCGTGTGTGGGCCTATCCGTGGCCAACCATTCTCTTTGTGGTGTTTACAGCGGTGTTCTTAGTGGCTACTTTGTACACAGATATTCGCTTGTATCAGGAAGGTAAGAGTCACCTCATCAATGCAGCATTCGGTATGCTCATTGCTGGTCTGGGTATTCCCTTGTATTTTATCAGTCGCAAGCAGCGCTAATGCGCTATTTTCGCCCGAAACAAGTGATTTATGGAAGCGGCGATCAACGGTATTGATCAGTTATTTCAGTCCTACGCACAAAAAAAAGCAGATCGTATTGAGAAACTGCCGCAAAGCGGTAGCGACAGGGTGTATTTCCGCATTTATGTAGGCAAAGAAACCTTTATTGCCACTTGGAATCTTAATGTAAAAGAGAACAATACATTCATCAAGTTCAGCAATCATTTCAATGCATTGGGTTTGCCTGTGCCACAGGTCTTTTGCATGAATGAAGAACATACAATCTATATCCAGCAGGATCTCGGTCAGGAAAGTCTGCTCGATAAATTAGAACAACAGGGAAAGAATGATGCGAGCTATGCACTATTTCAACAAAGTTTGAAAGAACTCGCACACTTGCAAATCAAAGGGCATGAAGGTTTGAATTATGATTGGTGTTTGACGGCGAAGGAATTTGGTAAGCAGGCCATCCTAAGCGATTTGTTGTATTTCAAATACTATTTCCTCGATACACTCCGCATGCCTTACGATAAGCAGGCATTGTTGGATGATTTTGATGTATTGAGTACCTACCTCACCAGAACTGAATATAAGTATTTCATGTTCCGCGATTTTCAAAGTAGGAACATTATTGTGCAGGATGGTAAAGTAAGTTTTATCGATTTCCAAGGGGGTATGCGTGGTGCTTTGCAATATGATGTTGCTTCATTGCTTTGGCAGGCTAAAGCTGAGCTGAGTGAAGAATGGAAAGACAATCTCCTCAACTATTACATGGATCAGATTGATGGGTTGCTGGAGCACCCTGTTGACAGAACCCTGTTTGTAAGTCAGTACAATGGTTATGTCCTCATTCGTTTGTTGCAAGTATTGGGTGCTTATGGTTTCCGTGGTTTATTTGAGCGTAAAGCACATTTCTTATCCAGCATTCCATTGGCCTTGCGTAACCTGAAATTTTTCCTCGATCATAAGCGGGTAGGAATTGTTACGCCCGAGTTTGATCGCATGCTGCGCATTGTGGTATCTGATGAAATTATTGAAAGATTTACGCCACCGCAAGCCAGTGCAGATACACCTTTACAAGTAGTGATCAACAGCTTTAGCTATCGCAAAGGTATTCCTGCTGATGAAAGCGAAAATGGTGGCGGTTTTGTATTTGATATGCGCGGCATCCTGAATCCGGGCAGATTTGATGAGTATAAAACACTTTGTGGTAAGGACAAGCCAGTGATGGATTTTCTGGAGCAGCGTACGCGTATGAATGAGTTTTTGAATTCTGTCTGGGATTTGATTGATATTACGATAGAAGATTACCTGAAGCGTGGTTTCAGCAATCTGCAAATCAATTTTGGTTGCACAGGCGGACAGCACCGTAGTGTGTATGCGGCTGAGCAAACAGCACGGCATCTGAAGAATAAGTATAAATTGAAAGTGCAGCTGACGCATACGAATCAAGATAACTGGATGAAGGGATAATGGGTTAGTAGTTGCTTGTTGTTGGTTAGTGATACATGCATGTGCACACTTCGTGCTCTATGAGAATAGCTCTTGCTTTAACCGCAAAGGTCCGCCATCGCTAAGCTTAGGCGGACTAGCGCTAAGACGCTAAGTGTCGCTAAGAAGATAGGTCCAAGCAGGGTCTCTTGAAAAGGACCCTGCGATGTATCAGCGCCTAAAGCTATATGAGCACTGAAACTATTGAATCCTGTATCTTAGGCACAACAATGAATTCTTTTTGCCATAAACTAAAGCCTTTTTATCCATGATATGGACTTAGTGATACCTTATGGATTATTAATCAGTAACCAGAAACCAGAAACCAGTAACCTGAAACAATAGACTGCCAACACGATGAAAGCTTTCATACTCGCTGCCGGACTCGGAACCAGACTAAAGCCCTGGACAGATCATCACCCCAAAGCATTGGCGGTGGTGAATGGTAAGTCACTGCTGCAAAGAAATATAGAATACCTGCAGCAAGCGGGTATTCGTGATGTGGTGGTGAATGTGCATCATTTTGCCCAGCAGATCATTAATGCGATTCATGAAAACCAAGGCTGGGGTTCCGATGTGCAGATTTCAGATGAAACAGACGCAGTATTGGAAACAGGTGGCGGCTTAGTAAAAGCGCAGCCTTTTTTTGCAGGCGAAACAGATTTTGTGGTGATGAATGCAGATATCCTCACAGATCTGGATTTAAATAAAATGATTCAGCTCCATCAGCAAAGTGGTGCATTGGCTACGCTGGCAACTACACAAAGAGAGAGCTCTCGCTATTTTTTATTTGATGTAGCAGAACGCTTGTCGGGCTGGACCAATACCAAAACCGGCGAAGAAAAAATCATGCGCGAACCATCGCCCTTGCATCCCGCTGCTTTCAGTGGCGTGCATGTGATCAATGCGCAATTGTTTCAGCATATCCATAGAACAGGCAAGTTTTCTATGGTGGATGTATATCTGGATATTTGTGCAGAGCAAATCATCAAAGGCTTTGACCATACCGGCGGATTATTACTCGATGTAGGTAAACCCGAAAGTCTGGAGAAAGCTGCATCCATTTTTCAATAAACATGGAATCTTCACCACGCTTTGTACTCATTGGTTGCGGTCATATCGCCGCAAGGCACTTACGACAAATCAAGCGTGTAGGACAGTTGGTGGCAGTATGTGATATCGATGCGGTAAAGGCAAACAAATTGGTTGGTGATAGCCTACCTGTGTTTACCTCTTTGGATGCATTACTTCAAGCGAATCTACCCATTGATATTTGTGTCATAGCAACACCAAATGGATATCACGCCAGGCAAGCTATTACATGTTTACAAGCCGGTCATTATGTACTCATCGAAAAACCAATGGCCATTAGCAGTGCCGATGCGGCAAGTATATTGTCAACTGCAACAAGCGTTGGTAAGCAGGTTTGGGTAGTGAAGCAAAATCGTTTCAATCAGCCTGTACAACAAGTGAAACAATGGTTGCAGGAAGGGAAACTGGGTAATATCCTACAGTTCCAACTAAATGCTATTTGGTGCAGGGATGCGGCTTATTATGCGCAGGATGCTTGGCGGGGTAGTGCAGATTTGGATGGAGGTATTCTCTATACACAGTTCAGTCATTTCATTGATATACTACTATGGTTATTGGGTGATATGCAGGTGCTGGGTGGTTATAGAACTAATAAGCAACATCAAGGTGTCATAGCTTTTGAAGATCAGGGATTGGTGCAATTGCAAGCGCAATCCGGTGCAATAGGTTCGATGCAGTATTCCGTGAATGCAGTGCAAAGAAATGCAGAAGGTAGTTTAGCTATCTATGGCAGCAAAGGTATGGTGAAGATTGGCGGACAATATTTGAATACAATAGATTGGGCGGTGATTGATGGAGAAGAAGTTGATTACACTAATACAAACGCACCCAATCATCAATATGGCTTTTATGAAGGCTCTATGAGTCACCATGATCAGGTCTATGATGCAGTGCTGGCTGCTTGGCAGGGGAAACCCCTTTCTATACTCAGTAATTTTGATGCTGTTAAAACCGTTGCCTTGATTGAGCAAATTATGCAGCAAATCCCTTTACAGTAAACTGATTTTTCGCAGATTTTTTTCGCCTGCACCATTGTAACTTACCTGCATAAACTCAGGGTTATGTCCATACAATTAAAAGAATCCGGCGTGAAAGATGTAGTCACTGGTGAAAAAGTCACCATCGTGGCACCAGTTAATTTGTACGAGTGTACACTAGGTAATGAAGTGTTTGTTGGTCCTTTTACAGAAATCCAGAAAGGCGTAACGGTGGGCGACAGAACCCGTATTCAATCGCATAGTTTTCTTTGTACCGGTGTACATATTGGTGAGGATTGCTTTATCAGTCACGGAGTTATGTTTGTAAACGATACATTTGCAAACGGCGGACCAGCCGGTGAGCCTTCTAAATGGCATTCCACCTATATTGGCGATAAAGTTTCCATTGGTTCCAATGCAACCATTCTGCCCGTCACTATCTGTAGCAATACAGTGATTGGTGCAGGAGCGGTAGTAACGAAGGATATCAAAGAGCCGGGGGTGTATGCGGGTAATCCGGCAAGACTGATCCGACATCTCTGATGCAGTTTGATCATTCCATTTGTAAACTCTGTGGTGGCGGTGGTAATACCATTCGCTATCGGCTACGTATGGCCAATGTGGTCGTTTGCCAGCATTGCGGCTTTCACTATACTGATTATAAGGATGATGAATATGCGGGTCTCTCTGCGCACTCTGAGTCGACAGTATTGGATGAAAAAGCCATTCGCTACATAGAAGAAAAACTGCAGAGCAACCCGCACAGGTTTGATCACCACATCGCTACAGTATTACAGCATAAACATCAGGGGACCTTACTGGATATTGGTTTTGGCGGTGCATTGTTTCTGCGCTCTATGTTGCAACAGGGTTTTGATGCCTACGGCATTGAATTGGATAAGCAGTACCTGTTATATGCCAAAGAAGTCCTCGGTTTAAGCAATATCAATGATTTGCCTGTGCAGGATAAGTACTGGCAAGAGCACTACGCCGGTTTTTTTGAAGTAATTGTGTTATGGGATGTGCTGGAACATGTGAACGATCCTGTTGCACTGATGCAATCTATTCAGCGATTGCTGAAGCCGGGTGGATACTTGTTTATTGATACGCCCTGCCGGGATGGATTCTACCATCGTTCAGGCGAATGGCTATTCCGTTTAAGTGGTGGACGATGGAAGGGATTGCTGCATGATTTGTATTCCAGTCACCGTTTTGGGCACAAGCAAATCTTCAGTAAGCAGGATATACGGGAGCTGCTGACTCAATCTCAATTACAGCCTGTCAGCATCAAACAGTTTCATGAAATGAGTTTTCCTTACACGTTTTACCTCAAGAAAATTTTGAAGCACGATTGGTTGGTAGCTATTGCACTGCCCTTAGTAAAACTCTTTTTCGCTGTCGTGAAGATTCGTAATAAAATGATGGTAATTTCAATTAAAGAGATATGAGTATTTTAAAAAGTATATATCAGTTAATACCATCAGATATCATTTTTGCTCTTGCAAAGTTTATTAGGCTATTTGGTGCTCCACCTCTTTCATTAAGGCAAAAGCTGCTTTTTGATAAGACCTTTCGTGTCAGTGTTTCGAAGGGGCGATCTTTTAAAATGCGATATACTGGTAAATGGATTGAGAGCGATCTATTCTGGAAAGGGATTCAAGGTTATGAGAAAGCCAGTATCGAAGTGTGGATGAAAGCAGCTGCAAGTTCAAGAACCATCATTGATATTGGGGCAAATACAGGGGTTTTCAGTTTGGCTGCAAAAGCAATCAACAATAAGGCTAAAGTAATAGCTTTTGAACCGCTACCTTGGGCTTTAGACCTGTTGAATCAGAATGTTAAGATAAATGGGTTTGATATTGAAGTGATTCCCAAGGCCGTAAGCGATTCTATAGGAGTAGCGAGTTTCTACTTTCCGGAAGAAAATCAAGGCAATATTTATTCGTCAACATTATCAATAGATCATTATCTGAGCCATAGTAATATTCTATCAAATAAGATTGATGTACAACTTGTTTCGGTAGATCATTATTGCGAGGAGAATGCAATAAAATCACTTGATCTTGTCAAAGTTGATGCTGAAGGAAACGATCATGCTGTAATCAAGGGTATGTTACAAACAATACAAAAATACGAGCCAGCAATTCTAGTTGAAATACAAGATCAATCAATTGCTAGTCAAATTCAATCTTTACTACCGAAGCAATATTGTTATTTTGCTTTGGATGATGATAAAGGTCTTATTGTTCAGGATTCGATAAAGCCGGGAGATGTTCTTAACTACTTTCTTTGTCCGGAAAATAGGCTGAAAGATTTTGGATTAAGGAAATAATTACTTGATACATTCAAAAGCTAGGTGATCTACAAATCTACTTGGCGCTTCTACAGTCTTAAATGCGGGATCTGAGGAGTCCCCCATCTCGCATCTGCGTATTTGTGTAAAGCCGGCATTTTGTAATTCCTGCCGCAATGACACCTCATCCCACATCCATAAATGGTGGGAATTACCATAAGCATCAATCAGCCTGTTTTTAAAACCTTTTGCACGTTGAGGTATGCCTAAGTAGGATCCTTCCATAAAAATATCAGCAGCGTTTGTTTTACTAGCAATCTTATCAGATTGATAGCGAACGATATATTTTTCAAGATCAGGTAAAACGCATCTAAATATGCCACCGGATTGAAGTAACGCATATGTATTTCGAAGAGCAATCACGCAATCCTGTCTGCTCAAATGTTCCAGAACATGTGAACAATAAATGGCTTTACAGGAATTGTTTGCAATGGGCAGGCCTTTTACAATATCCCCATACAAGATATTATCAGGGAAGGTTAAGCCTTTTAGGCTGGATGCAAGCAGTTTGCCGATAATAGGTATCTTCTGTATGCGCAGTGTGGGTGTTGCATCAAAATTGAGCCAATTATCTGGTGAGGTTACACCACAACCATAATGTACATACAGATTCTCCTGCTTCATGCTGCAATGATACTATACTTTGATATAAATCTTTCGCTTATCCAGCACATAACAGATGGCCCAATAGAATACAATCAAGAGTAGGGCGTATACAAGCGAACCTACTCTTAAGTCCTCGGCAATGTTTTTGCAAACCGTATTGTAGAACCAGGGGAAGAAAGAAGTATAGGTGGTTTCACCGGTTTCAGGATTCACACCGGTTGACCAACGTAATAATCCGGTAAGTCTGGGCAAAAAACCACTCAATACAAAAATGAACAGGGGGTTCTTGCCAAATACATCAAAGAAGCGGCTCCAAGCACCCTTGGCTTCCTTGAATTCAATCAGGTATATCAAGATGCCAATCACCAGCATGGCCAGTCCTGTGGTGTACAAGGTGTAACTGCTGGTCCAGATTTTTTTGTTGATAGGGAAGACCATATCCCAGCAAAGCCCTGCAAAAATCAGGATCAATCCCGCCACAAATAAATTACTCAGCATTTCATAGTTCTTGCCCTTTTGCTGAATATACTGTCCGGTAAAATAACCAAACACTACTTGCACAATCGCAGCAGGCGTACTAAACAATCCTTCAGGGTCAAAGGGTACACCTTCACCTTTATAAATATGCGATTCGCCAAACAAATTGATATCGCGTTGCGTACCAAAAAAGCCCTGCATACTATAAGGGTCTGCAGGATTACCCAGAAAATAACTCAATAGCCAATAAGCAATCAATAATATGGAGCTGAATACAAAAGCACCTTTGGTTTTGAAGTAATAGACAATGATGGCAGCAAAACCATAGCACAATGCAATACGTTGTAACACACCCATGATGCGGACATTTTGCCATTGCTTCATCACCAAATGACCATCCTGCCATTTCACAAAAGGACTCCAATGCAGCAATAAGCCAATGAGGAAGATTAAGGCAGTACGCTTCAATACTTTTTTCAAGAAAGCAGCTTGCCCGGCCTCTTCAAATCTGGGCATCACAAACGCCAGCGCATTACCAACGGCAAACAAAAAAAATGGAAAGACTAAGTCTGTTGGTGTGCAGCCATGCCATTCCGCATGTTTGAGCGGACCAAAAATATGGCTCCAGCTACCCGGGTTATTCACCAAAATCATTAAGGCAACAGTGGCACCGCGAAATACATCCAGAGAGTAATAGCGTTGGTTCATGGCAGGCAGTTAAGGTTAATTAAAGCTATTAAATTTATGCATTAGCCAAGCGGGTTTCCTACCTATCTTCATACCAATGTTCTCCTTGGCTCGAATACAAAAATTATTTCTGATCAAATTCCTGCTTGTATTTGCCATACTGTATGGTGGTACCTACGGCTTTGTTGCTTTAGCCTCACCTTCTGGCAAGTTATCCTTGCCATTTCTGCAGTCCTTAGATTATGTTGCTGCTTATCGCAAACTACTCTTGCATGGCGCTGGTCAATGCCTGGAATGGTTGGGTTATACTGCAGCCTATCCGGATGCGTATCGGTTACAAATCAATGAAGCCAATCGAGTTCAATTGGTCTATGATTGTTTGGGTATTGGTATTCTTTCATTCTGGATAGCCTGGTGTGCAGCTGCAACGCATGCATGGAAATTCCGAATGGGTTGGATTTTCGGTGGTTCTGTGTTGATTACCTTGCTGAATATGCAGCGTATAGCTTTACTGCTAATTGCACATTATGAGCACTGGAATATCTTCGCTAGTATTGATCATCATGATATGTACAATATGGTGATCTATACTGTTTTGTTGCTGCTATTATTACTGCACTACCGGTTGGTGAAGGAATAGACAACCTCACCCCCCCCTGCCCCCTCTCCGAAGGAGAGGGGAGTAGTATATTATTAATCAACAACCACGAAGTGGTTGAATATAAATAGCAACAGATTCAAATGTGGAGATCACAACCATGGAGTGGTTGAACATTGAATATCCTCGTAGGGCTTTGTAAAGATGTTGTTTTGAAGAAATGGTAGTTGATATATTAAATCATTAAATATCTTCCGTAGACTGAAGTCTACGGAAATGTATCTGTCCTCGCAGGGTCTCGCGCAGCTGACCCTCCAACCTACGCCAAGGCTTCGGTTGGTAAACCGCTAAAACTTTGGTTTGTAAACATCTACGAAGGAGAGGGAGCTAGTATTTTTTTCTTTACAGAATTTCACTGTTTTATTCATCTACCGCAGACTAAAGTCTACGGTAATATTCCTGATTTATTTCCTCGGACTTAAGTCCGAGGAAGAAGGCAATGGTTGATGTATTTTTTGAATGATTGTATTTCCGTGGACTTAAGTCCACGGGCAGTGTTAACGAATGAATTATTCCAGTGATTTGCTCCCCTGCCAAGGGGAGCTGGACTCCGAACAGCGTGAGGAGGACTGAGGGGTATGATTATGTCCTCGCAGGGTCTCGCGAAGCTGACCCTGCGTTAATATTCAGTTTGACCTCACCCTAACCCAAACCTCCAACCTCCATCCTTCGCTAAAGCTACGGATGGTAAAACGCCAAGGCTTCGGTTGGTAAACCGCTAAAGCTTCGGTTTGTAAACATCTCCAAAGGAGAGGGGTTTATATTAACGTTCTACAACCACGAAGTGGTTGAACGCTTAATGTCCTCGCAAGGCTTTGTAAAAATATTGATTTGAAAAAATGCAGTCGGTACTTAAAGAGTTCATCATTCATCCGCAGACTGAAGTCTACGGTAATGTGTCTGGTTTATTTCCTCGGACTTTAGTCGGGGGAAAGATGTTACTGCTTCATGTAATCTATACTGCATGTATTTCCGTGGACTTAAGTCCACGGAACAGTTAAAAAGAGATTAGTTGTGTGAATTTGTATTATCTCCCCGCAAGACCTCGCAAAAATTTACACTGCAGCTTTTATCTGAGCCTTAAATAAGAATAGCTATCGGAAAAAATTAGCGCGAAAACTTTTTACGGCTTGCTTTTTTTCTCAAACCCATGGCTGCGCCAACCACCAATATCACAGAAAGTCCGCCATCCACAGGAACACCTGCGTCGTCAAGTGTGCCACCTGTGCCCGGTCCGCCGGGATTGCTATTGCCGTATAAATTAGGATCAATGCTTCTGGTTAAACTGCTATCCCTGCTCAAACGTCCCTGACCGCTGAATAAATTAGAATCAGAAGGGGTTAACAGTGTGCTCTGTCTGTTAGATTCAAACATATTGGTTGAACCGCCTTCAAAAATATTTTGAGGCACCCATTCACCGCTTTGTGCCTCTACGGTCACAAAACAGCAAACACCAAGTGTGCAGCTAAAAACTCTTCGAATATATAGATACAATACTTGCTTCACTAATCAACAATCAATTTGGTAGTCCACCTGCCGCTCTTGCCGCTAATCTGTAGCTGATAAACACCTTTTACGGGGTTTAATTGTCCTGCCGGTATTACTTGTACAGATTGTGTACCCTTGTGTGTAAATGTATATAAGCTTAGCTGTTTTCCAAGCGCATCAATAATACTTACCTGGTATTGGTCGTCTGGTATATTGAAAAGCATCAATTGTATATTACCGCCCTTGTAAGGGTTTGGATACACGCGCAAAGACTGCTTGCCTTCTTCTGCTTCTGGTCCGAAATAAGCCATATTGCTGTATTGGTAACTACCATCCAGCATTAGCTGTTTTATGCGGTACCAGGTTTTATCTGCTGCCGCACGCATATCTGTCCAATTTCTGGCTTCACCGCTACTCTTCTTACCTACAAAGTAGAAGCTGTTTCCATCAATGGATTTTTCTACTTCATACTGCAGCATATCCTGTTCAGTACTGGCCGCCCATTGCAATTGAATCAACCGTGCCGCATTGGCTTGCCCTTCCAATTTCACACCATGCTGAACACCCGATGGACGAATTTTGCGGAATACAATTTGGAAACGATTGCCGGATGAAGCGGCTGCACTTGTCACAGTAAAAGGAATCACCATAGTGTCTTTACGGATATACGTAAAAGTCTGCAGGAAGCGATCCTCGAGATAAGGTAAATACCCTTCAGTATTGAATTCTTGTCCGATTAGCACCAATTGATATTGATTGCTGGTACTGGTTTGCCAAATGCGTAACTGCAAAGTATCTTTTTCAGTAAGACTGTTTCTGGCATCAATACTCAGCTCAGTGGTACGATTAATAAAACAAAGATTTTCTGTGCTGTTATAGAATTTAGCTGCATCCTCTTTGCTTTGGACTGTATTGCTGAAACGATTACCAGTTACCAAAGTAGCACCATCCATATTGATCCATTGACCGTTCACATTTCTGCGCAGCAGGATGGGTAATCGAGCACTGATTGCTGGATTATTCGTTGGTGTTTCATACACATTGGTCAAGGTTTGATCCGGTGCTTTATGTGCTTCGTTAATGCGTAATACCGGACTGCCGCCTGTTGTAACAGTGAAGAAAGCCATGCCGGGCTGAATATATTGACCAATATTAGACGCGGGATTGGATTTGCCTGAACTGATATTGTACGTTACATAGCCGCCTGCGGTGCCGATGGTAGGATCAAAATACCAATAAGTGTTTTCAATATTCGTTGATGCGCCATGTACAGCATGGAAGTCGATGATGGCAGGAAACGGGTTGGCCACAAGGCTATATCCGCTCACGCTGCCATTTAATGCATAGCCACTGCTGAAAACACCTGCAGCGCTGCTGCTGACACCACCGGTAGAAAAAGTGATATCGCCATAAATCAACTGACCTGTGGCGCGTAAGCGTGTATCGCGGTTCATAGTAGTTGGTGTAGGCAGGGTGGTGATATTGGCATTGCGATCGCCACGAACCAGAATGCGATAGCCCTGGTAAGGATTGAGTCGGGTACTCTTGGTATTGGTAATATCACCCCAAGTAGCACTGGTGTAAGTATGCATAGAACGATTACCCGTTGCTGTCATATCCAACCCGGTAGCAGCATCTACGCCGCTACCTGCAAGACCTGTGATATGCGTACCCAAGCCTGCTGTGGTAGCACCTGATTCCTGCCAGTTTTCGTAAATAAAACCGGTATTGGTATAGACACCACCTGAACTAATATCACGATAGGTTCTACTGCCGGATGGGATATAGCGTTCTACACGGATACCGCCGCTACCATAACTTACACTGGCACCGCTACCTACTGCGGCAACCTGTGCCGTATTACTGATGGAACTTGATTGAAGTGTGATGGTGTGGTTGCTTACATTCAAATTACCGTTGGTAAGATTTAATCTTCTCACAATAGTCAGGTCACTGCCCAGTGTAAGGCCTGCACTGGTGCCAGTTCTATTCAAAGTGAGATCACGTAAAGTATTCGACCCTGTGTGGAATTTAATGGTTGGAGAGCTTCCTAAGCTGCCGCCAATGGTGAGGTTAGAGGTAGAAGAACCCAACAAGTCACCTGTGAAGGATGAACCATTGCCATTTAAGGTTAGCGTATTACCATTAATATCCAAATCAGCATTGGAATTACTGATCACCAAAGCACCAGCAATCGTTAAATCAGTCGTCAAGGTCTTAGTGCCTGTTCCACTGATGGTGAGATTATTGTAAGGAAGATTTGGAATATTCAAGGCACCATTCTGTGCAAATTCGATGGTGCTGCCAGTAAGTGTGAATGTACCACTACCAGGAGTAAAGTTTCCTGTAAGTGTTACTGTATTGCCAGAGCCAATTGTTCTGTCACCACCACTGGTATTCAAACTACTATATGTGCCAGCAGAAATATTTTGAGAGCCTGCTGCACGATTGTACTCAACAGAAAAAGGCCAGGTAATGCCTGCAGGTAAAGGTGTACCAGCACTAGAAGCGATACGTAAAGTGCCTGATCCTGAAACAGCAAAGCTGCCGCCCGCTGCCAAGACATTTGTAATAGAGGTGTTGGTAAACTGCAATACACTGCCTGTAGCAATGGTAAGTGTGCCTTCTACGTAAAGTGAAGTAGCAGTAAAACTCACGGTGCTGCTATTGTTTACAAGAAAATTGTAGAAAACGGCACTGACTGCATTCGTATGCGAACCAGTTGTAGTAATGGAAAAATTTGATCCGGGTTGGAAGTCAAGGTTGTTGGCTGTTAAAATTGTGGTGGAAATATTGGTAGTCAGATTATGTACATAATTGCCGTTGTTTTGAATAACAAAGTTGGCACCGAGTCCGGTATTAATAAAGTCGATGATATGTGAGGCAGTTAGTGTGCCCCCGCCTGCGATTCTTAGCGTAGCGGAATTCGACACAGTAGAAGCTATAGTGAATGCCGCACTAGTGGTTAAATTACTGCCATTACGTACTTCAAAAATATCTCCCAGTATAAAACTAGCAGGTGCTGTACCACTACCATCTGTATTGGTGCCCCAGGTAGCAAGGTCATTTGCGTTTCCGGAGGCTTTGGAGTAATAAGTTACGCCTTGCCCCAAAAGCAATTGCGCAGAAAAAAGGCAAATAAAAAATAGGACGAGTCTTGCCCGCATGATAAACAGTTTAAACAAATAATCAGCCTACACAGGGTACGGATTTCTTGGGCAGGGGTTGGGGGTGTGGCGAAAATACTATTTTTCAAGCCCTTAGCCTATAGCAAGATGCATTAATAAGCACTTAAGCTGCTTCTACCTGTTTTTGGGTATCCTGATAATTCTGTGTAACAAAATCAGCTTTATTTAACGGACTTAAGGCATTTTTCAGATTGCTGATAGACTCAAAACCATATATTTGTGAACCTACGTATCTGTATAACCTGTGGTAGATTTTGCGGCCGGTGAGTAAGATACGTAATAAGCCTTAGGCTTTGGAAACCATGCACTTAGAACAAATGCTACATGATATAAACGGGTAATGTGTCTGCTTGCGGACATCTTGCCCTTTTTTGTTCACCTTGCTCAGCCCTTGTGACTGATATGGCGGAGCTGTATACTTACGAATATGTGGAATAAACGAATTTGCTCATCTCTTGCATTATTGCTGCTTTTGATGGTTGGGTTTAGTGCTTGTATGACGAAGAAAAAAATGGCAAGGTTGAAAGAAACATATCAGCTTTTTAGAACTGGTATGGATAGCCTTGGCAATGAAAATATTTGGGAGGAAAGGAAAATAGTGGAAGGGGACAAGTTATACATTACGATTAGAACCGAAAGTCTTAACCAAGATCAATTGGCATGGTTTGATAATGGAAAAGAAACATTGTATGTTGTATCAGATGAAGGGTGGATAAACTTGCCTTTTATAGGGAGGTTAAATGTTGTTGGTATAGGAAGAAAGCAGGCAATGGATTTGATAAGAGAAAAACTGAAGTTAATCATAAAAGAGCCCTATGTTCAAATTAAGCCTTTGGAAATTAATGTAAAGGTAATGGGTCAAGTTGAAAGGGAGTCGATCCTAGCTTTACAAGAAAATGACGCTACCTTAATTAATGCACTTATCCAGGCTGGGGGCTTAAATGAATTGAGCAAAAGAGATAGTATCAGTGTTATACGAATAGATAATGGCAAAAGAATAATTTACAATGTAGATATCCGAGATGGTCAAAAGTTTTTCAATTCAACAGCCTTTAAGCTTAGGCAAAATGATTTGATAATAGTTAATCCCAATAACTACTACTTTAAGAAATTAAGGAATCAAGAAACTGCTATAGATATAGCCAGGATAAGCCCTTTGACAATTTTTATAGGAATGTTTGGAATCATTGTTCCTGTTATTGCAATACTTAGGAGGTAGTTATGAATTTAAGTACAAATACAAAAGAACTTAGAGAAGCTGCAAATTTTCAGAAACAATTTGCTGTTCAGTTTTCTTTAAAGGAAATATTATTTAAGTATTTAAGCTACCTGCCATTCATCTTATTGATTTTAGCAATTTCAGTTGGCGTAGGTTATGTTTATATTAGGTATACAGAACCTATTTATAAAGCCTCAACGCAAATTCTTGTAAAATTTGAGGAGACAAAATCAAGTCTAAATGATCCGAATGATTTAATTCAAAAAGCTTTACGAGAATCTAAAGTGTTAAATCTTGACAATGAAATTACTAAGCTTCGCTCGCTTTCGTTATTGAAGCGAGTTGTTGATGAGGGAAAATTTAATAAGAAAGTTAGAAATATTGGAAGGTTTAGATCAACAACTTTATATTATGATTCTCCAGTTTCATTTGATTTGCTCAAAGTCGCAGACTCTTCTGCCACATTGCATGTAAGATTTAAAAGGTTCTCAAATAAATATGCATATGTCGATAAAGACCTAAATAATAATTCATTTCCTGATAGCATTGCTTACGGCAAACGAATAAATGTGAGCGGGTTTGAATTCGCTGTTGCAAAAAAGTATGAGTTTGGTGTTTTTAATGAACCTATTTCATTTATATATGAACCTTCAATTGTGACAGCAAGAAATATACTTTCATCATTATCTGTTACAGCTGTTGGGAAAACATCTGTTCTTCAATTGGAAATGCGGGATGATAATCCTGTTAGGGCTAAGGAGATATTAAATCAAGTAGTTAAAGTTTTTAAAGAGCAAGATATAGAAACAAAAAGAATTGCCTCAATTAATACAGTTGCGTTCATTAATGACAGAATGCAAGATGTTATTGATGAACTTGATAGTGCGGAAAGTAAAATTTTGTCTTTGAAAAGCGGAACTGATTTAGGTGATGTTGACATGGCAACTGGATTTTACCGTGATAAGTTATTAAGAGCTGAAGAAAAGAACACGCAAATTGCAATGCAGCTAGAGCTGGTGAAAATGCTAAGTGAGTATATGCAAAAAAGCTCAAATAACACTTTGAGGCCTGTGCCTGTTGATTTGGGAATAGACAATTCCTTTTTGAATGCTGCGCTAAAGCAATACAATGATTTAGCGTTAGCTTATGAACGGGATAAAGAGCAGCTCGCTTTAAATCCCGACAATAAAATACTCGCTGATTATTCAAATAGGATCAAGGAAATAAAATACAATATTGATGAAATCCTAAAGAATATTAAACTGGATTTTCAAAGAAAGCTTGAAGACGGTAGAAATAAGATTGAGCTCTCAAGGAAGCAGCTCACGCTTTTGCCAGAAACCGATCGGCAATTAAAGAATATGCAAACACAAGTTGCAATAAAGAAGGAGTTGTATTTTTATTTATTAAAGCGCAAAGAAGAGGTTGGTATCACTTCTGCTACATTTACTTCAAGTTATGAAGCTATTGATGCTGCAAGTGCATCAAATTATCCTGTTGAGCCTAAGGTTTCCAATATTAGAAATTTCAGCATACTTATTGGTTTAATTATTCCGATTTTTATTATCTATTTAATTGATTTATTGAATGATAAAATCACTGTCAGAGAGCAGGTGCAAAAGAAGCTAAACTTGCCAATTGCTGGAGAAGTAAGCCATGTTGCAAATCCATCTAAATTTGTGTTTAATCAAAATCGCAGTTTGGTTGCTGAGCAGTTCAGGATTTTGCGCTCAAATCTAGCTTTTCTATTTAAAGGCATTGAGAATAGTAAGGTTGTTCTGATAAGTTCTACAGTGAGTGGGGAGGGGAAGTCATTTGTGAGTACTAATTTGGCTGCTGCTCTTTCATTATCTGAAAAAAAGGTTGCACTGCTGCTTTTTGATTTGCGTAAGTCTAATATTCCACCAGCTTTGGAACAAGTCATATTAAGCAAGTCTTCAAAAGGTATAACAAACTATTTGATTGGGCAAACCGATGACATAGCAGGTATACACGTTGTTGATGAAGGATATCCTAGTTTACACGTATATCCTTCTGGGCCAATTCCTCCCAATCCGGCAGAGTTACTGTTAAGCCCAAACACAGGAAAGTTGTTTGAGTATTTGAGAAATAACTATGATTTTGTGATTGTTGATTCAGCCCCAGCGGGCTTGGTGAGCGATGCTTTTATCTTACAGCAATATGTGGATGCCACATTGTACATAATACGTCAAAGATTTACTTTACTAAAACAGTTAGACTTTATAGATGAGATTTATCATACTGAAAAATTAAAAAATATCTCTTTAGTTGTGAATGATGTAACAATGGGGGGTAGATATGGGTATTATGGATACAATTATGGATATGGATATGGGTATTCTTATCAGTATGTTTATGGTTACGGCTTGTCTAAAAAAAGGGTTAGTAATTATTATTCAAATTATGACGAGGGACTTAATAGTCCTTGGTGGACTAGTATTCTGACATTCTTCAAGAAATAAAATAACTTAATATGTCTGATGAGGTAAGGATAATTGATAGTAAGCACGGTAAGCCTAGCTTATTTGAACTATGGAGGTTCAAAGATCTATTGTTTTTGCTAGTTAGACGTGATTTTGTTGCTTTCTATAAACAAACTGTGTTTGGTCCTCTATGGTTTTTCATTCAGCCATTATTTACTACGTTCGTTTTTATTCTTTTATTTGGAAACATAGCAAAGATTTCAACTGAAGGGCTGCCATCTTCTCTATTTTATTTAAGTGGTATTATTTTATGGAGCTATTTTTCTGATTGTTTAATTAAAACATCTACAGTGCTTCGAGATAACGCTCATATTTTTGGTAAGGTGTATTTCCCAAGAATGATAATGCCAATTAGTATAGTTTTGAGCAATCTTATTAAGTTCGGCGCTCAGTTTATACTATTCATTTTATTCTATGTCTATTACTTAATTTCAGGTGGGATAAAGTTTGATATTGGATATACTTTTTTTCTTTTACCAATACTACTACTTTTCATGGGGCTTTGGGGTTTAGGTCTTGGGCTAATTATATCGGCATTGACAACTAAATATAGAGACTTATCATATTTGGTAAATTTTGGAGTTCAGCTTTTGATGTATGCTACAACTGTGGCTTACCCGCTTAGTGCTGCGCCAGAAAAGTTTAAGTTTTTGATTTCAATAAATCCTATGAGTTCGATTATTGAGTGTTTTCGATTGATACTTTTTGATGTTGGTAGTTTTGAGTGGCAGCTTTTAATAATTCAAGTACTTATGATTTTATTAACTCTGTCTTTTGGTATTTGTATTTTTTTTTATGTTGAGAGAGATTTTATGGATACTGTTTAATAATTTACGATGACTGAAATTGCTCTTAGAGTTGAAGGCCTTTCAAAAATGTATCAACTTGGGGAAATTGGTACAGGCACGTTGTCGAAAGATATCGAGCGTTGGTGGTTTAGGGTTAGGAAGAAGGAAGACCCTTTTCTTAAAATTGGTGAAATAAACGATAGGTCATCAAAGAGTAGCTCAGAAGTTGTTTGGAGTTTAAAAGATATAAACTTTGAAATTCAACAGGGGGAGTCAGTTGGTATTATAGGGCGTAATGGTGCTGGTAAAAGTACCTTGCTGAAAATTCTAAGTAGAATCACCTCGCCAACTCTAGGCAAAGCACTTATTAAAGGTAGGGTAGCAAGTCTGTTAGAAGTTGGTACGGGTTTTCATCCAGAATTAACGGGAAGGGAGAATATATATCTAAATGGCGCTATACTAGGTATGCGCAAGAGTGAAATTGGTAAAAATTTTGATGCAATTGTTGAATTTGCAGGTATCGAAAGATATGTAGATACGCCAGTAAAACGTTATAGTAGCGGCATGTATGTTCGTTTGGCATTCGCTGTTGCTGCATTTCTTGATAGCGATATACTTATTGTTGATGAAGTGTTAGCTGTAGGAGATGCTGAGTTTCAAAGAAAGTGCCTTGGGAAAATGAAGGAGGTGAGTAGGGGTCAGGGGAGAACGATACTATTTGTTAGTCATAATATGGGCTCCATTTTAAATTTTTGTCAAAAAGGAATTTTACTTGATAAGGGTAGAATTTTAGATATGAGTGACATTCAGAGTGTTGTTAAGAGATATACCAATTTAACGCAGTCTTCTACAAATGACGAATCATTACAAAATCAAATAAAAAGTTTTAATGATAAGAGAAAATTGATAACAATTGAGAGTATTAGTATCGTAGGATCTAATCAGTCAATTTATTTCTTAAATACGAGTGATTCAGTTAAAATAAGAATAAAATATAATGTAACATCTGAAGTAAGAGGATTGAGAATTGGTTTTGATGTTTTCTATAAGGGAGAAATTGACTATCACATATTTAGAACATTTCATGATGAAAATGAAACCACTGCTCAAGGGGTTACTTTTTCAGGTAATTATGAGAGTTCAATTACAGTAAATGGTGATTTATTTAAATCAGGAGAATATAAGTTTGTCTTTATTGCTGGCATATATAATTCCCATATGATTACAACTGATGAGATTTCTTTTCTGTTGACATTTGAAAATATAGATGGAGTTAATAATAATTATAAAGACTTAAGACCTGGTGTTATAATGCCAAGGAATGATTGGAAAACAATTAAAAAATAGTGATTTTGTATTATTCACAGTATCAGCAAGATTTTTTTATAGATAAAATAGTTCTCAATAAATTGAGAAATGGTTTTTTTGTTGAGGTTGGAGCTTTCGATGGGATTCATTTAAGTAATACTTATTTTTTTGAGAAGTATAGGGTGTTTAATGGTATTTGTATTGAGCCTGTACCTTACATTTTTTATAAACTGAAAGTCAATAGAAATTGTGTGTGCTTGAATTTTTGCATTGCAAATCAGATGGGGGAAGTTGATTTTTTGGTAACTAAAGGAACCGAAGTTTTAAGTGGAATTCAAAATGAGTTTACGCAACAGCATATCCAAAGATTACTCTGCGATAAAGACAAGTACGGTTTTGAAGAGGAAATTATCAAGATTGAGACTATCCCCTTTTCACAATTAATGACCCCAAAAATTATTGACTATTGTAGCATAGATACAGAAGGGAATGAATTAAGTGTATTAAAAAGCATTGATTACGAAAGCCAATATATTAGATGCTTTTCAGTTGAGAATAATTATTACGATCAGAATATTGAAATTTTTTTGAAAGAAAAGAAGTACAGAAAATTGATCCGTCTTGGAGATGATGAGATTTTCATTCACGAAAGTGAGTATAATTTAAAACTTAAAGCTAGGTTTTTTATATACTTATTATTTAAGTATGTCAATAGGTTAAAAGGAAAACTCTCTTTGTATGAAAAAAAGGTTAAAGATATTTTTCACTGATTTTTGGAGAGGGTTTGAGCCACTTGATTTTTTTATATACAAAATACTGGAAAAGTATTTTGATGTGGAGATAACTTCAGATGATCCTGATGTGCTTTTTTTTTCAACATATTCTTTTGAGTACAAAAAATTCAATTGTAAGCGTGTACAGTTTATTGCTGAAAATGTAAGACCTAATTTTTCGGTTGCCGACTATGTCCTGTCTTTCGATTTTGGAGATAGTGATGCGCATCTAAGATTACCACTTTATGCGATTGATTATGATATTAAATGGCCATTGGAAGATTTAATCTTGCGTAAGACAGATACTGAATTAAAAAATCTTCTAAACGAGAAGAGTGAATTTTGTGCTTTTATAGTAAGTAATCCTGGATGTAATGAAAGAAACTTGTTCTTTGATTTGCTATCAAAATATAAAAGAGTTGATTCTTTTGGTGCGTATAAGAATAATATGAGCCATGAGAATAATCTAATTGGTATTCATAATTTTGAAGTAAAAAGAGAAATTATAAAGAAATATAAGTTTGTCATAGCTTTTGAGAATACCTCATATAATGGCTATGTGACTGAAAAAATATTACATCCTATTCAAGTAAACTCTATACCAATTTACTGGGGAAGCCCAAGTATTGCTAAAGAGTTTAATGAAAAAAGATTTGTTAATACACATGCGTTTGATTCTTTTGAATTAGCAATAGAGTATATAAGATTGCTCGATAACGATGATGAATTATATATGAAAATGCTTTCAGAGCCTTTCTTTTTAGGAAATGTGCTTAATGAATTTTGCGCTAAAGAGCGTTTGGAATCTTTTATCATTAACGCGGTTAGCTCAAATATAAAACCAGTAGGAAAGAAAATTATTAATAGGATAAAATCATTACCCATATTAAATGGTTTAAATCCTTACATACAAAAGATCAGTAAACAATGATCAATGTAACCAAGCCATTCCTTCCCCCGCTTGATACTTATCAGCAATATCTAAAATCAATTTGGGAAAGAAATTGGTTAACGAATAATGGGCCATTAGTTAACGAGCTAGAATTACAATTAAAGGATTATTTAGGCTTAGAGCATCTGCTTTTTACAGGAGATGGCACGATTGCATTGCAATTGGCAATTAGAGCACTTAATTTGAAAGGCGAAATCATTACAACTCCATTTAGCTATGTTGCCACAACAAGCAGTATAGTGTGGGAGCATTGTCGGCCTGTTTTTGCTGATATTGATCCTTATACATTTAATATTGATCCATCTTCCATCGAAGGGAGAATTACAGATCAAACGGTTGCCATTTTGGCAACACATGTGTATGGCATTCCTTGCAATATCAATGCTATTGAAAATATTGCCAATAGATTTCAACTCAAGGTGATTTATGATGGAGCACATGCATTTGGTACAAAGTATTGGGGAAAAAGTGTGTTTGCTTATGGTGATATAAGTACTTGTAGCTTTCATGCAACCAAACTTTTTCATACTACTGAAGGTGGGATGGTGGTTACAGGGAATCCCTCTTTGCTTAAGCAGATGGCGCTTCAAAGAAACTTTGGTCATAGTGGACCAGAAAGCTTTGACGATGTTGGTATTAATGGAAAAAACTCTGAATTGCATGCCGCAATGGGATTGTGTAATATGGAATATGTGGATAGTATTTTGAGTGATAGAAAATGTTTGTTTGATATCTATAAGGATAAACTAAGCACTTTAGACGTTCAGTGGGTAAAGCTTGAGTCTAATACGGACTGGAATCATGCCTACTTGCCAATAGTTTTTAAAACCGAAGCACAGCTATTGGAAAGTGTGAAAATGCTGAATGGCCATTGGATATACCCTAGAAGGTATTTTTATCCTTCTCTCAGTTCATTGCCGTATGTTCAGCCAGCCCTACCTACACCTGTGGCTGATGACATAAGTTCTAGGGTACTTTGTCTTCCACTCTATCATGGGTTAAAGGAGGAAGAGATAAATTTAATTGCTCGTTTACTATTAAGAGTACAAAATAATCCTGCGTGAAAATTGCTATAGTACAACCATATTTCATGCCCTATCTTGGGTATTTCCAGTTGGTTCATGCTGTAGATAAATTTGTCTTTTTTGACGATGTTAACTTCATTAAAAAGGGGTGGATCAATCGAAACTATATTTATTCTTTGAACGGCCCACACTTGTTTACTGTGCCCTTGGTAAAGGCAAGTCAGAATAAGCTTATTAACGATATTTGCATAAGTGATTTCGAGTTGTTCATGCTCTCTTTTAAAGAGAGACTGCGACATTCCTATCATAAAGCCCCTTTTTATAGTCAAGTGATGGACTGGTTAGAGGGGTGGCTTTTTCGAAATGATTTTTTATTAATCTCACTATTGTCAGCTACCAGTATTCAAAAAGTGTTTGAGTATCTCGACTTAAAAAAGGAATTCATCTTTTCTTCGGAAATCGACTATCAAAAATCTAAAACAGATAATACAGCAACAGATAAGATAATAAGTATTTGTAAGTTACTTGGGGCCAAGCATTATATCAATCCCCGTAATGGAAAGGATATTTATAAAAAGGCAGATTTCGAAAGCCAAAATCTCAAGCTTTCATTTATCAATATGAAGCCAATTACTTATACCCAATTTGATAGAGAATTTATGCCATATCTGTCCATTATTGATGTCCTGATGTTTAATGATAAAGAGCATGTAAAGAAACTATTAACTGAATATATATTTGAATAATTATGTTAAGTAAACTAGAGAGTGTTTTGTCGGACTCGTTTAATCAAGGCCCAGGGACATACGACGATAATACTAGCTTGATGTCTTTTTCTGAATGGGACTCTATGAGTCATATGTTATTCATTACGCAGATAGAGTCAACCTTTTCTATTCAACTCACCGGCGAAGAAATAATTGCTATAAAAACAGTTGGTGATATAAAAAGGGTGCTTATTATAAAAGGAGTTTCATTATGAATCTTCAGGATGCAAAAATTTTAATTAGCGGTAGCAGTGGTAGTCTTGGGAATAGTATTGTGAAAGCACTTTTGCCTAAGACTAAGACAGTTATAGGATTCGACATTAAGAAGGATGATATTGGTGAAAGTGAAAAGGGAAAATATTTTCCAATTGAAGTAGACATAACTAATTATAACTCACTAGACCATAAAGTTGAGCAATTATTTAATGATTTTGGCGGCTGTAATGTTTGTATTAATTGTGCAGGAGTTATACATAGTGAGCCACTAGTAAACATCACAGCAATCGAAGGTAAACAAAGGCATAGTATACAATCATGGAATAATGTTATTGATGTTAATTTGAATGCAGTCTTTAGCTTGTCTTCGTTGATTGCACACCAATGGATTAAAAGGAGAGAAAAAGGGATAATAATTAATATAAGCTCAATTGCAGCTAAGGGTAATGCTGGGCAATCGGCTTATGCAGCTTCTAAAGCTGCTGTTGAAGCATTAACAAAAGTTTGGAGCAAAGAGTTGGGTATGTTCGGCATTAGGGTAGCTTGTCTAGCACCAGGCTTTATAAATACATCTTCTACGAATGCCAGTCTTTCTGAGTCTATGGTATCAAAATGGAAAAAAAGCGTACCCTTGAATCGTTTTGGGGATGTATCAGAGATTGTTTCTGCTATACAGTTTATCATTGAGAATGATTATTTCAATGGCAAAATCCTTTCTATTGATGGAGGTCTGGTATTATGATTAATGTCGACAATTATATATATAACCTAGGGTTAAAATTTTCTGCTTGTGCTGACAGGCATTCAAATAATATTGCTATTAACTACCCGCAAGGGAAGTCTGTAAGTTTTTCTGCTTTAGACGAAATGTCAAACAGGTGGGCTGATTTTCTAAAGAAACAGAATATTAAGTACGGCGATGTTGTAACCATATTTAACACAAAATCTTTACATGGTTACGCACTCATGTTGGGCTGCTTGAAGATAGGTGCTATCTACACTAATCTCGATACTAGTAGTCCTTGGTTGAGAATACACAAGATTCTCGAGACATGTAATCCAAGTATCATATTTCTCGATGAAATGATGCCATCATTTCATCAAGAGTTACTTGAGTCTGCAAGTCATTATAACTTGGTAGAGATATTTGATGATAATACTCAAGCTGAATTGACAGTTTGTTCAACAGATTTGCCATTGGAAGTATATCAGGTAACTGGTGCGAGTCCTGCGTATATTATGTTCACATCAGGCTCAACCGGATTTCCTAAAGGCGCAGTTATGAGCCATCAGAATGTACTTAATTTTATTCAATGGGCTCAATCAACTTTTTCATTAGATAGTAGTGATATACTTACTAATGCAAATCCAATATATTTTGATAATTCTGTATTTGATTTTTATGCTTCACTCTTTAATGGGGCATGTTTGGTGCCGCTTTCTCATGAGCTAGTGAGAAATCCATCAGATATTGTTCAGGCAATTAATGATGCTGGTTGCACAACTTGGTTTTCTGTACCCTCATTGTTGGTTTACTTACTTACAACCCGTGTGTTAAATAAGACTGATTTTCATTCAGTCAAAAGAATAATTTTTGGAGGGGAAGGCTTCCCCAAAAACAAGCTTAAAGATTTATTTGAGTTATTTGGCGATCGAATAAGCTTATATAATGTGTACGGACCTACAGAATGTACTTGTATTTGCTCTTCCTATCAGATAACAGATATTGATTTCAAGCAAATGGATGTTTTGGCGCCACTGGGCAAATTAGCGCCGAATTTTGGGTATGTGCTTCTACCTCTAGAGGGAGATAATGAAGATTCGAAACTGGGTGAATTGTGTTTAACAGGACCTTGTGTTGGACTCGGATATTTTAATGATTCTGAAAGAACGGCAGCTTCTTTTATTCAAAATCCTGCTTCATTGTATAGGGATATCATATACAGATCAGGTGATATTGTTAGGGAAGACAATCTTGGATATTTGCATTTTAAAGGTAGAGTTGATAATCAGATTAAGCACATGGGTTATAGGATTGAACTGGAAGAGATTGAGGCTGCCTTAAATGCTTTGGTATATGTGAATGAAGCTGGAGTAGTATATCATAAAATTAGTGGAGGTCTTGGACAAATATGTGCTTTTGTACATACACAAAATGCAGATGTTACCAGTGAACAAATTCTAGTTGACTTAAAGCTTGCACTTCCTCCCTATATGTTGCCTAAGAAGATTAGGCTTTTAGAAAAGCTTCCTAAAAATGCTAATGGAAAAACTGATCGTATTCAATTAGCTGCATTATTATAGTTTATGAATAAACCTATTATTATATTCGGTATAGGAAAAATTGCAGAGGTAGTTCACTACTACGCTGTTAATGAATGTGGTTTTGTAGTTGAGGCCTTTTGTGTAGATGAAGCGTATAGAAATGTAAGCGAGTGGAAGGGGCGTCCTGTTGTATCAACAGAAGAACTTGTACAGAAATATCCTTCCCAAGACTATGATGCATTTGTTGCTGTAGGTTATCAAAATCTCAATAGATTAAGAGAGGAAAAATGTAATTTATTAATTGGAATGGGTTATAGGCTTGTATCTATTATTAGCCCCACTATCAATACTCAGCAGAACATAGTTTATGGATGGAATTGTTTTATTATGTCCCCTTCTTTAATTCATCCATTTGTTCAATTGGGAAATAATGTTTTTGTGTGGAGTGGGGCTGTTGTTGGGCACCATTCAAAACTACACGACAACACTTGGGTTACATCGGGAGCAAATATTGCTGGAAATGTAGAGGTGGGAAAGAATTGTTTTATAGCAATAAACGTAACTATAACAAATGAGGTAACAATTGGGAACAAATGCTTTTTGGGGGCTAATACTTTAGTTTCTAAATCATTAGTAGATAAGCGTGTAGTAATTTCTGAAAATTCTAAAGCGCTAAATGTGGATGTAGACACATTTCTGAGGATATTTAATATTAAATAGTTGAATAATATCACTTTAAATGATTTCCCGATAGTGTCATCTGTAGATGCCAATTCAAAAATTGGATTCAGGCGAATCTACCATAATGGTCTATTTGTTTTTCATAATTCTGGCTTCTCTTATTGTGATAATCCAAAAGGAATAGGCCTGACTGCAATGAGCAAGGTTTTAAGATCAAATGAAATCCCAGAGTATTTTCATATTTATAATGTTAATACAGAAGATTATTTTTTTTACAAAGAAGTGTTGCCTGAAGCAAGTTTCTATTTAAGGGACAGGTCTTTTTCTTTTTATGAATCGTATAATGAAGGTTACTTATTGCCAATTGATAGTGGAATTACATACGTTTTTAATAATGAGCATCCATTAGCCTCCAAAATACCTGTGAGTCTATTTAAAAAATTCTGGTCTTGCTTAGAAGATATGGCCTCTAGTTCAGTTTTTTGTGCGGTTTTTATTAACAACAATTTTTCAAGTATTTGTTATGGCGCGGCTATTTCCAAAAATATAATTGAGGTTGATATTTTTACTGAAGAAGAGTATAGAGGTAAAGGATTAGGAAAGGTGGTAGCTAGTCAATTTATTAATGAATGCTTGAAACGTGGACTAGTGATTAAATGGGACTGTTTTGTATCAAATATGGCTTCTCTTGAGTTAGCAAGAAGCTTGGGGTTTGTATTTGATAAGACTTATAAATTGTTGTCAATCAAAAAATAGCTAATGATAGTTTCTCTAAAAAGCTCAACTCAAAGTTTGGTGTGTCCTGAATCGCACACTGAGCTCAAACTTGTAGAAGATAATGAGAGCAGTGAACTATTTATTGAAAACTCAAAGGGGTATAAATTCATTATCAGGAATAATATTCCTTGTCTTTTAACAGAAAAAGACATTGAAGAAAGTAGTTATGCAATTGAATTGTTTAAGGAGAAAGCTGCTATTTATGACGAATATCAACACCTTTCTTTTGAGATTTTTTACAAGAGTGAGGAAGATGTGAGAAACAACTTAATTGATAAGCTTAATCTAAAAAGTGGTTATCAAGTACTTGAGGTTAATGCGGGAACAGGAAGAGACTCGATATTGATTAGTAAAAGATTGGATGAAAAGAGCTGTCTTCATGTACAAGATATTTCTTTTGACATGTTAAGCATCTGTCATCAAAAATTACAGAATGTTCTTGTGCCTGTGGTAATAACTCAAAGTAATGCTATTAGACTTCCATATCCTGATGATTTTTTCGATGCTGTTTATAGTTTTGGTGGTGTAGGAATGAATACATATGCCAACAACAAAGATGCATTTAAAGAATTAATCAGAGTTTCTAAGCCTGGGGCCTCAATTGTAATAGGAGGTTTGAGTTTAGGGCCATGGTTAAGAAACTCGCTATTTGGTCAAATTCTTGCTAATCATAATAAACATTATTTAAACTCTGTTGATTTACATCACTTACCAGTTGAAGCTAGGGATGTCACTCTTTCATGGATATTAAATGGCGCTGGTTTTGTACTTACTTTTTCTAAAGGGTTAGGTGAACCTAAAGCTAATTTTGATTTTCAAATTCCAGGCATTAGGGGAGGTACCCTACGAACTAGATTCTACGGTCAAATTGAGGGAGTTACAGATGAAGCGAAACGACTTTTAATGAAAATGGCAAAAGAGAAAGGGGTGTCAATGCATAATTTGATAGATACTATTATCAAAACAGAAGCAAAAAAAAATGATATTGAATAAGTTTATTTGGGATAGAAGATCAAGAATTTTCTCAGTTGATTCTCTTAAGGGTCTTAATCTAACTCATTCTCAGGTTCCATACTATGTAAAGCATAATGGTAAAGAATATATATATTTCACAAGTCGCCCGCCAAGATTACCTGATGGTAATTATGTAAGCTATGTTTTAAGAGTTGAAGTTGAGTATATTGGAGAAGGTGCTTTCCACATTAATTCATTACCACAAGAGCCATTACTTAAATTGGGTGATTACGGTTCTTTTGATGAGACTGGAACAATGCCATGCAGCGTGATTGATAGAAATGATCTAAATGAAGTGTGGTTATATTATGTTGGATGGAGTAATAAACGGTCAGTTCCCTTTGATTGTGCTATCGGTTTAGCAATATCAAAGGATAATGGACAAACTTTTAACAAGTATAGTGAAGGGCCTATATTAGGTCAAAACAAGAATGATAAATTTTTGATTGGCTGCCCACGTGTTTATTTCTTCAATTCGAAGTGGTATCTTTTTTATATTTCTGGCGTCTCCTGGGAGTCTGACGCGAATGGCAAACGGGAAGCTCATTATAGATTAAAGTGTGCAACATCAAATAATGGGATAGATTGGGAAACCAATAATCTGTTTATTATCGAAGAAAAATTTGACATTGAAAGTCAAACATGTCCTTCGGTTTTCTTTAAAGATGGACTATATCACATGTTTTTTACCTATAGGTATACTACTGATTTTAGAAATCCAGATAGGGGGTATAGAATAGGATATGCTTTTTCGAATGATTTAATGAATTGGCAAAGACGTGATGATTTGGCAAATTTTGATGTATCTGATTTTGGTACTATTGATAATGAAATGGTTTGTTATCCAAACATTAATCTTATAAGCGAAGAGTGGATTATGCTTTATTGTGGAAATGAGTTTGGTAAATATGGTTTCAACTCTGTTATCCTACGTTAAGATAATAAAATGAAAAATGTTATTCAATCATATACGGATTTTCATAAAAGTAAAAGTAGTGGACATCTCTATCCGACAGAATGGCTGATTCGCACTTTATTAGGGAGCTACCCGCAATTAGATTTTGACAATTCTAAATTTAGAAACTCCAAGCTTTTGGACATTGGATTTGGGGACGGTAGAAACTTTATGCTTTTTGATAATTGTGGCGCAGATATTCATGGGGTAGAGATATCGAAAGATATTTGTGACTTAGTATATAAAAAATTTGAAAATCAGATGAAATTAGAATTACGTGTTGGAAGAAATTCTAATATTCCATTTGAAGATAATTTTTTTGATTTTGCTATTGCATCATCTTCTTGCTACTATGTAGATGAAGGAACTGTATTTGCTGATAACATTAATGAAATTAATAGGATATTAAGGCCTAATGGATGGTTTATTGCAAATTTCCCCCTTTTTAATAAAGATTACCCTTCAATTAACGAGTCTTTTATTTTGGAGAATAATGAAAAAATAGATGATGAGCATATTGTAATCCGAAATGATATTTATGGGCTAAGAAATGGGTATAAATTTTGGGCAGTTAGAAATAAGGAGCACCTTATTGATAGTATAGGTCATAAGTTTAAAAACTTTTCGTTTTCGGTATTACTTGATAATTTTTATGGTGTCCAAATTAATATGTTAGTAGTTGTATGTCAGAAAAAATAGAAGAATTAGGCGTTCTCGTATTAATGTTAACGTATAATCATGCTAGATTTATACAAAAGGCTGTCGAATCAGTTCTAAATCAAGAAACTGAGTTTCCTGTTGAGCTTTACATAAGTGATGACTCTTCTCAAGATAATACTGCGGAGATTATTGGTAAATTAAGTTCTAGAGGCAATGTTAAGCTTTTTTACTATAGACAAGAGGTCAATTTAGGCCCAATGAAGAATGGAGATTTTTTGAGGAATCTTGCAAAAAATCATCAATATAAATATGTTGCATTATTAGAAGGTGATGATTGCTGGACAGATATCTATAAGCTTCAAAGGCAGGTTGATTTTTTAGAAAATAATCACGATTATACGGGCTGTTGTCATAATCTTAGAGTAATTGACGATAACAACAAAGACTTGGGGTACTCTTTTATTGCTGATACTTTTGAGAGAGATTTTTTCTTGGAGGATTTAATAAAATCAGGAATTGGTTGTCCAATTGGCACTGCTTCGGTTCTTTTTAGACGCAATATTCTTTTTAGTCAGCTTGATGAAGATTTTTCTCGATTGGCTTTTGGTGATAGACCAATGTTCATTTTATTACTTAAGTATGGTCCCATAAGATTTTATCCTGAGTGCTGGGCACTATATAGAAAGCATGTTGGGGGTTATACGGCTATTTTTAATTGGGAACGTTTTTTTTATGACTACTCTTCCTTTTTCGAATACACGGTTAAAAAATTAGATGTATCCTATCATGAAATAATTCGCCAAGAAAAAATGAAAGTCTACTTTATAGCTTTTGCACAATTGTATAATAATGGTAATGACCTATTCAAAGAGGTTTTTAAACGAATTATTGCTGAAAGTAAGACCAGAGAGTTTCTTACTTTTTCTTTTTTAAAAATACTTTTTAAGCGAGTAATTTATTTTTAGTATGAACAAAATTATTGTTACAGGTTCTTCGGGCTTAGTTGGTTCTGAAGTATGTGTATTCTTCGAAAAAAATGGCTATCATGTTCATGGAATTGATAATAATCAACGCGCAGTTTTTTTTGGAAGTGCAGGTGACACCAGATGGAATCAGGCAAGATTGACTAGTACTTTAAGAAATTTCTCACATCATGAGTTAGATATTCGAGATCGACAGGGCCTTCATGAATTGGTAAAAAAGATTCGGCCTGATGTGATAGTACATACTGCGGCCCAACCCAGCCATGATAGGGCAGCTTCAATTCCATTTGATGATTTTGATACAAATGCAGTTGGCACATTGAATTTACTTGAAGCAGCTCGGCAGTTTTCGCCCGAAGCACCTTTTATTCATATGAGTACCAATAAGGTATATGGTGATGCTCCTAATCGAATAGATATGGTTGAGTTAGAAACCAGATGGGATTATGCGGATCCTGCATATGAGAATGGTATCAATGAAAATTTTTCAATTGATCAAAGTAAGCATAGCTTATTCGGTGCCAGTAAGGTTGCAGCAGACATAATGGTTCAGGAATATGGGCGATACTTTAATATGCCTACAGTATGCTTGCGTGGAGGTTGCTTAACCGGTCCTAATCATAGTGGAGTAGAATTACATGGCTTTCTTAGTTATTTAGTGAAATGTAATTTAGAGCAGAAAAAGTACACGGTCTTTGGCTATAAAGGGAAGCAGGTTCGGGATAATATCCATAGTTATGATATTGCAACATTTATGCAGGCCTTTATAAAAGCCCCTAGATGTGGTGAAGTATACAATCTAGGCGGAGGCAAACAGAACACTTGTTCAATACTTGAAGCTTTTTTAATTGCAGAAGAGTTTAGTGGCCTAAAGCAAATTTATGAATACCAAAATCAGCATCGCGAGGGTGATCATATATGTTACTATAGTGATTTAACAAAAATGAAAGAGCACTATCCAGAGTGGGATATAACAGTTAGTTTGAGAGAAACGATTAGACAAATTGTTGAGTCTTGGAAGAAGAGAATTAATATGTAAAGTTTATGGAGTATTATAAATTCAAAGATGTTCTTGACTTTCATGTATGGGATATTGAGTCCTATGATTCTATAGACTCTAAAAACCGGTTTCAAAACTCGTGGATGTCTAAGTATATAGGACCAAATAGTAAAGTAATTGATATTGGATGTGGCCCTGGTTACAACGTAAAAGTTTTAAAAGATAATGGTATAGATGTTATAGGAGTTGATTTGAATGAACAGGCTGTTGCTAAAGCAAAGCTTGAGGGATTACCTGTTATACATGCAGATGCTTTAACCTATCTTGAAGAAAATCGTCATAATTTTGATATTTTCATAATGAGTGATTTTGTAGAGCATGTGCCTTTAGAGGTTGTCTATAGAATACTTTCCATACTTACAGACTGTAAGGGTGCTGCAATTTTCTTTTGTACCCCCAACCTAGATTCCTTAATGGGGTTTAAGTTTTGGTTTCATATGCCCACCCATATTAATGCAATGCATCCGTATGTCATTCGTAAAATGATTGCTAAGCTTGGGTATACTATTGAAAAAGAGTGGACTGAATATGGTAGTCTTCCCGGAAAAGGTTGGAAACTTTGGATTAGAACCAAAATTGTGCGTATGCTATTTGGTACACAGGCAGAATTATTTATGGGTGGGGCTAACATTAATTTTATTATCAAGGCATAATATTTCGAGGGTAAGTATTCATAACCAAATGAGTCATTCAATTGCTACATAGTATACTCTCCTCTAATCACATTTTTATAATAAGTATACTCTTGTTTTATGATTAAGCTCTCTGTCGTAATGCCTGCATATAATGAAGAACCAGTTATTGAAGAAACCTTATATGTTTTGTATAAGACATTGATGGCAGCCAATATACCACATGAGATCATTGTAATAAATGACAATTCAAATGACGGAACTGAAATGGTTCTAAAAAAACTAGCAGCACAAATTCAAACTTTGCGTTTTTATACTAATAGTGGACCTAATGGATTTGGATATGCCGTGCGTTATGGGTTAGAAAGATTCACCGGCGACGCTGTTGCAATCATGATGGCAGATCTTTCAGATGACCCTTTGGATTTAATTCGATTCTATAATAAAATGCTTGACGCAAAAGTAGATTGTGTCTTTGGTTCAAGATTTATTAAAGGTGGAAGGGTTATTGACTATCCTTTACATAAGCTCTTAATTAATCGATTGGCAAATAATCTTATAAGAATCATTATCGGAACCAGATATAATGATGCTACCAATGCATTTAAGCTTTATAGTAAAACTGTAATAAGAGGTATTCAGCCACTCATGGCTCCTCATTTCAATTTAACGATTGAGCTTTCTTTAAAGAGTATTGTTAGAGGCTATAGTTACTGTGTTCTGCCAAATACTTGGAGAAATAGAAAATCAGGGGTTTCAAAACTAAAAATTAGAGAAATGGGCAGTAGGTATTTCTTTATTCTTATGTATTGTTTTATAGAAAAATATTTTTCTAGGGGTGATTATAAGAAGAATATTTTACATCAACAATAAGATCGTTTTTTAAAGCTGGAGTTCTGAACTTATTGTATATATGGCGGGTAAAAAAATTATATTTCCTATCAGTATTACAATTCCAACAGCATGGCTTAGTCAGGTATTACTAAGTCTATTGTGTATTATCTTAATAACCTCTGCATTATTTATTTATCCTTTATACCCTTTTGATGTAGGCTTATACGATGATGCTCAGTATATGGGGAGCGCTTCATTTGGTTATTATTTTTATACTAGAGAATATACGCCTTCTAATTCGCCATTATATATCTATTGGTATAAGCTGCTTATTTTTTTAACAGGTAGCAACGCAGATGCGTATAAACTAAATTTCATTTTACTGCCAACCATTTCTGTGGTGCTTTTCTTTAATACACTTCGTATCCTTGGGGCCTCTTTTTTTTGTGCTTCAGGAATAAGTTTTTTATTTTTTCTATCCGATCATTTGTATGTGATGTGGCCAATGATTGGAATTTTTAATCTAGTATTTTTACTTATAGCTTTTCTACTTTATTTAAAAGATAATGTTTTTGCTGCCTGCTTAGTGATTTTATTATCATGTTATATAAGACCAGAAAACACTTTTTTATTATTGCTATTAGTCATGGCAACATTACGCAGATATCGAGCGACTATGCTGTGGACCAAAATGACGACATTGTTAGGAATAATACTAAGTATATTTTTACTTTTCGGTTTCCCTTTAAGTGGCGGTAGAAGCTTTTATGCATTTGCTCAACATTTTAGTTTGAATTATGTAAGTTGGTACAAGCTTAGTTTTGATCCGTGGTTTGACTATCCAGTTATTATGAAGAATTCGTTTGGTAAGTGTAATTCACTTTGGGATGTAGTTACGACCAATCCTTCATTACTTTTTCGCCATCTTTTTTCTAATTTAAAAAGTTTTGCTTTTCAATTTTTGAATATTGTTTCAGGTTTCATTTTTCCTGATACTGTTTTAAAGTATTTTATCCCATTCAAATCAAGTTTTCTGCTGAAAATATTCTGCGGCGTTTCTTTGTTTCTTCTTTTGTTTAGAATAAAAGGTATTAATAGAACACAATTATTAATTTTATTTAATAGAAACCGCATGAAATTAATTGTTGTGTGCTCAATAGTATTTTTACAGTTTTTAATTTGTTTATTATATTATCCAAGGAATCATTACCTTTTTCCAGCAGCTTTTTTCTTTTGGATCTTAATCATTATTGTTTTTAAAGACGTTACAATTGCTAGATGGCAAAAAATAAGGTGGTTTTATATTGTTTTGATATTTATCGCCTCTCTTTGCATAATTAACTTCATGTATGCTAGTAACAAAGAGTTGGAAAAATCGAGTAAGCAAATTTCTTTATATAAGGCGGTTAAAATAATTGAAAATAGCAAGGACGTTACTATAATGGATTTTCGAAAGAGTATTGATGCAGAGCTTAATGGAACAGGTATTCAGGCTTTTTTACCATTAGCAAAGCGTATTAGAGTTACTGAACAGAATTACACGTATTATCTGAAAAATTTAAAATCAAAGAGCCTTATTTGGTGTGAGGAGGGACGTTCGAATATTCATAGTGATTTGGCTAAGCAAAGTCTTTATGATAATGGTTTTATTTTGACTAAAACCTACAATGGAGTTTTCTTTTACGAAAAACGAATGTAATTATTAAATCGTGATCATACTTATAACCGGAGCAGCGGGTTTTTTAGGTAGTAGTATAGTAGAATGTCTAAGGGGGTTTGACAAAAATCTTACCTTATTAGGTGTTGATAACCTAAGTAGAAAGGGAAGTGAATTAAACTTGCCGGTATTGGCGATGAATAAATGCGATTTTTTATTAGGTGATATATCAGATCAGAATTTTATTGATTCATTACCTAAAGTTGATTGGATAATTGATTGTGCAGCCAATCCTTCCGTTTTAGCGGGTGTAAGTAATAATAGCACCTTGTCACTTTTGAATGATAACTTAATTGGTAATTTATATCTTCTTGAAAAGTGTAAGAGAGATTTCGCTGGATTTGTTTTAATAAGTACAAGCAGAGTTTATAGTATCAATGAATTAAATAAGATTCCACTTTTAAAAGGGGAGCAAAGATTTTCTATCGACACTAGGGATAGTTCTAAATTTCCTACGGGTTTAACTTCTGAAGGTGTAACAGAGTCTTTCTCTACTAAATCTCCAGTATCACTTTACGGCGCAACGAAAATTGCTAGTGAAGTATTAGCATTAGAGTATCATTATAGTTATGGTTTTCCTGTTTGGATAAATCGTTGTGGTGTTATTGCTGGCAAAAGGCAGCTTGGAAAAATAGATCAGGGTATATTTTCTTTCTGGGTCTATCAATATGCCTTAAATAAGCCATTATCATTTATTGGCTACGGTGGAACTGGTATTCAGGTTAGAGACGTTTTACATCCAAAAGATGTTTTTGAAATTATTAGGATGCAAATGTTTGATAGCAATAGTAGATCAAATAGAGTATTTAACATTGGAGGTGGAGAACAGAATTCAATGAGTTTATATGAGTTAGATCAATTTTGCAATAGCTTATTTAGAAAAACAGAGCCTGTTAGAATAGTTGTTGATAATAGAGCTCTTGATATTCCATTGTATCTGACAGATTATTCACTTGCAAAAGCTGAATGGGGATGGAAGCCGCAGGTTTCGATTAATCAAATCATGGATGAGATTGCCGAATTTGCTAAATGTAATCATGATTTTTTACTAAGACTACAGTGAGAATCGCTTTTATCGTTCAATATTGTCATCGGGCTGGAACTTTTTTTAGATGGCATAATCTTGCTCTTGGACTACAAAAGGCCGGTCATGATGTAGTGGTTTTTGCGGGTGATTTTGATTGGCGTGCAGAAAGCCGTATTGAATACATCGATAGTATTCGCTATGAAATATCACCAGTATTATTTACGTCAAAGATCTTTTTATCACCAACTGATCCAATAACAGGCTTCGTAAGATTTTTTAAAATTCCAAAAAATTTCGATGTCTATCATTTATTTCAGCCGTTTGTTGATGGATTTCTGCCTTGGTTCTTAATTAAGTTGGTAAATAAGAGAGCACGTTTTTTTTATGATTGGGATGATCTATGGACTGACCAGATTATAACTAAAGAGGGAGGGGTGAGGCGTTGGATAGCATATCAAAGTGTGAGGTTCTTAGAAAAAGTAATACCCGGTATTTCGGACGGAACTACAGTTTGTTCTCTTTTTTTAAAAGAACTGGTTAGTAAAAATGCTACACTTATCTATAACGGATTTTGGGATTTTGACAATTCTTCGATAGAACATCGTGTAGGATTTGTGGAATTAAGAACAGGGTATAAATGGAAATTGGTTTATACCGGCCGAACAAATGGAGAACTTATTTGGCTTTCGGATTTATGTGCAACTATTGAACGATTTAATATTTCAGTGTTGCTTGTTATATGTGGCCCATCTCAAGAGCAGATAAATTTGGCAGGGCTTAATAGATTTTCTAATGTACAATATCTTGGAGTGGTAAGTCCTGAGGTTGCGCGTAGTGTTATAGCATCAGTTGATATAGGGTTATTACCTATGGAGAATACACCATTTAACCAAAGTAGATTTCCTATAAAATTTTTTGATTATTTATCATCTGGCATTACTGTTTATTGTTCTGAAGTTGGTGAGATTGGTAAACTTGGTGGACGAATAGACGGTGTGCTACTTGCTTCTCATGATCAAGTAAAGTGGGTTGAAGGTTTAGTTAATTTATTAATGGAAAATAACTCCTTCCCTAAGCCACTAATTTCAAAACTTTCAGAACAATTTTCATGGGTAGCTGCAACAAACAAGTTAGAAGAGTTGTATGGGGTATAATAAGAATAACGATGGAAAAATCTTTTTGCTTTGTACTGGACTAGGTAGAATTAAACGCGGCTTCGAGTCTTATATTGAAGAGTTGGGTATAAAACTAAGCGAACAAGGGTTTAATGTGTATGTATTAGGTGGGCGAAAACCTACTAATTATCAAGTTAATTTCGCAAAACTTTATTCAATTAATCGAAATAGCTGGTTAAGTAAAAAATTGCTAACTACGGCTGCTGCATTTTCCCTTGAGCAATTGAGTGCTGCATTTTTTCTATTTTCTTCAATTATAACACATCGGCCAAAAGTTATTTATTTGGGTGAATATCAGCTTTACTGTTATTTATTTAAAATGCGTAAGGTCTTTGGTTTTAGTTACAGTCTTGTTTTATATACTGGAGGACAGGCTATACCTGGATTATTTGATATACAAAAAGATTATGTTCATCATGTTACTGATGTATATGTAGGATCACTTTTGAAAAGTTCATATCCAGCTGATCGCCAATATCTGATTCCGCATTTTGTTAGCAATACTTTTCTACAGGATAAGAATACAATGAGTCAACTCCCTTTTACTACGGATAAGAAAATAGTTCTCTCTGTTGGGATAGTTGATTATGCAACAAAGCAAATGCATTTAATTCCGGAGTTGTTGTCGTATGCTAAAGAGCAATTCTTCCCTGTAATAATTGGTGAGACAACTAGTGAATCGGAATTGATTAAAAAACGTCTAACTGAAGTTTTTGGAGAGAGTGGATTTTATGTGGCAAAGGTAAGAAAAGAAGATCTGGCAATATTTTATCAAACTGCTGATTTGTTTATTCTTCTTTCCCCAAAAGAATCTTTTGGTTTAGTATTTGTTGAAGCTATGTGTTATGGGACTAATGTAATATGTATTGACTTTCCTGAGTCACGTTATGTTTTAAAAGATAAAGCATTTTATCTTGAGTCTGGGGATATTGACTCTTTAAGAAAACAGTTTCAAAAAGTTATTGAGTTAAACCCTGATATTTTTAGAAAAAGTAATGAGAATAAAAGATTTGTATATGAGAACTATTCATGGGAGTCGTTGGCCAATAAGTATAAAATGATGTTTGATGAATTTGCCAAATGAGTATGACTATTGTTGTTGCATATTTGTATAATAATAATGGTATGGCTTCCTGGTGTATTGAGGCTTGCAGAGCGCTACAATCAAACGATTGTAATGTGTATTTGGTAGCAAAGCCTGGGGTCGAGGTGCCTTCGGATATCAAAACTATTTATTATGATTTATTACCTTACGACGTATCTGTTAAAAGAAGTCTTGCTAATAAGATAATTGAGAAAATACGACAGCTTATATATGCAAACGTGAATAATTCACTTGAAGATTTATGTGTATCTCTCGGAAAAAAAAATATTGAGCCTAACTTATTTCTGCTTAATCAAACTAACTTACTTAATACTCGGGTTCAGATTAAACAAGCTGTAGTTGCTTGGGCCTACAGACCATTTTGGTGGCATTATTTGTTTCGTTCATTCAAGATTAAAGGATATAAGGCTTTATACCCTTTGAATGTTATAAATGAATTTGCTGCTTTTAGGTGTGATGTAATTGGTTATACAAATGCCTCATTTGTGATGAGTGTTACTAATCGATTAACAGAAGATTTGAAGTGGTATAGCAAATTTGTTTATACTGTTTATCCTCCTATAAGTCTTATGAATAGTACTGATTTAGGTAGAGTAGATAGTGACACTGTTGTGATTATTGCTCAGGATTTGACTGATCCACGGAAAAATATTAAATGGCTAATAGATTCTCTACGAGATACAGATTTGGCCTTAAAGGTCAGATATTTATTAATTGGTAATTACAATGTGTCATTTAGAGAGTATTTAATTCAGTCTAATCTTAATTTCACCTTAACTGGAAAGTTGAATAGGGGAGATATTTATGCAGCACTTAAAAATAAAAAGGCGCTTCTATTTGGATCAACTTTGGACGACTGGGGATTTGTTCAAACAGAAGCTATTGCGCTGGGTGTTCCTGTTATAGCACCAAATAAGACTCCATCTGATGAAATAGTGCATGATAAGCAATTCCTCTATCAGCAAGGAGATAGAAATAGTCTCTTAAATGTCATGAAAATTTTACTTAATTCTGACCAAGATGCTATTAGGGAAACTGTGAATATGCATTACATGACTAAATTCCATCCAAGTATTTTTAGAAATAAGGTTATTGAATTTGCAAGACAATAAAATGAAACAAACCCCACAGAAATGGATTAGTGGTCTGGATTCATTGAGATTTATTTTGGCATTAATTGTTCTATTATCTCATTTTGAGTTTCCCTTAAATTACTACCTTAGAAATCATAGTGCTCAGTTTTATAGGGTACTAGGAATGTTAATACCAAACTTATTTAATGGTATAAGTGCTGTAATAGCTTTCTTTATTATTTCAGGTATTGTAATTCATTATCCAAATAGGCAGGGTATAAAAAATTTAAAGGGATACTATATACGGCGATTTATTCGTGTTTTAATACCCTTATTTTTTGCATTAATAGTTGCCCATTATTTTGGGATAATGCATCTAGTTCCAGTATGGAGTATCTATTGTGAATTATTTTACTATTTCTTTTACCCAATATTTTTTCAACTATTACAAAAAAGGTTTTGGTTATTTTTTTGGGCATCTTTTTCGTTTTCGTACGGCCTAATTTTTTTATTTGCCAAGAGTGATATTCTGTCTATGATATTACAAAGGGATGTTGGATACGTGGCAGGTTATTGGCAGGCAGGCCCCTTGATTACATGGCTTATAGGTTTACCATGCTGGCTTTTAGGCGTGGCTATTGCAAATGGTAATTTTTTAGAGCAAATTCGTATGAGCAAATTTAACATCTGGTATGTTAGAATATTCATTTATTCTCTTTCAATTATTTTGAATGTTATTAACTTCCATTTATTTGTGCCTTTTATATTTTCGATGAATTTATTTGCTTTTGTCTTGGCTTTTTGGATAAAATTAGAAATTGCCGAATCCTCAAAAGTTAAGCCAAATAGGCTTCTAGAATTTGGAGGTAAATTTTCTTATTCTCTGTATTTAATTCATGGAATTGCTGTATTCTTTCTATCTAAATTATTGGGTACTTCTTCTTTTATTTATTTCATTGTATTATTTTTTACGCTATTATCTGCATATGTATTTTATAGAATTTTTGAACAACCATCACATAATTTAGCTAGAAGTCTTGGAAAGCTATAATGTATTTTTTTCGATCGTTATCCCTACTTATAAAAGAAAGCGGGAGTTAACTAATTGTTTGCTTATATTAAGAGATCAACTAAAGGAGCTGAATAATATTGATGTAGAAATTATTGTTTCGGATGACGCTTTTGAAGAACCAATTTGTATTGACGGACTTCCACTAAATTTTGTAGCAGGGCATAAAGTTGGACCTGCTGCAAATAGAAACAACGGTGCGAAGTATGCCCGTGGTAAGTGGTTAATATTTTTAGATGATGATTGTGTGCCTGACTCCAATTTTCTTGTTGAATATTGGTCAGCAATAAAGAATAATATGCATGTTAAGGTATTTGAAGGCGCGGTTTTCCCAATTGGTAAAAAAACCTCGATGAATCAGGATGCCCCTTTAAATCTAGTAGGTGGAAAACTATGGTCTTGCAATTTTTGCATATTAAGGACTTTTTTTATAGCAATAGGAGGATTCGATGAAAACTTTAAGTATCCGGCAATGGAGGATGTGGAGTTTGCTTATCGATTAAAAAAAAGTGGTACGAAATTTTGTTTTGTTGAAAAAGCAAAAGTATATCATCCGTGGAAATATGGCCTGTATAATGCTGACTACGTTCGTAAGCATTTTCACTCTACAATGTATTTTGTTCATAAATATCCAGAACTGAGATCTTCTTACAATAGGCTATACTATGTTAGAATCCTATTTCATAATCTTGTCTCTACAATTAAGGGTTTATATTATTACAAGGGTAGGGGGTTCTTCAAAAAACTTGAATATGATATTGAACATATTAAAATTGTATTTACAAATAAATTTAAATCTGATTGACTAAAGAGATGATTAAATATGAAGCATTTAATGAGGAAGTTTTCAAGCTAATTCCTAAAAATGGTAAATCTCTATTGGATATAGGTTGTGGTAGTGGAGGGTTACTCAAAAATGTTAAAGAAAAATATACGTATGAACGTTTAGTCGGTATAACGCATTCAGAAGAGGAATCTTATGAAGTTAAAAAGATGGGAGCAGAGGCTTTAGTGGCAGATATAAACTCATTTAATTTTTTATCACTCAATGAAAAGTTTGATGTAATTGTTTTAAGTCATGTGCTTGAACACCTTGTTAATCCTTGGGATGTTCTTGAGCGTGTTAGTAAAATTTTAAATAAGGATGGTTGTTTGATTATAGCATTACCAAATGTACTTTTTTATAAACAACGAATGCAGTTCATAAAGGGTAGATTTCAATATAGCTTGGAAGGGGGATTGATGGATATTACTCATCTACGTTTTTTTGATTACAGTGGAGCTAAATCGATATTGAGTAGAATAAATGGTCTTACTAAAGATGAGTTTTACACTACCGGGAATTTTCCACTAGGAATTTTTAGATCTCTAATGCCTGGTATCGCTAAAGTAATTGACAATTTTATGGTAGGGTATTTACCTGGATTATTCGGATTTCAATTTATATTAAAAGCAAAAAAGGAAAGTAATGACTAAAGTGTTAGTTACAGGTGCTGCGGGATTTATTGGTTCACATGTAGCAGACCATTGTCTTAGATTAGGGTTTGAAGTTGTTGCAACTGATGATTTGTCTGGTGGATATATGGAGAATGTACCTATGGGTTGTACTTTTATTAAAGGCAATCTTACAGACAAATCCTTTGTTGAAGGGCTTTTTAATGATCATGCTTTTGAGTACATATATCATTTGGGGGCTTATGCAGCAGAAGGTTTATCTCATTTTATCAGGGGATATAATTATCAGACTAATCTTTTAGCTTCTATTTATTTAATTAATCAAGCTGTTTTGCATAAAGTGAAGTGTTTTGTATTTACTTCATCTATTGCGGTTTATGGAGCAGGACAGTCGCCAATGAATGAGAACACTATTCCTATGCCAGAAGACCCGTATGGTATTTCAAAGTATGCGGTTGAGCTTGATTTAAAAAGTGCGCATGAAATGTTTGGCTTAAACTACATTATTTTCAGACCACATAATGTGTACGGTGAGCGTCAGAATATTGCAGACCGATATAGGAATGTAGTAGGCATTTTCATGAATCAAGTTCTACAAGATCTACCAATGACAGTTTTTGGTGATGGGAAGCAGACAAGAGCATTCTCTTATATTGATGATGTGGCACCAGTTATTGCAGAGTCCACGCTTAATAATAATGCTTATCAACAAATATTTAATATAGGTGCTGATAAAGCTTATACTGTAAATGAACTAGCGAACATTATAGCAGAGGCGTTTAATAAACCTGTCAACATCAAGTATTTACCCTCAAGGCTTGAAGTTGTACATGCATTTTCTGATCATCTAAAGCTTAGAAACTATTTTAAGGTGCCGGAGCCAATTTCACTCGAGGAAGGAATTAATCGAATGGCTAAGTGGGTTATTAAGCATGGGGCAAGAGAGCAAGTTGTTTTTGAGGAAATTGAAATTGAAGATAAATTACCACCTTCATGGAAGATAAAGAAGTGAAATATCAAATATCAGTTATCATTTCAAATTTTAATGGGTCAAAGTATCTAAGAAAATTGCTAGATACACTGAAGGAACAAGTTAATGTTCAACTTCAGATAATTATTGTTGATCGTAATAGCACAGATAATTCACTTAGCATCATAAAGGAGTATCCCGAGGTGAAAGTAGTTTTTCTGGCACCAGAGCATGGCCTTGTAGCAGGCTATCACCATGGGTACAAGGAAGCTCTATACGATTTATTATTTTTCTGCAATGAAGATATGTGGTTTGATCCTAGTTGCATGTATGAATGTGCTAAAATGATTGATTTACAAAAAAGTATTGCAGCATCTGATCCCTGGCAATGGACCTATGATACAATACATTTGCTGCATGCAGGTGTGCGATTCAAAAGAAGTTTTACCGCATATAATCTCTCTCAGCCTATCCCATTTATAGAAGAAGATACAGAAGTGATATTAAATCATGGACAATTTGTTCCAATAATGAGTGCTGGCGCTGGTCTCATACATCGAAGGGCTTATGAAGAAACAGGCGGCTGGGATACTAGTTTTTTTTTAGATGCAGAAGAGCAAGATTTTTTCCTTCGTTTTTGGAAAATTGGATGGAGGGCTGTTACGGTTCCTAGTGCAAAGGTTTATCACGCTTTGAGTGTATCTAATAATAAGATTGTTAAGAACACGAGTGTTAAAGAGAGAAGGTACGTCTCAAATTTTTCTAACAAGTCAATTATTGCAATAAAGTATTTTCCAGTTTGGTATATCTTTTTAAATATAATGGCAAGGCTTTTGATTATAATTGTTAATCTTTTTAAGTTAAGATTTAAGCTAGTTATTTATCAACTGAGGTCGTTGCGTTTAACTTTTAAACGGTTAAGACCAGCAATAACGTACAGGAAAAAGTTTCTTGCTAACGATATGCCTAGTTCTCTTGACTATTATAATGAATTTATGGCTTTTTAGTTTTTTTTCCTTCCAGTCAGTTGAGTTTAAATTATTTTGGTGAACAGTTTACTAGAACAAAGCAAAGCTAAGTCTACAAAGAAGCTTTTAATAATATTTCTATTTACTATAGTTAGTGGGGCCTTTAGAAAATGGGTGTTTACTAGTTATAGCACGGGAAATATAATTTTCCTATTTCAAATGTTAGTTCCCTACCTCTTTTTGTTAGGGGAATCATTTAAGTGGAAAAAAGTCCTTGACAATAAGTTGATTGGTTTTTTTCTAATTTGTGTTATTGCAGGGGCATTTAATCCCTTGCAAAAAACAATTTACCATGGGTTGACAGGAATTGTCTTGCATTGTTGTTTTTGGTTCTTAATATATTTTTATTTAGAAAATCGAGAATACTTTATAATTCACAAATTGATTTTGCCATTCATTGTTATAGCCTTTGTGGAGATTGTACTTGGCTTTATTCAGTATGGGTTACCACAACGTCATTTTTTGAATCGTTATGCTGCTGAGCAAAATGTTGGAAATATTATTGCTGAGGTAGGAACTGCTGTTAGAATTACAGGAACCTTTTCTTATATAACAGGGTTTAGCTCTTATCTTCTTTTTCATATCTTATTCGTTTGGGGGCTAATAATCTATCAATATCGTCCTGCTATTACACTAACATTAATGTTAGGAGGACTTATTGCTTGTTTTATGAACGGCTCAAGAGGCGCTACTTATGTTTACCTAGGTGTTTTAATCTTTTTCTTGGTTTTTGAAGCTAGAAAAACCAATATTGCTAAGTTTATTACCCGCCTAATTGTACCTGTAATCATCATTTATTTAGTAGTCTTAGCTAGAGGCCAGCTAGGTATTGAAACAACAGTATCGACTGCGTATGAAAATTTTCAGATTAGACGAGATAACTTAGCTGAATCAGGTGAAGAAAAGAATAGAATTTTTTGGGACTACTATGCGTTAAGAGATTTTAAGGGAGATTATCCATATTTTGGTATTGGAATTGGTGCCACTTATCAGGGAGCACTAGTTTTATGGGGTGCTTCAGAAGCACTAGAGCAATATGGCTATATTGAATCGGAAATGGAACGTTATGTTGTAGAGGGTGGTTTTTTCTTACTTATGCTTAGATTGATGTTGACAATTGGATTCTGTGTACGTCTATCAGTTCCATGGCAAGCTAAATGGTTGATAGGAGCTTTGACATTTATTGCACCTATTACATTTAACATTTTCAATATTGTTTTTTTTACAACTGGCATAATTTTTCTTGATCAAGTCTACTATAGGCGTAATCAGTCCACAATACAGAATGGATAATATTGTCATTTGGGTAGAGGATGAATTGAATGGTTGGGGAGGTGTTGCGGCTTATGCAAAGCAAATGGCTAAAAGACTTTCTAATAAAGGGGCGAAAACATATTTTAAGTCTTCAGGAAAATTTATTGAATGGCACAATGATTGTGATACAAATAAGTCGAGTAGTTTATTGCATTTCTTTGTTACGAATCGCAATAGTTTACTCTTCTTACAATATGTGCCCTACTCTTTTTCTCGTTGGGGGTTGCCATTTCATCTATGGTTTTATTTATTAATTGCCAAGCTATTTCAAGTAAATGTGCAAGTGTATATTCATGAAGTTGCTATAAGAACAACTCGTCAACCGTGGGAAAAGAAAATACTTGGTAAGTTGCAGCTCATTTTAGCAAAGGTATTGTGCTTGATTGCTGATAGATCTTTTACTAGTAATCAATTTTATGCCAATATGATTGGTTCTGGTAAATCAGTGTTTGTTATTCCAGTACCTTCAAATATTGATAAAGTTCCATATCAAAATAATGACAGAAAGATACATAGAGTATGCAGTTTTCTGAATCGTGCTACAAACCAGTTATTTGCTGCTTTAGCAAATTTGAAAGATAAAGGTATCCAATTAGAGTTATATCTAATCGGATACGCTACAACTGATCATCAAGAACGTGCAAAGGTATATCAGGCTACTATGAGCTATCCTATTCAAATAATACCACCATTAAACGAGATTGCTTTGTCAGAACTACTTAGTAGTGCAAGTGTTTATGTTCAATTGGAGTCTGTTGATAGTTTTGGTGAAGGTGGAGCTTCTACAAAAAGTGGTGCTTTAGCAGCAGCATTTCAGCATGGAAAAATTATCGTAACGACTAAGGGGGATATGACAGATAATGTCTATATAAATGAGCAAACCGTTTTTTTTGTGAACCCGAATGAAGATGGAAATATAGCCGATACGATTGAGTTAGTCCTCAAGGATAATAAACAAGCAGAGACGAGAGGGCGAAATGCACAGAAGATGTATGAAGAGCATATGAGCTGGGATAGGGTGATTAAGAAAATGCAATTGATTTAATATGGGGGTGGGTATACAAACAGAAGGTACATCTTCATTCACAGTAAAGGAGATGGCATTAAAAGCTACAGCACATATGTTGTCTGAACATATGCAGGTGGCCGATATAGGATGTGGCAGAGCGGAGTTTGCAGAATTAATCAAGGATAAGGTTGATGAAATAACACTTTTTGACTTTGATTTGAGTAGCCTTGGAGCAAGTTATTTTAATGTTATATCAGGGGATTTAAATAATAAATGGCCTCTTTCTGACACATCGTTTGATTTTGTTTATTCATTAGAAGTAATTGAGCATATTGAGAATCCAAGGTTTTTTATTCGAGAAATTACCAGAGTAATGAAGGATTCAGGATACGCTTTCATTACGACGCCCAACAATACCAATCTCATTAGTAGATTATTTTTCTTATTTAAAGGTCAACATAGATATTTTCAAGATGCTTCCTATCCGGCACATATATCTGCTTTAATGCCGATTGATATGCACAGGATAGCAGGTGAAGTCGGTTTGCGTGTTATTTCGGTACATCATAATCATCACGACGTTTTGCCCTTATTGGGGGTTGATTTCAGGTTACCATTTCCAGCATTTTCTGATTCTATAGGCTTTTTGTTACAAAAAGTATAAGGTTGCGATTACTCTATTTACTTGATAAGCCCATTCAAAACAATCTCCCCTATCGCCTAATGGCAAAAGAAAAAGCCATTCAATCGATTGTGCTCTATATACAATCAGGTTCTGCAGCTGGATCTGTTGAAGCCATCAATGAATCTGTCACCAAGGTTGAATTAGGTAATGACTACGATTACACTTTTTTGCCGAATGCTTTCTTCAATAAGTTGTTCTGTCTGATACAGAACGTTTTCCAATCAGATGTAGTAGTGGCCTATGGTTACTTCAATCCATGGCAGAAGCTAGGGATTTTGTTGTCTAAGCTTTTTTTTAAGAAACTGGTTTTAACAAGTGATGCCACTTATCTGCAGGGGACATTTGAAAGCAAGGGTTGGAAATTGCGTTTGAAGCCTTTTATTCAAAAGATCATATACAATCATATCTCTAACGGATTGTGGGTGCCATCCACGGCCTCTTTGCAATACCATCAGTCGATAGGTATTCAATTAAACCAAATGGCTATCACGCCTTATGTTGTAGATGAAGAATTGATTAGTCGGGTACATGCAGCAACACGGGTAGATGCATTTCGCATGGAGAATGCTATTCCGACGAATGCATTTGTATTTGTCTTCTGCGCAAAATTTATCGAAAGAAAGCGCCCTCTAGATGTGATTGCTGCTTTTGCGCAAGTTGCCAATTTGGGTAAGGAAACCTACTTGATTATGATTGGCGATGGTCCGCTCAGAAAAGAAATGGAAGAGACTGTCAATAATCTGAGTATAAAGGACAAGGTATTATTCCCAGGCCTGATACCTTATGCGAGTTTGCCCGAATGGTATACAGCAGCTGATATTTTATTATTCAGTTCTGAACACGAGCCCTATGGCTTACCGGTGAATGAAGCCATGTTGTGTGGTATTCCAGTTATTGTGAGTGACCGGATTGGTGCGAGGTTAGATTTGGTGGAAGAAGGGATTACTGGTTGGATCTACCCGGTTGGAGATGTCAATGCTTTAGCTAGTTGTATGGATGATGCAATTAGTCATCCAGCGCAAGTAAAGCAAATGGGTAAAGCTGCACAAGCAAAAATGCATAACTGGTCAAGTGTAGCAAATGTGGAGGCACAAATCAATTTCTTCCGTAAAAAATCCTGGTTGCATTGAGGATTCTGGTTCATAGTATCAGCTTTCATCCCAATATCGGCGGATTAGAAAGAGTAATGAAGGGTTTGGCAGAAGAATGGACTGCAGCTGGTCACGAAGTGATTGTCTATACACAATCGTCCAATAAAGGTATGAACGGCTTGCATTATGAAGTGATTCGGAAATACAATTTCTGGCAATTATGGCAGGCCATGCGCGCAGCAGATATTATCGTAGAAGCCAATATTAGTTTGTATTCGGCTTGGATGGCTGCCTTTTTCAGGAAAAAATGGTTTGTAATTCATCACCTGCCTTACCAACATGCAGATAACTGGAAACAGCGATTGAAAAATCAGTTTACGAGAATCGCACAGAATATTGCGGTGAGTCAGTATGTGGCGAGTACTTTAAAAGGTGCGTCTATCGTCATCAACAATTTTGTAGATCGGGAGTTTCGTATAACCAATCAAGGAGAACGTCCATTCGATTTTTGTTTTTTGGGCAGACTAGTCAGTGATAAGGGAGCAGATTTATTGATTCAGGCTTTTGCGCAACTATATCAAGAAAATAAGCAATTAAGCTTGACCATTATTGGTGAGGGACCGGATTTCTTTTATCTGGAAAGATTGGTGGATGACTTATGCATTCGTGAAGCAGTTCACTTTATTGGACCATTAACGGGGAGTGCATTGGTTGAAATACTTAATAAGCACAAAGCTTTGGTGGCACCTTCGAAATGGAAAGAGCCATTTGGACTTATCGTCTTAGAAGCTTTAGCCTGCGGATGCATACCAATATATGCTTCAGGGGGTGGAATGAATGAAGCTGCTGGAAATTTTGGTATTCAATTCCAGCAAAGAAATATAAAGTCACTTGTTAATATAATGAAATCTATCAATTCGATAGAGCCTATGAATTTAAGTCAAGTTCAAGATTATTTGACTAAGTTTTCACGAGCAAATGTCGCAGCTAGATATATTCAATTTTTCATTGAAAAAATCTTTAATGATAAAGTTTAATAGTTTCTCACGAAATGCTTTAATTATAATTTTATTTAATTTAATAGCATGGGTCATTATTTGGCCAATCGGAGAGTTCCCAATTAATGATGATTTTGCGTATAATAAGGATGTAATTAATTTTATAGAATTAGGTATTATTTCGGTTCATCCTTGGTCTGCTGCAATTTTTCTTACTCAACTAGTATATGGTATAGTAGTTGCTAAAGTGTTTGGATTTTCTTTTTTAGCTCTTAGGATTTCTGTGGCAGTATTTGCTTTATTAGGTTTATTATTGATGTATAAGAGATTTTCACAATTAGCTTCTTCTAGTTCTGCATTGTTGATAGCTCTTGGAATAATGTTAAACCCTCTTTGGTTGGTCTATGTAAATACTTTCATGACAGAGGTGCCATTTACAATACTAGTTTTTATATCATTTATGTTTTTTTCTGACTATCTTAAAAATGGAAAACTCAAGAGTATTTTTTGGGCTATTCTTTTTTCAATGTTAAGTGTTTTATTGCGTCAATTTGCCATATTAATACCCTTCTCTTTCTTCTTATTTTTTAGTATAAAAATGCTTTTAAATAATGATTTCAGCTTTAAAAATGTAACTCTAAGTTTTTTGCCTTTATTGTTGACTTTTTTTACGTTTTTTATAGCTACCTACTGGATAAGCTCATCAAGGGGGAATATCGGTGAGGTCTCGACAAAGTATGATAATATTATAAATACCTTTTCTAAAGGTTGGCTTTATGTAATCAAAAGAGTATTATTCTGTATTTATGCATATTTGTGTTATGCCTCTTTGCCTTTTCTTTTTTTACTTCCTCTCTTTATTAAAGACTTAAAATTCTTTTTAAATAGGTCTTTTCTTCTTGTTCTATCGGTAAGTGGGTTAATTACTTTTCTTCTAATTAAGGTTAATTATAGAATGCCTTTTTTTGATGGCACGATATACAAAAGCGGCATTCTTATACCTGTAATTGATGGAGTTGAGAACGACCTAAAATTTTTGCCGTTTTGGAATTTTATTACTTTTTTATCAGTGTTAAGCACGAATGCTTTTTTTTATTTTATTGCCAAGCAAAAGTTTTCACTCAGTTCGTTTTTAAATTCTGCCTCATTTTTTTATTTTTTATTTATTGCTTCATATCTTTTATTGACATCAATAATTTTCCCTTTCGATAGATATGTATTGCCAATTGTCCCAGTTATTATGCTTCTAGTTATCGATATTTTCCGGAGTTCTTTAATGAGTAATGGGTTAGTTGAAAGAGTCAATACTAGGATATTTCTCATAGGAATAGTAGTTGTGTTGTTTACAATACCAGTTAGAGATTCCTTTAAAGTTCAAAGAACTAGATGGGAGTTAATTAATGATTTACTAGCAAAGGGCGTTCAAGCGAATACAATTGATGGTGGTTTTGAATATAATGGATGGTACACCTATTTTACAGGTAAGATTGTTATTGGTAAAGACAAAAATTGGTGGTGGGTAGAGGATAATAAATACATTCTTTCTTATCGTAGTAGCATTTTAGGTTATAGAATTATAGATAGTAGAAAGACTAATACGTTAGTGCCATTTTCTACAAAAGTTATTTACCTTTTTGAAAGAATTTAATCTTGTGACAAAAAAAGTTGCAATCATTGGTGCAGGCCCTGCGGGATTAACGGCAGCCTATTTATTGGGTAAGGCACAGCAGGAAGTAGTGGTGTTTGAAAAAGACCCGCAGTATGTAGGTGGTATTTCTCGCACCGAAACCTACAAAGGCTATGCATTCGATATCGGCGGTCACCGCTTTTTCTCTAAGAGCAAAGAAGTAGAAGATTTCTGGACAGAGATTCTCGGCGATGAAATGCTGGAGCGTCCGCGCAGCTCACGTATTTATTACAATAAGAAGTTTTTCTCTTATCCGCTGGTAGCGATGGAAGCTCTGCAGAAATTGGGTATTATCGAGAGCGGACTTTGTGTGCTTAGCTATTTGCAAGCGAAAATGTTTCCGGTAAAGAACCCAACCAATTTTGAAGACTGGGTAACCAATCAGTTTGGTAAAAGACTCTTCAATATTTTCTTTAGAACCTATACCGAAAAAGTATGGGGTATTCCTTGTAAAGAGATTTCTGCCGACTGGGCAGCACAGCGTATCAAAGGACTTTCACTCAGCAGTGCCATTTGGAATGCCTTGTTTAAACCCAAGGCTAGCGGCGGTAAGGATAAAGTGATCAAGACTTTGATTGATTCTTTCCGTTACCCGAAGCGTGGTCCCGGTTTGATGTGGGAGACTTGTCGCGACAAGTGTATTGCCATGGGTGTACAGGTGGAAATGAATTGCGGCGTTAAAGGTGTGCACCAACAAGATGGCAAATGGTCCATCACCACAACGGATGGTAGAACTTTCGAAGGCTTTGATCATGTATTGTCTTCTGCGCCTATTCGTGAGTTGATACCAAGCATTCAACCACAACTGGAAGCTAGCGGTTACCAAGCTGCACAGAAGTTGGGTTACAGAGACTTCTTAACCGTGGTGCTGATCTGTAAAGACGAAGATGCATTTGATGACAACTGGATTTATATCCATGACCCTTCTGTGAAAGTAGGCCGTATACAGAATTTCAAGAGTTGGAGCCCATATATGGTGCCAGACCCTGCGATGGCTTGTTACGGATTGGAGTATTTCTGTTTTGAAGGCGATGGCCTTTGGACAAGCAAAGATGAAGACCTGATTGCACTGGCAACGAAAGAGATGGTGCAGATTGGATTAACCAAAGCATCTGCTGTAGTAGATGGTTATGTGGTGCGTCAGCCAAAAGCTTATCCGGTGTACGATCATACTTACAAAGAAAATGTAGAAGCCATTCGCGAAGCCTTAAAGCCTTATCCGGGTATTTACCTGATGGGCCGTAACGGAATGCATAAATACAATAACCAAGATCATAGCATGATGACGGCTATGTTGGCTGCGAAGAACATTATTGCCGGTGAAGAATTGTATGATGTGTGGAATGTGAACGAAGATGCAGAATACCATGAAGGTGGCTTACGTGGCGAAGAAGATACGCAGAAAGTTGTTGGTCGTTTGGTACCGAAGCGCCTTGAGTCATGAGAATTCTGGTTTCCAATCCATCCAAGCAATACACCCCCTTCTTGATTCAGGCATTATTGCAAGCCGGTCATGAAGTGTGGTTTGTTACGTCTTATTGGTATCGGTCTGAGCATCGCATCCTGCGTTGGTTGGCAAAATGGAATCAGCGATTGGCTACCGAATTAAAGAAGAAGCAGGACAAAAGCATTCCTGAAAAAATCGTACTCACCAACCCATGGGGCACTTTGTATAAGTTTCTGGGACGTTTCATCATTCGTGATGTAGAGCGCTGGTCCTATTATGAAGACCGGATTCATGATCGATGGGCCAAGGGCTTGGTCAAGCGAATGCAACCGGCAGTACTGATTGGTTATGAGAAATCCTGTAAAGACAGTTTTAGAATCGCCAAACAATTGGGCGTGCATACAATATTGGATTTGGCACAAGTACATACGGCATTCATACAGCAGTTGAGAAAAGAAACGAGTTTCTTTGCGTCCATAACCGGTAAGCAATCTTTGTTTGAAAGGATACATGCAATAAAGCAAGCTGAATATACACTTAGTGATCACGTAATCTGCTTGTCTAATTTTGCTACTGAAACTATGTTGCAACAAGGGTTCCCTAAAGAGAAACTGCATATTGCTAATCTGGGTTTTGATCCTAAGCGCTTTCATCCTAAAGTGACATATAACAAGCCTGATATACTCCAGTTGATTTATGTAGGTATTGTTACGAGAAGAAAGGGCATACATCTCTTGATTGAACTCATGCAAGCCATTCAGACATTGCCTGTTCATTTGACCGTTGTTGGTCCCTGGGGTGATGCTACGGATATACTGAACACTCAGTCGAACTATTCCAATATCACTTATATCCCTTACCTGCATCACGAAGCATTGGCAGAACGTTTGCAGCAATCGGATGTGTTTGTCTTGCCAAGCTATTTGGATAGTTGGGCTGCTGTTGTGCTAGAAGCCATGGCTTGCGGATTGCCGGTGATTACCACTAGCCAAACTGGCGCATCTGAAGTGGTGGGTAATGATGCTGGGTTTGTCTTGACTGCAGGTGATATGGAAGGGCTGAAAAATGCAGTGATGCATTATGCAAAACATCCGGAAGCTATCGAAATGCATGGTCGGAATGCAGTTGCCAAAGTGCAGGAGTATGAATGGAAAAGGTATTTTCAAAAAGTGCAGCGGGTGGTGGAGCATGCTTTTGTGAATTAAGAATGAATAATTAATAATTAAGAATTGGGAAATTTTTTTACCGCAAAGACGCAATGTCGCTAAGTTTCGCTAAGAAAGTTTGCATGCTTTACAAGTGGAGCTGGCTACTATCTTCTAACTTCTGTATTCTTTCTCACAATTGAAGACTTATGCTGAATTCTTGGATTATGCCAAAAAACTATGACAGAGCGCTCTAAAACTAATCGCTAAAGACAAAAGACTAATCCAACATGTACAGCGGGTGGTTGAACATTCGTATAGTAATTAAGAATGAATAATTAATAATTAAGAATTGAAGAATGGGCTTTGGGAAATATGGCGATACGAAGGCATAGAGGAGCACAAATTATTCAATGATTTACCGCGGAGCAGCAGAGTTGCCAGAGCGAACGCTGAGTTGTGTTGGTAAGACCTCTGCGCTGTCTCATTTTCTCTGCTCCTCAGCGGTGGGAAATGCTCTTGTGAATTAAGAAATAATAATTAGCAATTAATAATTGTATAGTCTTCTTTTCACTCTCCCTACGCTAAAGCTTCGAAAGACAGGCGCAAAGGCGGGAAGACGCAATGTCGCTAAGTTTTGCTAAGAAAGTTTGCATGCTTTACAAGAGGAGCTGGCTACTATCTTCTAACTTCTGTATTCTTTCTTACAATTGAAGACTTCTGCTGAATTCTTGGATTATGCCAAAAAACTATGACAGAGTGTCACGTCCTGAAAAAAGTTGACAGTAAATAAGTCAACTAAAACAGGAAACCATGTCAACAAAGCGACAACAGGTAGTTCGGTACAGTATTAGCTTCAAGCAACAAGTTGTTGCT
>JAIETM010000007.1 GCA_019745155.1 Chitinophagaceae bacterium | reverse complement strand
TACAATAAAATTATGGGCGTGCCCATTACGAAGAGTGAGCTGGTGGACACCATCAGCAAAATGCTGTAACCCCAATAGTGAGAGGCCCATTATTTCAAGAAATAAGGGTAGCCGTTAGGCTACCCTTAACTTTTATTTGCTACTATTTTTATCAAAGCATTTATTTCACCTTGCGTAATGGTGAATATCCCTCTGAAAACAACAAGCCATTCTCTGCGGCTGCCTTAATTGTTTTCTTACCCTTACTATTGTTATTATATGTATCCCATTCGATTTCGTAATCCTCTGCTTGATTACCAAATACATCCCAACCCTTTCTGCGACCTCTTGCAAATATTTCCAAAAAAGGACCCGGACTACATCTTTCAATTAACTCATATAACTCGTCTGGTTTTCTTGAGTGCTCTTGTTTTTGCGTTCGAATGATATTGACTTGACTTCTTCCAGGAGCTAATGTTCGCATGCTTCCACGTATACCAAAAAGAACAATTTCAGTAGTATTTCGAAAGTAAAAACCCACACCCCGTCCATCAGGGCCTCCGTCCTTTCTTACTTTATGCCATATTATATTCGATTTATACTGGAAGCCCCAAGCTTTCATTACCTCTAGGCCTTCTTGCAAAAGTGCATTAGGCACCCATAAATAAAGATGGCTACTATCTGCGGCTGCTAAAGAAACAGGTATCTCCATAATTTCTTCAAGAGATAATGTCCCATATCTATTCAATCGTTTATGTTCAGGAGCGACCTTACCAGTTCGATTTGTGAATCGCCAAGGTGGATCAGCGAGAATTGCCTTATACCCCTTATTCTCAACAGAGTTTACGAAATCTAAAGCAACAGATGACTTAAGATCAGGCTTAACAATTTTCATCATATAGGGTATTTGAAATTCCAAAAACAAGCAGTGGACAACCAGCACCACTACCACCTTCAATTCTAGGAAGAAGTTTTTTCATATGGGTAGTAGATGCCCCATATGAATCCCCCCTACCAAGTGAGTTAAAAATTTCTTGCAAATGATCACATCTTGTAATAATTACTCCAACACTAATTGCGCGTAAATCAAAAAGAAGTCTGAAATTGTTTAAATCCCTATCAAAAAAGGGATCTTTATTATTCCACTCAATTTCTAAGGCAATTCGGTTCTTGTAACAATCAACTTTGTGGGTTGGAGAGTCCATAGTCCTATCATCAACCTTAACTGAAGTCTCGAATTCCTTCTCTATCCAACCTCGCTGATCTAAGTACTCGTCGATTGCTTTCGCAACTTTTGATTTACCTCCACCCTTTTCTACAATCCAACTCTTACAAAGCTTGAACTGTTTTAATAGTTCAATAATATCATCCCACTCATTTGGAAAATCGTGCTTGAGAATTGCACATGCATGTTTCCACTCATGCACTTCATATTTTTCCAAGATCTCCCGTGGTAAAAGTTCTGTTCCCATATTGCAATGTGAAAGCAAAATAAATACTTTTCCTAAATTTTTTAGGATTAATTGCTCCTATACGTGTGAATAACCATAGAACTTCATAAATTAATACAATCTTTTACATTGTTCAATTTCTTGAAACAATCTATCAGAGGATAAATAAAACAACAACACCATAAAATTCTATAAATCAAATATATACAAGACTTAAACTAATGTATATGGGTAAAATAATCTATCACTTGTCTGTTGATGACGTACAAAATGTTTCGGAAGAAGAGCTTGGCAGACCCTTAAATGAACGAGAGCTCGAAGTCATTTGCAACAATTTAGGAGATCAAATAAATTGGTATGATGCCATAGCCGTAACAATTAATAACTATATCTCAGAAACAAAAAAGACTGCTTAAGCCTTGACCATCGACCAAATCCGTGAATATGCTTTGGCCAAGCCTGATACAGAAGAAACCCTGCCCTTCGGGCCCGATGTATTGGTGATGAAGGTTTAAGGTAAAGTGTTTTTACTGATTTCTTTGGATACAGTCCCGGTACAATTCAATGCCAAATGCGATCCTGAACGTGCCATTGAATTAAGAGAACAATATGCATCCATCCTGCCCGGCTATCACATGAATAAGCAACATTGGAATACCATCATTCTTGATGGCAGTGTACCAATGAAACTGGTAAGAGAATTAATCGATCATTCATATGAACTGGTTGCCAAAAAGAAGACAACAAAAAAGCGGTGAAAATTTCACCGCCTTGTATCATCAAAAAGGATTAGCGTTCCCAGAGTATTTTCTTTCCTACAATTGGCGTATTGTCGGTATACTTAATCTTGTGCACTTCTACTATCCAGATATCGCCGCGGAAAATAGTAGCTATCGGATATTTCTTTAGGTAAACAGATTTCGCTAAATCCAAAGTGCCCGAATCAGGCTGCATGAATGTGCCGGTAAACTGAATACCTTTTACCACCAGCTTGTCAATCTTATCAGGCAGGATAGTTCCTGCAACAGCTGTGTTTTGCAAAGCCTGTTCAATGTGCTTGGTATCAGGATCTGATTTGAAAATAAACCAATGATGGGTTGGTTCATAAGCAAAGTACACAGAAGCACAATAAGGTGCATCCTTGACAGATGTAGCAAAATTGAGTACACTGGCCGCATCAATAAACTTGACAATTCTTTCATCTATCGCGGGACCATCAGCAGCTGTATAAGACATATAGAAAGGGTTATTTGATTCGTATCTAAGATAAGGAAAAGCCTTGCCTATAACATGATATTACTCAGTTATTGTTTGCCTTGTTTGGCGAAATACTTACAAGCTGCTTGTAAACCGCAGTTGGCACATTTAGGTGAACGCGCTAAACAGGTATAACGACCATGCAGAATCAACCAATGGTGTGCTTTGTGTACAAGATCGGCAGGAATTTCTTTGATCAATGCTTTTTCTACAGCCAAAGGTGTAGTAGCACTTGTGGGCACCAAACCAATGCGATGACTCACACGAAACACGTGTGTATCCACCGCCATATTGGGCTGTTGATCAATCACACTGGTAATGACGTTCGCTGTCTTTCTACCAACGCCGGGTAGTTTTACCAATTCATCCACAGTCATTGGTACTTCACCACCAAATTCTTCCAGCAACATATTGGCCATGCCAATGAGGTGCTTGGTTTTGTTATTGGGATAAGAAATGCTTTTGATGAGTGGAAACAAATCATCAAAACTGGCTTTGGCTAATTTCTGTGGTGTAGGATATCTGCGAAAAATAGCCGGTGTGGTCATGTTCACGCGCACATCCGTACACTGTGCAGAGAGAATGACTGCTACCAATAATTCAAAAGGATTGTCGTACAACAATTCCGTTTCCGCATTAGGTGCGTGTTGCTGGAAAAAATCAATGACAAATTGATAACGTTGTTTTCTGGTCATGCTGCGCAAAGATACAGCAGGCAATTATCCGTGCGGCTTCTTACCCGTTTGGGCATAATCCAATATGGCTTTGATGGATTTTTTGGAGGGACTTTTCAGCTTGAGCTTATCTAGCTGTTTGATGGTTCTTTCCAAAACCCGCATCCTGTCTTTGAGCACAATATCTTCTTCAATAGCAGCATCAATTGCTCTCGTTAATGCGGCAGCAGCGTCTTTATAGATATACAAAATCAGTTCCTCGTCCGTAAACTTTTTCATCATCTTCATCTTTTCAGGTGAGGGAATACGGACGCAGATATAAAACGATGGCTATTGTTAGAATATTGCAGGTTTATTGTTTTTGGGTGGAATCTTCTATAATGTAGATGTCTTCTCCCTGTTTCTTCATGAGATAGCGTTCCCGGGCATATTTCTCCAGTGCAGCGGGATTGTTCTGTAAATCTTGTAATTCCTTTCTGGCTTTCTCTATCTCTGTTTCGTAGTACTTCTTCTTGGCTTCCAGCTTTTCTAGTTTCTGGCGCTCATCGCGCTGATCGAAGTAATTGCGTTCATCGAAAAACAACATCCACACCACAAAAAATGTGATGGCCAGGAAATACTTATTAGCGATGATGGGGATGATCTTTTTCATGAACAGTGGGCAAATTAGTGATTCGCCGTAAAATAAACATGGTTCACAGCGAATCGGATATCCACCGTGAACCATGTATGAACGAAATCGGCCCTAACTTATTTGCCGAACTTCAATTTTTTACCAGGATAAGTACCGGTATGGCCCAGCATTTCTTCAATACGGAGCAACTGGTTGTATTTAGCCATACGGTCTGTACGTGATGCAGAACCGGTCTTGATCTGACCGCAATTCAGGGCTACTGCCAAATCAGCGATGGTCACATCTTCTGTTTCACCACTGCGGTGGCTCATAATGGTGTTATAACCATTGTGTTGTGCCAGTGTAACCGCGTTGATGGTTTCAGTAACAGAACCAATCTGGTTCACTTTTACCAGCAAACCATTACCAATACCTTTGTCGATACCGGTTTGCAGACGGTTTACATTGGTTACAAACAGATCATCACCCACCAGCTGGCACTTGCTGCCGATGGCTTGTGTGAGGGCTTTCCAACCATTCCAATCGTCTTCAGCCATTCCATCTTCAATAGACACGATAGGATATTCCTTCACCCATTTTTCCCAATACTTCACCAGCTGTTCGCTGCTCATTTCCTTACCGCTGCTCTTATGGAAAACGTATTTCTTTTTCTTCGCATCCCAAAGTTCAGAGTTAGCCGCATCCATAGCAATCACCATCTGTGTACCAGGCTTGTAACCTGCAGCAGTAATGGCTTGCAATACGGTTTCAATCGCTTCCTCATTGCTTTGGATATTGGGTGCAAAACCACCTTCATCACCTACGTTGGTACTATAACCCTTCTTCTTCAATACACTCTTCAGTGCGTGGAATACTTCCACACCCCAGCGCAAACCTTCGCTAAAGCTTGGTGCACCTACTGGCATCACCATGAATTCCTGGAAGTCGATTTTGTTATCTGCGTGCGCACCACCATTCAGGATATTCATCATAGGCACAGGCAGTGTTCTTGCATTGGTACCACCGATATAGCGGAACAAAGGCATGCCAGCTTCTTCAGCAGCAGCTTTGGCAACAGCCATACTTACCGCCAGAATAGCATTCGCGCCCAGCTTACCCTTATTAGGTGTACCATCCAAATCAATCATCACCTGATCGATGGCAGCTTGTTGTGTAACATCATAACCAACAATCGCATCAGCGATGATATCGTTGACGTTCTTAACGGCTTTCAATACACCTTTACCAACATATTTTTTCTTATCGTTATCGCGCAGCTCTACAGCTTCGTGAATACCAGTGCTGGCGCCACTTGGAACCGCAGCACGGCCCAATGCACCATCATCGGTTAAGACATCTACTTCAACGGTTGGATTACCACGGCTGTCGAGAATCTGACGCGCATGTACTTCAATAATGTAGCTCATAATTGCTTGCTTTTTGATTCTTGGATACATCCCGGAGGACGGCTCTTTCGCAGAGCACGGCAATTTACAACATATTCACGGAAAGCCCTATGCCTGAGTAGTGAGTTGACGGAAGACTTCTTCCAAATTTAACCCGGCAGTTTGGAGGGAAGTAATATTGAACTGCTGAGCCAATGCCAGTTCCAGCAGTTCTTTGCGCAATTGATCAGGCGCATCTGTCTCAATCTGCCAGCGATGGGTATCCAACTTATGTACATTTCGGCTATGCACCAAACGCTGCAGCCATTCTGCTTCCAGCGCTTCAGCAAAACCTACTTGCACCACTTGTTGTTGCTGTTGTTGCAGATTGGTTAGGTAATCATCCGCAACAATTTTGCCTTTGTTGATGATGATGATGCGATCGCAGATGGCCTGCACTTCCTGCAGAATATGCGAAGAGAATAAGACGGTTTTATCAGCGCCTTGCGCTTTAATTACCTGACGAATTTCCTGAATCTGATTGGGGTCTAATCCGGTAGTAGGCTCATCCAGAATCAATACTTCCGGCTGATGAATCAGTGCAGCGGCCAATCCGGCTCTTTGTTTATAGCCTTTGGATAATTGTCCTAATTTTTTGTGCTGTTCTACCTGCAAACCGGTTAAAGCAATGACATCAGCAATGCGTTGTTTGGCTTGTGCCAATTGATGTACCCCCGCAATAAAAGCGAGGTACTCTTTCACATACATATCGTAGTACAAGGGATTCGATTCCGGTAGATAGCCAATCTTTTTCTTGACAGCCAATGCATCCTGCACCACATCAATACCACAAACCGTTGCTGTACCAGCATCAGGTTGCAGATAACCCGTGATCATTTTCATCGTGGTACTCTTACCTGCACCATTCGGACCTAAAAAACCAACGATCTCACCTTTTTTAAGTGAGAAGCTGATATTGTCCACTGCTTTCTGTGCGCCGTAAACCTTGCTTAGCGACTGTACTGATACCGACATGCGTCAAAAATAGCGGAAAGCCTTGGTTTGGCTATCCGCTATACTGTAAAAGCTTTGGTAAGAAACGATCAAGCCGGTTGCGCGTCTTGAAATGCAAGACCTTGTTTACGTGCAATCATACAAGCTTTGATCTCATCCAGTATGGAAGGATCATCAATGGTGGAAGGCACGGTGTAAGGATTGCCATCGGCCATCATGCGCATGGTTTTACGTAAAATTTTCCCGCTGCGTGTTTTGGGTAAGCGCTTTACGAGTAAAGCATTGCGGAAATAAGCCACAGCACCAATCTTATCACGCACCAATTGCACCAATGCAGCTTCTAAAGATGCTTCATCAATTGACCTGCCATCTTTCAACACCACGAGGCCAATGGGTCTTTGTCCGCGCAACTCATCTGCAATACCAATAACTGCGCATTCAGCTATATCCGGATGTTGCGCAATGATCTCTTCCATTTCGCCCGTGCTGAGTCTATGACCAGATACATTGATGACATCATCGATTCTGCCCATGATATAGAAATATCCATCGCTATCGCGATAGCCCCCATCACCGGTGAGATAATAGCCTGAGAACTGACTGAGATATGCTTGGTGATAACCCGCAGCATTTTGCCACAATGTGGGCAGACAACCCGGCGGCAAGGGCAGTTTCACCGCCACTGCACCTTCCTGATTATCCGGTACGGGCTGACCATCTTCACCTAAAATTTGTACATCAAAACCACATATGGGTTTACCTGCAGCACCTGCTTTAGGTGGCATCGGTTCTAATCCCATCATGATACCCAGCATGGGCCAGCCACTTTCTGTCTGCCACCAGTGATCAATTACTGGAATTTGCAAGAGATCACTGATCCAGTGATAAGTAGCTGGATCGCATCGCTCACCAGCGAGGAATAAATGTTTCAATGAACGCAGATCTTTCTGCTGTAGCAATACACCATCAGGATCTTCTTTCTTGATGGCACGAATGGCAGTTGGTGCAGTGAACATCACTTTCACTTGATGATCTTGCACCACACGCCAGAACTCACCTGCATCCGGTGTGCGCACCGGCTTGCCTTCAAACAACACTGTGGTGCAACCGTGTAACAGCGGACCATACACGATATAACTATGCCCTACAACCCAACCCACATCACTCGCAGCCCAAAACACATCGCCGGGTTGCACATTGTACACTTCTTGCATGCTATACTTTAGCGCTACAGCATAACTGCCATCACGTACAATTCCTTTTGGTTTACCAGTTGTTCCCGAAGTATATAACACATACAATGGATCAGTAGATAAAACAGGTACTGGCGCAACCGGATGGGCTGTCTCCATCAACTCCAGTAAATCAATATCCCTGCCCTGTTGCATGTCTGCACGCAGGCCTTCTCTTTGATACACCACTACATGCTTGGGCTGATAGGTAGATTCCTGCATAGCCTGATCTACCAATGGCTTATACGGAATCTTTTTATCGAACTCGATACCATAGGAAGCAGTGATGATAATTTTCGGTGCAGCATCTTCGATTCGGACAGCCAGTTCATGTGGCGCAAATCCGCCAAACACAACGGAATGAATGGCTCCAATACGCGCACAAGCCAGCATCGCAAACACTGCTTGCGGAATCATGGGCATATAGATCACCACCCGATCACCTTTACCAACACCAAGCTGTTGCAAACCACCGGCAAGTTTGGCTACTTCATCGCGCAGTTCTGCATAATTGTATTTACGAATGGTTTTGGTAACAGGCGAATCATAGATGAGTGCCGTTTGTTGTGCAAGTCCGTTTGCAACATGCACATCTAAACAAAGATGAGAGAGGTTCAATACGCCATCCGTATACCAGCGATACAAACCGGTTTCATCCTCATCAAGAATGGTTTGCGGAAAACGAAACCAATCAATTGCTGCAGCTTGTTCTTTCCAAAATGCTGTACTAGCACTGATACTTTCTTGATAAGCCAGCTGATATGGTGATGAAAGTTTAGGCGGTGTTTTCTTCAATAAATCCTGCACCTGTTGCATGAGTACACGCGTACTAAATGGCTTGGTGATGAAAAGCTCTGCACCTGCCTCATACCCTCTGCGGATATCTGCTTCCTTGGTTTTGGCTGAGAGAAATACCACACGCGCATGTTCCAATGAAGGTGTGGTCTTGATATGCTCACAAATTGCATAGCCATCCACATCCGGCATCATAATATCCAGTAAGACCAGATCAGGGTTGTATGCATGAATGGTATTCAATGCTTCTGTACCATTGCGCGCCACCAGCACATCATACCCACTTTTCTTCATCAGAAATTCCAGCGACATTAGGATGTAGGGATCATCATCCACTACCAATACCTTGTGTTGTACAGCAGTCATAACACTTGTTTTAATCGTTCAGCAATACCGGCAACTGCACATGAAAACTGGCGCCCTTGCCGGGTTCACTATCCACCCAAATTTTCCCGCGATGCATTTCAGTAATGCGTCGCGAAATGGCCAATCCCAACCCGCTGCCTTCCGGCTTTTTGAGGGTTTGATTTTTGGCCTGAAAGAATTTATCGAAAATCAATTCGTGCACTTCAGGATCAATACCTGCGCCATCATCCGTCACAACAATATGCAGCCAATCTGCTTCCTGTTTTGCCATTACCTGAATATGCGTTTTGGCAAACTTGACGGCATTACTCAGCAGATTGGTGAATACCTGTGCGAGCAAATCTCGATCGCCTTGTATCAATGCCAAAGGCGCAAGTTTTGTCTGGATCTGTATTTTTTTTTCCTGCGCAATGGGTTCGATACCAGCTATGGCATCTTGCAGCATGGTTTCAACAGAGAGCTCAGCGATATTGAGTCTTGCGCGACCACTCTCATAGCGTTCCAGATTCAAGACCTGTGTAATCAAATGACTAAGCCTGACTGTTTCCTTCACCACAGCTTCGAGGTATTGCTGTTGATCAGCTAAGGGCAAATTAGGATTATCGTATAAAATCTCACTCAAAGCACGAATGGAGGTCAAAGGTGTTCTCAACTCATGGGTTACAGTATAGAGAAATTCATCCTTAATCGCATCCATCTGTTTCATCTGTTCATTCGCCTGTTGCAATTCATCAGTCACTTTACGCAAAGCTTCCTGCTGCTTCTTCAATTCCTTGTTACTCTCCTTCATGACTTGTGTCTCGCGCAAAATCTTCATCACTTCATCCACACTCAGGTCTGCTTCTTTCACCACACTACGTATCATGATGCGTGCTGAAGCAGAGCCAATAGCCCCTGCCAATATCTTTTCGCAAAAACCTACCAGGTGGGCATCAGCTTTGCCAGTTAACAACATTCGATGCTTACTCGCATAAGATTGTAGTATCTGTTCTGTACGTTCTGTGCCAATGAAATTATTCAACAGGTTACACAAGTCTTTGATCTCTGCACTACCCTTCCAGAATTGTTGTGTTTCATCAAGTGGCAATGCATATTTGTATACATCCACAAAAGTTTCTGCTGCATACACTTCCTGCGGGCGTGGTTGTGTGAACAAGGATAGCCCAATAAAAAATCCGGTATTGAAAAACAAACTCCAGAATGTACCATGACTAATCGTATCCCAGCCCTCTAAGCCAAATAAAGCTTGTGGTTTCAGAAATGACCAACCGAATAAACCCTTTTCCATTAAACCGGGCTGCAATAATCCAGCACCTGCCATAGAAGGAATCACCATAGTATAGAACCAAACGGCAAAACCAATCAACATACCGGTGATGGCAGCAGTTTTGTTGGCCTGCTTCCAATAAATACCGCCAATGACGGCCGGCGCAAATTGTGCCACTGCCGCAAAAGAGACCAAGCCAACAGAAACAAGAGAGAAACTTCCTGCAATCAGTTTGTCGTACACAAGCGCCAATGCAATGATGAGCAGAATACTAATGCGTCTTGTATACAAAATGAACTTGCGGATGCTTTGATCCAGGCCTTCTTTGAATGCATCAATAGAAAACAAGCCGGGCAGAAGTATATTATTACTCACCATGGTACTCAATGCAATGGTTTCAACAATCACCATAGAGCTGGCTGCAGAAAAACCACCAATAAAGACCAGCATCGTGAGCCAGTCTTTCCCTGCTTCTTTGGGAATTGCTAAAACATAGGTATCAGGATGAAAGGATTGTCCATCTAACAACAAAGTACCGCCAAATGCAACGGGCAACACAAATACATTGATGAGCAATAAATACAAAGGAAATAACCACATGGCTTTCTTCAAATGTTGCTCTTTGGTATTCTCCAATACAGCTACCTGAAATTGTCGTGGTAAGAGAAAAATTGCCAGCATACTGAGCAGCATCACCATGAATAATTGCACATAAGTATTGCCCGACTGAATCGTAAAGAGCTTATTCAGTTTTGGATGCACAGCCGCTTTGGAGAAAATATCTCCGAAGCCATTGAAGAGTGTATAGGTAACAAAAAAACCAACTGCAGTAAATGCGATGATTTTAATGATGCTTTCAAACGCAATAGCGGCCACCATACCCTCATGCTTCTCCGAAGCATCAACTGATCTAGTGCCGAATAAAATCACAAACACCGCCAAAACAAGTGCGATGTACACAGTACTGTCTTTCCATAAAGGCAATCCCTGTTGCGGAACTGTATCCAATAAAATGTCTAGTCCGCTACTGATGGCTTTGATCTGAATTGCGATATAGGGAATAATACCGATGATACACAAGAGTGTCACGATCATACCCAATGTGATATTCTTTCCGTATCGTGTAGAGATGAAATCAGCAATACTATTGATGCGCTGCATTTTTACGATGCGAATCAATTTGCGGAATACCACCCAGAAAAGCGGCGCCATAATGGTGGGACCGATATAGATATACAAAAACTCAATTCCATGTGTTGTAGCCCTGCCTACGCTGCCAAAGAAAGTCCAGGCAGTACAATACACAGCAAGACTCAATGCATATACATAGGGATTATTGATCAGGCTCTTACCGATGGCTGAACGCCATTCAGCATAATAGGCTACTGAAAAGAGCAAAGCCAAGTAGAGTAAAGAAGACAATATGATGAGCCAGTTATTCATATTCCTTCTTTCGTTTATGACTGCGCATCACAAAAGCGATGGCGAGAATCAGCAATATCCACACCACAAAGAGATAGGCAAATAATTTCGGGATGCCCAGAATTAAGTCTGGGGCGCTGGCCATCTGCAAAAAAGGATAGCCTACCAGTAGCGTAAATAAAACAGCGATAAAAACCAGTTTTGGTTCCCGCTTGCGCTCTTTCATGTGGTAAAGGGTTATACAGTTAATATACGCAAAAAGCACGGAGTTCAAGACTCCGCGCTTTAGCATGTTCACCCAAATTGTTTATTCATACAATTCACCATGATCCATATCATACTCTCCCTTCATGGCATAGTAACCGAAGATTACAAAGCCAATGGCGATGGGTGTGAAAATGGTGATGATGATCACCCAAGGCAGGTACACATCCTGCGTGGGTTTTTCTGCAATCTTCTTGGCAGCTTCATAAATCAGGAATACAATAGCAGCAGGGCCAAGCAGCATCCAGAAAGGGCCTAATAATCTTTTAATCGCATTCATATCTTTTTATTGAGTGGTGAAGGAATTTATTCGTGTACGTAAACGTTTTGTTCATCGCTTACATCGGTATCAATCTTGTTACTCAAGTATAGTGTACCAATAACCAGACAAACTGCTGCAATGGCAATCGGATACCAGAGACCAGCCAATGGATCACCAGTTGGATTGCTTGTTGTCTTGGAATATTCGTAGATAAGTGTCCCAATAAAAGGTACCAAACCGCCAAACACACCATTACCAATATGATAAGGTAAACTCATGGATGTATAGCGAATCTTGGTGGGGAACAATTCAACTAAGAAAGCAGCAATTGGACCATAGACCATGGTTACAAATAATACTAGGATAAACATATAACCAATAATCTTCCACTTATAGCTTTCAGCTAAAGTGATGGTTTTCTTGGTATCAGATTTAATGGCTTTTGCAGGATCGCTTAAGGCAAAAGTCTCCGTCTTTATTTCCTTATACGTTGAACCATCCGTGAATGATTTATTCGTGGTAGTTACTTTCTTCAGCTTGGTTGCATCTTTGGCATCAGGTGTTTCTGTAGTAGCCACTTGTGTATTGGCAACGATCTCTGTTTTTTGTTTCACATCAGCCATATCATACATGGCGTTAAAAATTGGTCTGTAAGAAACAATAGCTACCAACATACCTACCATCATGATGATCTTACGACCAATTCGATCACTCAATGCACCAAAGACCACAAAGAAAGGTGTTGCCAGCAGAAGGCCGATACCAATCCAGGTATTTACCTGCACATCATTGATATTACAAGTCTTGAGCAGGAAGGTCTGCGCATAGAATTGTCCGGTATACCAAACCACACCCTGACCCATGGTAGCACCAAACAATGCCAGCAATACCATGCGCAGATTGGTTTTATGACCAAAGCTTTCCTTGATGGGGTTTACAGAAGTTTTACCTTCTTTCTTGAGTTTACTGAACATGGGTGATTCTTTCATCTTCATGCGAATCACGATAGAGACAATTACCAACAGTATGCTCAACAAGAAAGGCAGTCTCCAGCCCCAATCGCTGAATGCTTCAGACGACATAGACTGACGTGTAATCAGGATAACACCCAGCGATACAAACAAACCCAGTGTAGCAGTAGTTTGTATCCAGCTAGTGAAATAACCTCTTCGGTGTTCAGGCGCATGTTCTGCCACATAAGTTGCAGCACCACCATATTCACCACCCAATGCAAGGCCTTGCACCAATCTGAGTAAGAGAATCACCACCGGTGCCCAGGCAAAATTTTCATAACTAGGTATTAAGCCAATCAGGAATGTGGAACCACCCATCAAAACCAGTGTGAGCAGGAAAGTGTATTTACGGCCGATGATATCACCTAATCTACCAAATACCAGCGCACCAAAAGGTCTTACGATAAAACCTGCAGCGAATGTGGCCAAGGTGGAAAGAAAAGCTGCTGTTGGATTGGTTTGTGGGAAGAATTTTTCAGAAATGATAATTGCGAGAGAACCGAAGATGTAAAAATCGTACCACTCAATCAGGGTACCTACAGAGGATGCGCCTATCACGCTCCAGATGCCTTTTTCCACCGGCTTATCCGGTTTGGCACCATTACCTGCCGGTACAAAAGTGGCAGAGAAGCTATTGGTTGTTTCAGTTGGCATAATCGTTATTTTATGAATGAAAGGATGAGGGTTTATAGATAAACTTGGAATTGCAGAATCAGCTCTCCCTTGTTGGGGAGTAATTTTTTGTTGTTGTCGTGCGTTGGTCTACTTGAATACTGGAAAGTCATTTTTGAATGATGTCCATCTAAGTAAAAATTACAACCGGCATCGAAATAGTGACAGCTATGGTCGAATGCTTCCAACTTTTTTAAAGCATACGCTGCAAATGGTTGTACACGCACTTTATTGGATTTGCCTTTGGGCAAGAGTAATCCGGCTTGTGTGTACCAGATATTACCTGTACCCATGAAAACCCTTGCATCGCCCGGACCTTCAATGGCTTTTGCAGAAGCAGGAATAGAAGGATCATCCGTACCAAGATTCATGATACCCACACTGCGCCAGTAATTAGGTCCGAAATTGTAGTTATACAAAACAGAGTATACCGTTACGGCCATATGCTTTTGCTTATCGCCAATGGGCAAATCTGCAAATACATCTGCGCTGAGGATACTGATGTCGTGCGATTTGGTAACACCTGCTGCAGGAGAACTTTTGGTACCACGTGCATTATGGTAGAAGCCTGCACCAATATTGAATACTTTTTTGGTGCCGATATAACTACCTACACGAAAAGGCAGCACATTGGATTCCTGATCAAAGAATTGATAATCCAGATAAGCACCCGGTGCCAATGCCGGATCACCATTGTTATCTACTGCACGATTCGCACCAGCTGTTGGGGTAAGATTGGTAGCAAATGGTTTATTCAAATGAGCCTGATAGTGCAGTTTACCAATAACACCTTTTACATATACACCATACTGACGTGCAAACTGATCACTGTTTTCAATTAATGGCCAGTTGAAAATAGGCGCATCTACGGTAAGAAAATTCAACGTACTGGCAGAAGTCATGCGAGAAATACCATGCCAGTAATGCAATCCTGCACCCACATACAATGTACGCTTATTGGCTTTGCCCGTTATTGGATCTTTTGCAGGAATGACTGCATATTCATTCCAAACATCATGGAAAAACATTTGTGGCTTTTTACCGGCACCATAAGCACCAGTACCGGTTGTACCCGAACCACCACCATTCAAAATGGTTTGGTTATTGATACCCCAATGTGCAAGAATGAGGTAACGCGGAGAGATTTGTGCCAAAGCCAATGCACGAATACGGCGTGCACCAACATCGAATGTGGATGATTTGGCTTCACCGTTAATTAAAGTACCTGGATTGTTTTGAACGTTGCGGGCCCACATCTGGCTCCAGAAAATGAAGCGGAGTGATTTCTGCCCGTCTTTGTCGAAGTTGATCTTCATACCACTGCCATAGTCAGTGCCTCCCTGCGCAGCAGCCTGTTCAACAAGGCTTGTTACGAGGAAAAGCATGACTACTGCAGTCAGACTTTTTTTCATGGTAAGCAATTTGGTTGTTAGAAGGGTTAAGGTTCGCTTTCGCTAATCGAACTTACCAAGTTGCTTTTCGAAATCTTGCTTTACAGGTATAGTTTTGGTAAAGAGATAGTTTTTTTAGACTGATTTCAGTCGCTGCCATTTAATCACCATGTATTTATCGCCCAGCTCTGTAATCATCATGCCAGCGTTTTTTAAATTGGCAGCAACAGACAAAAAATCAGTGAGTTCGGTATGATTGAGCACTTTATAAGTAGGTCGGTAATCATGGTTCTCCGGTGCTTTGATGCGGTATTTCTTTACCCAGTTCATTACACTCACATGACTCACACCCAGGATGCGCTCAATCTCCCGATAACTCACTCCTTCAATATGTAATTGTAATGCCTTGATTACATAATATGGATCGATACTCTTACCTTCTTTAGCTACTGTGAAATAGTAATGGCAATCCTTGCAAACATAACGCTGTCGGTCTTTTACAATACCACTTCGTGTGATGGCATTGCTATTGCATTTGGGACAATTGGGTATTTTCATTTGGCTATTCTAAGGTGTATATACTAAATTAGCATTAATATACTTATTTAGCAAAATATAGTTTTCATGGCTTGTTCTTACGATTTTTCTATCCGTACTTAGACCTGCCTTAAAACAACGATTGTTATGTCATACCCTTATCAGATCAAGAGTCTGGACGATTACCGCCAGCAATACCAACAAAGCATTGATGACCCCGCGGGCTTCTGGGCCGGCATTGCCGAACACTTTCAGTGGAAGCAGAAATGGGACAATGTGCTGGATTGGAATTTCAAGGAACCCAAAGTAGAATGGTTCAAAGGTGCTAAGTTGAATATCACAGAGAACTGCTTAGACAGACACCTGGAGAAATACGGAGACTACCCAGCTATTATCTGGGAACCCAATGATCCGGAAGAACATCACCGCATTCTTACGTATAAAAAACTGTACGAGAAAGTTTGTCAGTTTGCGCATGTGCTTAAGAACAATGGTGTGCAAAAGGGCGATCGCGTTTGCATCTATATGGGTATGATTCCTGAATTGGCCATTGCTGTATTGGCTTGCGCGAGAATTGGCGCCATTCATTCTGTGATATTCGGAGGCTTTAGTGCGCAGAGCATTGCTGATCGCTTGTACGATGCACAAGCAGAATATATTGTTACCTGCGATGGTGCTTATCGCGGACAGAAAGATATTCCACTGAAAAGTGTGATTGATGATGCATTGATTGGTAACAGAACCGTGAAACGCGTAATCGTTTGTACCAGAACACGCACACCGGTTTCCATGATTAAAGGACGCGATGTGTGGTGGGAAGATGAACTGAAAAAAATAGAAACCCTAGGTCTGCACGATTTTGAAGCAGAACCCATGGATGCAGAAGATCCGCTTTTCATTCTATACACTTCGGGTTCAACTGGCAAACCAAAAGGTGTGGTGCATGCATGCGCCGGATACATGATCTATACCAACTACACATTTGTAAACGTATTTCAATACCAGCCGGGTGATATTCATTTCTGTACAGCAGATATCGGTTGGATTACCGGACACAGTTATATTCTCTACGGTCCGCTTAGTGCAGGTGCTACCACTTTGATGTTTGAAGGTGTACCTACCTGGCCTGATGCTGGCAGGTTCTGGAATATTGTTGACAAATACAAAGTCAATATTCTCTACACAGCACCAACGGCTATCAGAAGTTTGATGGGTTTTGGTTTGGGTCCTGTGCATGGCCACGACCTCAGCAGCTTGAAAGTATTGGGTACGGTTGGTGAACCCATCAACGAAGAAGCCTGGCATTGGTACCATGAGCATATTGGCAAGGGCAAATGCCCCATCGTTGATACTTGGTGGCAAACAGAAACGGGTGGCGTATTGATTTCTAATCTTGCAGGCATTACACCGGATAAAGCCAGTTGGGCAACTCTGCCTTTACCGGGTGTTCAACCCATTCTCGTAGATGAAAATGGCAAAGAAGTAACTGAAATGACGGATGGTGTCATCAAGGGAAACCTCTGTATCAAACATCCGTGGCCATCAACGATCAGAACCACTTATGGTGATCATGAAAGATGCAGAACCAATTATTTCGCAACTTATGAAGACCTATACTTCACAGGTGATGGCGCTTTAAAAGATGCAGATGGTAATTACCGCATTACTGGTCGCGTTGATGATGTATTGAACGTGAGTGGCCACCGCATCGGTACAGCAGAAGTGGAAAATGCCATCAATATGCACTCAGGTGTGGTGGAAAGTGCTGTAGTGGGCTATCCGCATGAAGTAAAAGGACAAGGTATTTATGCTTATGTGATTTATCAAGGCTCGCATGGTGCGGATACACATGGCACGGGCGACTTAGTAAGAAAAGATATCTTACAAACAGTAACACGTATCATAGGCCCTATTGCTAAGCCGGATAAGATTCAGTTTGTCAGCGGACTGCCAAAAACAAGAAGTGGCAAAATCATGCGTAGAATTCTGCGCAAGATTGCTGAAGGTGAAACAGAAAATCTCGGCGATATCACTACCCTATTAGATCCAGGAGTGGTGGATGAAATCAAGCGAGGTAAATTATAAATACAAAAAGGGGCTTTCGCCCCTTTTTGATTCATCCTAACTCAAAAAAAAACAAAAACTTACAGTACTTAATTAAAAAAGATACCCCAGCACTAAGTCTAAACGCGTAGTCTTGTTTTTGTATATACCCATATCAATTACCCGCGTATAATCTACGCCAACCCTAAAGCCCATGGAACTCAACAAGTCTAGAGACACATGCGCCAACTGTGGTTTTTGGTATTGGTCATTTTTGACAGCACCGCTAACGCTCACCAGCCTGTATACGCCAACTGTGTAGGTAGTCAGGGTTTGCAGCACCAGCTTATCTGAAATAGCGTAGTCATAAAAGAAAGAGGGGCCAACACCATAGTATAATCCTTGTGGCTCAATCGTTTTACCGTTCACCAATTGACCCGTAGGAGTTCGTTCAAAATTGTGCGACCCAATCACAAAATCGTTTACATTAAATCCTATTGCAGCACTACTTCTTGTGGGTTTTTTAATATTCCAACCCCAACTACCAAAACCAAGTAAGTGTGATAGGGTAGACCCCTCCTTTCGCTTCGCATTAGATGCGTCTTGTAAAACCGCCCCCATTAATGAAAACATATCTCCAACACTTTTATTCTGCCAATAGAACCTTTTTCTACCCTTTTCAAGATTGTATCGCTTGGATAAAATCTTAAATGAAATAGCCGTTTTCTGATGGCCTTCCGGATAAGGTGCTCCTGGGTTTGACATATTAGACACCAAAAAACCGATATCGAAATGATTATCCCCATAGAACTCCTTTTTCTTCTTAATGCCGTACTTGAAGTCGGCCAATTGCTGGGCATTTGACTCGTGCACTAAAAAGAACAAGCTAAATAAAAGACAAACTGTGATTGGGTATGTTAAAGCGATTTTTCTCATGAAATATTGATTTAATCTAACCATGCTTCAATACCAACTATTTCAAATTGCTGGCGATCTCTGCCCAAACCGCATCCATGTATTTCTTCGCTGCTGCGGTAACAGCTGCTTTGTACTTAGCAGAGCTCACTTCTACAGCATGCACTTTACTCATAAAGCGATTGTCTACATCATAGACGCGGAAGAAACCTGCGTCTGTACCCCAATCTACTTTTGCTGTTTCTTCTGATTTGAATTTCTGCTTTGGAATAACATCTCCAATCTCAATTGGCTTTTTCAGCATCCAGTTGCCCACATTGATATTCGCCATACTCTGCTTCGCATTCAATGCAACCAAGGTTGCTCCGCTGCTCTCAAAACCGGCTGTACCAGATGTATTCAACCAATCACTCCCAATCTCTAATCCGGTTTCAGCCACCACTTTGGCACCACCACCCAAACGGCCTAATAATTTACTGCCTCCAGATTCTGCCTCACGAGCAAAAGGCACAGCTATATTCACCGCCAATACGATAGCCCCCCCGAGCTGTTTGGACAGCGGCTGAGCCTTGCTCAAAAAGCCACCTTTTTCCTTGCCATCATCCCTTGTAGCTTTTACCAAATATTCATATCCGGCAGGTGATACCGTTACATATCCATCGAACTGCGATTGGTTCAATGTACCACCGGCTTTACGCTGCCAGCCCTGCATTTCATCTGTTGCAGCTGCAGCATCTACAGACACCAATTCATACCCCGCAGCTTTAACCTTTTCTGTCAAATCTTTGTAGGCCTCATTCACGATATCTACTAAATCCTGCTCTTGCAAACCTTTCAAACCTATTGACAAATTAGCTTCCACATCACTCTTATAGCTTCTGGTATATTCACTACCACCACGGAATCCGCCCACTTTACGCTCCTTATCCAGATACAGTGTTTGAAAATTGAAACGGAACTGACTGATGTAAATCTTCTTAGGCGCATCGTCCAGCTTTTTTAAGCCATAATTATTGACTGTTTTTAAGTCTACTTCTCCAATTGATTGTGCATTAGCAGCAAAAAAAGAGAGTGAAAGGAATAGTGCAAATATTCTACGCATAAGGTTTGTTTTAAACGTGAAACTATTATGCGAGTGGAACCTGAACAATACAGCAAATGCTGTATTTACACCCATTTGTACTTATGGGCCAATAAGATTGCCTGTGCTTTGGAATTGATATGCAACTTCTCGTAGATTCTACTAATATGTGTGCGTACGGTTTGCGGACTAATAAACAATTGTGTGGCGATGGCTTTATAGTCCTTCCCCTCTACTAACAGCTTTAAGAGCTCCTGCTCACGATCAGTAAGCGTATCCATCACAGAAGATTCTTTGGCAACTGCAGTGGGTTTCTGGCTGTCTTTCAGCCACTGCAAGGTCTTTCTTGCAATAGCCGGACTCATGGGCGCACCATTTAAACTGTAGGCGTTCACAATGGCATCATGTAGCATACTAGCTGCATCATCTTTCAGCAAGTAGCCACATGCACCTGCTTTGATGGCTTCGAAAATTTTCTCATCATCATCAAAGACAGTGAGCACCAAAAATTTGGTAGAAGGAAAGCGAATACTCGCTACAGCAATGGTTTCTATGCCACTCATCACTGGCATATCTATGTCCATTAAAACCAAATCAGGATATTGTTCGGCAGATAAAGCCTGCATTTGTGCCATAAAATCTTCACCATGCACAGCTTCCAGTACAATCTGTATATCAGACTCCTGCTCCAGACTTTGCCGGATTGTCTTTCTATTGACCAACCTGTCATCTACTATTGCTACACGAATCATCTGATATAAAATTCACGAAAGATGTATGGTACCGCAATACAGCAAATGCTGTATTTATACGGCCATGATGATAAATGTATTAATTTAAAGCCATGCGTTTATCGTGTTTATTGATTTATCTAATACTTGGTCAATGGGCTGTTGCACAGGATGCGCTGCGCGTGCTTAATACCCGAAACGGGCTTTCTCAAAATGCAGTTACCTGTATTTATCAAGACAAAAAAGGGTTTCTATGGGTAGGTACACAGGATGGATTAAACAGATACGATGGATATCAATTCAAACACTATAAATACAATCCAGAAGATAGCAGTTCTATTAGCGACCAATTCATTACAGCTATTGCTGAAGACGGTAAGGGTGAATTGTGGATAGGTACACGCCACGGACTCAATCGCTTTAATAGTAACACAGAAAAGTTTACACGCTATTTCCCTGACACTTCGCTAAAGCAGGCTTTTCAGTACGCATTCACTAGTCTGATAAGACTGTCTAATGGCAACCTGATTATGTCAAGCCAAAACGACATTCTCTGCTGGGATATACAACGCCAGTCATTGTACCCAATCATGAGACCAAAAGACTTGCCTACCAACTTTACTGTACATCGCAACAAATTAATATACGGCCATCAAAAAGCAATTGCTCAGCTACCAATTCAGCATGCCAAAGACACCAATATCTTGTTTCAGAAAAATGCTGATCTCACTACTATGTATTCAGATGGTCGTCGCATTTGGATGATTGTGAACACGCTTGCAGGTAGCTACCAAGTAAAGCTTGCCGATGGCGAACAAACTAATCGTACAATCAATAGTATTCAACTCAATCGCAGAATCAACCACATCGGATTTGATTTGCAAAAAAATGCGTGGATTGCTACCACCAAAGGACTAATCGTTGCAGATAGTAATGGAGTGCTATTGAAAAATCAACCAGCTATCCCTGCCAATGATGAAGTACTCTACACCTATGCATCAAAAGAAGGTATTATCTGGATTGGCTTTGCCAACAAAGGTCTTGGCCAGTACAACACCAGTTCAGGCTTGTTTGAAGTGATCAAACCCAATGGTAATGACCCTGTACTTTGTGCCCATACTGATCAGGAAGGGAATTCTTGGATTGGCTCCAGCAGCGGATTGTATGTACAACAGAAAACAAGCAAGTTGCTGAAGAAAATATCTACAGAGAGTTATTCGGCTATCACCAGTGATCGTGAAGGTTTTCTTTGGCTGGGCTCAAAAGAATGGGGCCTTGTAAAAATGACCCAACAAGGAAGTATACTTCAAAAATTCACACAGCAAAACAGTCCACTCACCGCTAATACCATCTTCCATTTATATTATGATCAAAACAGCAATAGGCTTTTTATTTCTACGATAGCTGGATTAAATATACTTGAGCTTACAAGCAACAAATGGACAAAACTTCTCGGTAAGTCTATTTTCATACCTAAGGGCATACTTACTGGCAACTATTTTCTGCATTGTTTCACCGACAGTAGAAAAATCACTTGGGTAAGTAATAATAGTGGACTAAATGGTTTGGATAGCAATCTACAAGTGCGCTATAGTTTCTCCAGCAATACAGATCAGGAATCATTTATTAAAAGAACCATTGTAACCGGTACCTGCGAAGACAAGCAAGGCAATATATGGATTGCCACACTGAGTAGCGGTGTGTATCGCTTCAACAATGGAAAACACGCGCAATACAATATCCAAAATGGTTTGCTTAGTAATGTGATCTATGGTGTTATGAGTGATACCATGGATAATATCTGGATTGCAACAAGTGCGGGGCTGCATTTACTCAACAGCAAAACAGGTCATATCAGACAGTTTAACGAGGATAATGACTTAAGCGCTAGAGATTTTGTACTAGGCAGTATGCAAAAAGAACCTAATGGCAATATGCTGATTGCTAGTCCAGAAGGATTGATTCGCATTAAGCCAAATGCCTATAAAGAGCAGAAAGCCATTTATCAACCCTATCTTACCTTAGCGAGTATCAACTACTCACCTGCAGGTATTTATGACCGTTACACGTTGAGTGAGCAGGATAAATCGATTTCCTTCGAATTTGCTGCACCTGCATTTTTACATGCAGCCCAAATCATATACCAGTACCGATTCTCGGGTGTATCTGATCAATGGATTACTGTTACAGCTGATCAACGACAAATCAGCTTTACCAATCTGCCTTACCAAGTATCTGTGCTTGAATTAAGGTGCGCAAGCGACCCTGCTCAACTAAATAGTGCCCCTGTTACACGAATTAGCATTGAACGTATTCCTCCATTCTGGAGAAGACCTGTCTTCATTTTACTGTGCATCGCTTTAACCATTATTGGCATTGTGTACTTTGTACGATTCATCACCAAACAAAAACTAGCACAGGAACTGAAGAAAGCAGAGCTAAAACAAACCATCATGAAAGAGCGGGAAAGAATTTCCCGCGATTTACATGATCATCTAGGTGCTTATGCTGCTGCCATCAAAAACAATGTGGTACAACTACAGAAGCAGCATGGCGACGAGCCTTCGTTATTACAACTGAAAGAAAATGCCGACGAGATGGTGCAATCACTCAGGGAAACCATCTGGGCTTTGCAGCATGAACAGATTTCTATTACATCGCTAAGCGATCGCTTTAAACAATTGATCAATAAGATTGCACCTAATTATCCCGATAAGCAAATAGAGCTGAGCGAAAAGATTGAAGCAGCACGATTATTAAGTCCGAACGAGGGCATTCAATTGTTGCGCATCATGCAGGAAGCTTTAACCAATGCGCTTCGGCATGCAGCAGCTACCGAAATCAATATCGCTATTGAGTCTGACAGCAAATTAACTGTAACTGTTACAGACAACGGACAAGGATTTGATTTACATACCCAAACATCAGGCTATGGCCTACACAATATGCGGGAGCGTGCAGCTGAAGCTGGATTTCAACTAATGATTAAGAGTGCACCTAAACAAGGTGGCACCAGCATTCAAATTAGCAGATAATCATTGCACAACGATTCCGTATTTCTTCATCTGCTTATCCATCAGATAAAAGAATAATGGCGGAAAATGCGCCAGTATCATCATACCCGGATAACCAGTGGGCATTTGTGGTGCATTATCATGATGGCGTAATATCTGGTATTTTCTACTGGCCAGATAATGGTGATCGCTGTGTCTGCTCAATTCAAATAACATCATACGACCAATCAGGTGATTACTGTTCCAATTATGCTCGGGCATGGCTCTCTCAAACTTACCCGGCTCCAATTCTTTTCTACGCAATCCATAATGTTCGATATAATTCACCGTTTCCAGCAAACCGATACCCAATATGGCAGCAGCCATGTAATACAGCATGATTGTGATACCCAAAAACCATCCAATCAATGCAATGAAAGCAATTTGAATGATGGCAAACCAAATCATCTCATTGTAAATACTGATCATAGGTTTACCTGCTTTACGCAAATCATTGTTTTCAATATGCCAGGCACTGAGGTAAGACATAACAATGGTTCTGGGATAAAAAGCAAATAAACTTTCACGCAATCGTGCAGAACTAGGATCATCATGTGTGGCCACACGCTTGTGATGGCCTTTGTTGTGCTCAATGATAAAATGCATGTACTGAGAAGTGAGTAATAACATCTTAGCCATTGTTTGCTCTGCGGTATTTACCCTATGCCCCAACTCATGCGCCACATTGATACCAAAAGCACCGCACAACAAACCCATGGAGAATATTCTTCCGGCAATGTCTACCCAACGCAAACCTTCTTGTTGAAAAGAAAAAAGAAACAATATCAATGCTCCATACTGCAAGGGCACAACTGCGTACAGAATCCAATCGTAGACCCCGTCTTTCTTGGCTACTTCTTCTTCAGCAGCACTCATATTTTTGGGATCTGGTTTGATAAACAGTTCCAGTGTTGGAATAAAAACATACGCATATAGTAGAGGCGCAAAACATATCCAACCTTTTCCTTGAAAAGCAAACCATGCCAATACAAACATGACAAATGGCGATAAATACTTAATAGCTCTGATCGGCATACCCAATTATTTTATGCTTCTTGTTTTTTCATTGCAATACGGTATAGCACTGTACCCATGATTACAAAAAATCCTACCCCTAATAAGAAGTAACCATTCTCTCCTAATGACTCAACCAAGCCATGTTCCAGATTTACTTTCTTCAATAAATTAGTGATGGTATCATTGGCAGATAAGAAAGCGACTATCACACCGGCAACTGCACCGCCTGCCACCAAACCGGTTGCGAATAAATTGCCCTTGCCTAAATCTTCTTCTTCTTCACTCATCACTTTACCAGATTTTTTCTTCTTGCCATCTACAATACCTCTGATGGCACCACCAATAAAGATGGGCAGCGTTGTACTCAAAGGCAGATAAGTACCCACTGCAAAACTCAATGCTTTGATACCGCACAATTCCATCGTTATTGCAATGGCAGCACCAACCAATACAAATTGCCAATCGAGGTTAAAAGAAAGAATACCTTTTACCAAAGTAGCCATCAGGGTTCCTTGTGGTGCAGGATATTTATCCGTACCAATCGCATGTTGAATACCCTGTGCTAATAATTCTTGTGATGGCGTATCCAGAATTTTTACGGTTGCACCAATAGCTATAGAGGAAACAATGGCACCAATAAATAAAGCAATCTGCTGATACTTAGGTGTAGCACCCACGATATAGCCCGTTTTCAAATCTTGTGATGTAGCACCTGCATTGGCAGCGGCAATACAAATCATACCACCTACTACGAGTGCCATGGGTTCATATACCTTACCAGTCCAGCCCACTGCAATAAAAATCAAACAAGTACCCATCAATGTTGCGATGGTCATACCACTGATTGGGTTATTTGATGAGCCAATCAAACCAACAATGCGTGAAGAAACCGTAACGAAGAATGCACCAAATACAACTACGAGTATGCCCAACACCAATTTGCTGAGAATACTATCGCCTGGCACTTGTGGCAACACAGTCATCAATAAAATCAACACCAAACTACCAATGCCCACAATCTTCACAGACAAATCTCTTTCTGTTCTGGCCACGCTTGCTGAACCACTGCCTTCTTTCAATGAACCGATACTTCCTCTAAATGAAGAGATAATGGTTGGTATCGTTTTAAACAAAGTGATAAAACCACCAGCAGCTACTGCACCTGCACCAATTTGTCTGATATAGGCACGATAAATGGCAGTTGAGTAATCACTGAATGTATGTGTTACCGGATCCCATCCACCAGGGCCACCCTGTTTATCCAATCCACCCAAATAACCCAGTTTGATTAATTGCAAAGCAATCACATCTGCCGGCACCAATGATGCTAATAATGGAATGAAAACAAACCAAGCCAATACACCACCCGCTACGAGTACGCCAGAAATTTTCGGACCAATGATATAACCCACACCCATATACTCAGGTGTAATCTCACCACTGATTTTTGCAGACGGATAAAATTTTTGCGCCTGCTTGGTCATGAATGCTGGTGTTTCTGCAATCAGGTGAAATATCTTTTGTAAGAATGCATACACAAATGCAAAACCCAAACCCTGAAATGCAGTCTTGGCGAAATCGCCACCCTTCTCACCGGCTTTCAATACAGAGCCACAAGCTGTTCCTTCAGGATAAGGCAATACACCATGTTCTTTTACAATCAATGATCTTCTCAAAGGAATCATCATCAGTGTACCCAGAATGCCCCCAAAAATGGCCAGGGTTAGGATGGTCATGTAATTGAAGAAATTCGCACTGCTGGGTTCAGTGAGGAATAAGAATCCCGGCAGAGTAAACACCACACCGGCTGCAATACTCTCGCCTGCAGAACCTGTAGTTTGAATGATATTATTCTCAAGAATTGTTGTACCTAAAAATTTTCTACCCAGCGTAATCGCAATCACCGCAATGGGAATAGATGCCGATACGGTTAAGCCGGCTTTCAAAGCCAGATACACGGTTGCAGCACCAAAGATGATACCGAAGATGCCACCCATCACGATGGCCTTTACAGTAAATTCTTTCACATTGGCATTATCCGGCACGAAGGGCTGAAATTGCTGATCACTCATATGGCGGGTTTTGGTATTGTCTAAATTAAGGAAAAACAAAAGGCAATGCTGTTGCATTGCCTTTATTCAAATGATTATTTGGATGATTAATGCATCATTTTCTGCAACCGCTTCGTCAGGAAGAATAAAATAGCCGCTGCAACACCTGCCATACCTACAAACAACATGAAGAAATCGTATAGATTATTCATCTCATATCCCATGAAATTGGTTGTCTTACCATCAGGGTATAAAGAACTCAACACGCCGGCCAGTTTATTCGCAGCAGCATTGGCCAAGAACCATACCGCCATCAATAAAGAAGCAAACTTGATTGGTGCGAGTTTATTCACTAAAGACAAACCGATGGGCGATAAACACAGTTCACCCCAAGTGTGCAGCGCATACATACCCAACAACCAAATCATGCTCACTTTCACACCACTCTGTACATCTTTCACACCAAATGCAATCCACAAATAACCTAATGCCAATAAGAATAAACCCAAAGCCATTTTGGTGGGTGATGATGGTTCGCGCTTACCGAGCTTAATCCACAACCAGGCAAATACCGGCGCGAAGCTTACCACATAAATAGAGTTGAGTGACTGAAAGAAACTCGCAGGCACTACGTAGAAACCAAGATCACGATTTGTTTGTTCTTCAGCAAAGAAAGTCAGCGAAGCACCAGCTTGCTCAAATGCACTCCAGAAAAACACCACAAAGAATGATACAATGAAGATTACCCACACACGCTGCTTTTCTATTGCACTCAAAGCTTTATCTGAGAAGATGATGAATGCAATCAAGACTGGTGCAGCAATCAGCACATAAGTGAGAAAGCCTACCACTTTTGCATCCATGTAGAGTGCACCAATCATGATGCCAGATAATACCAACATACCTAAAACAATATTCACAGGCTTTGTCCAGGCTGGCGCAACACCTGCAGGCGTTAAGCCCAAGACTTGTTGATTGGGATCTAATACATATTTATGGTGATACAATTTTTGAATCACCACACTTAACAACATAGCGATACCGCCTGCTAAGAACGCCCACTTAAAATCTTCAGGATTACCGGTATCACCAACAAAGCCACACACCAATGGACCTAATGCTCCACCCACATTGATACCCATGTAGAAGATGGTATAAGCTGAGTCGATTCTTCTATCGCCTTGTGGATACATTTGTCCTACCAAGGAAGAGATATTCGGTTTGAAGAAACCATTACCGGTAATCATCAAACCTAAACCGGAGAAAAACAATACAGCAGAAAGATCAGGAGAAGATTGATAAGTAGATGCACAAAAGAACAATAAAAATTCATCAAGTGCCATCACAATACCACCTACAATGATGGATCGCTGGTTACCCCAGTAACGGTCTGCAATATAACCACCGAGTAATGGTGTTAAATATACTAAACCAGTATAGCTGCCATAAAGATTAGAAGCGAATGCTTTATCAAATAATAAAGCTTTTGTCATGAACAAAACCAGAATGGCACGCATGCCATAGTAGTTGAAACGCTCCCACATTTCAGTAGCAAATAAAACCGCTAAACCTTTAGGATGCCCTTTTTGAGCAGTGGTTGAAGTCATATGGTATTTTTTCGTTGAGGGTAAAACTGGCTCAAAATAAAGATTAATCCCATACGAGCAATTCCAATGCTGCGTTTTACTTTCGCGCAGCAATCAATCCCAATCACATGAATATCCTTTTACTTGGTTCCGGCGGAAGAGAACATGCACTGGCATGGAAAATGACACAAAGCCATCATTGTGATGAATTATACATCGCACCCGGCAACCCCGGCACTGCAATATTGGGCACCAATATTGCTTTGAACATGCTCGACTTTGCAACAGTGAAAGCTTTCTGCATAGAAAACAATATCAGCATTGTGGTGGTTGGACCAGAAGAACCACTGGTAAAAGGTATTACAGATTACTTGATGGATCCTGCAACAGGTGCGTGGAAAGGCTTTGTAGTTGGACCATCAGCGAATGCAGCACAATTGGAAGGCAGTAAGGCTTTCAGCAAACAATTCATGCAAAGACATGGCATTCCTACTGCAGCATATGCAGAGTTTACTGCTGCTAATTATGAAGAAGGCAAAAGGTATATCGCACAACATAGTTTACCCGTTGTTTTAAAAGCTGATGGTTTGGCTGCAGGTAAAGGTGTCGTGATTGCAGAAACACATGATGCAGCATTACAATGTTTCGAAGACATGATCCTGCATCAACAATTTGGTGCAGCGAGTAGCAAAGTGGTGATCGAGCAATTCCTTACTGGCATTGAAGTGAGTGTGTTTGTGCTAACGAATGGTGTAGATTATCAAATCATCGGTCACGCAAAAGATTACAAAAGAATTGGCGAAGGTGATACCGGATTGAATACAGGTGGCATGGGTTGTGTAACACCTGTACCATTCATAGATGATGTGTTCATGCAAAAAGTGGAAGCGCGTATCATTCAACCAACCATTGATGGTATTGCGAAAGAAGGTTTGGTCTACAATGGTTTTGTATTTTTTGGATTGATGAATGTGCAAGGTGAACCATTTGTGATTGAATACAATTGTCGCATGGGCGATCCTGAAACAGAAGTAGTAATGCCGCGTTTACAAACAGATTTGGTGAGCATGTTTGCCGCGATGGATAATGGCACATTGGCTGATGTAAACATCAACTATCATGAAGGTGCATTCGCAACAGTGATGGCCGTAAGTGGTGGTTATCCTGGCGATTATGCAAAAGGCAAAACCATGCAGATTGGTGATACAGGCAGCAGTATTTTATTTCATGCAGGCACTGCATTAAAAGAAAATACATTAGTTACAAATGGTGGCAGAGTAATTGCCGTTACCAGCAAAGGAAACAGCATTCCTGAAGCAGTAAACACCTCTGCAAAAGCACTGGAAAATATCCAATTTGAAGGCATGTATTACCGAAAAGACATCGGTTATGAATTTACCAACTGAGGATACCTGTCTGCAGTTTCTACAGAATCGGGACTGAATCGCCAAAAAAAGTATTCCCAAAGCCGAAAGTCCGGCTGTTAATTTCGCCTCAAAGCCTGAAAAATCAATAGTTTCGGCTTTGTAATTATCATTTATTTCTCACACCTTTGCTGGCAACAGTTGAGAACTATCTAATTAAACATACATGGGCTTATTTAATTTTTTCACGCAGGAGATCGCGATTGATCTCGGCACCGCTAACACCCTAATCATCCACAATGAAGAGGTGGTGGTGAACGAGCCTTCCATCGTGGCCCTGAACCGTAACAATCCTAAAGAAGTGCTGGCCGTGGGTAAAAAGGCCTTGATGATGCACGAAAAGACCCACGAAAGCATTCGCACCATCCGCCCCCTGAAAGACGGGGTAATTGCTGATTTCAACGCCGCCGAACTAATGCTGCGTGAAATGATCAAGATGGTTTACCCCAAGAAACCCCTTTTCCCGCCCAGCTGGAGAATGGTGATTTGTATCCCCTCTTCCATCACAGAAGTAGAAAAACGTGCCGTGCGCGACAGTGCTGAACAGGCTGGCGCCAAGGAAGTATACATGATTCACGAGCCCATGGCAGCTGCCCTGGGTATCGGTATCGATGTAGAAGAACCCGTTGGTAACATGATTATCGATATCGGTGGTGGTACTACCGGTATTACGGTAATTGCCCTGGCAGGTATTGTGTGCGACCAGAGTATCCGTATTGCCGGTGATGAGTTTACCGCTGATATTATGGAAGCCCTCCGCCGCTACCACAGCTTGCTGATTGGTGAAAGAACAGCCGAGCAGATCAAGATTCACGTAGGTGCTGCCATGAAGGATCTGGACTATCCGCCAGATGATATCCCTGTAAATGGCCGCGACTTGGTTACTGGTATTCCCAAGCAGATCATGGTTTCTTATCAGGAAATCGCCGAAGCACTGGATAAGAGCATCTTCAAAATTGAAGAAGCCATCCAGAAAGCTTTGGAAACTACGCCACCTGAACTGGCTGCCGATATTTACCGCAGAGGTTTATACCTTACCGGTGGTGGTGCCCTGCTGCGTGGCTTGGACAAACGCCTCAGTGCCAAGATCAAATTGCCTGTTCATGTAGCAGACGATCCGCTGAAAAGCGTGGTGCGTGGTACAGGTATTGCCCTGAAAAACTATCAGCGATTCCCCTTCATCATGAAATAATCATACAGGCTGCATTACGCAGCCTGTTGAATAAAGGCTCTCTGTGAAGAACATATTTCTGTTCATACGTCGCTACTTCATCTTTCTCAGCTTTTTAGTGCTGCAGGTAATCTGCATCGTTACACTGAGCACCTATAGCCGTACACACGAAGCCTTTTTCTCTACGGCTGCCAATGAGGTAACCGGCAGAATCAATAGCCAGTATAGCGGTGTTAGTACTTACTTCAACCTCAAAGAAACCAATCGCCAGCTGGCGGAAGAGAACGCCCGCCTGCGCAATATGCTGGCACAGAATTTTCAGGCGCCAGATAGTAGCATTGCACAGGTAACTGACTCCAGCTACCGCGACAGTACTACACGTTACCGCAAATTCACTTATCTACCTGCCCATGTAGTGGGTAATTCGGTTAGCCTGCCTGCCAACTACCTTACTTTGGAAAGGGGCAGCAAACAAGGCGTGGAAAAAGGAATGGCCGTTACAGGACCACAAGGAATTGTTGGTGTGGTGGTAGCCGTAAGCGATAACTATTCCAAAGTGATGAGCTTACTGAACCGCAACAGCAAAGTGAGCTCTATGCTTAAAAAAGACAACGTAACCGGCAGTGTGGAATGGGATGGCAACGATCCATCTTACCTCACCCTGAAAGGCATACCTAGAAGCGCAAAAGTGGTGAAGGGTGATACGGTGTTAACGAGTAACTACTCGGCCAACTATCCATCACACCTGATGGTGGGTACTGTAGCAGCAGTAAACTCTGACCCGGCTACCAATTTTTATACAATCAAGGTAAAAACGGCGACAAACTTCTTCAGCATCCAGTACGTGAATATCATTGCCAACAAACGTTACAATGAGCAAACAGAACTGGAAAACCAACAACTAAAGAATCAATGAGCAGTCTGCTGAAAAATATCATCCGTTTCATCCTGTTCATCTTCCTACAGGTATATGTACTCAACGAAGTACCGCCCCTGCATCAGTTCATTGTTCCCTACCTCTATTTCCTATTTATTCTCTGGTTACCTTATTCCTTGGGCAGATTTGGACTACTGTTATTGAGTTTTGCCTTTGGCATGACGCTGGATTATTTTACCGGCACGCCGGGATTGCATGCTGCACCCTGCACCTTAATTGCCTATCTCCGCCCCTTCTTGCTGAACCTGTTGATTCCACAGGAAGGCAAGGAACAGAGCTATGCCGAACCTAGCCCTAAAAGTATGGGATGGGCACCCTATGCATTGTATGCAGGCTTGCTCACTTTCATTCACCACTTCTACCTGGTGTTGATAGAGTGGTTACAGTTTGGCGACTTCCTGTATTTCCTCGGAAAAGTAACCGGCACTACCCTGATCAGTTTACTGCTGATTCTACTGTCTGAGCTGATCTTTTTCAGAAAAGCCAAGTACCGCACCAACGCCGCTTAGGTTTTACACATTTTTAGAAAAAACATTTCTGCAATACCACACTACATGTAACATCTTTGCGTTAGTAGACTAATCTCCGCATTCGTACCGTTTTTTTACTCCAGTTATGCCGGCATTTAATCAAAGCAGAAGTATGGTGATCCGACTCATCTTCGGATCTGTTTTCGTGGTCATTGTGCTGCAGCTGATCAACCTGCAGATTTTTTCAACCAAGTACAAACTGGCTGCTGACAACAATGCCTTCTATCGAAAGGTTATCTACCCTGATCGAGGTATCATTTTCGATCGCAAGAAAAAAGCCATACTGGAAAATACCATCAGCTATGATCTGGTAGTTACTCCTTCTGAAGCGAAGGGAACAGATACACTCGGCCTTTGTCAGATTCTGGGTATCGATACCGCAGAATTCAAAAAGCGCATGCGCGATGTGATCTTCAAAAACTCTTATGTAAGACCTAGCGTATTCGAAGCATTACTTTCTCCCGAGCTCTACTACAAGCTTTCAGAAAACATGTACCGTTTTCCAGGCTTTGTACTAAATGAGCGCTCAATTCGCTCTTACCCTTACAGAACTGCAGCACACGTACTGGGCTATATTGGTGAAGTAGATACCAATTTCCTGAAAAAGCATCGCGATGAAGGTTATGAAATGGGTGATTATGCCGGCTTGGCGGGATTAGAACGCACGTATGAATCAGTGCTGATGGGACAAAGAGGTATCAAACGTTTTATCCGCGATAACAAAGGCCGTATTCAAGGCTCATGGGAGAACGGCTTATTTGATACTGCTGCAATTGCTGGCCGTAACCTCTACACAGCAATGGATGTAGAGATACAGCAGATGGCAGAGAAAATGCTCACCAATAAAATTGGTAGTGCTGTTGCCATCAACCCAAAAACAGGTGGCATTATTGCGATGGCATCCGGGCCATCTTATGACCCCAATCTCTTAACCGGTAGTACGCGCAGAAGAAATTTCAGCCGTATGTTCCTGGATACAGCCAAGCCATTGTATAACCGTGCTATTAAGGGACAGTACCCGCCCGGCTCCACATTCAAACCCATGGGTGCCATCATTGCTTTAGATGAAGGTATTATTGGCCCATCCTTCGGTGTGGGTTGTGGCGGTGCCTATTTTGGTTGTGGTAGTGTGCGCGTTGGCTGTACACACAAGAATGCTGGTCACGCATCTAACCTGCGTGATGCATTGGCCAATTCCTGCAACTCTTACTTCTCGCATATCTATCGCATGGCTATCGACAATCCTAGATTGCAAGGCAAACATGCAGGTTACCTAAAATGGAAAGAGTATGTAAACTCCTTTGGTCTTGGTGTTAAACTGGGTATTGACCTGCCTTCTGAAGACAGAGGTAGTATTCCTGATACAGGCAGATACAATCGTGATTTTGGCAACGACAGATGGGGAAGCTGTTTCAACCTCACACTGGGTATTGGTCAGGACCGTATGACGGCTACACCATTACAATTAGCCAATATGATGTGCGTGATCGCAAACAAAGGTTATTTCTACACACCGCATCTGGTTGACTCTATTGAACGCGAAACTGCGGAAGACAAAGCCATGATGCAAAAGTATCGCGATAAACATGAAGTAACCCATATCCCTGATACTACATTCCAGATTATCCATCGCGCCATGCAGGATGTAACAGAACGTGGTACTGCTACCAATGCCAGAATTGATGGCATTAATATGTGTGCGAAAACAGGTACCGCACAGAACCCGCATGGTAAGGATCACTCCATCTTTGTTGCCTTCGCGCCTAGAGAGAATCCGCAAATTGCTGTTGCAGTGGTGGTGGAGAATGCAGGTTTCGGTTCTACGTGGGCTGCACCCATTGCTTCGCTGATGATTGAAAAATACCTGCGCGATACTTTATCACAAAGAAGATTAGCAGAAGTAGACCGCATCAGCAATGCAGATCTTTTACCGGTGGCTATTAAAAGATGGTATCAACGCAAAGATTCCATTCGACTGGCTAAACAACAAGCAGCAATTGATGAGAGTGCCCAGATAGAAAGCAAGCAGGAAGACCGTAAAGTAACCTTCGATCCAGAAACAGGCACCAGAACAGACGGACCAACAAAAGATACTGCCAAGCCCAAACAGCAGACGCCTATGCTAAGGCCTGATGATAAAAAGAATGCCATTAAAAAAGCGACGACCAATACCAGAAGATGAGCAAACAACAACGCAGCATATCACAAGGCATTGATTTCACAGTTGTATGGCTGTATGCCATTCTTGTAGTCATTGGCATACTCTGCATCTTCATGGTGGAATACCGCCAGGGTACAGATTGGATACAAGCTTTTATTGGGGGTAAAACCAATTACAGCAAGCAGCTCATCTTTGCGGGCTTTTGTGCATTGGTTGCCACATTTATCATACTTACAGATAGTAAACTCTTTACTGCTTTTGCCAACCTTATGTATGCATTCGGGATACTCCTGATGCTGGCCACATTTGTGATTGGTAAAAACATCAATGGTTCTAAAAGCTGGATTCCACTCTTTGGTGGCTTTAACCTACAGCCGGCAGAAATGTGTAAAATCTTTGCTGCATTAGCACTGGCTAAATTTCTGTCAAGACAGGAAACGGATTTTTCCAAGCTACGTTCTCAACTCATTGGCGGCGCGATTGCTTTGGCACCCGCAGCCCTATCCATTCTGCAGAATGAAACGGGGCTGGCACTGGTATACTTTTCTTTCTTCATGGTGATGTACAGAGAAGGCTTGCCACCAGCCATGCTGATTATTGGTTTTTCGTTTGGTGCATTGGTGGTTGCCACATTACTGCTTGAGCCCAATACCCTTGCCACAATTCTAACCATCATTGCTGTATTGTTTTGGTATGCATTGCGGAAACAAATCCGCAGAAACAAACGCATACTAGCTTTGATTGTCGCTTTATGGTTTGTATGCGTAGGTGTTCAACGCTTTGCAGTACCCTATATTTTCAACAATGTGTTACAGTGCTATCAGAGTACGCGTATCTATAGCATGGTGGGTAAGGATTATGACTGTACACAAAACGCACATGCAGCCAAGCGTACAGATAAACCAGCCAAAAAACCAGACGATTATAACGTACGCCAAAGTAAGATTGCCATTGGCTCAGGCGGATTCTTAGGCAGAGGCTTCTTGAAGGGTACCCAAACAAGAGGTAAATATGTACCTGAGCAGCATACCGACTTCATCTTTACTTCACTCGGTGAAGCATTTGGCTTTGTTGGCAGTTTTGTTTTCCTCGCTATTTATTTCTTCCTGCTTTGGCGAATCATCACCATAGCTGAAAGGCAGCGAAGTACATTCAGTCGAGTTTATGCCTATAGTGTAGCCAGTATTCTTTTCTTTCATATTGCAGTGAATGTCTGCATGACCATCGGTCTATTCCCCATCATCGGTATTCCATTGCCTTTGATCAGTTATGGCGGTAGTTCATTGCTCACTTTCACCATCCTCATCTTTATTTTGTTAAGATTGGATGCCGACAGGCAAATGGTTTTGCGTTGATTACGGATTTCTGCTGAAATTCGCGCCATGCAAATCATTCCCCTGTCTGAAGGTTCATTTACGATTGATAAAACCAAGGTCTTCGTTCCCTTTGATACCAGCAGGGAGCAACTGAATGATCGGCCTATTGGCAGTTTGCTTGTAGAGATTCAGCCCTTTCTCGTTATCACCAAAAGAGATGTGATTTTATTGGATACAGGATTGGGCTATAATTTATCTGATGGCCGCCCACAGATTTACCACAATTTGGAAAAAGTAGGTATCAATCCCGCACAGGTAACAAAAGTATTGATGAGTCATCTACACAAAGACCATGCAGGTGGTATCACTTACACAGATGCACAAACAGGCGAACACTTCATTAGCTTTCCTTACGCTACCTATTTTGTTCAAAGAAGAGAGTTTGATTATGCCATGGGAATTGGCAGCGCTTCTTATATCACCAAAGATTTTGAACTACTGGATGAGTTCAGCAAAGTGATCTGGTTACACGAAGACGCCGGTACAATTGATGGATATATTCGTTACGAATTAACACAAGCGCATAGCCAATATCATCAGGTATTCTGGATTGAAGAAGATGGCGCAACTATTTTCTTTGGTGGTGATGATGCACCACAATTGCAGCAAATGAAAAGCAGGTTTGTTGCTAAATACGATTTCAATGGCAAGAAATGTATGGAGCTAAGACAAGAATGGTGGGAAAAAGGCAACCAACAGCATTGGACATTTCTGTTCTATCACGATATCCAATCGCCAGTGTACCACAAATAAAAAACCTTCCCGAAGGAAGGTCCTATACATGTGCATATAGTTTTCTGTGAATAGCGATTAGTTACCGCCTTGTCTGCCACCACCACGCAATGGTCTGCCTCCATTAGGACCACCCATGGCATCGCGCATTTGGCGACGTTTCTGCCACTCTTCGCGCATCATCATACCAAAGTTTTTATCGCACTGAAAAACTTTGTTGGCTCTGGCTTCATCATTGAACACTTTACCAAACTCACCACGGTATTGTTTTCTTACGTTCAACACTTTTTCTTCGAAAGCCAATTCATCTGTTCTGTTTTCTCTGCGTACACGCTTCACTTCATCCATATACTTGTTGTATACGGGCCAGAATCTTTGTGCTTCTTCTGTGCTCAGACCAAGTTGCTTGGTCATGTATGCAATCTTAATGGCTTCAATGGAATGGCCTGCACCGGGTGGGTTAGCATCCTGTGCTGTTGAAAGGGTAATACCCATCGCCCATACCATCCACACCAGGAGTATCTTTTTCATATTATGGGTTTTAGGATTTCTTTTTATCAATAACGGGGTTGTCGTTCACAAAATTACTAAGTTCCTCATCAGAAATCAGCTGTAAATCATTGCTTTCAGCGTTTCCAGTTTCTTCTACCACATCAGAACCACTCAAAGAAGCATGGGCTTCCAGGTAATTAATCAGGGTTTCATCGGGTAGATCTTTTACAGCAGCTTGAGCATCAATGGATTGATACTGCTCGTAATCCAAAATTTGCTGGTTCTGGTCAGTGAACAGGAAAGCACCTGTTACCAAAACGCCCATGGTTACGGCCGCAACCGCTAACTGCATCCAGCGTCTAGAGCTACCCATTTTCACCACTTTCGCTGCTGGAACAGGGGCTGAAAGCTGGTTGAAATAGCCTTCAGGAACTGTATATACCGGTGCTTTACTGATGGTATTCAACAATGGCGCTATTTCATTCAGCTCAGCACTTACTTCATGCTGACCAGCTTTGATTTGGGCCATCACCAGGTTTGGCAGGTTGTTGAAATACCCTTCAGGAACTGCATAAGTATTTGATTGAGCAGCATTTATGCGAATTTTAGCCAGAACAGCTTCGGGCAATGTATCGAAATAACCCTGAGGCAGGGCATAAGGCATATCGCCTCTTACCTCAATCAAGCTTGGGGCTATTTCCTGTAACTCTTTCAATATCGTCGCATTAATCTGCATCTTGCTCGTGTATTCTAAGACTCTACTTGGGTTTCAACGTTTAATGGTTCTTGATAAAGTCCTCAATTTTCTTGGCCGCATGATGGTAGCTGGCTTTTAAAGCCCCCTCACTAGTTTCTAATACCCGGCTCATTTCTTCGTAAGGCATTTCATCATAATACCTTAGTGTAAACACAACTCTCTGTTTTTCAGGCAATTGCTGAATAGCCAGCTGAAGTTTCCACTCCAATTTATTGGCATCGAAATTATCCGAAGCCCTCACCTGCTCGCTCAATCCTTCCTGAATATCTTCGAAACTCACTGCAGACCTTTTTTTCTGCTGTTCCAAGAAACTCAGGCATTCATTGGTGGCAATACGATACAGCCAGGTATATAGCTGGCTGTCCTCCCTGAAATTCTCCAGACCATTCCAGACCTTGATGAACATATTCTGCAACACGTCATTGGCATCTTCATGCTCCACTACCAATCGGCGGATATGCCAGTATAACCTTTCCTGATATTTTTTCATCAGGTTGGTAAAAGCCCGCTCCTTGGTTTGAGCCACTTTGAATTGTTGCAATAATGCACGGTCTTCCGTATGCATGCAGGGTATTTGTATCGCTTAGATGTAAATCTGTTAGAATAGTTTAATCATCAAAGTGAAACTGCTGTTCCTGTTGCAACAACCATCAGCATACTTCCATTGGCACCAATGGTTTCAAAATCCAGATCGATACCAACTACGGCATTCGCACCTAAAGCAGCTGCTTTTTGTTGCAATTCATTCATCGCATGCTGACGAGCTTCTTCAATCACTCTCTCATAAGTGCCGCTTCTGCCACCAACAATATCGCGTATGCCGGCAAACAAATCTTTAAACAGATTGGCACCAATGATGGCTTCAGCTGTAACAATTCCCTTGTAAGATTGAATGGGTCTTCCTTCGATGGTATTCGTTGTAGATAATATCATATGACTGATTTTAATAAGTTCTTCCTAAGGTATCACAAATTGCTTTCAAAACAGACGAAGCATCGTGCACATCCTGTCCTTTTTCCCATAACATCACACCGCTAGCATGTGTTTTGGCCAGCATGGCTTTGCGTTTAGCCGTAACTGTACCGTTATAATAGATCATGTAATTACTGAAACCTGTAACACTCACCCTTGCTGAATCAGACAAGGGGCTACCACCCTGCGCCAGTATGGCTGAATAAGACAATACCGTTCCTGTTTGCGTAATACCACTAGGTCTGCCATAGGCAGGAATACCTAAAACAGCTTTATTAGCCGGCATACCCCTTGTTGTAACCCAGTAATTGATAGAAGTCTGCGCCAAAGCAAGATCACTATGATGTTTATAAGCAAGCGTTGTACTGAAATCATCATAGGCCATGATATTGAAGAAGTCAACATAACCACCTGTCCACAATTCATTACGAATAGCATCCCTTACCGCACCGGCATACTTACCGGATGTGATGGCTGTGCTCAGGTAGTAACGTGCATTGGTATGACAACTATCACTGAGTTCTTTCATGAAAGCAGTGTAGGTTAGATCTGTACCATCATCGGTTCTGGGATATTCCCAATCAATATCCACTCCATCTAATTGATACGTCCTTAATGCCTGCATAATCTCACGCACAAAACTGTTACGCCCGGATGCACCGGAAGCCATATTTTTAAAATCGGCTGCATTACCGGATATACTTAAGAAAATCTTTGCTGCATTGGCCTTAGCTTTTGAAATAACGGAACTGAATGTTCCCGGTGATGCTATGGACAGCGATCCACTCAGCGTAATACTCCCAAACGCGTAGTTGATCACATTGCACATCCGGAATTTCTGATCAGGTACTGCAGCAGGATCTCTGTATGAAGGAAAATAACCCACCACATAAAATCCCAAAGAGGGAGGTGCGCTTATGGTGGTATTACCACCACCACTGGGTGGCGTAGGCTGGTTATTGCTTTTTTTACAGGCAGATGCCAATAGCAGCATGGCAGTCAGCAACCATGCACTAGTCAATCGGAGACTCATAGTTTAAATGTAAGCCATAAGCCCTGAACAGCTATAAAAAGTGGCTATTTTTCATGACTTTGGTTGGCTTTTTGTAGCAGCTTAATCTGTAGGTTTGTTCCTCATAAAATTTGCGATATGAAAAAACTATTGGTTTCGTTTGTATTCGTGCTAACGCTTTTCCGCAGCTATGCTGATGAAGGTATGTGGCTGCCCCTCTTGCTGGGCGATCAAGTGTATAAAGACATGCTGAAGAGAGGTCTGAAGCTGAAGCCTGAGCAATTGTACAGTATCAACAAAGCTTCTATCAAGGATGCCATCGTTATTTTCGGTGGTGGTTGTACCGGTGAGATTGTGAGTGACCAAGGTTTACTCTTTACCAATCACCACTGCGGTTATGGTGCTATTGCAGCCGCATCAACTGTTGAAGCCAATTACCTGCGTGATGGTTTCTGGGCCAGTGATAAAACCAAAGAGATTGCTTCTAAAAATCTGAGCGTAAGCTTCCTGAATAGAATTGAAGACGTTACCGATAAAGTACTTCCTGCATTGGGTAATGCAAATGGTGCTGAACGCGGACAAAAACTGCAGGCCATCACTGCTGAACTGGTGAAAGCAGCAACCGGTGGTGACGAATTTAAGAATGCTGTTGTAGCAAGCATGTTCAAGGGCAATCAGTACTTCCTTTTTGTGTATGATGTTTATAAGGATGTTCGTCTGGTAGGTACACCTCCAGAAAGCATTGGTAAGTTTGGCGGTGATACCGACAACTGGGAATGGCCCAGACATACCGGCGATTTCTCTGTATTCCGTGTGTATATGAGTAAGGATGGTAAACCCGCTAACTATAACGCAGACAATGTGCCCTTCAAGCCAAAGCATTTTCTTCCAGTTAGCATCAAGGGATTCAAGGATGGTGATTACTCGATGATCTTTGGTTACCCTGGTAGCACCAACCGTTATGAAACCTCTTTTGGTGTAAAGCTGAGTACAGATATCAACAACCCAACATTGGTAAAGCTGCGCGATATGCGCCTCAAATACATGTTTGAGGAAATGAAGAAAAGTGAAGCTACCAAATTGCAACTCGCTTCTGAATATGCCAGCATTGCCAACTATTGGAAGTTTTATGATGGTGAAACCAAGCAGTTGCTAAAGTTTGACACTTATGGTGAGAAACAAAAAGCAGAAGCTGCATTCATCAGCTGGGCCAAGGGCAAACCCGAATATGAAAATATTTTCGCCGATTATGAAAAGAACTATCAGGAATGGCGCCCTTATGCTGCCCACAGACAATACATGATTGAAGGTATTACCGGATGCAGACTCATTGGCGCTGCTGCAGCATGGCAAAATCTTGAAGCATTACTGAAACGCAAAGATTATAAGCCAGAAGAAGTAGAGCGTATGGTAAAAGCTGCTGATGCAGGCAGAAAGAATTATCTGGCGAATAACAACCTGAAAGCCGACCAAAATATCCTTGCAGCAGCGGTGATGATGTTCTACAGTGATATCGACAAGAGCCAACATCCTGAAGGCTTCTACGATAATCTATTCAAACAGTTTAACAGCATTGAAGCAAGCCCTTATAAAGCTTTTGCTGCCGATGTATTCAGCAATAGCATGATGACAGATAACAGCAAATGGGCAGCCTTCATGGCCAAACCCAATTTGGATGCTTTGATGAATGACCCTGCATATAAGGTAGTAAGTGCATTTATCAAAAATTTCAACAACAAGTATGCTGCAAAATTTGCGGCTTTCTCTGCCAAGAATAACGATCTGGGCAGATTGTATATGAAGGGCATCATGGAAATGAATCCAGACAAAGTAAAAATGATGTATCCCGATGCCAATTTCACCATGCGTATTTCTTATGGTAATATCAAGAGCTACCAGCCAAGAGATGCTGTGAAGTATGATTTTGTCTGCACCATGAATGGTGTAATGGCAAAGTACAAGCCAGGCGACTATGAATTTGATCTACCTGCAAAATTCATTGATCTCTGGAAGAATAAAGACTATGGCCAGTATGCTGATCCAGTATACAAAGACGTAGTCGTAAGCTTTATTACCACCAATGATATTACCGGCGGTAACTCTGGTAGCCCTGTTATAGACGCTAACGGTAACCTCTTAGGTTTGGCATTTGATGGCAATTATGAAGCACTGAGCCATAAACTGGCTTTCGACAAAGACCTGAACCGTACCATTTGTGTGGACGTTCGCTATGTACTTTGGTGTATTGAAAAACTGGGTGGTGCTAAACATATTGTAGATGAACTCAAGCTTGTGAGATAAAATTGTCTATACATTACGCAAAAAGCTGCTACGAATCGTAGCAGCTTTTTTTATTCCTACACTTAAATAATGCGTATTTTAGGAAGCAAGCAATCATTTTATGCCAACCACTTCTATTACTGCTTTTCAGAAGCAGGTAGCGGAGAAGTATATTATCTACAATAGCCTCTTCTCTGCTCTCCCTTATTCAGGCGTTGCCAACGCAGGTACATTGTTACCATTACTGTTACAGCAATGCCAATCAGGTTATGAGTCTGCAAAATCACCTGCTGACATCATCAACCATTTTTTTGCAACGCAAACCAAGCTGAATACACTACAAGAAAAACTTGATTCTCTTTTTAAGTTCGTACAGTATATCGAGCGCCAAGTGGTGCTATTTGATGCGATAGAAGATGCAGCATTTACGAGTGTAAACAATGTATCCGGTGATGGCAGTATCAAGAACCTGATACAGCAGGTGAAGTTTCTGAAGAAAGAAGATAGCCTCAGAAACAGACTGAAAAAGTTTCGCGTAAGAATTGTATTGACAGCGCACCCCACGCAATTCTATCCAGCCAATGTATTGGGCATCATTCACGATTTGGGTGAAGCGATTGCAAAAAACAATTTTCAAACGATTGGAGAGTATATTCAACAGTTAGGCATAACACCCTTCTTCAATAAGAAACAACCAACGCCATACGACGAAGCCATCAACCTCATGTGGTATTTAGAAAATATCTTTTACCATGCTTGCGGAGATATCTATACCCAAATTGTCACAGATATATTCGATGGTCAATACGAAGAAGACAATCCTTTCATAGAATTAGGCTTTTGGCCTGGTGGCGATAGAGATGGTAATCCATTTGTTGATGCAAAAACAACTTTACAGGTAGCAGAAGCATTGAGAAGAGCCATTATGGTTTGCTACTACCGCGATATTAGGAAATTGAAGCGAAGACTCACCTTCTCAGAAATAGACTTGCATATTACGCAACTTGAGAATGACCTTTACGAAAATGTGTTTCATGCTTCAGAGGGCACACAAATAACGAAAGCTTATTTACTAGATAAGCTCAACATCATCAGCAGCATACTTACAACCAAGCATTTCGGGCTATTCAAAATTCATCTGGACAAGCTTATTCATAAAATAAAAATATTTGGAACCCATTTTGCTGCTCTGGATATCAGACAGGATAGCCGCGTGCATCAAAAAACAATTCAAGCTATTCATGAAGCTCTAATAGTTAATGGCTTACCCGCGTTATTACCACCCGACTATGACAAACTTACTGAAACAGAAAAAATACATTGCTTAACTGCAATTAATACGGTAATTGACCCAAGCATCATTCAGGATAAACTTTCCAGAGATACACTCGAAAGTATCTATGCCATCAAAGAAATTCAACGCTTAAATGGTTCAGCCGGTTGCCATCGCTACATCATTAGTAATTGCCAGTCCGCCTTGCATGTAATCGAAGTACTGGCTTTATTCCGAATGGCTGGCTTTGCTGACAAGCAAATGGAGGTAGACATTGTGCCACTGTTTGAAACCATCGGTGATTTGGCGCAGTCGGCACAAATTATGGAGCAATTGTATACAACACCAGCCTATTTAGCCCACGTACAATACAGAAACCTGCATCAAACAATAATGCTAGGCTTTAGCGATGGCACAAAAGATGGCGGCTATCTACAAGCGAACTGGAGCATCAATACTGCTAAAGAAGTATTGACAGCTATATCCAGAAAACACCAAATCATTACCAAGTTTTTTGATGGCCGAGGCGGTCCGCCATCCAGAGGTGGAGGTAGAACGCATCAGTTCTATGCATCATTGAGCAGTGAAATAGAAAATGAAGAAATTCAACTTACGATACAGGGGCAAACCATCACATCGAACTTTGGCACCAATGCTTCTGCCAGATACAATATTGAACAACTATTAAGTGCAGGGCTAGGTAATAAGATTCTTGCAGGCAAACAGCAGATCAGCATTCAGGATAGAGAAATCTTGAATAAAATGAGTCAGATTAGTTACGAAGCCTATTGTGCACTCAAGGAAGATCCTCAGTTTTTATCCTATTTGCAGAAGTTCAGTCCGATTCTATTTTATGGCAAAACCAATATCGCCAGTCGGCCTACTTCAAGAAAAAACAATGCCTTGTTACAACTTGAAGACCTTCGGGCCATTCCATTTGTTGGAAGCTGGACGCAGATGAAACAGAATGTGCCTGGCTTTTATGGCCTAGGCACAGCACTGATGCAATTAAAACAAGCCGGTCTGTGGGATCATGCAAAGGAAGCTTACCAAAACACACCATTCTTCAGAACGTTGATCAATAACAGCATGATGAGCATGCTGAAATGCTATTTTCCAGCAACACAATACATTCAGCAAGATCCTGAATTTGGTGGGTTCTGGAAAAAAATTGAACAGGAATACACGCTTACCGAAAAACTGGTATTAGAACTAGCAGGCATGCAACAACTGATGGAAGATGATACTGCAGGTAATGCTTCTATCAAAATGCGGGAAAATATCGTATTACCCCTTTTAACTATTCAACAGTATGCATTACAACTACTCCAAGATAAATCCATCACTGCTGATCAACAAGCTGTTATAGAAAAACTGATCACTAGAAGCATGTTTGGTATCATCAATGCCGCAAGAAATGCAGTTTAAAAATTATTAAGTATCAAAAAGCCTTAACTTTATAGTACCCCCAATGTTCGCCTGCACACAAACCAATGTGTATGATAAACCTGATTATTGCAGACGACCACCAGAAATTCAGATCCTCTTTAGCCGACTACTTAAGTAGTATCCCGGGCTACAGAGTTATTGCCGAAGCATCAAATGGTAAACAACTGATTGAAGCAGTTGAGGCGCAAAAAGAACTTTCGCCCTTTGTTATTATGGATGTGCATATGCCCGAAATGGATGGGGTTGCAACAACATCTTACTTATCAAAGAAAATCTCAGATGCAAAAATCATTGGCATGTCAGTATCCAGCGATTTTAATCATGTGATCAGAATGATGCGTGCCGGCGCCAAAGGATTTATCTGGAAAAGTTCTTTGAGTGATTGCATCACAGAAGCTATTCAGAAAATAGCATCCAACGAGATATATACTGATCCATGCTTTGCAGGAGAGTTGGAGCAATATGTAAAGGAGAATGGTGATCCATCACAATGGAAAAAGCTCGACTTTACTGAACAACCTGAGCAAGCAGAGATACCAAAAGAAACTTCAGGATTGCGCAGCTTCTTTAAAAAACTGTTTAAATAATTTACACAGCCTTATCCTTCCATGCCCATAAATGCATGCAAGCATAAGTTCTGTAGGGAGACCACTTAAGCGCGATTTTCTGCATCTGTAACTTCAGTTGCTTACTGTCTTCCGTTTGCAATTTGTAACACTTGATCATGGCCTGCTGAATACCAAGATCATCCACTGCAAACACATCTTCCCTTCCCAAACTAAACATCAAAAGCATTTCAACCGTCCACCTACCCACTCCTTTAATCTGCGTGAGCAACTCAATCACAGCAGTGTCTTCCAGCTTATTCAGCTTACTATCAGTTATACCATGCTCCAAACAAAAAGCAGCTACATTCTTCACATACTGCACTTTCGCATTACTTAAACCAATACTGCGTAATGTAGTATCAGGCGTTGCCAATACCGCTTCCGCCTTGGGCTCTTTACCACCATACAAATCCAAAAATCGTTGATAAATCACTGCAGCCACTTTTGTACTTAACTGCTGACTCATGATGCTGGCCATCAAACGAACAGGAATATTTTTCCTACGTTTCAGGGTAAAGACTGTTTCCCCTACTATTGGGGCTAGCTTTTTATCTTTTTGTAAATGCAATACATAACTCATTTAGTTAAGGTAAGTAATTTGCATGCGTGGAAAGACATGTTCAGATAACTGCAGACGGCTATGCTACCATTGCTATCCCTGCTATGCAGGTAACCTATCATAGTAAACATGGCGCTGTGCAGGAAAGCAATCATGTGTTCATTCAGGCGGGATTGGAGTGGATGATACAGCAGGGACTTAAGCATATCTGCATTTTCGAAATGGGCTTTGGTACAGGTTTGAATGCCTTACTAACTGCTGAATACATACAGACATTACCCATTAAGATTAGTTATTACAGCGCAGAAGCTTATCCATTGAACACAGCGGAATCAGCCAATTTAAACTACACGAATCAAGCGCTGCTTCAACAATTGCATAATAGTGCATGGAATCAACCTACTGCCATTACTTCCAACTTCACGCTGCATAAGCTTCACACTACACTAGACAAGTGCAGCATCAATGAACCTATTGACCTGATTTACTACGATGCATTTGCACCTAGCGCCCAGCCCGAGTTATGGACTGAAGCCGTTTTCGCAAAACTCTATCATCTGACTGCACCGGGTGGCATACTCGTTACCTATTGCAGCAAAGGGGATGTACGCCGCGCTATGCAAGCAGCCGGCTGGACAGTAAAAAAAATTCCCGGTCCTCCCGGTAAAAGAGAAATGGTGCGTGCCCATAAAACGACTTGATTGCAGTACATTGGGGAATGAAATCAGCCATACTCTATGCATCGCTGCTGATCAGCACAACAGCTTTTGCACAAAAAGACGCCGACGAGACTACCATCAGAAATTTACTGGATGCCCAAACCAAAGCATGGAACCAGGGCGACATAACCAATTTCATGAAAGGCTATTGGGAAAGCGATAGCTTGATGTTTATAGGTAAGTCGGGCCTTACGTATGGCTGGCAACAAACATTAAACAATTACAAGAAAAGCTATCCCGATACTGCCGCTATGGGCAAGCTAAGCTTTGATATCAAAAAAGTACAGCGCCTGTCGGCAGATCATTTTTTTGTGGTGGGCAAATGGATGTTGACGAGAAGTATCGGTAATCTGAGTGGCCACTATACCCTTTTGCTAAAAAAGATCAAGGGGCAGTAGGTAATCGTCTCCGATCACAGCAGCTGATGTAATATTTTGTCAAAACCAGCTACCAATCTTGTACTAAATCAACTGATATATGATACTCATCATTTTGGGCATACTGTTACTGATTGTTGCAGGTGCCATTTCTAAAACGAGAGAAGAGTTTCGCAAACTGGCGAATGGCCTGCGCATTGGCTCTTTCGTTATTATAATATTAGGTGTACTCACATCCTGTATCAAACAGATTGATGCAGGTGAAATCGGTGTGCAATCCATCTTTGGTAAGGTGAAAGACGAAGTACTAACCAGCGGTTTAAATCTGGTAAACCCACTAGTAACTGTAAAATCTGTAGATATCAGAACACAGAACTATACTATGAGTGGTGTACATGATGAAGGTAATCAATCTGGCGATGATGCTATTCGCGTATTGACTTCGGATGGTTTGGAAGTAGTGATAGACCTAACAGTTTTGTATCGAGTTACCGGCTCTGAAGCGCCAAGAATTGTTCGTGAAACCGGTCTTGATTATAAAGACAAAATTGTACGTCCATTAACAAGAACCAAGATTCGTGATAATGCGGTGTATTATACTGCTATTGATTTATACTCCAACAAACGCGATCAGTTTCAAACAAGAATTTTCAGAAGCATTGAAGAAGACTTTAAAAAGCGTGGATTAATTCTGGAGCAACTGCTGGTAAGAAATATTACCCTTCCTGAGAACGTGAAAAAATCTATCGAAGAAAAAATCAAAGCAGAACAGGAAGCACAAAAAATGGAATTCGTACTGCAGAAAGAAAAACAAGAAGCTGAACGTAAGCGTGTAGAAGCGCAGGGTATTGCAGATTATCAGCGCATCATCAATACAGGCTTAACCGATAAGCAGATTGAGTATGAGCAGATCAAGGCCTTGAAAGAAATTGCTACCTCACAGAATGCTAAAGTGCTCATCATGGGCAATAGCAAAACACCTGTGATTGTAGATAGCAAATCGAATAAATAATTTTAACTGAAAACCTTATTGAATAGTCCGCTTCTGGCGGACTATTTCATTTAAGGATAGGTCTTGAATACATAACGGCGCATCAGGTAGTTGAAATACAGATGTCCAAAGAATACACCTACCACAGAAAAAAGAATATCTAGATAGTCGAATGTTCTACCGAAGACAGGAATCAATTGCAAGTACTCATTAATTATCACCAGTAATAAGCCAAAACTGCAGGTGAAATTCAGATCATGCTTGTTCTCTAAACGAAAGAAGCGCTGAAAAAACCAGCAAGCACCAAAAGGCAAAAGAAATGAACCCAGCAGGTTAGGTGCAATACCAAAAACCGGTTTCCAAAATGTAGGAATATGCACAAAGGGCCTGATGATGAGCTTCACAGTCCAGATCAGTAAAGTGCCAATAATAACAATGTTTCTAGCTTTGGGCTTTAGTGGATGCATGCTGCAGCTTTTCAAGTTGAAAATAGGCTTTTCGGTTGGATAGCACCTACCGGCAAGCGGGTATTTTCGATGAAACGGGCTGACAGAAAAAAAGTTACTCCATATCTCTGTTTAGGGGCTTGCTCCACAAACGAATCACAAACCAGAGATAGGCACTTAGCGAAAGCAGGAAGAAAGCGTAGAACCCAATATGACCCGGACCAATTTTGTTTTCAGGGAATGCATACCCAAACATGATACCCCATGTTGAATTAATAGCCATCCAAAGCAGGCCTAAAGACATGGTGTTGATGATGCGAATGAAGTATTGACGTACCCAGGGTTCCAGAAAAAGTATTTATAGCATTACAATAGACCGTACGGAATGTTCATTAATCCATGCTCTGATTGCTAGACTTTGCCAATTTCACCAAGCGGTCGAATTGAGCAGGAGTGAGATCATTATAGAAATAATACACCGGATCTACAGGTATGCCATTTCTATGCACTTCATAATGGCAGTGCGGGCCCGTACTCTTACCGCTATTGCCCACATAACCAATTACTTCACCACGCTTTACTCGCTGTCCTACTTTGGCCTTGGTACGCACCATATGTGCGTAGAGGGTTTCATAGCCATAGCCATGATAAATGACTACGTTAATACCATAACCACCTGTGTTGAAACCAGATTCGCGCACTACGCCATCTGCTGTAGCATAAATAGGTGTACCAATGGGTGCGGTGAAATCAAGTCCCTTATGCATTCTGGTATCCTTATACACCGGATCAACACGATAACCAAAGCCGGAAGCAATTCTATTCAGATCACGGTTGCTCACCGGTTGAATAGCAGGGATGGCAGCCAAGAGTTTTTCCTTGTTGCGCACCATATCCTCTATCTCTACATAACTCTTGGTTTGGTAAGCCACACGCATGCTGAGCTCATTGAGTTGAGTGGTCATACTTTTCACCAGTTCCGTTTCTCCCATCGACTGCACCAACTTCACCTCTTTCTTCTTCTCAATTTCCTTTACACGGGCACTATCGGGAATAGGATCTGCTTCAAAAATAGAGCGGTAGACACTGTTATCACGATTCTCCAGCTCATCCATCTGCAATTCCAGCTGCTTGGCACGCTCAACTAGAACCGCATAGTTTTCCTTTAGGTCTTCGTTCTCCTGACGCAGCAATTTCTCTTTGGGAGAATCTATATAACGGAAGGCAATCAATACAATGATGATGCCCGTAACAATGGAAGCGGCAATAAACCCAAACAACTGCAGCAGGCGCACCCGAAGCGGGGTTTCCAGCTTCTCGAAGCGCATGGAGTGTGGGTTATAATAATATTTAATTCGCCGCATAAGATTCAAGCCAGGTTTACCCCTTGGCCGTAGCTGATTCCTTACCTTTGCGCCACTTTACAGGGGAGGTTCAAAGATAACTGATCCACCTGCAAAGCATGGATAAAATTGACGCATTACTATGACCAGCAGTGAGATACGCCAGCAGTTTCTGGATTTTTTTGCTTCGAAAGCACACCAGATCGTTCCGTCAGCACCCATCGTGGTAAAGAACGACCCCACCCTGCTTTTTACCAATGCAGGGATGAACCAGTTCAAGGATTATTTTCTGGGCAATAAAGAACCCCAGAGCCGTCGCATTGCCGATACCCAAAAATGTTTGCGGGTTAGCGGTAAGCACAATGATCTGGAAGAAGTGGGTGTGGATACCTATCACCACACGATGTTTGAAATGTTGGGTAACTGGAGCTTTGGTGATTATTTTAAAGCTGAAGCCATTGCCTGGAGCTGGGAACTACTGACAGAAGTGTACAAGTTGGATAAAGACCGTTTGTACGTAACCATTTTTGAAGGTGATGAGAAAGAAGGTTTACCTCGTGATACAGAAGCCTTTAATGAATGGAAAAAAGTAATTGCTGAAGATCGCATTCTCTTAGGTAATAAGAAAGATAATTTCTGGGAAATGGGCGATACTGGTCCATGCGGACCGTGCACGGAGATCCATGTGGATTGTCGCTCCAACGAAGAACGTGCTGCAGTGGATGGCAAAACACTGGTGAACAATGACCATCCTCAGGTAATTGAAATCTGGAACAATGTATTCATCCAGTTCAACAGATTGAAAGATGGCAGCCTGGAACAATTACCTGCCAAGCACGTAGATACCGGTATGGGCTTTGAACGTCTTGCCAGAGTGATTCAAGGTAAACAGAGCAATTACGATACAGATGTATTCAGCGGTACGATTCATGAAACAGAAAAAATCAGTGGACTCAAATACGAGAATACGGACAGCAAGCGAGATGTAGCTTTCCGCGTAATTGCTGATCATATTCGTGCAATTGCGTTTACGATTGCAGACGGACAGTTGCCTTCGAATACCGGTGCAGGTTATGTGATCAGAAGAATTCTGCGCAGAGCCGTGCGTTACTATTTCTCTTACTTAGACTATAAACAACCACTACTGCACCAACTCATGCCCTTACTGGCAGAGCAGTTTGCACAGGTATTCCCTGAATTAAAACAGCAGTTGGATTTTGTCAGCAAAGTGGTGAAGGAAGAAGAAGAAGCTTTTCTGCGTACGCTTGGGAAAGGCATTGAAAAATTCAACGCATACGCATCGAAACTTAATGCGTTTGTAACTGAAGCAAAAGACTCAAAGGAGAATGAAGGTGTTGCGAAAGAATTGATTGACATGCGTGATAAGTACACAACTGCAATCAATAAGAAAATCATTGCAGGTGATTTTGCATTTGAATTAAATGATACCTATGGCTTCCCTATTGACTTGACCAATTTGATGGCGCAAGAAATTGGATGGGCAGTTGATATGGCTAGTTATGAAGTAGCATTAAAGCAACAAAAAGACCGCTCACGCGCAGCCACTGCTATTGATACAGACGACTGGGTTATTGTGAATGATACTACAGGTAAAGGTTTTGTAGGGTATGACGATATTCTGGTAGACACCCATGTACAGCGTTACAGAAAAGTAACCGCTAAGGGTAAACAACAATTCCAATTGGTATTGGCTACAACACCTTTCTATCCGGAAGGTGGTGGTCAGCAAGGTGATACTGGTATCTTGGATTTTGGTGGCGAGCAAGTGAGTGTTACTGATACACGTAAAGAGAATGACCTCATCATTCATTTCGTGAATCAGTTGCCATCTGCTATTGACGCTCCTGTAAAAGCACAGGTAAATACAGAACAGCGCCTAAACACCATGTATAACCACACAGCTACCCACCTGATGCATGCTGCATTAAGACAGGTATTGGGTAAGCATGTGGCACAAAAAGGTTCATTGGTGAATGATGCTTATCTACGTTTCGATTTCTCTCACTTCGCGAAAATGACAGACGAAGAAATCCGCGAAGTAGAAGTGATCGTGAACAACAAGATTCGTGAGAATATCCCTGTAGTCATCAAACAAATGCCGAAAGAAGAAGCCATCAATATGGGCGCCATGGCATTATTTGGTGAGAAATATGCTGATACCGTTCGCGTAGTCATCATCGATCCTAACTATTCAATTGAATTGTGCGGTGGAACCCACGTTGGTCATACAGGTATGATTGGATTATTCATCATCCAATCAGAAGCTGCAGTTGCTGCAGGTGTAAGACGTATAGAAGCTGTAACCGGACCGGCTGCATTCAATTTCCTGCTCACCCAGTTTACGCATGTGAAGGAAATCGGTTCACTACTGAAAGCCAAAGAACCGCTGAAAGCAGTAGAAAAACTTTTGCAGGAGAAAACAGCATTAGAGAAAAAAGTAGAGAAATTAGAAGCACTCCAGTTACAAGCTGTACAAAAAGAACTACTGGCCAATATTCAAACCATCAATGGCAAACAATTCTTAGGAGCACAGGTGGAAGTGAGCAGTGCAGACGCATTGAAGAAACTAGCCTATGATCTGAGACTTCAAGCTGATGTGGTAGTGGTGGTGGCCAATATTGCTGAGAAAGCTTCTGTAGCCATCAGCGTATCAGATGCAGCTAGCGCCAATATTGATGCAGGCAAACTCATCAAGGAAAAAGTAGCACCCCTGATTAAAGGTGGTGGCGGCGGACAAAAAACCATTGCCACTGCGGGCGGACAAGACAGTTCGCAACTTGCGGCAGTCATCAAAGCCATTCAGGAAACACTTTAAGATCATCACCCCGAATGATTCGGGGTTTTTTATGGCCATTAACCATATTTAACATTTCCGAAGACTTTCGTATTTGATCAAGTCCCTACATTTGATCTACTAAACTCTTCGTATTAAAATCAAGCGTATGAAAAAATACCTGTTTGCAGTCCTGCTTCTGACCGGCTTTGCAGCCACAGCACAAGAAGTAAAAGAGGAAAAGATCAAAGAGAAACCGCTGGTAAAGAAGGAGAAAAAGGTAGTGGTAGAAGTGGATGGCGATAAAGTAACCATCAATGGCAAACCAGCAGAAGAATGGGATGAGAAAGAAATTCGAATCATGAAAGACCGCATCCCCATGATCCGCATGGGCAAGCGCTTCCCTTTTGAAGGTGAACCGTTGAACGATAAAATGAATAAAGCGGTGCTGGGTGTGATGAGCGAAAAAACAGAAAAAGGTGCTCGCATTGTAGAAGTCAGCAAGGAAAGTGCTGCTGAGAAAGCAGGCTTGAAGAATGGAGATATCATTACCAAAGTGGGTGATAAAACTATTGCCGACAGCGATGCTTTGTATGAAGCCATTGGTAAATACAACCCCGGAGATAAAGTAAGCATCAGTTATTTGCGCGATGGTAAAGAGCAAACCGCTAATGCAGTGTTGGGCAAACGCAGTCCGGTGATGGAACGCAGCTTTAACTTCAATGGAAAAGACTTTGACTTGGATCTGGACGGTATCATGGAAAACTTCCGCATGCCTGAAGGTATCCGCGAGCCGCGTGTTATCATGGAAGGCAGAATGAATCGTCCAAGAGCTGGAATTCAAATTGAAGACCTTGAAAGTGGAAATGGTGTTAAAGTATTGGAGGTACAACCCGAATCACCTGCCGCTAAAGCGGGATTAAAAAAGGATGATATTATCACCAAAGCAGGCGAAACTGAGATCAACTCTGTAGACGAGTTACGTGAACTACTGCTCAAGATTAAGGAAGGTGATAATGTAAAACTCGGCTTCCAGCGCGATGGCAAAAGCCAGTCGGCCGAGTTGCGCTTCCCTAAAAAACTAAAGAAAGCAAGTTTATAACCATATCGTTCTCATGACCATAAACCCCTGCAGTCTTGCGGGGGTTTTGTTTTGCTGGACTAAAATCACCCAAGGTTTGACGGTTTCGCAATACTTTTGAAAACATGTCCGAAACGAATCAGCAATATGAAGCCGTCATTGGTCTGGAAGTACACGCACAGTTAAGTACGCGGACTAAACTCTTTTGTGGTGATACAACACTATTTGGTCAAGAACCGAACACACAAGTGAGCGCTATTAGTCTTGGACATCCGGGCACACTACCCAAAACCAATGAAGCCGCAGTTCGTTATGCCATCATGATGGGCTTGGCTTGCGGATGCAGTATCACGAAGGATAATTACTTTGCTAGAAAAAACTACTTCTATCCTGACCTTCCAAAGGGCTATCAGATATCACAGCACACCACCCCTATTTGCACTGGTGGTACGGTAGAGATTACAACAAGCCTTGGGAAAAGAGCCATTCAATTAAACCGCATTCACATAGAAGAAGATGCAGGGAAAAGCATTCATGATATTGATCCGGATAATACGCTGATTGATTTAAACCGAGCCGGAACGCCACTGATTGAAATAGTAACAGAACCTGATTTGCATACTAGTGAGGAAGCCTATGAATATGTAACAGCTATTCGAAAATTGGTTAGATGGCTAAACATCTGCGATGGCAATATGGAAGAAGGCAGCTTACGCTGTGATGCGAATATTTCGGTGAGACCAGTAGGTAGTAAAACACTTGGCACCAAGGTGGAAGTAAAAAACCTGAATTCGATTCGCAACCTGAAAAAAGCGATTGATGTAGAGATTGCACGATTGATCAAATTGGTAGATGCAGGTGAACCCGTGATTCAGCAAACCCGCAGTTTTGATGCTGATACTGATACCACTTTTGCTATTCGCGATAAGGAAGACGCAAATGATTATCGTTATTTTCCTGATCCGGATCTGGCACCATTTCAGCTCACAGATACTTTATTGAATGATATCAAGGCAGCAATGCCTGTATTACCAAATGTTTTACTGCAGCAATTACAAACAATCTATGGACTAAGCACTTATGATGCAGCACAGGTAAGTGAAGAGAAAACAGATGCAGATTATTTTCTTGCCGTTGCCGCACACACCAAAGCGTATAAAGCCATTGCCAACTGGATGATGGGGCCATTAAAGCTATTGCCCGATCAACAAGCACTTACACCGGAAAGGCTAGCACAGTTGATTGTTTTGGTAGAATCTGGTGATGTAAACTTTTCTATTGCTGCACAAAAGCTATTGCCTTTGGTAATGCAGCATCCTGATCATCCGGCTGATTTGGCCAAGCAATATCAATTGATTCAAGTACAGGATAACCAGCAATTAGACAACTGGGTGAATCTTGTTTTGGAGAAAATGCCAGATAAAGTGACGGAGTACAAAAAAGGTAAAAAAGGACTGATAGGCTTATTTGTTGGCGAAGTGAAGAAGATGAGCAAAGGACAAGCAGATCCCAAAATAGTTACGCAATTGTTAGAAGAAAAACTATCTCAATAAATACAAACAACGATACATGAAAAAAACAATGCTGATTGCAGCTGCTGTTTTAGCAATAGCAAGCTGCAAGCAAAGAGAACATGGTTCATTTGTGGTGCAGGGAAAAGTGAGTCATGCACCAGCTGCTGCAAAAGTAATATTGCAGGAAATTCCATACGGTGGAGAAAATCCACTCAATATCGATTCTACCACACTAAAGAAGGATGGTAGCTTTACTGTCCGCGGCATGGCACTGGAAGAAAAAATTTATCGCGTCATCATTGCCAATAGTTCCTTTTTTGTTGTGAATGATGAAAATGATATCCGCATCACACTGGATATGGATCAGTTCAGGCAGTATAAGGTGGAGGGCTCTCCCGCTTCTGCTGAAATGCATGATTTATTGGATAACTATTCCAGAAAAGATTCTGCACTCTATGTAACCTTCATGCAGTTGGATTCGCTACAGAAAAACAAAGCCAGTGATAGTGTACTGAACATCATTCGTCAGCAGCGTGATCAGCAGATTGCAGACATGAACACCTATGTAAAGAATTTCGTCAATCAATCAAAGAGCCCAGCCAACCGCTTTTTCGCCATTGGCAATTTTGCTTTGCGTAGTATGCCTATGAATGAGTCGAAAGCATTGGCAGAAGCTTCAGCCACCAAGTTTAAAGAACATAGCGGCTTGGCAAAGCTGAAAAGCTTATTTGCGGTGCAGGCAGCGCAGCAACCAGCAGCTCATCCTTTGCTGAACAAACAAGCACCTGAAATCAGTATGCCTGATATCACTGGTAATACATTTAACCTGAGTAGTCTTCGCGGTAAATATGTATTAGTTGATTTCTGGGCGAGTTGGTGTAAACCATGCAGAGAGGAGAACCCTAACGTAGTAGCTGCTTACAATCAATTCAAGGATAAGAACTTCACTATTCTGGGTGTATCATTGGATAGTGATAAAGGTTCTTGGATAAAAGCCATTCAGAAAGACGGACTAACCTGGACGCATATCAGTGATCTGAAGATGTGGGAAACCAGTGTGGTGAATACTTATCAATTTGAAGGCATTCCTTTTAATGTACTCATCGATCCTCAAGGCAAAGTGATTGCTACCAATTTAAGAGGACCCGCTTTGACACAGCAGCTAAGTCAAATTCTGAAGTAGTGAACATTTCATATCGCAAATAAAAAATCCCCCCACAAGCTTGTGGGGGGATTTTTTATTATGTGCTAAATACGAATTAGCGTACTGTATACGTAAAGGTCTTCCAGTTAGCACTTACACCTACTTTATCACCACCTGTCAAGGTAACCAATAAAGTTCTTGACGCAGGGGGCTTATTAAAGCGGAATTTAACCCATGTTGAACTACTATTAGCTGCAATGGTAACAGGTGATGGTGAGGTGATTGTATACTCTGAAGACAAAATAGTAGATGCTGCATCCACTGTAAAAGTTACCGTAGTGGCGGTTGTACGCTGTGGACCTACCAATTGTACCAGAATACTATCTGCCAGTGATCCACCTGTTGGTACAGTTACTGTTCTTGTTAAAGAACCAGTTGCAGGATTCGCAAACTCTACAACATCTGGACCATTGTAAATTGTTTTGGTCATATCTTTCGTGCATGCTGTCATCGACACAACACCAACAAAAAGAACAACCAGAAAACTATATGTGGTTTTTTTCATGACTACTTTTTTTGAAATTAATAACCTGGATTTTGACTCATGTTTCTGTTCACATCAATCTCAGCGATTGGAATGTTACAAATCAGACGGAAATCAGTTGTCAGGATAGTAGAACCACCAGACTTAACCACATCTCTGTTTGTTCTCAGCAGATCCCACAAACGATGACCTTCGAAAGCAAGCTCAATTCTTCTCTCTTTCAGAATTTCGTTAATCAAAGCTGCGCCAGTTGGTGCGCCTGCACCAGAAGTTGGGAAAGCGGTAAGACCAGCTCTCACTCTTGTTTGGTTCAAGTCGCCAATGGCTAAAGCTTCTTTACCTTGTCTTGCACGTGCTTCAGCACGATTCAACAATACTTCTGAAGTACGGAGCAGCATGATATCATCCTGGCCAAGTTGTCTTCCAGAAGACAATGGCCATTTCATACAATAGAACACGTTCTGACCTGATTTTACCTGAGCAGAGATCAGACGCTGATAACGAAGATCAGCAGTTCCCATATCTGCACGCAGAGAAGCAGTTGCTGTAACATCTGCATAACCAGGAATAGCAGGCAAGTTTCTATAATAGATATACTGAAGACCATCTGTACCAGGGTTACCTTCACCAGTTTGGTACTGCAAACCAAAAATGGTTTCAGGGTGATTGCTACCCCATGAAGTAAAATATGTTGTTGCAGGCGCAATTGTAGCCGCACCACCAAGTAAAACTGAATCAGCCCAACGTTCTGCCTGAGCCCAGTTACCACGATACAATTCAGCTCTGCTCAATAAAGCCTGAGCAGCAACACGTCTTACACGAAATGCAGAACCTGTATTAGTAAGCAAGCTATTGGCATCGGTAAGATCTTTAACGATGGCATCATAAGTTTCACCTACTTTAGGTCTTGCAGGATAGGTAATTTGTGTTGCATCAGCCACACCTGCTGTAAGCACAGGCACGCCAAGATCAAAGCTAGTAGCACCAGTAGCACCTGTTACATTTAAGTTAAGTGGGTTTCTAGCGAAAATTTTCGCAGCATCAAATAAGCTCAATGCGCGAAGGAATGTTGCTTCACCCTTCCACTGTCTTTTCTCTGCAGCAGTTGCAGTAGAATTATCAACGTTATTGATAACCAAGTTAGCTCTGTTGATCACACCATACAAGGTTGCCCAGATATTGATGTGTGAGCCTGGAGCATTATTGGCTTGGTTTAAAAATCTGTTGGTGTTGTTAGAGGTGATTTCACCATTATCTGCCAACAACTCAGGAATCACGATTACATCGCGTCCGTAGTATGCACTACCTTGATAAGTATTGTAGATAGAAGTAAGTGTTGCATTCAATCCCTCACGGGTGGTAAGTGTAGTACCTAAGTCTAGCGAGTTTTTAGGTGCAGTATCTAAGGCTTTGCTACAAGCACCAAGACTTAAGATAACAACACCCAGCAGACCTGATACGAATATGTTTTTCTTATTCATATAATTAGCTGTTAAGAATTAGAAAGTAAGGTTTAAGCCCATGGTCATTTGCTTGGCCTGAGGATAAGTACCGAAGTCGTTACCCTGCAATTCAGGATCAAACATGGAGTAATTAGCCCATGTTGCCAGATTGAATCCGCTCACATAGAATGAGGCATTGGTTAAGCCAAGTCTATTCAGCGTTTTCTTATCCAGATACATAGTAATGGTTACTTCTTTCAGACGAAGGAAATCACCTCTCTCCCAGAAACGATCAGAGAAGAATGTATAAGAAGAAGAACCAGGCTGTGCAGCACCTGCCCAAGGTCTTGGTACATAAGTCATATCACCTGGTCTCTGCCAACGGAGCATTTGAGACTTCAGCTGATTACGATCGAATGTTGAACCCGCACGCTGAACGAATGTAGCATCTGAGTTCTGGATATAGTTACCACCCTGATACTGGAACTGGAATCTAAGTTCGAAATTTTTGAAAGTAAGTGTATTGGTAAAAGCACCAAACCACAAAGGATCAGAACTTTTATCTAAGTAATATCTATCACGCAACTGCGGAGTGTAGGTAATATTACCCAGTGTATCATAATACATGGTTCTACCATCAGCAGGGTTTACACCAGCAAACTTATAGGTGAAGATTGAGTTCAATTGACGACCCACAACAATACCGGTACCGATATTATTTTGTCCTTCATTCAACTTAACCACTTTGTTTTTCACGTAAGTAAAGTTGAAGTTGGTTGTCCAACGGAAATTCTTAGTACTGAAGTTCACCGTATTCAAACCCAATTCAATACCACGGTTCTGCAATACACCAGTATTTCTAGTGATAGAAGAGAAACCACTACTAGGTGGCAGTGGGAATGCCAACAACAATGATCTTCTGTTAGCTGAGAAATAGTCAATCTCAGCAGTAACTCTTCTATTCAAGATGCTGAAATCAATACCGTAGTTGAATGTTTCGTTTTCTTCCCAACCCAAGGCAGCATTACCCAATTGAGATGGTGCACCACCAGCTAAACCAAGGTATTCACCACTAAGGCCAAATAAAGCACGGCTAGCATAGTTACCAATACCGGCCTGGTTACCAGTAACACCATATGAGAAGCGGAGCTTCATATCATTATTTTCACCAAACTTACCCATGAACTTCTCACGGCTGATTCTCCATGCAGTAGAGATAGAAGGGAAAAGACCAAACTTCGTGTCTTCACCAAAACGTGAAGAACCATCACGGCGTACAGTCAGGTTTACGATATACTTATCATCGTAGGTATAACCTGCTTTAGCGAAAAAGCCCAAGAGTTTGAAATCACCAAAACCTTCATTAGGTGACAAAGGTGTAGCCGTTGAACTCAAAGTTTGGAATTGAGGCAAAGGCAGGCCCTGACCAAATGCTGCAAATGAAGTTTGAAGATTATAACGATACTCCGCACCCAATAAACCACTCACAGCATGCTTGGCACCAAAAGTGCGTGCATAATTCAATGTATGGTTTGTTTGGAAATCACGAATCTGCGTAGATGCTTTAGATACACTACCGTTTACAGAAGCACCAGAGCCGCGTGGATCAGAGAATTGCTTTTCTTCTGTATAGTTATAGTTCAGGTTAAAAGTACTTCTCCAGCGGAGGTATTTATTGATATTATATGTAGCATTAATACCACCAACTAAATTCTTCACGTTTGAGAAGTTCTTATTCAGTGAGGTATAGGTTAAAAAGTTATCCAAGCCACCAAACCACTGGCCATTGGCTGCCTGGCGGAATGATCCATCAGGATTATATGGTTTGTTTGTTGGGAAACTCATGAAACCATTACGTACTGGGTTACCGAAACTACCACCATCAAATACACCGTTAGATGAATAAGATGATAAAGTAAGACTAGAACCAATAGAGAGTTTATCATTCACTTTGTGGTCCAAGTTAATTCTTAGTGAACCACGCTGGAAATCTGAAGCGAGCACATGACCTTGCAAGCGGTTATAACCACCTGAAAGGAAGAAGGTAGTTTTATCATTGCCACCAGATACAGATAAATCATAATTCTGAACAAAGCCACTGCGGAAAGCAAGGTCTTGCCAATCTGTATTCTCAAGTGGATCAACGATGCCATTCTTTACAGTAGCACCAACACCGTTCAAGAAAGTAGTAACGTTTGCAGAACCAGCACCAAATCTATTGGCATTAGCTTCATAACCCAACTGAACAGCTTCTGTTGCAGTTAATACATCTAGCTTCTTGATTACTCGGCTAACACCGAAATAAGAATTGAAATTGATTTTGCTCTTACCTGCTCTATCTTTTTTTGTAGTGATGATAACTACACCATTCGCAGCCTGCGCACCATAGATAGATGCAGATGCAGGATCTTTCAATACATCAATTGATTCGATATCGTCAGGATTGATCGCGTTTAACAGGTTGGAAGAAACCAAACCTTCCGGACCGTTACCATTACCCAGAGAGTTAGAGTTACCAGTAACAATCTGCACACCATCTACAATGTATAAAGGTGTACTACTGGCGTTAATAGAACCAACACCACGTACACGTACCGTTACGTTACCACCAGGTACACCGTTGTTAGATACAACTTGCACACCGGCCATAGCACCCTGCATGGCACGTGCAAAGCTACCTACTGGTCTAGCAGCAATTTCTTTACCCTTAACACTTGCTGTTGCACCAGCGATATCTTTCTTCTTTTTGGTTTCATAACCAACTACAACTACCTCTTCTAAGCTGTTGTCAATTTACTTTAAAGAAATATTGACTACTGGATTAGCACCAATAGCAACATCTTTTGTCTCCATACCCACTGAAGAAATCTGGAGCACTTTCGCAGTTGCTGGAACAACAATTTTGAAGTTACCATCTCCATCGGAGATAGTGCCTGCTTCAGCACCCTTTACTTTAACGGAAGCGCCAGCCAGTGGCTTCCCATCGGCATCTGTCACTTTCCCCGTAACAGTCCGATTCTGTGCGAAAACCTGTATTGAGGCCAATACAACGCACAAGAAAATCATGAGGAGTTTTCTCATAAGTCAGTTTTGTTTTGAAATTGCAATGTAATTAACGTCCACTTAACAGGACAACAAAAACTGATATTACGCTTTACCGCTCATGTATTATATTAATTTGAATGGTTAATATAATGATTATTAATTAACTATGTATAAAGAAAATAATTTTAGCTAGTAAAACCAGACTACTGAGCGATACTACTAAAATAAAGGAGTGCCTTAGCGAAATCAGTTTCTTTCTTAAGGCTTAAGCCGTTCGCATCGATGAAACCCTTGAGTTTTTCCCAGCGACGGCCTGCAAATTCCTCCAATGATGCTTTAGACAACTTAACAGGCGTTGTTGCTTTGTTATCAGCAATAAAATAAAAAGTCTGTTGTTCGAGTGTCTTGCTTTCAACAGCAGAACCATAACCCTTATTATCGACCAGCACCCTGCGAACGTATTTCAAAAGCCGATAGCGGCCTTCATTTAAAACCTGCACAAAGGTTTTTGAGTGAAACTGATCGGCAATAAAACCGTTCATGAATAATTGACGTTCGCCATTTCCATCAAACCCTATTTCGATGTAATCAAGTTCATCTCCGAACTCGAATGTTTCATCCTTATTTAGGTAAAGCGCCTTATTACCATATACGTCGAAGTTCACAAGCAATCCTGTAATTAATTTCCCGTGGGTAATTTTTACTCGCGCAGGTGTCCAATTTTCAAATAATAAAGCACTTCCCGCTACATCACTCGGTTTCATTTCGCGATACACTCTTCCGGGATTTACCGCATCTGCCATAAACCCCTGAGCCCGCAAATGACTTTGCAGGAATATTGATGTTAGTGTTAAGCAAAAGACAAGAATGTATTTCATACTATAAAATTTAAAAGGCTTCTATCTAAGATAGAAGCCTTTTAAGTAAAAGCGAAATTAATTCAACAACAAAAAGTTGTATTAATTCTGACTGATTTGAATACCAATCTTATTGATTTCTGTAGCGGGCTTGATTAAGCTGTTACCTACGACTTCAAGAATCAACAAAACCGGAGTTGAACTTGCTACACCTGGGTTGATTACATTCACAACAGCCTCACCAAAACTGCTGTTAGCAGGGATAGTGATGGTGCCGGGAATAGTGAAATGTGTACCAGCCACAGCTGTGTTGGCAGGATCATTCGCCACGCGGTATGTGATTGTTTGAGCAGTAGATTGCTGCGCACCAATCAAGTTTACACGAAAACGGATTGTTCCACTCGTTCTAGAGATCAAAGGATCGGTTGTTGCAACAGGCATACCATAGGGTGGAACGCGTGTTAGAATGGGATAGGTAACACCAGCGCCACGTGAATTCCATGAAGCTGCGTCGAACTCAACCTGCAAATCCTTGATTACGTATTCTTCTTGTTTGATACAACCTGTCAGGGTAAACATGGCTGCAACAAAAAGAAATGCACTTAATATGAATTTTTTCATCTTTTAAAATTTAATCATTGAATTAATAACCAGGATTCTGTTGCATGTTAGGGTTACCGATTAATTCTCCGTTAGGAATCGGTGCCAACACACGGAAATCTGTGATAGCGAGTGTAAAGCCTACACTTGGATCCTTGGTAATATCTCTTCCCAAACGCTTGAGGTCATGGAAACGATGACCTTCCATTGCCAATTCAGCCAAACGCTGTCTCAAAATTTCTTCGAGGATATCATTGCCTGTTAAAGTAACAGCTGTTAAACCTCTGTTGGTTCTGAGGGTGTTAATATCAGTCAATGCAGCAGCCTCATTACCCAGACGGTAGTGTGCTTCAGCTCTGATCAACAGTACTTCTGCATGGCGGATAACTGGTACGTTATCAACGTTCAAGAAACCGCTTTTACCGAAGAACTTAGTACACTCGATGAAACGAGGGTTAGTACGCTGACCACCCCACTCGAACAATTGGTTACGAACATCTGATGTTCTTGTAAGTGTAGGTAATGCTGCAGTGTTAGCAATAGACAAAGCTGAAGGGAAGCCTGTGATACCAACCGCATTCAGTGTTACTGCGTTGGGTACCATATCGCCCCAGCCACCGTTAGTAGAAGGAGCACCAATTGCACCCATAGAAGTATATGTTGTCTGTAATGCTTCGTTTACGCCAAGGCTTTCTGCTGCAATTGCAAAACGTACTTCAAAGATTGATTCAGGGTGTGTAGAAGCTCTCCAGCCAGCAACGTGGTTAGCCGCTGTAGTTAAAGTACCTACACCACCAGTTAATGCAGCAGTTGCAGCATCTCTAGCAGCAGCCCAGTTACCATTGTACAATTGTACTCTGGAAAGCAAAGCTTGTGCAGCGGCACGTGTTGCAAAATGTGGAGCTCCTGCACGAGCAGATGTTTGCAGTTTAGTAGATGCGATAGTAAGGTCATTTATGATAAAATCGTAGCACTGCTGAATAGTTGCGCGAGCAGGTCTGAAAGCAGCAGCAGTATCCTTATTATCAACAGCAGTAGAACGCAGTACCACACCACCTCTGTTAGATGCAGAAACGATGAAAGTTGGTGCGTAAGCATAAGAACGCATCAGATCATGATAAAGTAATGCTCTGATAAAACGCATTTCACCTTCCCATCTGTCTCTCTGCGTAGCAGTAGCTGCAGAAATACGAGGAATCGCATCTAATACAAGGTTACAATCATTAATGGCACTGTAAGCAGTACCCCAGTTTGCATAATGCGCGTTTACGTTGTTACGGCCTTCACCAACCAGACGACCACTCTTATTGGTAGCAACAGCGTTGTCAGCCATTACATCACCATAAGCCATGAAGTCACGACCATATAATACACGAGACTTTAATGTTGCATATACACCAATTACGGCAGCGTCAACGCTGTTAACAGATGTCAGTGCTGTCTCAGATGAGATAGATTGACGTGGCTGTACTGCCAGATCTTTGTCCGAACAGCTGGCAATCAGCAAGCCGATCGTAGCAGCAGAAAGAACAATTTTATTTACAATAGTTTTCATAATCATTCAATTTGTTTGTTTAGAATCCCAGTTGCAGACCAACAGTAATGTTTTTGTTTTGTGGTACAATACCTGTTGCGGCACCTACGAATTCAGGATCGTAACCAGGGTAGTCTGCATAAGTCCACAAGTTGGTTCCTTGTACATAGAAGCGAGCAAGAGACATTTTCGCCTTGCTCAAGAAAGAGCGTGGGAAGTTATATGCCAACATCACAGTTCTCAGACGGATGTAGTCCGCTTTGAAGAGATAGCGCTGACCAGTGAAACGACCCTGGCTGGCGAAATCTGTATTACCGTTAAATGGTCTTGGAACACTGGTGATTTGACCAGGTGTTTTCCAACGAGCATCATACATTTCCTGCAACGCATTGAATGCACGACCACCAATCTCAGACATGAAGTTTACCTGACCATCACTTACAGTACGACCGTACTCATAGTTGAAGAAGAAGGTTGCTTCAAAGTTTTTGAATGAGAATACGTTTTCAAAACCACCGTTGTACACTGGAATTGTTTGACCTGATAAACGCTGGTCAGCTGGGATTAAAGGGTTGTATGTTAAGCTACCATCAGCCTTAAACCACATCGCACGGCCAGTTGCAGGGTTAACACCAGCGTAGTTAGCTACAAAGAATGAACCCAAAGGCGCACCTACACGAATAGCGTTGTTACCTGGCAATACTTCCAAACCATCATACAGCTTTGAAATAAAGTTCTTGTTGTAAGCAAAAATGAAGTTTGTTCTCCACTTGAATGCTTTATCAATAATCTTCACACCGAGGTTCATTTCAACACCCTCGTTGGTTACTTCACCTACGTTATCAGTGAAAGAAGTGAAACCAGTTGACTGATACAATGAGCGAGCCAACAACAGTTTGCTGTTGATACGTCTGTAGACATCAACACTTGTAGTGATACGATCTTTGAAGAAGCCCAGATCTAAACCAATGTTGTTTTCAGTTCTTAACTCCCATCTCAGGGTTGGGCTAGACAACTGGCTATAGAAGATACCTGGTGTGCTATTGTACTGACGACCACCACCGAATAAACCGAGGGCATCGAAGTTACCAATCTGGTCGTTACCAGACTGACCCCAAGCATAACGCACTTTCATGTTGCTTAACCAATTGCTAGTGCGCTCCATGAATTTTTCGTTTGTTACATTCCAACCAACCTGTACAGATGGGAAGGTGGCGAAACGATTATTTGCACCGAATCTTGATGAACCATCACGACGCAGAGAGAAAGTTACACTATAACGTCTGTCATACTCATAACCCGCACGAGCAAACAGAGAGAAAATTTTGTTACCGGTCCAGAAACCAGTTGCACCCAGCGGTGTTGCAGCAGAGTTAATGGTTCTGAAATCTGCAGTTGGGAAACCTTCAGCAGAAGCACCGATACGCTCCTGTACGTCGCTTCTGTATTCCATACCAGCCAAACCAGTAACACTGTGTTTGTTGTTGAAAGTTCTGTTGTAATTCAGTGTATGGAAAGTCAGGAAGTTGGTATTCCAGTCTGAGTTTGCAGAACCGAAACCGCGTCTGTTCAAATATTCATCCAAACGAGGATCACCATAGAACTCAGTTTGTACAAGACGATAGTCCAAACCGAACTTACCAGTGTAGCGAAGACCTTTCAGGATTTCGTAGTTGATAGTAAAGCTACCCACCATTTGGTTAGTACGCTGCTTACTTGTGTTCAGCGCGTTAACCGCCATTGGGTTAAAGCTTAGGATACCGGCAACAGCCTGACCAGAACCTGGCAAGCCATACCAGCTACCATCTGCATTGCGGATTGGGTTGTGGGGCAGAATAGTTGCAGCAGCAAAAGCGATATTACCTAAGAAGGCACCACCACCTGCACCACCGAAAGGACCATTCTGACTAATAGTGCTCAAGCTGAGACTTGTCTCAACAGAAAGTTTACGGTTAACCTTATGACTTAATGAAGTCAATAAAGTACCACGAGAAAAGTTAACTGGGTCTACGATAGCTTCTGTAGTATTATAAGAGCCAGAGATGTAATAAGTAGTCTTTTCATTACCACCACGCAGAGATAATTCGAGCTGTCTCAAATTACCATTACGCAGACCTTCACGCTGCCAGTCGTAGTTACGCAGGTTAGCGATATCTGCATCAGTTGCAGTACCTGGGATACCCAAACCAGCCAAAGCAGAAGCCCTTACTGCAGCAGCAGAAGCTCTTGGGTTAGAATTCTGTAATGCTTCAATTCTTGCCTGAGTGATTTCAGAAATATTCAGAATATCGAAGTATTTCAGTGGCTGAGTTGCACCATACTGCATGTTGAAATTAATCTCATTCTTACCAGCTTTACCTTTTTTGGTTGTGATCAATACCACACCATTACCACCACGTGCACCATAGATTGCGGTTGCAGCAGCGTCCTTCAGAATTTCGAAGGTCTCGATATCACTTGGGTTTAAGAATGCAATTGGGTTTGTCTGTGTTTGAATGTTGGTAGTTGTACCGTTGATCTGTACACCATCAACAACAAACAATGGCTGGTTACCAGCATTGATAGAACCAGCACCACGAATCAAGATGTTTACAGCACCGCCGGGAACACCGTTGTTAGCATTCACCTGCACACCAGAAGCACGACCTTGCAATAAGCGGTCAACAGATGGTACAGGAATGTTCTCAATCTGTTTAGCCTCGATACGGCTTACTGCAGCGTTCACCTCTCTTTTTTTGGTTTGCTGATAACCAGTAACCACTACTTCTTCCAAATCTTCACTGCTTGCTTTTAATCTTGCAGTGTAGTTGTTTGAAGCAGAGAGTTTGATTTCTTGACGCTCAAAGTTTACTGAAGAAACAACCAACTCTTTTGCTGAAGCTGGTACACTCAAAGAGAAGGAGCCATCTTCTTTTGTGTTTGTTCCGATCGTTGTTCCTTTTACGAGAACTGAGGCGTTGGCGATGGGGGCGCCTTTGTCATCAAATACCTTACCGGTGATGACCCTTGTTTGTGCCAGTATGCTGGATACAGTCACAAACAGCCCAATGAGTAACATTAGGAGTTTTCTCATAACACAGTTTTAATTTTTAAGATTCGCAATATATTAACCAAAAGTTAAAAGACAAAGTTTTGCTGTATAAGGATGCATGGATATACAGTATAAATTGAACGATTTTCATTCTACTGCTCGTTAATATTTGATTACTTATTTATAATCAGTGAATAACAAAGAATAGTTTTTCATATGTATTAATAATCTTTTATCACATATTTTTTTCTACTATACCAATAAGTTGACAAAAAAAAGAGCCCTTTTTTGGGGCTCTTTTCGCTAAAAAAGATATTGCTTCTAATATCCTGGGTTCTGCTGACAAGCTTTGTTCACCAGCAGTTCTGCGATAGAGATTGGCCAGATATACTGGTCAGCTGAAGGCGCAACAGCACCTACAGGTCCTTTTGCAGGGAAAGTCTGGTTAGTACGAGCGATATCAGATGTTCTGAAACCTTCACCGAGTAACTCAATTCTTCTTTCAGTGAGAATTAAGTCAATCAATGCATTCTTATCTGCAGGAGCAAAATCAGTAATGGTAGGATCAGCACGCTTACGCACAGCATTCAGAATAGCCAATGCACGCGCATCTACTGATGTACCTGCTGCATTTCTTGCCAAAGCTTCGGCCAGGTTCAACATAACTTCCGCATAACGAATCACTGGACTAGGATCTGCAGCGTTGTTGGGATTAGGCCATTTGCTTAACCAGGTTTGACCACCAGATACAACCAAGAAATTTCTTCTTGCATCACTGGTTCTCCAACCTGTGTTAGCGGCAATACCTGGAGCAGTTGTGTTTAAAGCAAACTCACCACCACCGTTTGGACCAGGATTGTAATACCAACCTAAACCGTTCTGTGTACCAGGCACATCCAATGCTGTGAAAGGCATAGACAGAATCATTTCACTGTTGGTATAATTGGTGAAAATAGTACCATAGTTTGGCAACAGTTCATTGGCTACACCAGAAGGAGCTCTCCAAGGAGCAGCAGTAGGTACCAGCTTATTACCTTCAGTGATTACGTTTGCCCATTGACCCATATTCAAGTAAACACGAGTCTTCAAAGCTATGGCTGTATTTCTGTGTGCACGGTTAGTATTTGCTGCTGCACCACCATAGGTTGCAGGAAGATCAGCTTCGGCCTCATTCAAATCCTTGATGATTTGAGCATACACTTCTGCTGCTGTAGCTCTTGCCTGGTTATTATCACCGCTAGATGTTTCGGGGTTCAGCTTCAGGATAACGCCGAGCTTAGTACCATTTCCATCTGTATACGGACGTGCGTACAATTGCATCAGCATAAAATAAGCTGTAGCTCTTACTACTTTCGCTTCTGCGATCAGGTTACGCTTTAAAGTAGCATTGATTGGTGCTGTATTCAAACCATTGATCACTACGTTACAACGGTTGATAGCAGCATAGCCAGCAGCCCAAAGGTTCTGTACTTCGTTGGCACTAGCAGTTAAGTTAAACTGCCAAGTTAACCAAGCAGTTACAGCATTGTTTGTTCTGTTGATGAACTCTTCACCACGAACATCCTGATATACCTGATAACGGCCTGCATACATCTGTCCTGCTTTCAGAGAAGAGTACAAACCAAATACTTGCTGCACGCTTCTGCTGGAGTCGCTGAACGCAACAGCATCAGAAAGGGCCGTCTGAGGAATCGGCTCCAGCTTTTCCTTACTACAGCCAACTGCCATGGCAGCCAGCATTACAAAAGAAAATATTTTCAATTTCATAATAATTTGTTTTGAGAGATTAGAAACCAACGTTCACACCAATATTGAAGCTTCTTGCCTGAGGCACAGAGTTTCTATCAACACTTGGGTTACCATTACCATTACCGTTTGAAGAGATTTCAGGATCATAGCCAGTGTAAGAAGTCCAAGTAAAGGCATTCATCACCTGAGCATAGAAACGGAAGCTGTTGATACCTACTCTATCAGTTACAGACTTAGGCAAGCTGTAGCCAATAGTAATGTTACGCAGCTTCAAGAAATCACCTTTCTCAACGTTCTCAGTCATCACAACACCAGAACCGTTAGAGATATTATCTCCGAAAACGATACGTGGAATGTTGGTCTGATCTCCAGCTTTCTGCCAACGAGTTAATGCTTCTTTTGAGTTGTTCCAGCTTCTCATATCACGCAGACCAGCTTTAGTACCGTTGTACACATAGTTACCGCCAGAGAAGAAGAACAGCATGTTCAGATCAAATCCTTTGTAGCGGAAAGTATTTTCCCAACCACCAGTCCATTTTGGCAATGCTGGACCAACAATCACACCATCATTAGCCTGATCAGCAACACGTGGAGCAACAGCGCCAGTAGACACCAAAGTCCAACGAGAAGCAACAGGAGCAGCGTGGTTGTACTGAACAGCAGTTCCATCACGATAGTAGAAAATACGCTGACCATTTGCAGGGTTTACACCACCTGTTCTTACAGCATAGAAGCTACCGATAGACTGACCTACACGAATCATGCTAGGACGCTCCAAGCCAGAAGTAGCAGGCTGAATATCTGCATTACCTGCAGCCAGTGCTGTTACTTCATTGCGTAAAGTAGTGATGTTGAAATTGGTATTCCAGCTGAAATCTTTTTTCTGAATTACAGATGCATTAATACTCAATTCAAGACCCTTGTTATTCATGCTACCTACGTTAGTAAGGATAGAGTTACCAGGAATACCTCTTGAAGGAGCCTGTGGTTCAGCAAGGATCAGGTTGTTTACATCGTTGATGTAATAAGTTGCTTCCACATTCAAACGACCATTCAGGAAGCCCATTTCCAAACCAATATCAGTTTTAGTACTTGTTTCCCACTTCAGGTTTCTGTTACCAGCCTGAGAGAAGAATAAAGATGGGTTAGTACCATACAAACCACTGCTAAAGAAACTCCAGAAAGCAAAGTCATTGATACCTTGGTTGTTACCTACAACACCGTAGCTACCACGCAACTTCAGGTTGCTGAAGATTTTGCTTAAACCAGAATTTTCGAAGAACTTCTCTTGGCTGATTACCCAACCAGCAGAAGCACCCCAGAAATTACCATACTTATTCTCCGGAGAGAATGCTGAGTAACCATCGCGACGACCATTCACAGACAACAGATATTTCTTCTTGTAGTCGTAGTTAATACGGCCGAAGAATGAAGTCAGGTAGTTTTCACCGAGGAAGTTACCAGAAGGTACAATAGTATTGAAACCGCCCTGGAACTCATTGTAGAAAGGATCTGTTACACCCTGTCTGTTAGCACCCCATCCTTCCTGAAATGTATACTGCTGCTCACTACCAGCAAGTGCAGCAATCGTGTGATCACCAAAAGTCTTGTTGTAGTTCAGCACATTTGTCCAGTTCCAACGATTGTAGGTTTGAATTGTGTTGAACACAGAACCACCGTTGGCAACACCATCACCATGCAAAGCATTCTGGAATGCCTTGTTTACTACGTTCAAGTTATTAATACCATAAGTAGTACGGAAACTCAAACCATCAAACAATTTGATGTTGGCATAGATATTACCAATTACACGCTCAGATAATGAGCTGAATGTATTCAGGTCCAACAATACCTGTGGGTTAGTAAACTGCAAAGCAGTAATGTTACCACCCTGGCCGATTGTATTACTTACACGGTTGATATTATAACTACCATCATTCAGATAGATGGGTACGTTAGGCATCAGGTTGAAACCCAAACGACCAATACCAGATGTTGCAAAAGCACCACCAGGAGTAGAACCAGAGTTTACACCAGTGTTATTGGTATTGGCATATTGGAATTTACCGCCAATAGTCAAACGATTGTTCACTTTATGATCGAGACTCATTGTCGCGTTCAAACGAGTGAAATCGTTCTGACGAATCATACCTTCCTGCTTTGTGTAAGCAGCACTGAAATAATAGTTTGTTTTATCATTCGCACCAGATACATTGATATTGTGATTTTGAGAAACACCTGTTCTGTAAATCACATCATACCAATTTGTGCTTACCGGTCTTCCATCAGGGCCGATATAAGGATAGAAACCACGGGTAGTTCCGTTAGGAGGCGTACCAGCGTTTGTCAAACCTTCATTCTTGATTAACTCATACTCACGACCATCCAATACTGGAATCAGGTTGAATGGACGAGTAAAACCAACCCATGCATCGTAATTTACTTTAGCACGGCCCTGCTTACCTCTTTTTGTAGTAATCAAGAGTACACCCGCAGAGGCACGTGAACCGTAGATAGCAGCAGCAGCAGCATCTTTCAGTACATCAATACTCTCAATATCTGCTGGGTTAATATCACCCAATGGGTTGTTTGCAGCATTACCATTACCAACGTCGCCAGAGAAGGTAGGGATACCATCAATAACCACTAATGGGAAAGAGCTTAAGCTGATAGAGTTGACACCTCTAATACGGATAACGGGAGGGTTGTTAACCACACCGTTAGGAATAGTGATACTTACACCAGCTGCACGACCAGAGAGACCTTGATCAAAGCTCTGCAAGGGTAAATCGCGAACCTTATCGCCACCAACTGATACAACACTACCGGTTAGGTCTTTCTTACGAACAGTACCATAACCTACTACAACTACTTCAGAAAGGGCTTTAGAATCGGTAGCCAGTTTTACACTTACCGTGTTACCAGCACCAAGTCTTACTTCCTGATCAGCAAAGCCAACATAAGAGAATCTAAGTGAACGAACCTTGTCATTCACAGAAATTGAAAATGAACCGTCATCACCCGAAAGGGTGTTTTTTTCCATTCCTACCGCAGATACGGTAACTCCAGCCAAAGGCTTACCAGCATCATCAGTTACTTTACCAGTAACTGTCCGGGCCGATTGGGCAAAGCCGGTGTACACCATGCTAAGCCATGCCACCAAGAGCATTACTTTTCTCATTTGCAAAATTTTAGTTTAGAATTTTAAGACCGTGAATATCTAAAATCCGCTGCAAAAAATGATAAAAAAGTTAAACAAAAATGGCTAAACCTTATCACCTCTGTGTTTATGCAAGTGGCCCAATAAAACCGGTAGTAATACCAAATTGGTAATCGTTCCTACCAGCAGGGTTAGGGAAGTCAGCCAGCCCAGGGACTGGGTACCACCAAAGCCACTAAAGCAGAAAATAATAAATCCTGCTATGAGAACCAATGAAGTATATATAATACTTATTCCTGTATGATGGATTGTTTGCACCAAAGTGAGGCGAACATTATGGTGGTGCTCAGGTAACTCTTGTTTGTAATTGATCAAAAAACGGATAGTAACATCTATCGCAATACCAAGTGCCACACTAAAGACCAGCACTGTGGATGGCTTTAAGGGTATACCGACCCAACCCATTACCCCAGCAGTAAAGACAAGTGGAACAATATTGGGTATGATAGAGCATATAAGAATACGCAGGGAACGGAACAGGTACAACATGCAGAGCGTAATCAGTACAAAAGCCCAAAGAATAGAGTCTTTTAAGCCATTGATGATAAAGCGAGAACCCTCTAAAAAGGTTACACTACTTCCCGTAAAAGTTACCCGATAACTAGCTGTATCAAATATCTCCATTGATTTTGCGGCAAATGTGTCTAATAACAAAGGCAATTGCTTACTACCAATATCCTTCATATTGACACTGATTCTAGCCATCTGCCTTGTGCTATCCATAAAACTGCTTAACAGTTTCTGCAGATTTCCTTTGCTGCCACCCTGACCCCTGAGGTACGGGCCCAAAAACAACATATCGCCATCATAAGGCACATCATAACTCAGCGTATCGCCATCATAATAGGCCTGCTTGGCAAATTTCAATGCTTCCACAAAAGAAAGTGGACGCGCAGTTTCAGGACGTGCATCTATATAAGCAGAAAACTCAGCAATTTTACCCATTGCAGCAGTAGACCTGACTAAACCATTTTTCTTCTTCGTATCAACCACAATTTCCAAAGGCATGACACCACCGAAAGACTGCTCAAACCACTTTAGATCTGTATAAATCTTATCTGTCTTGGGCAAATCATCCACAATAAAGCCTTCGCTCTTTAATCTGAAAACACCAACAATAGCAAAAATCATCGCAGCTACTGTAATGATGTATACCATACGTTTGTGGTGAAAGGTCCAACGCTCAACTGCTGCTAATAAATTTTGCAAGAAAGCATTATCCAAATAGCGTACATGCTTTTTTTGTGGTGGAGGTAGGAAACTAAGAATAGCTGGAATAAAGACCAATGAAATGAAAAATAATGCCATGATATTTATGCCTGCTACATAACCAAATTCTTTTAGCAAAGCACTTTCTGTAAGCCCAAACACTGCAAAACCAATAGCTGCAGCGATATTACAGAATAGCGTAACAATACCCATTCTGCCCACCATGGTAATGATGGCTTTGTCTTTCTGCCCAATCTCTTTGTACGCTGTATGATACTTGTTGAGAAAATAAATGCAGTTAGGTACGCCAATCACTACCACCAATGGTGGAATAAGGGCATTGAGAATCGTAATCTTATACCCAAACAACACCATCGTACCAATACTCCAAACCACCCCCATCAATACCACGCCCAAACTCATCATGGTAGCACTGAATGAGCGAAAGAATAGAAACAAGGTGATTGCTGATAAAACAATTGAACCAATGAGAAAGAAATTCATCTCACTGGAAATTCTATTGGCTACTGTTGTTCTGATATAAGGCAAACCACTCACATGCGCTGTAATACCAGTTCTTGCTTCAAACTGCTGCACAGGTATCAAAATACGATTCACCAATCCTGTTCTTGCTTTACTGTTGATGGTGTCTTTATTGACACTTATGGCAAAGAGATAAGCATTGGACTCTGGTGTATATAATAGGGTTTTATAAAACGGAAGTCCCTTGAAAACAAGAGCTGCGCTATCCAAATCAGCTTGCTGCTGATACTTATTGGCAAATATTTTCTTGGCTATCAATTGCTCACCAGCACTATCTTTTACCAGACTGACAGCTGCGGGAACACTCAACACTTCTGTAACAGCGCTTACTTGCTTCAGTGATTGATGTAATTCAGCAGCAGCATTAAACACTTCAGGCGTAAAAAACTTGTCGGTATTTATGCCTACAACGAGCAGATTACCATCCTCCCCAAACTTTTGTCGGAAAGCCTGATAAGCTTGATACTGCTTATTGTCAGTAGGAATGGCACGTGTAAAATCATAACTCATCTGCACTTTGGCCGCATGCCAGCCAAAAAAAACTGTTAAACAGACCAATACAGATAAAAAGAAAATTCTATACTGAAGTATTACCCTACCAATGCGGTACCACATGTAACTCAATTCAAGATGAGTTGCAAAGAAAAGCTTTATTCCGCAAGGGTATTGCCGAAATTTTCATAGCAAAAATTCGTTAAAACCTACGACTAAATCGTTACATTTAACGTACCTGCAACGGTATCCAAACTATGAAAATCACCATTCCCCCACAGAAACAATGGTTGATCTTTCTTTGTACTTACTTCTGTTTTGTACAAGGTGCTTTTACGCAGCCAGGCATTTGTACGAACACTGCCACACAGCCGGTTTTTAGTCAGACTTTCGGGCAATCCAATAACGCCAATGCAACCACCACTGCGCCTATAGGTTCTACCAACTACAATTTTGGCAATGTAGGCACCGACGGAAATTATATTGTTACACCAAGAGTGGAGAATGCCAATAAAGGCGATTGGGCCAGAGGTGGAGATCATACAGGCGATAACTACGGCAATATGTTCCTGGTAAATGCGGGCGGCAACAACTCGCTTTTCTTCAGACAAAATGTAACAGGATTATGTACCGGAACCATTTACAATTTCACTGCGTGGATTGCGAATGTGAATAGTCCCAACACACAAACCGTTTGTGGCAACAGCTTGGTGTATGCTCGCGTGATTTTCCGTATCAAGGATTTATCCGGTAATATTCTGGCTTCTTATACTACCAATACGCTTCCATTATCCCCTGCCAATGGACCATTGAACTGGATTCAATATGGATTTCAATTCACCTTACCGGTTGGCGTTTCAGGCTTAACACTGGAAATGGTTGATTTTTATGGTGGCGGTGCACAGTGTGGTAATGATTTGGCATTGGATGATATTTTATTTACCGCATGTACGCCTGCTTTGAATGTAAGCATCAATAGTACAGGTAATATTTGTGCTGGTGCCACTGCTACAATTTCATCAGCTATTCAAAACAGTCCTTATGCCAATCCTGCTTATCAGTGGCAAAGAAGTATCAACAATGGTACAAGCTGGGTAAATGTAGGTAGTGCCGGAACAAGCAACAATAACTTAGTCATCAACAATACCAGTAATGGTGATAGTGGTTTGTACAGAGTTATTGTTGGACCAGATGTGAATAGCCTTGCCAGTTCAACTTGTATTGCCACATCTAACAGTGTTCGTTTAAGAGTCATTAGTTCCCCTCAATTAAGCATTACGGGTGCAACAAGTATTTGCGATAGTAGCACATTACAACTGACACCACAGGTAAGTGGAGGCAATGCTCCGTTCAGTTATACTTGGACAGGCCCTGCAGGCTTTAGCAGTAATGCAAGTTCTGCCACAATCACAGCTGCAAGAAGTATTCATGCAGGCAACTACCAAGTTATTGTTCAAGACGTCAATGGATGTACAGATACAAGCATTACTACTATTAGCATACTTGATAATCCAGCCATTGCACCTATCACAGGCGATAGTGTAGGTTGTGTGAATACAGCTATTCAATTAAGTAATGTAATAGGTGGTGGTATATGGGGAAGCAATCATCCTTCTTTTGTTGTGAATCAGTCTGGAAAAGTGAGCATTCTTGGCGCTGGCACTGCTGTTATCAGCTATACAACAAGTAACAATTTTTGTAGCCTCACTACACAAAAAACTATTTACAGTAATTCCGTACAACTTCCTGCAGACTTTATTGAGTGCAATAACTCTGCAGTGGTTGTTAATACAAACGATGATTATAAACCCACTTATAGCAACAACTTACCAACCGACAAATACAGTTGGCAAATTAGCGGCGGACCTTACAACTATATTGGTGGAACAGACTCTACTGAGAGATTTCCAAAATTCAAACTAGAAGGTGGCAATATCTATCGCATTGTTCTAGGATACAGTTCAAATAACGCTTATTGTACCGATACCATGTTTGTGTACAGAGATGTACCAGTAATGGCGAGTATCAATTCAGGCAATGACACAACAGTTTGTGATAATATCAACAGCATTCATCTAACCGCTTCTGCTAATGGACCCATTACAGGCTATACTTGGTCAAGTTCAGGAACTGGTAACTTTAGCAATACCAATAGCGCACAAACAACCTATACTTTCTCGGCCGCAGATAAATCCAATGGTAATGTGCAGTTCTATCTACAGGTAAACTTACGTGTGAATGGTATTTGCGCCACAGACAATAAAGACACTATTCAAGTATTTAATCAGCAACCACCTATGCTGGCAGTTGCAGGCGCTGACAGAATCATTTGTTTGCAAGACACTATTCATCTAAATGGCAATACGCCAACTCAAGGTATTGGTAGCTGGTCTTTGATTAGCGGCCCAAATACAGCTTTGATTCAACAATCTAATCAAGCTAATTCCAGTGTAAGTAGTCTTGTAGCAGGTATATATACTTTTGTTTGGACGATTACTAACTCACCATGTGGTAGTAATACTGATACAGTTCAGATTATCATCATTGATAAACCTAATCAAGCGCAAGCAGGCAATGATACTACGCTTTGCACTATTGCTAACATAACATTAAACGGGAATATACCCAATACGGGAAATAATGGCAACTGGACTTTGCTTAGCGGACCCAATGTGCCCACAATTCTGCAGCCAAATAATCATCAAACAAGCGTGACCAATCTGATCGCTGGTCAGTATCGATTCATCTGGACAATTTCTAATGGAATATGCAGTGACAAGAAAGACACTGTAACCATTAATATGATTGCGCCCCCCGCTGCCCCTAATGCAGACTAGATACAATTGTCTGCCTTCAGAATAATTTTCAATTATATGCCACCTACGAAAGTGGTGGAATAGGATATTGGCGATGGCTCGACGGTCCTGCAAGACCTACTTTCAATGATAGCCTCTTACACAATGCTATTATCAGTAATCTTGTTGCAGGTCAATATAGATTTAGCTGGAATCTCACCAATAATATCTGCCCACTGCTGAGCGATACGCTAACGATAACGTTTACACCATCAGCATCTTTAGCAAACGCAGGTAATGATACAGTTCTTTGTTTAATAAATACGTATCAGCTACATGCACAACCAGTAATTACTGGAGAAGGCAAATGGAGATTCTTATCTGGACCTTCAACAATAACATTTAGCAATATCAATGACCCTGCTGCTACAATCAGCAATATGATAGCAGGCACTTACCAATTAGAGTGGATGAGCAGTAATGGCGTATGCACGCCTAGCAGAGATACTGTACAAATCCAATTCACTGCATTTCCCAGCATTGCGAATGCAGGCACTGATCAACTGCTTTGTTATACCAATACAACTCAACTTAACGCACAAATACCAAGTATAGGAAATGGAGCATGGAGCATCATTAGCGGCCCCGGTATGCCCACATTGCAAGATAGTACCAGCGCAACGACTACATTGAACAACCTACAAGCAGGTGATTATAGACTAAGATGGATAGTAAACAATGGCGCTTGTACGAGCAATAGCGATACTGTTGGCATTACGATCAGACCAGCTGTAACAATTGCCAGCAATGGTACTGATACAAGTATTTGTGGATGGATCAATGGATCAACAAAATCAATCTGGATCAATTCAAATAAACCCAGTAATCAACAAGAACAAGGCCTATGGCACATCATTAGCCAGCCCGGAGCTGCTACACTTCAGCATGCTGATAGCAATCATGCTTTACTCAATATCCAGCAGGCTGGTGATTATTTACTTGAATGGCGGATACAAAATGATGCTGGCTGTTCTACTGCAGATACATTAGCAATTATTGTCACTGCTCAGCAAACTACTGGCGTTCAATTACGCAAAGACACGGCTATCTGTTATGAGGGCACCGCGAATTTACAAGCAACACTTACTGCGGGTAATATCAATCGCTGGCAATACAGACAAGCAGGCAGTAGCACTTGGACAGACTCTCTCTTCAATGGAAATAGCTTGACACTTCAGCTACTGCGTCAATCTATCGAATGGCGTGCTATAAGTAATATACAAGTGAATGGTTGTTCAAGTACAGACACCAGTAATAGTATACAAATTACGGTACTCAATAAAAGTAATGCAGGCATTTTATCGCGTTCTGACACACTTTGCTACAATAATAATAACGGTCAATTACAACTGAATGGCTATACAGGCAATATTCTCTTCTGGCAATTCTCAGAGAATGGCGGACAAAGCTGGCAACAAATCAATCAAACAGCAAGCACCCTGAGTTATTCTAATCTCACTACTACGAGATGGTATAGAGCAATCGTTCAAAATGGCAATTGTGCTGCTGATACTTCTAATCTTGTTTCTCTAACTGTCCTACCAAACATCTCCAACAATAGCATTAACAGCAGTCAACAAATATGTATTGGTCAATCATATGATACTATACGTGGTTCAATGCTGCCCGCATACGCAATGGCCATATGGCAATACAATCAGGGCAATGGGTGGCAAAACAGTAGCCAAACGAATCCGCTCGCGCTAATACCTGATACTAATTGGTCTTCTGCACAAATAAGAAGAATTGTGCAAATCAATCAGTGCGCAAGTGACACAAGCAATATCATCACAGTTCAAAAAAGGAGCATCGGAAAAGTTCGTATACAAACTGCTGCTAGCAGATATTGCGCACCAATCGATTTAAGCACACAGATTCAACTCATCGTTGACAGCAATATTCAAACCTATCAGTGGTGGGTAAACAATCAGCTCATCCATAGTGGCGCGAACACTCCCAACATACGTTTATTACAACCAAATGATTCATTACACCTCAGCATTATTGGCATACATCGTTTTGGATGCGCAAATGACACACTAACACAATGGTTCTATACCAATCCTGCTATTCAAGCCGGCTTCCACATCAGTGATACAACTATTTGTGGACTAGGCAGCATTCAGTTTACAAATGAAACAAGCGATAGCACACTTCGCTTTGAGTGGGATTTTGGCAATGGCAGCAAATCAACAAGCTACAATCCGCCTGCTCAAAACTATTCTCCTGCTTCCAGCAGAATGGATACCACCTATCGAGTTACACTTACCGTATTCGGCATTTGCGACACTGTTCAGATCATAAAAATCATCACAGTAAAAGGTTTACCTATTGCCAGCATGATTGCTTCACCATCTTTCGGTTGTTCTCCACTGGATGTACAGTTCACCAACCAAAGCAAAGGCATTGCACAGCAATACAAGCTCATCTTCGATGACGGAGAAGATACTACCATGACGAACTTTACGCATCTCGTACATACCTACCATACTGGTAGGGATAGAACCTATTACGCGAAACTCATTGCATTCAATAGTTGCGGTACTGACACCAATAATATTGCTGTACCTGTGCGTGTAACACCCAATCCAACGGTATTACGCATCACAGCAAAGGATTCAGCCGCCTGCGGCACATTAAACGCCACTTTTATCAATAATACTGTTCGCGGCGGCACTTTCACCTGGGAATTTGGAGACGGCACAACCATTACCACAAGAAAAAATAAGGATACCATTCGCCACACTTATACAAGACCGGGTGTCTACACTTTAAAAGTGACTGCAGACAATGGCTGTTCTGATACCAGCTTATACAAAAACATCTATGTACATGCTGTTCCTGAAGTAGCATTTGTCCATACACCTTCTGGCTGTATTGGTGACAGTATTCGTGTTATCAATAATAGCAACCCCGCCTTGCAGTTCAACTGGCATTTTGGTAACCTGCAAACATCCAACCAATACAATAGCGCTACTACCTATTCAAAAGCAGGTCTATACCAGATTCAGCTAATCGGTAAGCAAGCATATTCTACCGGTTTAGTTTGTGCTGATACTGCTTATAGCAATGTGTCAATCGTAGCTTCCTTACCAGGAAAGTTGATGATCTCTGATACAATCGGCAATTGTACTCCATTCAATATTAGCCTGCATAATTTGTCAGCCGACACAAGCAATACCAAATGGACCATTGGTGATAGCGCACGTTCAGGTGCCAACATCGTATATACTTTCTATCAAAATGGATTGTACAAAATCAATATGTCATCTACTACTGCAGGTGGTTGTGTATATACTGATAGCGCACAAATAAGCATACTCGCACCAACAGGTTCTTTAGACTATAGTAGTACTGACAGATGTAATACCGGAGACCCTGTTACATTCACTGCTAAGACAAAAAATGCACGTCAGATTCGTTGGGATTTTGGAGATGGCACCATTATCACAAGCACAGACAGTATTGTTACACATACTTACAATAGACCTGGTGCTTTTGTGCCGAAAGCATTCTTGATTGGTGACAATAATTGTGCTGTTAGCATTAGTGGAAAAGACACCATCAGAATTGAGAAACTAGCGCCTAAGTTTAATTGGCATATCGAAAACAATTGTGGTTTGCCTCGTTATCATTTCACCAATAGAAGTACCACCATATTTGGCATTCGAACTACTACCTGGTTTATCAACGACAGTATAATTGGACAGACAGATAGCCCTTCACATACTTTCCGTGAAGCAGGTATTTACCAAATTAAGATGCAGATTCGCAGCAACACAGGCTGTCTGGATAGCATCGTAACACCGATACAAGTAAAAGTGAATGAAAAGCCTGCAGCGCAAATCATTGCCAGCTCAAACGCATGCGAGTCTGCTAAAGTGAATATCAACGCCAACGTTATCTCGAAAGACAGCGTAGTTCAATACAGCTGGAACTTAGGCAATGGCAACATTGTACGTACACCATCACCAACCACATCCACCGCTTATCAAAGACCAGGTATTTATAAACTTCAGCTGATTGTAGAGACAGATAAGAACTGTACCGATACTGCATTTATGCAAATCACTGTTCGTGCTTTACCTACTGTGAGTGTTAATGCGCCTATCACCATTTGCTTGGGACAAAGCACTCAACTTACTGCAAACAGCTCTGCAAGTATCAGCTGGCGCACACAAAGCAATAATGTACTTTGTACTAACTGTAACAGTATTCAGGTACAGCCTAATGTTAATTCAAGGTATACCGTAGTAGCTACTGATAGCGCAGGTTGCTCTACAGCTACTACTACTTCTGTAAATGTAGTTCAGCCACTACGTATGCAGGTTTCAGGTAACGACTCAATTTGTATTGGCGAATCCAGACAATTATTTGCTTCTGGCGCCGCTGTGTATCAATGGTTCCCTTCAAATGGATTAAATAGTACAGTCGTTGCAGCCCCTATCGCTAAACCACAAACAACTACAACTTATCAGGTAATTGGTAAGGATGCACAGAATTGCTTTACAGATACAAGCTCAGTAACCATCACTGTTGGCAGACCATTTGCTGTAAATGCTGGAAGAGACACGATTGTACAAGTTGGTAGTCAGATAACCTTACAGCCAAATACAGGCAATCAAGTTATCAAAGAATGGAAATGGATCAATCTCAATAATGCATCCTGCACCAATTGTCCAAACCCTACAGTTGTAGTGAATGCAGATCAATGCGCTTTGTTACGAGTGCGCAATAATTATAACTGTTATAGTCAGGATACTATTTGCATAAAAGCCATCTGCGCCAATACGCAAGTATATGTAGCCAATACTTTTACGCCCGATGGCGATGGTGTAAATGATAAACTATTTGTTCAGGGAACTGGCATCCGTACCGTACGCTATTTCCGTATTTACAATCGTTGGGGTGAACTGGTATTTGAGAAAAACAATTTCAATGCCAATGATCCTTCTACCGGATGGGATGGCAAAGTGAAGGGAAAGGACGTGAATCCTGAAGTATTTGTTTGGTTATGCGAAGTAGTCTGCGATAAAGGCACAGGCACATTATTCAAAGGCAATGTAGCAGTACTAAGATAATGCGTAAGCAACTGACGATATTAATCCTCTTCCTGATAAGCTGTATGCTAAGTGCGGCTCAGGATCTTAATTTCTCTCAGTTCTACGAGCAACCACTCTTGCGCAACCCAGCACTCAGTGGTTTATTCAAAGGTGATTTACGCGTGTCCGGTGCATTTCGCGATCAATGGGGTAGCATAACAGTTCCATTCAGAACCACTGCGATGAGTATGGAATACAAAATGAAAGCCAACAGTGCAGAAGATGTGATCACCATTGGCTCTCAGCTGGCAGTTGATGCTGCCGGTGATATCAGATTAAAGCGCACTTCATTCCTACCCTCATTGAATTTTCATAAATCATTAAGCGGTGAACGAAACGAATACCTTTCTATGGCGTTTATGGGTGGCTTGGTGAGCAGTCAGTTTGATGCATCAAAAATGAAACTGGGCGATCAGTTCAGAAACGGTAGCTATGATCCTACCAACCCAACTGCTCAGCAAGTAGTAGCAACAGGCTATCAATACTGGGATGCCGCAGCTGGACTTTGCTACAGCAACAGTATGAACAATGGTGGCAACTTCTACATAGCTGCGGGCATTCACCATTTCACAAGACCTAAAATCAGCAGTACCACAACCAATAATGAAGTAAGCTTTTTGTATCCAAGATTCACTGCTAATGTTGGTATTAATACGCCTATTAGTGACCAAGCAAGGGTTACATTATTTGCCGATTATTATAAACAAGGTGCTAATCAACAAATTCTAGGCGGCGCCATGTTTGGATTGGATCTTAGCCGCGAAGGCGACGAACCTTATGCCATCTATGCTGGTAGCTTTTTGCGCGTGGGCGATGCATTGATACCTATGCTGAAAATGGATATGCAATCTGTTAGTATCGGCCTAAGCTATGACGTGAATATATCTCGCCTGAAAGTTGCTTCTAACTGGCGTGGCGGTTTTGAACTAAGTATGGTGTATAAAGGATTCTTGAAGATTCATAATTCAACTATTGACATGACACGCTGCGTAAGTTTTGGCAAATAAGCTTTTGTCTTAACTTGTGGTATGAGTCAGATAAACCAAACCAGCATTCGTCAACTCAGCTTCTATGTATTGCTGGTAGCCACGGCCATCTTCCTTTTTAATCAATTCAGCAGTTTTATCCCAGCTTTGTTAGGTGCCATCACATTGTATGTTATGATGCGTGGCAGTATGCACCAACTCATCACAAAGAAAAAAATGCGGAGAGGCATCGCTGCGGCATTATTGATGATAGCATCTTTTCTGGTCTTCCTGATTCCGACATTATTTACCGTAAACATGCTGACTGGTAAAATCGGCTATGCCATTGAACATTCTCACGAAACCATTAATACAATTACGGCATTTATCGATACACTGGAGAAAAAGTATGGCATTGAACTCATGAGTGATGAGAATATTCGCACATTCAGCAAATTCATAGCTGATAAACTACCCAATATTCTCGGCGCTACATTCAACACACTTACTACTGTGTTCATGATGTATTTCATACTCTACTTCATGCTGACTAGCACAAGAGACTTAGAATACTGGCTGTATAGAAACATCCCATTAAAAGATGAGAATCTTCATCTAATAGGCAGCGAACTGAGAAAATTGGTTGTATCAAATGCACTAGGCATTCCACTTACAGCCATATTACAAGGTATTGTTGCATTCTTTGGTTACTGGTTCTTAGGAACCGATGACCTTGGCTTTTGGTTTGTTTTCACCTGCATTGCCGCAATGATACCTTTTGTAGGCGCAGCTTTGGCTTATGTACCTGTGGCAATATTGTTTTTTGCTGCTGGCAATAATACCAATGGCATCATTATGCTGATCTATGGCTTTGGTGTAGTCGGTTCCGTTGACAATATCTTTCGCTTTGCCCTACAGAAAAAAATGGGTGATGTTCATCCACTCATTACCGTCTTTGGTGTAATTGCCGGATTGAATTTATTCGGTTTTATCGGATTGATTTTTGGTCCGATCCTGATTGCAATGTTTATTCTATTGATTAGAATTTATATCAACGAATTCAGCGAGCCAAAATCAGACACATCAGAGAATGAACCAGTAGGAGAATAATTGGCAAAATATGCCAGTTAGTATACCTGCATATACTTCCACTTGTTTATGCTCACCAAGTGCTAAGCGACAAGTGGATATTAAACCAGCAAGCATTACTGTAATACTAATGGCCAAGCCAAGATTGAGTTGATAATAGAAGGCAAATAAAATCATGGCTGCAACTGCGCCACCAGCCCCAATTCCATGTAAGCTGATCTTCATGTAATTATTCAGGAAAACACCTACTGCAGTGGAAATGAAAATACCGAAATAGAAAAACTTCAACACAATCGGTTGATCAGTAAAGTTTCTACTGAGGTAATACATCCACCAATAAAAAAACATACTCACGAAAAAAGGAATGATGCGGTCTTTCTGTGTACGAAGTAGCATACTTTCAATCAGCTTCAACCTTGCCATGAGAAATACGGCAAAAGCTGGAAAGAAAGCCGTCATCCAGAACACTGCAAACAAGCGCAGCTTTAATTGCCACACGGTGATACCTGCAAATTCATAGGGAAATTGCCAGGTCAAAAACCAAAAGATATAAGTTGGAATAAATAGCGGATGTAGCAAATAGGAAACAAGTGTAGCCAAGCTACGCAATAGTTTATCCGATATAGAATAGCTTGTTTCCATTACAATGCTTTACGTAAACGAGCTACTGGAATATCCAGTTGCTCACGATATTTTGCTACCGTTCTTCTTGCGATCTTATAACCCTTCTCCTGCAACAAATCTGTGAGTTCTTCATCACTTAGCGGCTTACGCTTATCTTCTCCACCAATCAAATCCGACAGAATTTTCTTGACCTCACGGGTACTTACTTCTTCTCCGCTTTCTGTAGCCAAGCTTTCACTGAAGAAAAACTTCAATCGAAAGGTACCAAACTCAGTTTGCACGAACTTACTATTGGCAACACGACTTACTGTTGAAATATCTAATCCTGTTTTCTCAGAAATATCTTTCAGGATCATGGGCTTGAGCGTTGTCTCATCACCCGTCAAGAAAAACTCATGCTGATACTGCATAATGGAGCCCATCGTACCCAATAAAGTTTCTTGACGCTGACGAATCATGTCAATAAACCATTTAGCAGAATCAATCTTCTGTTTGATAAACAGTACCGCTTCTTTTTGTCGCTTATCTTTCTTCGCACTCTTCTCATAATCCTTCATCATATCGCGGTAATCACTGCTAATGCGCAGATCAGGCGCATTACGACCATTCAGCGTCAACTCCAGTTTACCGTTATTATTGATGATGAAGAAATCTGGCACCACATAGGTTTCGGCATTACTAGATTCACCCACATTGCCTCCTGGCTTGGGATTCAATCGAATGATCTGGTTGATCACTTCTTTGAGTGCTTCATCAGAAAGATTTAGGCCTCGCTGTATTTTCTCGTAATGTTTACGTGTAAACTCTTCGAAGTATTTTGATAGCACTTGCATGGCCAACTCAACAGACTGACCTTCGGTCATCTTACGTTGCAGTTGCAGCATCAAGCACTCTTTCAAATCTCTGGCACAAACACCTGCAGGATCAAACTGCTGTATTTGCTGAATGATGGATTCAATCTCTTTTTCATCCGTCATGATGTTCTGACGAAAAGCCAAATCATCTGCAATAGCAGGCACTTCTCTACGCAGGTAACCATCATCATCCAAACTACCGACAATATGCTCAGCAATTTTATAGCGGTGCTCGTCTAATTCAAGCATACCCAGCTGATCTACCAACAACTCGTGAAAACTTCTTTCTACACGATAAGGTGTGGTCTTCTGATCGCCAGCTTCGGGATAGTTCTCATCACGCAATTTGTAATCGGCCACATCATCATCGCCATCACTAACATATTCACTCAGATTGAGGTCTTCAAACTCATCTTCACTACCATCTTTCTCATACTCTTCTTCTTGCGCATATTCATCCTTGATATCTTCTTCATAGATATCATCATGCGTATCCTCACCCAACTCCAATGCAGGGTTTTCTTCTAATTCTTCTTTAATGCGCTCTTCTAAATTGGCAGTAGGCACCTGCAGCAGTTTCATCAACTGAATCTGCTGTGGAGAAAGCTTTTGCAAAAGCTTTTGTTGTAATGATTGTCCGAGTGCCATATTTGGCCGTAAATTTACATACTATTCAATCGGGTACTGCATGAAACAGATTTGTTTCTTTCTGATTTTCTCCTTAATAAACGGCCTTGCAAATGCACAGCAGGACAGCATTGCACGAAAATCTTTGTTAAAAAAAGACAGCATTACCTATCAACCAATTCGATTGATTAGTGCAGACTATTACACGAAGCAGTTGGGCTTTTTCTGCAAAAAAGAATTGCAGGTAGAGAAAACCACCAAACTCCCCCTTCGTTTCAGGCTTGGCAATATTGAATACACAGATATGCTAGAAGGTAAACGTCGTTACCAGCCTAACACTCAACCACCTAGACGATAAATTGCTTAAGCAAGTGCTTTAAGGATAGCAGCTTTCATGCCCTCACCCTTCTGTTGAATTTGCTCTTCTGTCCACAACAAGCTAATGGCAGTAGATACACAGCGACTCATCACTGCATCACTCACAGTAAAGTCTTGCGTAGCCAATTTTTGTAAAGCTGTTTGTTGTGCATCAGACAGGCGGAATAAACTTGCAGGTTGTTTCAAGTGATCCCACTTGCGGATATAATGCCAGTTATTATCGAACCAATAGAAATTACCAGCGAGGATACCTGCTTCTTTCATCATAGCAACGGCAGCGCGTGTTTGTGCTTCTGTTGGCAGGAACCAACTCAGGAAAGAACAGCTATCTCCAGCAGGATCAGGTACTTGTCTAAAACTGATGCCCGGTATAGATGCAATGATGGATTTTAATTGTGCGTGATTTTTTCGCTGAATAGCCAAGAACTGATCCAGCTTTCTAATCTGCGCCAAACCAACAGCAGCATGCAATTCTGAGATACGGAAATTGTATCCGATGAATGGATGCAGGTCTGCACCACGGTCAACACCTTTGTGGTCATGGCCATGATCGGTATAGCCATCACTCTTGATGTATACATCTTCACTATTCGTCATCACTACACCACCTTCTGCACAAGTGATGGTCTTTACAAAATCGAAAGAGAAAGTACCGGCATGACCAATCGTACCCAACTTCTTGCCCTTATAGGTGCCGCCAATACTCTGGCAGGCATCTTCTAACAAGATCAAGTTATGCTCATCGCATATCGCTTTCAATGCATCTAGATCAGCCATGCTACCGCACATGTGTACAGGCATGATACATTTGGTCGCTGGCGTGATGGCCTTGCGAACTGCATCAGGGTTCAATGTCAATGTTTCATCCACATCTACCAGTACAGGTATTGCACCTACGCTGAGAACTGCTTCAAAACTGGCTACAAAGGTGAAAGATGGCATAATCACTTCATGCCCAGCACCTACACCCAGTGCAGCCATGGCAGTGGTTAAAGCCGCTGTACCGCTAGAAGTTAACTGTGCATACTGACAACCAAAGGTTTGATTGATTGCTTTTTCCAACTCTTGCGCTTTCCAGATACCCTTGCGCGGACCATCAAATCCATAGCGCATGAGGATGCCTGTTTCCAGCACATCATTCACTTCTTTTCTTTCCTCAGCTCCAAATAGTTCAAAACCTGGCATATCAATTCAGTTTTACACAGCTTTGCTGCGCGGCAAAGGTAGAAAAAGAATGCAAGGCAGCCTACCCGCGCTTGGATAAACGGCAATTAACAAATCAGGTGTGTTTTATTGGCGGTCAGCACCTATTTTTGCCGCCTTAATCAATGGGTATGGAATACAGCAAATTAATCGCTATCAGTGGTTTCAGCGGATTATTCGAGTTAATGGGCAGCAAAGCAGATGGTGCCATTGTGCGCAGTCTGGACGATAATAAAACACGTTTTGTCAGCGGCAGACAGCATAATTTCTCTCATTTAGAGAGCATTGAAGTGTACACCATTCGTGAGAATGTAAACCTGGTAGAGATTTTCCAGGCTATGGAGAAAAGCGGCGAAGCTTTGCCCTCTGAAAAAGACCAGGCAGCAGTAAAAGCTTATTTAGCCAAAGTTTACCCAGATTTGGATTTTGAAAGAGTGTATACCAGCGATATGAAGAAGATGGTAAAATGGTATGGCATTTTGAAAGCAAACAATATTGAGCCAAAGCTTCGCGAACTAAGCGAGGACGAAGCGGAAGCATAATCGGATGATATGCGGATAGCAGTGATGGTTGGCAAATGCCAACCATTTTTTATTGCTAACTTGCCCATTACTTAAATATGCCATGATGTTTCGTCGCTTACTTGCATTACTGCTGAGTTTTGCCATTTTAAACAGCCTTTTTGCACAAACTTTTTTTGATGATACAAAAGCTTCTCGCAAATGGGTGAACAAACAGTTCAAGAAACTGAGCGAAGACGAAAAAATTGCTCAGCTGATGGTGATTCGTGCACACAGTAATCTGGGTGCCGATCATGTTCAGCAGGTAACCGATTTGATTAAGAAATACAATGTTGGCGGACTATGCTTCTTTCAAGGAGGACCGGTTCGCCAAGCCAACCTCACTAATTTCTATCAATCCATTGCCAAAACACCCTTGATGATTGCCATTGATGGCGAGTGGGGCTTGGGCATGCGCCTAGATAGCGTGATTAATTTTCCGCGCCAGCTTATGATGGGCGCCGTAAATGATCCTGCGCAGATTTATGCATTTGGTAAAGCTGTAGGCGAACAATGCAAGCGCTTGGGTATTCAGGTAAACTACGCACCGGATATTGATGTAAATAATAATCCCAACAATCCGGTTATCAATGATAGAAGCTTTGGTGAAGACAAATACAAAGTTGCACGCTTCGGTATTGAATATATGAAGGGTATGCAGGATGTGGGTGTGATGGCTTGTGCCAAACATTTTCCCGGTCATGGCGATGTGGCTGTTGATTCACATTATGATTTGCCCATCATCAACAAATCGCGCAAACAATTAGATGAACTGGAACTATATCCATTCCGTGAATTGTTGAAAGCAGGTGTTGGTAGTGTAATGGTGGCACATTTGTATATTCCATCCATCGATACAACAGCCAACTTGGCTACTTCTTTATCCAAGAACAATGTAACCAGTCTGCTGCGCGATGAATTAGGCTTTAAGGGTATCACTTTTACTGATGCCTTAGAAATGAAAGGTGTTGCAAAATTCTTCCCTGCTGGCGATGCAGCTGTGCAATCATTGATTGCCGGCAATGATATGCTTTGTTTACCCGGCGATATTCCGGGCAGCATTGAAAAAGTAAAACAAGCCATCCGTGATGGCAAACTGAGCTGGGATGACTTGAATGCACGTGTGAAGAAAGTATTACTAGCTAAGTATCATTTAGGGCTACATAAGAAAACAACCATCAATACGCAGAATCTTGTCGAAGACCTGAATCAATACACAAGGTCTATCACCACCGAGTTGGCGAAGCAAGCCATCACCCTACTCAAACTAAATAATGCGCAGCTTCTTCCGTTGCAAGGCAAGAAAAAGATAGCCTATGTAGGTATTGGCAATGGCAAAGAACATGTGTTTTCAAAAAGAATGATGGCAGATTGGAATGCAGATGTATTCTTATTTGATAATAAATCAGATAGTGCTGCTGCAATTGATTTACTAAACAAAGTAACCAGCTATGATGCCATTGTACTTGGCCTCCATCAATACAGCAGAAGACCAGCCAATAATTTTGATCTCAGTAAAGCCAGTGTACAGTTGGCAAAAGATATTCAACGCTACCACAACAGTATCAGCTTTGTATTCGGTAATCCTTATGCCATTAACAATTTTGTAGATGCACCAAATCTTTTGGCTTGCTATGAAAATGACAGCATCACACAACATACTGCTGCAGATATCCTGCAAGGTAAATTAGCGGCACAAGGCAGCTTACCTGTAACTGTTCATGAACGTTTCCATTATGGGGCTGGTATCAACAATAGTAGTACCCTGCCAATGGCTGCACCTGAATCAGTAGGTATGAGTAGTGCTGCATTAAATAAGATCAATGCAATTGCGCAAGAAGCAATCAGCAAAGGGGCAACTCCCGGCTGTGTGGTATTGGTAGCAAGAAAAGGAAAAGTGGTTTACAACAAAGCATTTGGTTATTACAATTACGACCAAGCAGAACCTGTACAAATAGGCTCAGTATATGACTTAGCCTCTGTTACGAAAATCTCTGCTACAACTGTTTCAGTAATGAAGCTATATGAAGAAGGCAAGCTGGATTTGGATAAAACCATTGGTGATTACCTCAGCTGGACCAAAGGTTCAGACAAAGCCCCATTAAAAATTCGCGATATTTTGTTGCATCAAGCCGGACTAAATCCCTTTATTCCCTTTTACAGAGAAACCATTGATACTGCAACAGGCAAGCGCTTAGAAAGCCTATATGCAAGCAATACTCAGCCAGGCTTTACGACACGCGTAGCTGAAAATGTATACCTGAAAAATGCATGGGTGGATACCATGTTTCAGCGTATCCTGAAAAGTAAATTCACACCTGCCAACAAATACGTGTATAGCGATAATGATTTTATCTTCTTAGGTAAAATTGTTGAAGCCATTAGTGGCAAGCCGCTGAATGTATATGCCAGCGAAAATTTTTATCAGCCACTGGGTATGCAGACGACCACTTTCAAGCCTAGAGAAAAAATGGCTTTAGGCCAAATTGTACCAAGCGAATACGAACCACATTTTCGTGCGCAGCTGATTCGTGGCGATGTGCATGATGAAGGTGCTTCTATGTTTGGCGGCGTATCTGGTCATGCAGGCTTATTCAGTAATGCTTATGATTTGGCCAAACTCTATCAAATGTTATTGAATGGCGGTGAACTGAATGGCAATCGCTACTTGAAAAAAGAAACCGTAGACTTATTTACTGCTTACAACAGCAATATCAGCAGAAGAGGCCTTGGCTTTGACAAACCTGAAAAAGACAATGCCACCAGAAAAGAAGCTTATCCCAGCAAAAGTGTAAGTCCCTCAACTTACGGACATACAGGCTTTACAGGCACTTGTGTATGGGTTGACCCTGCTGAAGAGCTGGTATATATTTTCTTATCTAATCGCGTTACACCAACACGTAATAACAATAATCTTGGTCAGCTAAATGTGCGTCCGAATATCCAGGAAGCCATTTATCAAGCCATCATTAAACCATAGCAAGATGAAACCGATAAAAGGATTACTCATTTTCAGCCTGCTGCTGATACTCGCTTCTTGTGGTAAGAAAACCGAAGAAGCCAAATACATTCCAAAGAATGCCAGTGCAGTATTGATCATGAATGCACAGTCGCTTCGTGAAAAAATGAAAAAAGCCAATGTGCAATTAGACACTGTACTGTCTAAAATTTTCGTGAACGATAGCAGCGACGCCAAAGCAAAAGCTGTATTGAAGCGCGTATTTGACAGCGCGGGAATTGACTGGGATAAAAACCTGTTTGCTTATGTACAACAAAAAAGCTCTATGCTTAACGGCACCAGCACGCAGATTGCTTTTTCACTGGGCCTGAATGATGCAGAGAAATTCAAACAGGTATTGGTACAAGCTGGCAAAGACAGTATTGCCAAAACAATTGAATCAAAAGAAAAATATGATGCATTGTATCTGAATGACAATACAGTACTAAGCTGGAATAAAGAACGTGCATTCATTTCGTATTATAGAAACGACCGACCCATACAGTTCGATTCTGTTAATATGAAGTTTACTTTACCTGATCCGAAGAAAGAAGCAGAGGCGGTTGCTGCATCAGTAGAATCTATCTATAACTTGGATAAATCAGCTTCTATGCAGGAGCTAGATGCATTCAATGATATGATGAAAGACGCGGCAGACGCATGGTTGTTCAGCAGCAGCAATGGTGCACTGGCATCGTTAAGCGCCTCTCCACTCAACCTGCCTGGTATCGAGAATTTGCTCAAAGACAATTACAGCACCAATACCATTCACTTCACTGAAGGAAAGATCGAAGGTATTTCACGCCTTTACCCTAGTCCTCAAATGAAGAGCATTTTCAAAAAATATGCAGGACCAGTGGTGAACACTGATATGATTAAGCAGTTTCCCGGCAAAGTGCAAGGATTTACTGCTGCTTCATTCAATCCTGAGTTGATTGGCGCCATACTAGATGAATTACAATTAGAGGAATTAGCTGGTGGCTTTATCCGTGAAAGTGGATTCACACTGCAGGATTTCTATCAGTGTATCAAAGGGGATATCACGGTTGCTTTTGGTGATATTGCTATGAAGCCTATTAGCAGTGACACTTCATTTAAACTCTCATTGCCTAGCGGGAAGCTGGTATTATATGCACCTGTAGGCAACAAGCAATCATTCACCAAACTAATGGACAGTGCAGTTGGAAGAAAATGGTTGCAGAAAAGAGGCAACGACTATGTTCCAAATGAACTCATGGAGAAAATAGGCCTTTACATCAAAGCCAACCAAGATGGTATTTTGATGGCTAGTGATAGCACTACTGCTGTTGCATTCATGCAGGCTAGTGCCAAAGCAACAATTGACCCTGCCATTCTTGAGCAGGCAAAAGGCAAGTCCGTTGCTTTCTATATGGACATATCCGGCATAATTGGTGCATTGCGTAATAATGCCACTACACCTGCTTACTATGATGGATTATTCAGCCACGTGATTGCTACAACAGATAATTTTAATGGAAAAGCAGTTGAAGGCAAATTCGAAGTAGTAATGAATAATAAAGGTGAAAATAGTTTGGTATCAATCATCAAACTCATGACGGGCTTTGCAGCAGATATGCGCAAAAACAATAAACAAGTACTGCGTGAATCTGATTCTATCCGCAATATAGATTTGATGACTCGTTAATGCAGATTGCATTAGACCATATCACACCCAAACCCCTGCTCGATAGATTATCCGGCAGGGGTTCTGATATCTGGAATCAGGCTCTGACCTTTCAGCAGGGAGAAATCATTCGCATCAAAGCACCCAGCGGTTCAGGCAAAACAACCTTGATACACTACCTCTATCAATTGCGTAAGGATTATACTGGCAGCATTCTGTGGGATCATCAAGAAACGTTTTCAAGCCATGAACTTGCAAAGCTGCGTGCTACACAAATCAGTGTTGTTTTCCAAGACCTACGCTTGTTTCCACAACTAACCGCAAAAGAAAATATCCTTCTGAAAAAAGCTATTAGCAAAAATGAGGCTGTATCAGAAACACAAATAATTGCCATGGCTGAGCAATTGCAAGTGACACATATCCTAGATCAACCTGCAGGCATTTGTAGCTATGGTGAGCAACAACGTATTGCCATCATTCGTGCGCTAGTACAACCCTTTCAATGGCTGCTATTAGACGAACCTTTTAGTCACCTGGATGAGGCCAATACAGCTCGCGCAGCAAAGCTGATACAGGATGTTTGTGCGCAACAGCATGCTAGCATACTATTGACAGATTTAGATGATGACAGCCATTTCAACTACACCAAACGCTACACGCTCTGATGCTACATCAATTGTTACATAGCATCATCCAAAGTGCCACAGGCAGGCTGAGTAGAATCTTAGCGACGATTGCCATGGGTGTTGCGATGTTGCTGATTGTTCTAGCAGTGCAGCTACAAGCTAATTTTCAATCACTACTCAATAGCCCCGCTAATAAAGACAGTATTGCCAACTTTTTAGTAATTCATCAGTCCAGCGAAAACTTGCAAAGGTCAAGCAAAGGCATATCGTCCCAAACCATTGAAGACTTACGCAAACAAGATTTTACAGAATCTATCGGCATCATCGAAAGCAGTCACTTTAAAGCAGGCATTGAATCACCCAGTGAATTATTTCCTTTTTATACAGACATTGCTTTTGAAGCTGTCGCTGATAGTTTCTTAGACGTACAACCAGAACAATGGCAATGGAATGAAGAAAGCAGGTTTATTCCATTAATTGTACCCAATCTATTTCTTGATATTTATAATTTCCAATTTGCCTTATCACAAGGCTTGCCTCAGTTGAGTACAACTGCCATACAGCAGATTCCATTGGTGATCAAAATTCAAAGTCCGGCTGGTGATCTGCGTTATACTGGAAGAATTGTTGGGTTCAGCGATCGAATAGCCTCAGTCTTAGTACCTCAATCATTCATGCAATGGGCAAATCAGCAGTTTGGCAGTAGCGACAATAATCAAGTATCACGTGTAGTGCTTCGCACAAAAGATCCGGGCAATCCTGCACTCAGCAATTACCTGAAAGCACATGGATTGAAAACAGATGCAGATAAAACCCGATTCAGTAAATACAGGAAAATTGTAGACATCGTTGCAGGAACAGCGGGTGCAATCGGACTCATCTTGATGTTGTTTGCATTACTAGTATTTAGCCTGTTCATTCGCATCACCATTGCTACGTCAAAAGCAGATATCGAATTATTGCTTACGCTAGGCTTATCACCAAAAGCACTCAGTCAATTCCTGATGCGCAAATTCTTCCCTGTGCAGCTGATACTAATGGGATTGGTATTAATACTACTATCCGTTTGTCAATACCTGATCAGCCAATGGTTGGCCACACAACAAGTGATACTACCCGCCTATCCTGCTGTGCTAACATTTGCCTGCGCTGCAGCCGTATTGTTGGTTATTTTTCTTACCAACAGGCAATCCATCCGGAATTATGTGCACAAGCATGTACAGCAGTAAGTATCTTAGAGGCATCTAATTATGGTGCGCTTTCTATTGATCATATCTTTTTTCTGTAGTAGTTTGTCTTTGTTGGCACAACAGCAAGGCTTGCAACCCATCGGTCAATGGAGAGAGCATTTTCCCTACCAACAAACAACGGGGGTTATTCAAGGTGATCGGATTTATGCCACAACACCTTATGCAGTTTTTGCAGTAGATGCAGATAACTCAGTAGAGAGATTTACCAAGGTAAATGGATTAAACAGCGTAGATATCACCACCGCTGCATGGGATGCCACATCCAATCAACTCGTTATTGCTTATGCCAGTGGCAGCATTGATATTCTCAAAGAAACGACCATCAGGAATTTGGATGATATCCGCCGCAGCAATATCAGTGGCGACAAAACAATTCAGCGTATTGTCTGCAATAACGGACTCGCTTATATCTGCACAGGTTTGGGTATTGTAGTAGCCGATTTAAATAGATACGAAATCAGAGATACTTGGATCATTGGCAACAATGGTGTTCAAACCAAAGTGAATGGATTTGCCGCAGACAATCAGTTTTGGTATGCAGCCACAGACGAAGGCGTAAAACGTACACCGCGCAATAACAATAATCCTGCAGATTTTAGGACTTGGCAATTGATCAATACAGGTATGGGACGTGGTATTGTTCGTCAGATTGTATCTGTCAATAATAGTATCTATGCTTTAAGAAGAGATTCTATTTACTTATTGAATAATAACAGCTTCCAATTTTTCTATACAGATAATAGCTGGCCCATTGTATCACTGAATACCAGTAATGGAAAATTATTGATCTGTCAGCGAACAGCCAATGGCACATCCCGGGTTATTCAACTTAGTACAACAGGTAGTATTGAAAGAACCCTATCACAAGCAGGAGTGATTTCATTTCCGCAACAGGCGATTGTTGAGAACAACAATGTATGGGTTGCAGATTTGTTTGGCGGACTTTCCCGATTCAGCAATACAGTAGAGCGATTCATACCAGATGGACCATTGGGTACTGCTAGTGGCACCATGGTTTTTGCTAGAGATAGTTTATTCATCGCTGCAGGCTCGATAAACGATTCATGGAATTATCTCTACAACAGAAATGGTGTGTATTGGTATGGCAATAATCAATGGTCGTTCAAAAGTACTTTCAACAATAGCGTTCTTGATAGCACTTTAGATTTTATCACAGCTGTTCCCGATCCTATTGAGAATGCCTGGTGGGCAGGCAGCTATGGTGGCGGATTGGTGCGCTTCAGTGGTAACAATATCCGCATCTTCAAACAAAGCAATTCTACTTTGCAAGCTGCCAATGGCGATCCGGGTAGTTATCGAGTTGGCGGACTAGCATTTGATATCGATGGCAATCTTTGGGTAAGTAATTATGGTGCTTTACAAAATCTGCATGTGCGCAAGCCTGATGGCAATTGGCGCGGATTCAGTATTCCTTTCTCTTTATTGGAAAATGCCGCAGGGCAAATTGTTGTAGATGATGATCGACAAGTATGGATTGTTTCGCCGAAGGGAAATGGTCTGATCTGCTATAATCCTGGCAACAGTGTTGATAATGCTGGAGATGATAAATGGAAACGCTATCTCGCTGGTAGAGGCAACGGAAATTTATCCAGCAGCAATGTGCTTTGTATTGCAAAAGATAAGAATGGTATTCTTTGGATTGGCACCGACAGAGGTGTGAATGTGATTCAATGTAGCAATCAGGTTTTTAATCAAGGTTGCGAAGCCATTCAACCCATCATACAAACTGATCAATTTGCAGGCTTATTATTTCAAGACGAGATGGTTCAAAGCATTGCAGTAGATGGTGCTAATAGAAAATGGGTGGCTACAAGAAATGGTGTTTGGCTAGTAAGTTCGGAAGGAGATAAAGTGATTCATCATTTCAATGCAGCTAATAGTCCCCTACCAGATGATGATGTTCGACAGCTGGCCATCAATCCTGCAACGGGTGAAGTCTTCATGGCTACATTTAAAGGTATTGTCAGTTACAGAAGCACCGCAACAGAAGGTGGTACTACCACCGAAAATGTATTGGTCTTCCCCAACCCAGTTCCACCAGATTATCAAGGTAGTATCGCGATTCGAGGTTTGGTCAATAATGCTACTGTAAAAATTGCTGAGCCTAACGGCCGATTGGTTTTTCAAACCCGTGCCTTGGGCGGACAAGCCATATGGAATGGCAAAAACTACAATGGACAGGCTGTTGCTTCCGGTATTTACTTGGTGCTTGTTCGAGACGAGGGCGGGCAAGAGAAAATCGCGACCAAAATCGTCATCACAAGGGGGCGCTAATTTTTTCGGCCAAGAAATGGCACAAACCTTAATTTCGCGAAATCTTTCTCTGCAATGCGCACCCTTACAGGCAACGAATCCGTACGATCTAACAAAAAGAAAATCATTGTTTTAGGTAGTGGCCCCAACCGTATCGGACAAGGTATTGAGTTCGATTATTGTTGCATGCATGGCCTTCTCGCCATCAAGGAATGTGGGTATGAAGCCATTATGGTAAACTGTAACCCAGAGACCGTTTCTACCGACTTTGATATGGCCGACAAGCTCTATTTCGAGCCGGTTTACTGGGAACATTTATGGGAAATCATTGAACTGGAGCAACCGGAAGGCGTGATTGTACAGTTGGGCGGACAAACTGCCTTGAAACTAGCTAAACGCTTACAAGCCAAGGGCATTAAAATCATTGGTACTTCTTTCGATAGCATGGATATCGCGGAAGATCGTGGTCGTTTCAGTGATTTGCTGAAAGACTTGAATATTCCTTATCCCGAATACGGTACTGCTTATACTGCTGATGAAGCCATTGAAGTAGCTAACCGCGTTGGTTATCCTGTACTAGTTCGTCCTAGTTATGTTTTGGGTGGGCAGCGTATGCGTATTGTGATCAATGATGATGAAGTTGAAAAAGCAGTAGTTAGTCTGCTCAAGCATATTCCCAACAACAAAATCCTGATCGACCATTTCTTAGATCGTTGCCAGGAAGCAGAAGTGGATGCCATCTTTGATGGTGAGAACTTCCACGTAATGGGCGTAATGGAGCATATTGAACCAGCAGGTATTCATAGTGGTGATAGTAATGCCGTATTGCCTGCATTCAACTTGACTCCATTAGTGGTTGAAACGATGGAATACTACAGTGAGAAGATTGCCCGCGCTTTAGATATTCGTGGGTTAATCAATATTCAGTTTGCTATTAAGGATGGCAAAGTATATGTAATTGAAGCCAACCCACGTGCTTCCAGAACAACTCCATTCATCGCGAAAGCTTATGGCATTCCATATTTGAATATTGCAACTAAAGTGATGTTGGGCGCAGCCAAGCTCACTGAGTTTAATTTGGAGAAAAAGTTGGATGGCTATGCCATTAAAGAGCCAGTGTTCAGCTTCAATAAATTCCCAGGCGTCAATAAGGAATTAGGCCCTGAAATGAAGAGTACTGGTGAAGCTATCCGTTTCATCAAGGACTTAAGAGATCCTTATTTCAGACAGCTGTACAAAGAGAGAAGTATGCACCTGAGTAAATAAGTAAAAAAATCCCCCGAAACATTTCGGGGGATTTTTTTATTGAGATTCTTCGAGGGTTACTAGTTTGTTCTTGATGGCATAAATCACCAAACCCATTCTGGTGTGTACACCAAACTTCTCGAAAAGACTATTGCGATAATCTTCTACTGTACGCGGACTGATGTACATTTTATCGGCGATGTCTTTGTAAGAAAGCTCAGTACAAACCCAATGGATAAACTCTCGTTCCTTTTCCGATAAGGAAGCTGCTTCAACAGGTAGGTCAGCTTCGCGATTTAAACCACTAATCACTTTAGCTGAAATATCCGCAGAGAGATAAAAATTTTGATTCATTACTGAATCAAGTGCTTTCAGTAATTCATCCGGTTCTACATTTTTCAGCAGATATCCTTTTGCACCACTCTTAATCATCTTGATGATAGAGTTTTCATCACTATTCATAGAAAGCCCCAGTACCTTCACTTGAGGAAAGTTCTTAACGATCCACTTACAAGATTCATATCCATTCATACCGGGCATGTTCACATCCAACAGTACTACATCCGGTATTTTATGATTTTCTAATTGTTCTTTCAGTTGTAAGCCATTCTCTACATCAAAGAGAACAGAGTACCTATCGAAAGAAGCAACCAATCCGGCAAGTGCTTTTCGAAACAACGTATGATCATCGGCCAGTGCTACAAAAATTCTTTTACTCGATAGCGGCATTGCTTGGGGTTAACGCGATAAAGGTAAGGTAATTGTGACTTTGGTACCTGATCCTAGTTTGCTTTGCAAATCAAACTTAGCACCAATCAATGCTGCTCTGTTTGTCATACTACGCAAGCCTACACCTGTAGAAGAGTTACTACGTGATTTCATCTCCTGTACATTAAATCCGATACCATCATCATTAATCGACAGCACAAAAGTATTTCCATCAGGATTATTGATAGAAACATTTATTTGAGTGGCTTTTGCATGCTTCAATGCATTATTGATCATTTCCTGAAACATCCGAAAAATCACAACGGAATTCTGTTCTCCTAGATAGTAACTGCCTTTTTCTATCGCACTATTTATCTTTACCAATCCACTTTTTCGAATACTATCTACTTCATACTGAATCGCTTCCACAATACCCACGTGTGCGATTCTATCAGAATGCAGACTTTTGGTCAAGTGAGATAGATCCATGATCGCTTTGTTCAATACCTCACGTGAGTTCATGAGTTTATCATGGTGAGGAATATTTGGATCAACGGTAACAGCAGCTAGGGTCAATTTCACCATTGAAAGCATCTGGCCAATATTATCATGCAAGTCCTGCGCAATGTTTTTGAACGTCTCTTCCTGCATTTCCAGCTGCGCTTTCATGATCTGCTGATCATAAATATACTTCATCCTGTTCAATTCAGCCTGGTGCTGAAATTGTCTTCTTTGATACAAGAATACAATCGCCACAATAAAACTTAGCAATACGATACCCAGACCAAGTCCGACTATCGTAACGTAATAGGCTTGTTGTACCGGATCTGACATAGGAGTGCTAAATTGATGAGAAGATACACAACGAAATTGAGGGAGTCAATAATTAATATGTAATTCTCAATGATAAACCTAGGTGGATCTACAAACTGAGACCATACGCCATAAATAGGAATACCTAATGTATAGTAAAACATTAGTGCTGTAACCAACCAAAAGCTCGGCTCTTGAAGAATAAATATGGCGTATTTATATTCAAAAAGCTCATAGAAGTAGAAAATACAACCGCAACAAAGTACAAAACAGCCAATAGCATAAGTCAAAGTATCAAATGCTTCGAAGCCCCCAAAATAGATTAGCCGCACAATTGCTAGTGGGTTAAATAATACTAGAAAATAAAGTACAATCTTTCGGAATGTATTACCGGATAATAAGTTCCTGATAACAAAAAGGTAAATGCTTATTTCTACGATAGTATATAAGTTGTATAAGAAAAAATTAGGCTGTCCAGCCCTAGCCATCTTGTTTGCATACAACTCAACAACTAAACTTACTGCTGCTATAACAATCAATAGATAATTGTTGGTACTACTCTTTTTTTTTGCAACAATGTAGAAAGAGATAAGTAATGCAGAAGTAATCAAATAAAAATAATAACGCTGGTAAACACTTAGCATATTGGTCTTTCTACCATGAAAATAACAAAAACCCCCTGAAAAGGGGGTTAATGTATTTGGTATTTATATCAACGGCCTTTTTTATACGATGGCAAGGCCTCCATCTTTACGTTCTACGATAGTGATACCCAGTTCATCGAAATCAGATTCTTGTCCGGGCTTACCGCAATAAGGAGGACAAAGAGAACCTCTGTTGTAAGCCAGAATAGATGTACCATTATTGGTTTGGGTATACACGTTTTTATTTTCAATGCCTTCAGCAGTTGTACGCTGCTTAGTAGCAACCATTACCATTGTTTGTCTGCCGCGGTATTCAGCAACCTCATAATCCTGACCATACACGCCGAAGAACATGCGACAACCATCTGCACCATGATCTTTTGCTTTCTGCAAGAAATCTTCCAGTTCCTCAATGCTGTACCAAACACTCAGAGAATCTTCTTTACCCAGTTTTTCTGAGTTAGCAGCCCAACGCTCCTGCTTGTAATTGCGGATAATAGTGTCCACATGCTTGGTGTCTACGAACTTTCCGGCTCTTACAGATTTTTTTTCAATTGTCAACATAGTTATTGGTTTTTGAGTGGGGATGAATTATTTGACACCGTGAAAGTAAGTGGCAGGGCAACACGAACTCATCCGTAACCAACTGTTGATCAATTAATTACAAATAATCTTTATTTATAAATAGAAAAATATCAGCTTAGAAGCTTAAAAATAGCTTAAATAATCCGTTTATCGACGGATTATTTTCCGTTAAATGCCGAAAGATTACCCGTTGATTAACGGGGTAAAAAACCGTGTATTTAACGGGGCTATCCAACCGCTAAGGGATACATCAAAAAACCGTTAATAAAAGGTTGCCCATTTTTTCGCATTTCGTCCCGAGTCTTTGATATTAGCAGTGGTATTTATAATCAGCCTTTTTTAAAATCCAATGTCCGAGGGCAAATCAAGCCTCCCACGAAATTCCCCAATCTTTATTGGGGAATTTTTATTTTAGCACTGCTCCCAATGAATGGCTAAAACCTTTAACCTATGCCATTCAAAAACAATGCTTTCTGGCCTAGATACCCATTATTAAGAATATTGCTGCCTTTTCTGGTAGGTATTAGTCTTTCAGAATTAATACCTCAATCATACGCGTTATATGCGTTGATTGGCTGCGGGCTATTGTTTATCGGATCATTTTGCCTACCCAAACGCTACATGCCACTAAGCGTCTATTTAAAAAGCTGTACGATTCTTTGTACATGGTTACTCGTTGGGTTAATCATTCATCAAATACAATACACCATCCCTGCAGAAAAAGCCAAGTCACAATTAGATGAAGAGCCAGATTGCCTGATCGTCACAATCTTGGAAGCCCCTCAGAAAAGAAAGAATAGTCTACGCACCATTGTTGAACTGAACTGGAAACTGAAGAATCAAGTTTATACAAATGCTTCGGGCAAATGCTGGCTATACTTTCCGAAAGAGGATAAATACAATTTTCTGCCGGGCACCGAACTGATTATCACGAAAGCACCTGCAGCTATTCCAATTAACCATAATCCAGGAAGCTTCAACTTTCAACTATATAGTAAGCGACAACAGATTTATGCTAGCATTTATATAACAGACAAAGATTTTCGTTTACTACAGGCGCCTTCATCAGATTCTTGGCGCTTGATGTTGCATCATTGTAGGCAATATGTTTTGCAGCAACTTGCCACCTATATCACCAACAAAGAAAGCCTTGGCATTGCTCAGGCATTGCTAATTGGCTATAGGGCTGAGTTGGATAGAGAAATATTGCAGGCCTATAGTGATACTGGTCTTGTGCACATTATCGCCATTAGTGGTATGCATTTGGGGATGATTTATGGGCTTTGTATGTTTTTACTTGCATGGACGAATCAACTTTCTTTGAAATGGCTGAAAACGATTGTCATCTTGCTCATCATCTGGGGCTTTACCCTAATAACCGGTGCCGGGCCATCTATTACACGTGCAGCAGTGATGTTTTCCTGTTTGCTACTAGGCAATATGCTAGAACAAAAAACAGAACCGATTAATAATCTTGCTGCTGCAGCATTATTGCTCCTACTCTATGATCCCAATATGCTCTATGATGTAGGCTTTCAACTCTCTTTTGCGGCTGTACTCAGCATCATGCTTTTCTATCCACTAATATTCCGATGGTTCTGGTGCAGCAATCAATTCGTCAAATACTTATGGTCGCTCATCGCAGTAACCATTGCAGCACAAATACTCACTACACCCATCGCTATCTATCACTTTCATCAATTCCCGAACTATTTTCTTTTCGCCAATCTTACCGCCATCCCCTTATCTGGTATTATTCTATATGCAGAGATTGTCTTGATCATCACCGCCCAATGGAAGACCACAGCTCAACCCCTAGGAAAATGTATAGATGATTGCATTCAATTCATGAATACAATAACAGAACAGATTGCTGAATTACCCGGAGCCCTAACAGATCATATCAACCTAAGCATACCCATGTTGGTACTGATCTATTTACTCATCACTAGTGCAGCAGCTTGGCTAATATGGAAAAGGGCTACATATCGATGGGCATCCATAGTTTCCCTTTGTAGCATGCTGGCACTTCATTCCATCAATCAAAGAAACTACCAGCAACAATTTCAGCTTGTGGTCTGCAATCTTCCCAAAACAGGCTTAGCCATGATTACCGAAGGGCGGCATTTTGCCTTGATTGGTGATAGCGCTATCTGGCAGGATGCCCAATTGTATCAGCAATATGTTCGACCAATTCGCACCCATTACCAAGTAAAACCCGGAAAACTATCTTCCGTGAAATGGGAACATAACCTACTGTCTTCCAGTACAAAATCAGTAGTTTTTATGCATCAGGCTAATCTGAACAACCCTCCGGCAAGACCACAAAAGATTGACGCGCTGATTATTACCGGTAACCCAAAACTCTATATCAAAGATTTGGTACAGGTTTTCAGCCCTGAAGTCATTGTCTTTGATAGTAGCAACCCACAATGGAAAATAAACTACTGGAAAAAAGACTGCGACAAACTACATTTGCGCCACCATTCGGTACCCGAAAAAGGTGCGTTTGTGATGGACCTCTAGCGAAGCAAGCCTCAAACACCCAGCCATGCAAAAAAAAATTCAGTCGGCCCTTATTTCTGTCTTCTATAAAGATGGATTGGCACCCCTTGCCCAGGCATTACACCAACAGAACATTACCATTTATTCTACCGGTGGCACTCAGCAGTTTTTGGAACAAAATGGTATTCCATGTGTAGCAGTGGAAAGCCTGACTACCTATCCTTCTATTTTAGGTGGCCGTGTAAAGACCTTGCATCCTGCAGTATTTGGTGGTATTCTGGGCAGAAGATATGAAGTACAGGATTTGGCTGAAATGGCACAATACAAAATCCCTGAAATTGATTTGGTAATTGTGGACCTCTACCCCTTTGAAGAAACCGTCAAAAACACTTCAGAAGAAAAAGCCATCATCGAAAAAATTGATATTGGCGGACCATCCATGATTCGCGCAGCAGCCAAAAACTTCAGAGATGTTGTAGTAGTTGCAGCGAAGGATGATTACGCGGTATTACAATCCTTAGTAGAAACACAAAACGGAACCACTACAATTGAACAGCGTAAGCAATTTGCAGCAAAAGCTTTTGAAGTGGTGATGAATTATGATATCGCCATCAGCAATTACTTCAACCCGCAAACAACCTTGCAGCAAACTAGCGCACAGAAGCAAGTATTGCGTTATGGCGAAAACCCACATCAGCAAGCGAGTTTCCACGGTAATTTGACAGAACTGTTTGCACAATTAAATGGCAAAGAACTCTCTTACAATAATCTGGTAGATGTGGATGCAGCTTTGCAGCTGATTCAGGAATTCCCTTCTACCAATGATGGTTATGTATTTGCAATTATCAAACACACCAATGTATGTGGTACTGCTCAACGCAGCACCGTAAAAGATAGTTGGGATGCTGCTTTAGCAGGCGATCCGGAAAGTGCATTTGGTGGTGTATTGGTAACAAACGGAACCGTTGATCTTGCTACTGCAGAAGCCATCAATGAAATCTTCTTTGAAGTATTGATTGCACCTGCATTTGAAGATGCTGCCTTACAAACATTGAAAAGCAAAAAGAACCGTATTCTTTTACAAACAACGGGTAATAGCCATATTGCTAGCGTACAAAGCAAGTCTTTGTTGAATGGCACCCTGGTACAGGATACCGATCAAGGTAATTATACAGAATGGAAGGAAGTTGGTGGCAGAACCTGCACGGAAGCTGAAAAGGCTGACTTAAGTTTTGCCAACCTAATCTGTAAACATCTCAAGAGTAATGCAATTGCTTTGATTAAGGACAAGCAACTGGTGGGTAAGGGTTGCGGACAAACCAGCCGTATCGATTCTCTTCGCCAATCAATTGAAAAAGCAAAGCAATTCAATTTTGATTTGAACGGTGCCGTATTGGCATCTGATGCATTCTTCCCATTTGATGATTGCGTGCGCATTGCACATAGTGCGGGCATTACAGCATTCATTCAGCCGGGAGGCTCGATCAGAGACAAAGACAGCATTGATTATTGCGTGAATAACGAACTGGCCATGGTGATCACAGGCATGCGTCATTTCAAACACTAAATAGATTGACCCAACCCAATACAACCAACCGACTCGCTTATTTCGCACTTGCAGCTACCAGCTTGCTCTGGGGCACAACCTGGGTAGCGATGAAGTTTGGTGTATCTACTTTACCGCCTTTAGAATTGGCTAGTATTCGTCAATTCATTGGTGGCAGTTTATTTCTGGGTTTTTTCTTGTTGAAAGGGGAAGCTATTCCTGGCAAAAAGCAGTTAGTACAACTTTTCGTGCTTAGTATTTTCACTTTTGTACTTGCCAATGGTCTTAGCACCTGGAGTTTACAATACATTTCAAGCGGACTTGCAGCTTTGATTGGCGCATTGTACCCACTATGTGTAGTGTTGATCGAACATTTCTACTTCAAATCAAAGCAACTCAATCTACTATCCTTATTAGGTATTGTTCTCGGTATTGCCGGCATTACTGTGGTCTTTTACGAAAACGCTTTTGCCAAACATCCTGAAGGCTATGCATTCGGTATTTGTCTTGCCCTGATTGCGATGTTATCGTGGAGCATCAGCACTATTATGATTTCCAGACAAACGGTAAAAATAAATCCCTACTTCGGTATGGGCTGGCAGATGTTCTTCAGCTCATTCCTGATTTTCGGATTATCGTTTATCCCTGGCGGACATATTCCATTGATGGATATACCTGCAGTTTCATGGGCTGTGATTGCCTACTTGATTGGTGCCGGATCCATCTTCGCCATTATTGCCTTTATCTATACCATGAAGCACCTGCATCCCGGCGTGGCTGCATTGTATGCATACATCAATCCGATTGTAGCCATTGTAATTGGTAGCATTTTACTAGATGAACACATCAGCATACAATTAATCATCGGCTCATTAATTACCCTATTTGGCGTGTACCTGGTAAATAGAAACCTCAAGAAGTCTTAGTTGCTCGCTGTAATAATTTTGTATAAGCCTGGCGATATCCTTCAAAAAATGGCGAACTGATACACAAATGTGGGTGTATCACAATTGCAAAATAGCCGTGCACTTGTTGTATTTTTTGCAAATAGGAATAATACTCCTGTAAAGTTTCTACAGGAGATAGCTGCAACTGAAAAATACAAGTACTATCCATACATACGAATGGAAATAGTTTCAAACTTGTGATCTGCTCCTTAGACAAATCATACCAATAGAACGGCTGGGCATATGAAGCCCTGAATCCATTGGCCGTAGAATAACCCATAGAATAGTCCTCATCAATACCCAAATCAATTAGCTCCTGATAAGTTTTAGGTAAAGAGAGCAATAAATAATGTTGTCTGTTCTTTCGAATAGCTCTGTTCAATTTTGCAGACAAAAACTGAACCTCTTCTCGCCAAATATCTGCAGCATGAAATGCCTGAGAAGAAGAATGAAGCCCAACTTGATTTGCATCAATATCTTGCAAGTAAGCCGCTTGCGCATTTCTATCAACCTGCTTATCAAGTTCGGATCGCTGCTTTGCAGCTAATAGAAAATACAAGGGTTGCCATTGAGGATGATGCAAGCTGCTAAACCAATCTTTTTGATCAAAAGGATCTTGCTGCCCGCCTTTCCAAACCAACCATTGTGTTGATACTGCATCCCAATCAGCACGTGTCAGCGATCTAAAAATGTTGACCAACTGTATCCTAAACGGTTTGCCTTTATAAGCATAAGCAATATCTACATCATAAGTTGGCTGAAATTGAAAAGCAGTTTGCTGCAACTGCAACTCCGGAAATAGTTTTTTCCATTGTAATAACCACTCATTGATTAATGGGCGATGTAAGAATCCAGCACGACTAGCCAAACTGGCTGAATGCGGAAAACGACCGAGTGAATCAACTTCAAAAGGAAGATATTCTTCATACCTGCTGATCAAATAAAAAGCTGCAGCAAAAATGTCGAATGGAATTTGTCCGGCTGTAGGAAAGAAAATTGGCAGATGCATCCATTGTGCTAGATGAATATTTTGCGCACGAATACCTTTTTCATTTAATAAACCATGCGGTTGAATGTGGCAACCATCAATAGCGAAAATTTCATCTGAATAATTAATATGGAAGCCTATTGTCTGTTGATAGACACTTATTGAATCAGTTATCACACATCCATCACCAAACAATGTTTGCACGATGTAGCGTAACCGCTCACTAATATGAGTTGCATACAGAACCAATCTATTGAGACTGTTTTCTGTTTCGCCAAAGCTGATTGAAAGTCTGCTGACTAAAGTCCAACTCAGCGCGATGGGTAGTCCAACCTTTGAATACCTTATTCACCACCCAGTTCTTTAACTGTCCATTACCCATATTCATCATCATACGATTCATGCTGGCAGCTTTCCATGCTTTCCAGGCAACACGTTCAGTAATGGAACTATTTCCTTCCACTACTGCTTCATGCCTGTTGTCCAATAAAATCTCATGGAGATTAATTCTAACCGGACAAACCTCTGTACAATTACCACATAGGCTAGAAGCATAGCTTAAGTGTTGGTAATCATTCATAGGCTTTAGATGCGGTGTGATTACTTTACCAATTGGACCGCTATACGTAGTCTCATAACTATGCCCACCAATATTCTTGTAAACGGGACAAGCATTCAGGCATGCACCACAGCGAATACAATAAAGCGCCTCTCTAGCCTGTGGCTTAGCCAACAAATTCGTTCTGCCGTTATCCAGCAGTATCACATACATCTCTTCAGGGCCATCGGTTTCATTTTCTTGACGCGGGCCAGAGATGATGGTATTATACACGGTTACTTTTTGTCCAGTTCCAAATGTGGAGAGCAAAGGCCAAAATAGCGCTAAGTCTTGCAAAGAAGGAATCATTTTCTCGATACCCACTATTACAATATGTGTCTTAGGCCAGGCACAACTTAATCGGGCATTGCCTTCGTTTTCAGTTACTGCAATAGCACCAATATCTGCAATCATAAAATTGGCACCGGTTACACCTACTTCTGCTTGAACATATTTTTCACGTAGCTTCTGACGAGCCACCAGCGTAAGCTGCTCAGGTGTAGCTGCGGGATCTGTTCCCAACTTATGTGCAAACAATCGGGCGACATCTTCCTTGCTTTTGTGCATGGCAGGCGTTACAATATGGTAAGGCGGTTCACCATCCAATTGCTGAATGTATTCACCCAAATCTGTTTCAACACTTTCAATACCTGCAGCTTCAAGATAATCGTTGAGGTGAATTTCCTCTGTCACCATACTCTTGCTCTTCACCAAAGTCTTGCAATTCTTAGCTGCACATATCCTGCCAATATGTTCCTGTGCTTCTTCTGTGGTTTCAGCCCAAAGCACTTTGGCACCACGCTTCGTGATCTGTTCTTCAAACTGTAGAAGATATTTATCGAGATGCTCTACTGCTTCCCACTTAATATTTTTTGCCTGTTCACGTGCAGCCATTACATCTGTAAACTGTTGTTTACCCAAAGGCACGGTAGCATTGTACTTACCAATATTGAAATTGATTTTACGTCGATGTTCCAGATCGGGCGCTTTAATCGTACTCTTGGCAATAAAGGATGCAGCTGTGGATCGCATGGTTTATTTTTTCATGTGGACTGCAGTAGCAGATAATGTATCGTAAAACTCCTGCCCATATTTTCTGATCAGGGCATCTTTCAAAAATTGATAAACAGGTACTTTCAATTTCGTACCCAGCTTACAAGCGGCTCTACACAAATCTTCTCTTGGTTCATAATTCACATATTCCATATCAGGATCAAGCTCACTTCTGGAAATCTTGATTGGGAATAAATGACAGCTAATAGGCTTTTTCCAATCCAATTTGCCATCATTATACGCCTGTTCAACAGCACACAGAATAGTGCCGGAATCATCTTTTTTACCGTAAGCACATATACCACCATTGATAGTAGGTGTTACCCAACCAAATTCATTATCGTAGATATACTTGCCTTGCTTGCGTACTTCTGCAATACCTGCTGCAGTCATGTAAGGCTGAATGGTTGTATAGAATTCATCCAGCTTTTTTTTCTCCCAATCTTCCAGTGGCGCACCGGCATCACCATCTTCGCAGCAGCCACCCTTGCACTTGGCAAGATCACAGACAAACTGCTCTTCAACCACTTCATCGCTGATCAGCTTATTATCAATTGCTATCATATATGCGGGATTCTCACGAAGATACAAGCAAAGCAGGCGCTATGCGCAGTCTGTGCAAACAAAAGATTAACATATACGCTTGTAACATAGACACAGCAACTGCGTACTACATGTGACTGAATGCCCTAAAGGGTTGATCAGTGTTTGCCTTAGCCATCCTGTGTTTACAGGGTGGCTTATTGTTTCCAGCGAAATGTCTGAATCAAGTGTTTCATCTCTGCCTGGAGAAAAGCATTTACAGGCCGCAATGAGTCTTCATTAGGTGTGGCATCAAAATAGAGCGCACCACGCAGAAAATGTCTTGTAGAATCAGTTAGAAAGAATTGATGTGCAGTGGCCACATCTCCTCCCACTTTGAAATAAACACCTGCTACTCCTGCAGGATTACGCATCAGCGAATCTTCAATTGAATAGGCTTTGAGGTTGTGTTTATTGGTCATGACAAAAGCATCATTCACCAATCTATTGAGCTGGTTATTACCGATGGCTTTGTAACTGATATGAATTTTACCGCCAAACTGCGGAAAATCAATATTGATCCACCATGGATTTTCTGTGGCTTCGCCGAAGAAGGAAGTATCGCGTAACACTTTTGCGTATACAGGATATTCAAACCTATAAGGGAAGCCTGGCTGATCGAAAACCTGGTATGCCCGCTCAGGAAAATCAATAGCAAAATAGCCTCGTGGCCTCGGCGTATAACTGCTGTTACAAGCCATTAGAAAAACGACTGCCAGAATCAAAAAGCGCATGCGCAAATCTACCCTCATGATTCGGCTTGACGTTGTATGGAAACCTTAATTTTTTGGATGCGGTTTTTCTCCACCTCCAAGACCGTAAACTCAAAATCGCCACTAGGCACAATCGCCCCTTGTGCAGGTATTTCTCCCGCTATCTCCAAAATCAAGCCGGCTATGGAATCGCTATCACCTTTAACACCATCAAAAGTATCAAGGGGCATCTCCATGATTTTGCAGACATCATAGATCATGCAACGGCCTTCGAAAATGAAATTGGTATCATCAATTTTCTTGTAGCCCAATTCTTCTTCGTCAAACTCATCGCGGATATCACCAATAATTTCTTCCAGAATATCCTCCAGTGTTACAATACCGCTGGTACCACCAAACTCATCTACAACTACCGCAAAGTGAATACGCTTCTGCTGAAAATCTTTCAGCAAATCCTCAATCATCTTTTGCTCATGCACGAAATAAGGTTGACGCATCAATTTATGCCAATCAAAATCTGCAGGTTGCTCTAAATAAGGTAGCAAGTCCTTTGTATGAATGATGCCCACCACTTCATCCAGATCATCTTTGTACACCGGCAATCGGCTATAGTTGAGATCTGCTACAGCTTTCACCAAAGAATCAAATGAACTGTCGTACTCAACACCATGCACATCCAATCTTGCACGCATGATTTGCTTCACAGCAATATTGCCAAACTTAACAATGCCTTTTAAAATATTCTTCTCCTTCTCGGATGCAGTTGTATCGCTGGTGATATCAATCGCATGATCCAGTTCTTCTAAACTGTATGAGGCACTTCGCTTATCAGCCAATTTCTTTTCAATAATATCTGAGTATTTCACCAACCACCTACTCATACCTGCGGTTGCATAAGCGATAACTTGTACAATACCACCAAAGTCTTTTGCAAAGCGAATATTGTTTTGTGTGGCCAGTACTTTAGGCATCACCTCTCCAAAAAGTACGAGCATAAATGTTACAGCCAATACTTTGATAAGAAACTCCACCCATACTGCATTAAACCTTTCGAATTCAATTACATTATCAATGAGCACATTCGAAATAATAATGATGCCCACGTTCACAAAGCTGTTAGCGATTAATAAGGACGCCAGTAATGTTTTAGGTGCTTCCAGTAAATCTACAATTCTGCGCAGCGCAGGCTGCTCCTTTGTTTTCAGGAGATTGATGTCTTTATAGGTAAGTGAGAAAAAAGCCACTTCTGATCCTGACAAAACAAAGGATAAGAACAAGAGTACAAATAGCAAGAGTACCAACATGGTGGTACCCTGTGTATCTATGGCTACATACAGTAGCTGTGTTAAATAATTTGATGTAATAACCGAGTGATCGTCCAAAATCGAGGTGTTTGGTGAAAAAACAGGATACAAAAATACAGCTGTACCCTATACTAGAATGGAAGGCTTTCGCCAGCATCGCCTAAAGGTGGTGCATCATCTCCGGTGTAACCATCCATTCCCTCGGTAGCACCGCCATGATGTGTTCCATCACCTCGCTTATCCAGCATAATCAGATTATCGCCAACCACTTCAGTTGCAAATTTTTTATTGCCTTCTTTATCATCCCAACTTCTGGTACGTAAACGACCTTCTACGTAAATCAGGCTGCCTTTATGCAAGTATTTCTGCGCTAATTCTGCTAGTCCGCGCCACAAGACAACCGTATGCCATTCTGTTTGAGAAACCAGTTTACCAGATCTGTCTTTATACGTTTCTGTTGTTGCCAATGGAAACTTCGCCACAGCGATATTGCCCTCCAGGTGTTGTACATCAGGATCTTTACCCAGATTGCCTATCAACATTACTCGATTAACGCCTCTCATAAAATTGGTTTTTAGACCACAGATGAATTTGTCGTTCTTAAAATTAGCCTTTTTTAATCATCTGCACAATCTGCCTAAAAACTTCCTGTTTTAAGGGAAGAGCAGTTTTTCCCGATTATCGAGATACTGCGTAATAAACTTGGGAAAACTCAGCTTTCGAATCGCTTTAATTGTCTGCCATTGCTGATTTTGCAAAGATTTGGGTACTGATTTTAAGCGAACATGCATAAACTGCCCCCTGATTTCCTGATGCGTTAGTAACTGACGCTGTTCAGCTGAAATGCTGACTATCTCAGCTTTCTGAATGCCTAGTTGCTCTTTCAACAGAGATTGAATGGCATTGTCAGACCATGTCTGAGCCGACTCGCTTTCAATCAGCATAAACTCATTCAAGTTTTCCCAAATATCACCAGCACCGCGTTTGCTCACCATCCATTTGCCTTCATGCTCCAAAATGAAATAATAAAACCATCGACGTTTCTTTTGCAATTTTTTCTCTTTTACAGGCAACTTATGAACGGTACCAGTAGCATAAGCTGTACAAATTTTTTGCAATGGACAATGATCGCAGGTTGGAAGAAAGGGCTTACATACAGTTGCACCCAGATCCATGATAGCCTGATTGTACAAACCGGGCTGTTTGGTATCTAACTGTGCTTCTGCTAACTCGGCAAAGATTTGTTTGCCCGCAGTACTGTCGATAGCTGTATTGATACCAAAAACCCTGGATAGAACCCGAAACACATTTCCGTCAACAACAGCATGAGGTTGGTTGAAGACAAATGAAGCAATGGCTGCAGCTGTATATGGCCCTACGCCTTTGAGTTGCAAGAGATTAGCATAATTATCCGGGAAATGCCCCTTTAACTCCTGCTGAATAAAGCGGGCAGTGAAAAGCAGGTTTTTGCATCGACTATAATAACCCAATCCCTCCCAAAGCTTAAACACGTCTTCGTCCTTAGCTTTGGCTAGTTTTTCCAAGGTTGGGTACTTTTTGATAAAACGGAGATAGTAGTCAAGCCCTTGCTCCACCCTTGTTTGCTGCAGAATAACCTCACTTAGCCAGACCTTATAAGGGTCTTTTTCCCCTTTCCAGGGCATTTCGCGCTTATTCTCGGTTTCGTGCCATGCTAATAAAGCTGGGGCGATTCTTTTTTTCATTGGGTGATATCAACTTGCAAATAACAACTGTGCTGGCAAGACTTGTTGAAATATGCGACAAATTTTTTACACAAAAGAGGGCATTATTTGCCGTAATACTTTCTGAAGGGGCTAACAATCAACTAGTAACATTTAAAATAATTTGCCCATTTTATTTGCTTTTTTCAAACTATTTGTTTTATTTTAAGTTGTATCCTGATCAGATACAGTAAACAAAAATAACCCTACTATGCGCAAGTCGGATCTCATCAATCAAATCTCTGACAAAACGGGTATTCCTAAGGTAGACGTACTTGTTACATTGGAAACAATGTTCAAAGAAGTAAAAGAAAGTCTTGCCAATGGGCAGAATATCTATATCAGGGGCTTTGGCAGCTTTATTACTAAGAAGCGCGCAGCCAAAATCGGTCGTAATATCAAGAAGAATATTGCGGTAGAAATCCCTGAACATTATATCCCTGCGTTCAAGCCAGCAAAAGAATTTGTCAGCGAAGTGAAAAGCAAACGCCGTAGCGAATAAATTTGCGCAAACGGCATAAGTGAAAAAACAACAATACTTTCTGGTTGGTGGCGGATTCTTATTATTTGTACTCCTCTACTTCTTTGGTAATACAGTTCCACCTGCTAAGCGTGGCAATGCCCCAACCCAATCAGCGCAACACACTGACAATCACAGTCTAACCGACGAGGCAATTCTTGCTGAATACAAGAAAAATCTGAGCAGTTCTCAGTCAATGGCCATTACGAAGCTGGAGAATGAGGTGAAAAGAGGCGATGTAAAGGACCAGCAAATTCATACTTACCATCAATTAGCGCGCTTTTGGTCTGATTCCGTAAAAGCATTTGAGCCCTATGCCATCTATACTGGATCTGCTGCTAAGTTGGAAAATTCTGAAAAAAGCCTCACCTTTGCCGCCCGTCTGTATTTAGATAGGCTAATGACAGCGGGTAATCCGGCACTCCAGCAATGGCTTGCCGGCAATGCCAAAGAGTTATTTGAAAAAGCACTAAGCATCAATCCTGCGAATGATTCCAGCAAGATTGGATTGGGTGCCTGCTATATTCTGGGCAATATTTCTTCCAACCCGATGGAGGGAATTTTACCAATCAGACAGATAGTAGAGAAGAACCCAAATAATGCTTACGGACAGATGATTCTTGGTCTGGGTGGTAAGATCAGCGGACAGTACGATAAAGCTATCGAGCGTTTTTTGATTGTTACCAAACTGGAACCCAATAATCTGGATGCCATTTTCAATCTTGCCGAAGTTTATGAACTGAAGGGAGAAAAGAAAACAGCAGCCGATTGGTATGAAAAAGCCAAGCAAAAGATTGATTATGCGGAAATCAGACAAGAGCTGGATAAACGCATCATCGAACTGAGAAAATAAACCTTATTGTTTAACTGATTAAAAGCACAGCGTATGCCTTGCGGTAAAAAGAGAAAGCGTCATAAGATCGCTACGCACAAGCGTAAAAAGCGTCTGAGAAAGAATCGCCATAAGAAGAAGAATAAGTAATTCATTACTTATCTGAACCTTATATAAGTCTTGCCCCTGCGCTTGCAGGGGCATCACCATTATCTGACGGTTGGCCACACTCCTCTTCCTTTCTGTAACTTCCTTTCCCTTCCTCGTGGCTACTGTAAAACGGTAATAGTGTTTTGTGCGGGCTCCTGCGTTAGCGGGCTCTGTGTTTTATATTAAAAAGTTACAGAACTCTGTGAATAAAGAATTAATCATCAATGCTGCTCCAGGCGGAGTGGAAATAGCATTGCTAGAAGAAAAAAAGCTCATGGAGCTGCATCATGAAAAAGCTGATGCAAGCTTTGCTGTGGGCGATCTTTACCTGGGTAAGGTGAAGAAACTCATTCCCGGTCTGAATGCCGCATTTGTAGATGTTGGTTTTGAAAAAGATGCATTCCTGCATTATACAGACTTGAGTCCGTTTGCTAGATCTATCATCAAATTCACACAGCTTGCCATGAATGACCATGATGGCAGCTTTGATTTTGCGAAGTTTCAATCTGAACCCGAAATCGTTAAAACAGGTAAGATCAACGAAGTACTGAATGGCAAACCCAATATTCTCGTTCAAATTTTAAAGGAACCAATTGCAGCAAAAGGACCAAGGCTTAGTTGCGAATTGTCTTTGCCTGGAAGATTTGTGGTACTCACACCATTCAATGAGGTGGTAGCAGTTTCTAAGAAGATACATTCTTCAGAAGAAAGAAAGCGTTTGCATAAGATTGTAGAAGCCATAAGGCCTAAGAATTTTGGTGTAATTGTTCGTACTGCAGCAGAAGGCAAGAGTACTGCTGAGCTCCATCAGGATTTACTGACGCTGGCTGAAACCTGGAAGAATATTCAGGCAAATCTTTCCGGTGCAGAAGCACCTGCTAAGATTATGAGCGAGCAGGATAAGACAACCAGCATTCTGCGCGATTTACTGAATGATGATTTCAACCGCATTGTTGTAAACGACAAGAATCTCTACAACGATACGCGCAGTTACGTACAAAAGATATTCCCTGATAAAACAGATATCGTTACCCTGCACAACAATGCACAGCCATTGTTTGATCAATATGGTATTACCAAGCAGGTAAAATCTTCTTTCGGAAAAACGGTGAATCTGCCCAGCGGTGCTTACTTAATTATTGAGCATACGGAAGCTTTGCACGTTATTGATGTAAACAGCGGGTATAAAAGTATCAGTAATAATCAGGAAGAGAATGCGCTGGAAACCAATATGGAAGCGGCTGCGGAGATTGCACGTCAGTTGAGACTCAGAGATATTGGCGGTATCATCGTAGTTGATTTCATTGATATGAAGCTACCTGAGAACAAGCGTAAGCTGCAGGAAGCGATGGAAGGTTTTATGCGTGGCGATCGTGCTAAACATGCGGTACTACCGGTATCAAAGTTTGGTTTGATGCAAATCACAAGACAGCGCATGAAGCCGGAAATGAATATCAATACGGCTGAAGTATGTCCGGTTTGTAATGGCACTGGTAAAATAAGCTCTACTTTGCTGCTGGAAGACGAAATTGAAAAGCGACTGCATTATCTGCTCACGCATTCACATAAGAAATTGACATTAGCTGTCAACCCAATTGTGTATTCGCATCTAACAAAAGGTATTTTCACCTCTATTCTGAAAAAGTGGAAGCGCAAGTATGGTGCTAAACAATTGAAAGCAGTAGCGAACAATAATTATCACCTCATTGAATTTCATTTCTTTGATGAGCATGAGGAAGAAATTAAGTTCTAAAAAGATCACCCAACTAAAAAGCCATCCTTTTCAGGATGGCTTTTTCATTTGCAGTGTATACTCAATTAGTAGTTAGGGTTCTGTGCAATATTAGGATTGGCTCTAACCTCTACTTCAGGAATAGGCCATACCCAACGGTGGCTGCTGCTTGGCAGAGAAGTTTGTACTTGCGCGTTAGGGTTACCAGTACCTGTAAGTGGTCTGTTCACCACACGTGTTGTACGCTTCAGATCGAACCAACGATGACCTTCGAAGCAAAGCTCTCTTCTACGCTCAGCAGCGATTTCGTTCACCAGAGCTGCACCAGTCAGCGTTTGGTTTACCCATCCGCTGATACGAGCTGCTTTCAAAGCATTCAGGTCTGCATTAGCTGCAGTCTCCTGAGTTGATAAGGCTTGCGCTTCTGCACGAATCAAGTACATTTCAGCAACACGGAAAACTTTGAAGTTTACCAGGTTATCTGCAGAAGTACCCTTACCGCGCCATTTGCTGATGGCCCAGTTATTAGCACCACCCAATGTATTTCTCAGGTAGAAATAGCTGGTGAAGCGAATATCGCGACCAGTACCAGTAGCACCGAATCCTGTTGTATCATAAGTAGCAATCAATGCAGGCAATACACCAAATGTATTTCTGTTGAAGCGGAAGCTCATCAGTTCTGCACTTGGGAATGGACTACCTGGATCACCACTGTTATTGTTGATTGCCCAGATTACTTCAGCGCTGTTAGCATCATTCCAGATACCAGGGAACTGCGCTCTTGTAGCCAGAGGGAATTGGTTGATAACCGCAGTTGCTGCAGTAATAGCAGTAGGATAATCTTTAGCATACAAAGCTACTCTAGCCAGTGCAGCTCTTGCACCCCAGATATCTAATCCACCTTTATTGGTAGCAGAGTTAATGCTAACATCTGTATTACCCAATAAAGTAATTGCCTGATTCAGGTCGTTATAGATAGCATCATACACTTCTTTCACTGTATTTCTTGCAGGGAAAGTAATCTTGGTATCTGTTTTCACAGGAATACCAGGAGCTGTGCTATTACGATCGATGTTACCAGCATAAGCTTTCAGCAGATCGAAGTGAGCAATCGCTCTTGCAGCCAAAGCCTGTCCGAGGATTCTGTTGTGGTAACGCTCATTGTCATTCTTGAAAGCACCAATACCATTGATGATATAGTTTGCCTGCAGAATGGTATTGTAAGGCTGACGCCACATACTGGTGAAGAATGTACGCTGACGGTCAGCTGCATCATACTGCCAGTTGTGTACCTGGTTGAAGTTCACCAGTGACTCTGTTGTTTCATAACAGTCGTCAGTAAGGATATCCGTTACCATGGTATAACCATTGTGGTAATCGGCAGAAGCAAATGCGCCGTAAACACCTGATAACTGACGCTCGAAAGAAGCGAGATCAGTAAACGCGTTGGTAGGTGTAAGTCCGAATGGGTTCTTTAACTCCAGGTTTTTTGAGCAAGCACCCAGACCTAAAACAGTTGCCAGAACTACTACCAGTTTGAAACTATTGTATTTCATAATCAATTTCTTTATTAATGCTACTGTGATGAATTAGAAACCAAGTCTTACACCTGCCTGAACAGTTCTCAATGCAGGATACTGCGCACCAGTTAATGAAGCTGAGTTGAACTCAGGATCACGACCACGGAACTTGGTGAAGGTCAGCAGGTTGGTACCTGAAGCATACACCATGAGAGAGCGCATCTTGGCTTTGTTCAAAATTTTAGCTGGGATATTGTATGAGAGGGTTACAGATCTCAATCTTACGAATGAGTTGTTCTCAACAAATCTTGTAGTGTTGGCTACAAATGGGTTTCCTGGGCGAGGAATTCTGGTGATATCACCAGGCTTCTGCCATTCAGTCAACATATCTGTAATCATGTTATCGTAATAGTAGTCTGGATTCTCCAGGTTGTTACGCTCGTTGTTGTAAGCGCTCTGACCACCGAAGTAGCTGAACTGTGCAGAAAAAGCAATACCCTTATAGTTTGCATCTACGCCAAAGCCACCAAAGTAAACAGGGTCACCATTACCAACAATCTTTCTATCGTTAATGCTGTAAGTTTCAGTGATTGTACCATCCAACTTACGATACTGCGCATTACCATTTTGTGGGTTAACACCAGCATACTCAACCAGGAATAATGATTGAATTGGCTGACCCTTGATACGTGCAACAATACCTGATACGATTGTATCACGATCTGTCAGACGTACAACAGCATTCTTGTTGTAAGTAAAGTTGGCGTTAACACCGATACGCAAATCCTTATTTCTTACGATATCATAGTTTACTGCAAGTTCCACACCACTGTTTCTAACAGCACCGATATTTCTTGTCAGGGTGTTGAAACCAGTTGTACGAGACAATTCTGCAGGCAGGAAGAGATTATCAGTTAATTCGCTATACACTTCCAAAGAACCGCTCAGTCTGTTGTTAAACATACCGAATTCGAAACCAGTGTTGAATTTTTTACGAGATTCCCACTGCAGATCTGTGTTCTCCAATTCAGTAACAGTAGAACCTTGAGTAGCGTTATACAAACGACCACCAACTGCACCTTGAGACTGGTAAGCACCAATACCTTCCTGGTTACCTACAGTACCATAACTGATCTTGAACTTCAACTGATTTAACCAGCCTGAAACACCATCCATGAATTTCTCATCACTGATTAACCATGCAGCACCTACACCACCGAATGTAGCGTAACGCTTATCAGCACCAAAACGAGAAGAACCATCACGACGGACATTACCAGTGATGAAATATCTGTTCTTGAAACCGTAGTTTACTAATCCGAAATAAGATTCCAAAGAAGCTTCAGAACCACCTGCACCAACGCGTGGCAACAGATCTGAATTGATTGTAGCACCAGCTTCATTTTGGAATGGAGACTCCAATAAGAATACAGTTCTGCTGTTGTTATTCGCTTTCAGATCAACTGTTTCATAGTACAAACCACCATCAATTGAATGTTCACCAAATGTTCTGGAGTAGTTAATTGAGTTGGTGTTCGTAATACGAGAGCTCTTTGAGAAAGAACGACCGAAAGAGCTTGTTCTGAAGTTAGCGAAAGTACCAGAAGTAGGTCTTGGGTTAGAACCAGCACTGTACGTTCTTCTATCCACAAAAGCATTTGCATCAAACTGACGATAGTCAATACCGTATACAGTTTTAATAGACAAGCCTTTTACAAAAGGAATCTTGTATTCAGCGTTGATATTCGCAACCGCTCTCAGGTCAACACTCTTGTTGTTGTTCCAGAAAAGATCTGTTGTTGGAATAGGCTGGAAGCTTTCTGCCAATCTTGGGCGAGTTAAAGTTGTTCCACCAGCAACAAAGTTACCGGCAGCGTTATAACGACCAGGCACAAATGGTTGCTCATATGGGTTTGTCCACAAACCAGCATTCAGCGGCGTACCGATACCGGTATTGGCTTCTGAAGTGTTCGTGAAATTAGAAACAGTACCAGTTGTATTGATACCGAAAGTGAAATTACCAGCTTCCTGAGTCAGGTTCATACGACCAGTAATTCTGTCGAAACCAGTATTACGTACTGTACCTTCCTGTGTGAAGTAGTTTACTGAAGCGAAATACTTTGTTTTATCGCTACCACCTGAAGCACTTGCGTTAACACTGTGTGTACGACCAGTGCGAGTAATTTCATTGAACCAATTGGTATTGATTCCACGCAGAGAGTCGATCATTCTTGGTGAATAGAAAGAAAGTGAAGTACCACCTCTTCTCAATTCGAAATCGATTTTCTGATTGGTATTCATCAATTCCATATCGTTGAAATCAGGCAGTGTAGACCAACCAGTGTACACATCTACTTCCAACTTAGGTTTACCGGTTGAACCACGCTTAGTTGATACAACGATAACACCGTTACCACCTCTAGAACCATACAGTGATGTTGCAACGGCATCTTTCAGTACTGAAATGTTCTCAATATCGTTAGGGTTTAACTGACTGAAGTCTGCAGCAGCAATTTGAATTCCATCTACAATATAGATTGGTTCAGTACTACCGTTGATAGAACCTCTACCTCTGATAATGGCACTACCGCTGGCACCAGGTTGACCAGAGTTGGCACGCAGGATCAAACCTGGTGTACGACCCTGCATGGCCTGATCGAATGAAGCGATGGGCACATTAGCCACTTCTTCACCTTTGATGGTTCCAGCAGAACCTGCGAAGCTGCGTTTTTGAGCAGACTTATAACCTGTTACCACCACTTCTTCGAGGTTTTTGTCTGAAGCCATCATTTTGACCATCAATGTTCCAGAGATGATGTCGGCTGATACATTGTCGTAACCTACTGATTTGAAGAGGAGCTTTTTTGCATCCTGAGGAACACTGGCAGTGAAAGCACCATCCTCACCTGTTAATGCCACGTTGTTTCCATTAACACTTACAGCTACCCCGGCAATAGGTGCTCCCGACTTTCCGTCGGTTACTTTTCCGGTAACTGTTTTGGTCTGAGCAAATAACTCAAACGAAGCCAAAGCAGCTAACATGGTTAGCACTACAGTTAGTTTTCTCATTTGAAGTTTAATTTTAAAGGAGGCAATTTTATAAAAAACAGGTCAAACATTTAGCATTTCAAATGCGCCATGACGAAGAAATGACACATCGAATTATTACTCATGTATTGACGATTCCTTTATAAAATGCTGATTTTTAATAGTATAAACAGACAAATAGCTGAGAACAAAAGCTGCTGCAGATCATTTTGTATTTAAAACCTGTGGTTGTTAAACAAAAAAAGGGTCGGCAAAAGCCGACCCTTAATATATTAATGCTAGAAAAATTTATAACTTCTTCAAGCGAAGTGTCAATGTTCCTTGAGGTGTACCACCATACACATGCGCTAGGCGCAAAGTGATTGTACCAGTACAAGAGAACACGAAACCAGAACCAGAAGCACTAGCAATTACGTTTCCAAATGCAGTATAGTTACCGTAAGTAACGTTTGGTACTGTAGCCGCACCAGTTGCTGCGTTTACGTTTACAACCAATGGGTTAACCACAACACCATAGAATGGAGCAGGGTAAACATTACGCAGGTTCAATTGGTTGGCACCAGGACCATCCAAAATAGACACTACATCACCTGCACTCCAGTCAGCCCAATCATCTTGCAATACTTCGTAGTTACCAGCCATTGGGGCTACGAAAGGACAAACGATAGTGGCAGTCCAACGAAAAGCGTGGTTGTAGTTGGCATTACTTTCATAATCGCTAAATGTATTGGCGATAGAGAACTTCTGTCCTGTTTCAGTAATAACCTGATTGTACAGGTTGTACTGTGTACCGGGTTGCAAAGCACTTGTAGCAATACCTAAAGCAGTGGCCAGCTCTGTAGCACTTACAGTTAAGGTTGCTTTATCATTGTTTAAAGTTACTTCTTTGATTTTTCTCCAAGTAGTGGTATCTGTGTTGTTTCTTGTACTTGCATAGATGGCAACCTTGGTTGCTTTCAATACACCATAGGCGTATACTTTACAAGAAACAGAACTACCAGCAAGATTGGAATAATCCAAGTTGCCATTAATAACGGCATTTGGTGTGTCAAATTTTAATACTTCACCCTGAGCGAGGTTCTCATACTTCCATACATCCTGACCTTCTTTTTTACAAGCGATCACGAAGAGGAAAAGACCCAGCGCTACGATGAATGATAATTTATTTTTCATGTTACTCATAGTTTAGTGATGATTCATTTAGAACAGCGCATCAGGGTTGGTATCCCAGAATACTTTCACACCAGGACCTGCTTTCTGAGAACCATTGGTATTCAGGTTAGCAAAGTCTGCAGGATAGTAGAATGAGCGGATAAACGCACCCGGACTAGCCACAAGCATCGGCTGTAAAGCGCGAGGGCGGCTGGTTCTGCGGTACATGTTCCAAGACTCGATACCATTACCCCAAGTTGTAAGATAGTATTCTTTTAAACCAAGATCCAGCTTAGCTGCATCTGTTGCTGCTGCATCCCAAAGATTTGACATACTATTTACATAAGTAGTCTGTCTTGAAGCTGCTGTTGTTAAAGAAGCAGATGGAATTGCTAAACCTACTGTTGCACCATAGCCAAATACACGTGCCATGTTTTTGTTGATACCGCTCAGGAAATAAGCTTTCTCTTGTGCTGCAGTAAGGTTAACGCCAGACAAAGTGATACCAGCTTCCATCAGGGTGAAATCAGTAAACCATGACATCCAAATTGGGTGAATACCGGCACCTTTTGCACCATCGTTGATACCAACAGCTGTAGCAGATACATCATCAAACTTGCCACCAGCAGGATAAATACCCCAAACTGTACGCTGAGCACCATCAGGAGGAATACCACTGTTATCACCATGATCGCGACCCCAGTGACCAGATGCTGTATAACAGAATGGATCGTTTGGACCATAATGTCCTGGCGCTGCATTGTAAGCGCAAGGTTGCTGCGACTGAGAACCTGGAGCAAATGCTTGGCGATAGAAATAAAACTCACGACGTGGGTCTCTTGGTTGACCAGCTAAAATCTTCTCAACAGCAATTGCATGTAAGAAATAAGTACCAATATAACCACGGGCACCACCAGAAGCACGGTAACCATCATTGTAGCGAGGGTGACGTGTGTTAGGGTTAGCCAGCTGAGTACCATAACGGAAAGTAAAATCTTCAGCATCTGTATCAATCAAATCACCACCAGTAATCAACGCATTGATACCAGCAGTAGCGGCAGCTGCATCTGTTAAACGCAGATTCAGGTAAGCACGCAGCTTCAAAGTTTTAGCCAGTGTTGCCCAAGCAGCTCTGCGTGTTGCAGTTGAGCTGAGGTGACCATAATACATATCATTTGCAACATTGGTAGATGGTGTACGACCCATATTGGCGATACCAGAATCCAATAATGCAATAGCAGCATTATAGACATTCTTACCTGGATCTAATTTGGGGTTCGTATTTGCATTACCCTTATTGGCTTCTGTATAAGGCACATCACCAAAGCAATCTACCATGGTCATCATTGTATAACCTTTCAGGATATACGCAATACCCACATGGTAAGTCTGTCTTCTTGGAGCAGCCAGTTCAATCAAGGCATCTGCGTTCTTAACAATACTTGTATAAGCAGATGACCAAGTGCCTGAATAACTCTGAGGTGAGTAACCATTGGTGTAGTTAGCACCAGTAAAAGCTGACTGTCTAGTGAATTCAGCACCAAAAGATTGAACTGCATCGAAATAACCAGGGAATGCCAGCTGAATTTGGTTTACATATAAATCAGCATCTGCTTGCGCAGGAAGTGGTTGGTTGGGGTTCTCCAGCATAGCGTCGAACTTCTTGTTACAAGCCGTTGCAACAAGACCTGCAACCCCGGCAACCATCATTATCTTCTTAAATAGTTTCATTGTTTCGAGATTTTAGGTGATTAAAAGGTTACTCTGATGCTGGCACCAATTCTTCTAGAAGAAGGACCAGTAATGAATTCCAAACCTCTGTAAGAGCCTACACCCAAACCGGATGTTTCTGGATCGAAGTTGCTATACTTAGGGAAATTAGGTGCTAAGTACCACAGGTTTTGACCAGAGATCGTGAAAGAAATTCCACCGAAAGGCATTTTCTTCAATGCACTTTCAGGAACTGCATAAGACAAAGACATTTCTCTCAAACGAATTACAGAGCCATCCCAAATACTCATATCGTTTGCACCAAAACCGAAGTTGGCAAAGTAAGCGTTGGTAGCAGATGTCTGAATATTGTTAGGCTGACCATTCTCCAATACGCCTGGCAGAATAACTGGTGCATATCTGTCGAATTCAGTATCCTTAGTTACACCACGAGCCAGCAGTGAACGAACAGTAGTAGAGTAAATATCACCACCATGCGTATAATCCCACTGCATACGGAAGCTAAGTCCTTTGTATGTTACTGTATTGATCAAAGCACCTTTCCACAAAGGCAGCGGGTTACCGATGATACCGATTTCGTTTGAAGAAATATAGTTACCAGCACTGTTTACTACACGCTGACCAGATTTTGCATCACGCTGAACATAATAACCTTGGATAACACCCAAAGGCTGACCATTCATCGCAAATGCACCCAGATCAGGATAACCTGCTACAGGAATCTGCTTGATAGAAGATGGCAGATTACTTACCATGCTGCGGTTACGTGTATAGTTCATATCAATCTGCCAGCTGAAGTTTCTGTTCTTGATAGCAGTAACACCCAGTTGCAGTTCAATACCCTTGTTAGATACGTCACCACCGTTTACTTCTTTACTTGTATAACCGGTTGCTGGATCCAGTGCCTGAGTCAGGATCTGATCCTTAGAAACACGATTGTAGTAAGTGAAGTCAACGCTTAAACGGTTATTGATGAAACGACCTTCCAAACCAATTTCAAACTCTTGCAGCAACTCTGGCTTCAAATCAGGGTTAGGCAAGCGGTTAGGAATTGAGTTCGTGTTTAATGCAGTACCATTTCTATCTACGAAAGCATTAGCGTTTACATTCAGGGCCTGACGAGTTCTGTAAGGCGCTGGGAAACGAGCACTGGTTGAATAACCAGCACGAACTTTTGCGTAGTTAATGATTTTATTATTCTGCAAAGAAGCAATAGCAGAAGTAGGAATAAATGAAACGCTGGCAGAAGGATAGAACAATGAACGGTTTTGAGCTTCAAGTGTAGAAACCCAATCGTTACGTCCACCCAGTGTTACGTACATATAATCCTTATAACCGAATGAACCTTGTGTGAACACACCAATTTGTTGCTCACTAGATCTGCCATTCAGGTTACTACCATCTTCACCACGGAAAGCCTGGTTAATGAAGTTACCATGATTGAACAAACCAAAAATAATTTGCTGTTGGCTGGCTACGCCTGTTTGATCATCAAGGCGCTCACGTGAGTTGACACCTGCTTCAACAGTAACGTTCCAGTCTTCATTAATATCTGTTTGATAATTACCAATCAGGTAATGATCCCAGATAGTGGTTTGCGCGTTAACTGTACGCATGAAACCCAATGGGTTTTGCACACCGCCTTTGTTCTGATAGTAGTAATCAAATGTGTTGAAATTATCCCAGCCCAAACGATAAGTCAGGTTCAGGTTTTTCAACACATCATACTTAGCTGAAATCTGACCATAGGTACGATTCACTTTCTGGCCAGTTAACACGTTCTCAACCGTCCAACGAGGGTTTTGAATATCGTTAGCAGGACGGTAATAAATAGAACCACCAGTTAATGGATTCTTGTAAGGTAAATTCATCAAATCAACCGCAGGTGGTGTATACATCAAGTCAGCGAATACACCAGAACCGTTGGCAGCAGAGCTACCAAAGCTTACTGAGTTAGGGGGTGATTTGAAATCAGTGTTTACAAAGTTGAAAGTAGCATTCAATGTAATGTTGTTGTTCAACTTTGCATTACCACCAATGCCAAAAGTATTTCTGTTAACACTATTACCAGGTGTAAAACCCTTATCATCTAAATAAGAATAGTTTGCACTCAGGTTAACACCACCGACACTTCCTTTCATATTGATAGAAGTAGTACTGATTGCACCCTGACGGAAGAAATTCTTAACTGTATTTCTGTAGGGCTTGTATTCATAAGTCTGACCCTGGAACTCAGGAAAAGCACCTGCAAGACCTGGCTGGTTATATGGGTGGTTTACACGAACAGGTGGAGTTTTGAAAGGCGCACCCCAGTTACTAAAGAAAGTTAAACCAGTAGACATATCGAAACCACCACCAAACTTATCTGTATACTCTGGCAAGTTTGCTACCGTATTGGTAAAGAACGATTGGTTAACAGTTACTTCTGTTTTCTTGTTAACGCGGGTATTCGCACCATTTTTAGTAGTAATCAATACCACACCATTACGACCCTGAGCACCATAGAGTGTAGTCGCACTCAAACCCTTCAATAGGTTTACACTTTCAATGTTGTTTGGATCCAAATCCAAGAAACGGCTGGATGTTTGGTTACCATAACGAAAATCAGATTGTGCGTTGGTAGAACCATCAAACTGTACACCATCTACAATGAATAAAGGCGTTGCATCACCAGAGATTGATGATACACCACGAATGATGATGTTGGTACCTGAACCAGACAAACCGCTGGTTGCACCAATATCCACACCTGGCGCTTTACCATTTAACAGACGAACCACGTCACCATCGGGACGCTGCTCTAATTGCTTTTTGTCAACGGTAGCTACCGCATAACCCAAAGCTTTCTTTTCACGCTTCACACCCAAAGCTGTTACAACCACTTCGGTCAGGTTCTTGGTATCCACAACGAGCGATGCATCGTTGCCACCACCTGCTTTAGCAGTAAGTTCTTTGTTTGCATAACCTTCCACGCTGATTACCAGTTTTGTACCGGGTTTCACTTTGATGGAATAGGAACCATCAGCACCCGCACTGGTCGCATTGTTGGTGTTCTTTTCCCTGACTGTGGCGCCAGCGAGAGCGGCACCCTTCTCGTCAGTAACCTTTCCGGTTACTACGACTGTTTGTGCAAACATGGCAATAGACAAAACCATGGCACAAAAGCCGAGCAGTAGCTTTTTTCTCATGTGCATTTTGTTTAGAATGGAGCCAAATATAGCCCTTAGAAATAATTTAACAAAAAAAAGACAGGCATTTATGAACAAATGCTGCATCAAGGACAGATAAATATTTTTTACTATAAAATATTGATAATCAATAACAAACAGAGCAAATGGCGCATAATCCACTTGTTTTATCACTGATTCAGCACAAATAAATTATAAAACTAACATATGTTCATGCCGCTCATCTATAAAAAAAGGAGGCCGTAGCCTCCTGAAAATTATAGAATCTGTTAAAAAAGTTAATCTCTATCTCTATTGCCCAAAAAGATCAGGATATACTGAACTAATGTAGCAATTGACGCCACAGCAGCAACCACATATGTCATAGCCGCCCACTTTAGCGCATCCTTTGCCCCACTTGACTCCTGCCCTCTTGTAATATTTGCATTACCCAACCAAGCCAAAGCCCGGTTACTGGCATCAAACTCAACCGGCAGGGTAATTACAGAAAACAAAGTTGTCATGGCAAAAAGTGCAATACCAATCAATAATAAAGAAGGAAACACATTAATCGCCAATATACCGCCCAATAATACCCACTGCACAATACTGCTGCTAAATTGCACCACCGGTACCAATTTACTGCGCATATTCAACCAAGTATAGGCCGTAGCATGCTGAACAGCATGCCCACATTCATGGGCAGCAACAGCTGCCGCTGCAATACTCGTTCCACTATATACTTCGGGACTCAGATTTACGGTTTTATTGGCAGGATTATAGTGGTCGCTCAGGAAGCCATCTACAGAAACAACCTGCACATCGTAAATGCCATTATCTCTGAGCATTTTTTCTGCAATTTCCTTACCGCTTAAGCCGGCAGCCAAGGGCTGCTGACTGTACTGCGTAAACTTTGATTTTAGCTGCATGGAAACCAGCATACTGATGCCTACAAAAATCAGCGAGACCAACATAATAGAATTCATAACACAATGATTTAGAATAGATCATATCAAATTTACGACCAGTTCATTCCGGGCTGTCAAATAGTATTGAAAATCTAATTACAGAGCGCTTAATTTATTAACTATCAATTAATTAAGAATTATCTGCCAATTTGCCTTAGGGCAGATTTTCATCTGGAAATCATGAATTTACTTGTCGGAAAATCAGGCAAGGGTGACAAAAATTTATTTTGAAAACTGCTCCAGAATTGTAATTTAGTGGCAGAATTTAATGGGTTAGTAAGTAAGGGGGTCAGCAGTTTTGCTGGCCCTTTTGCTTTTGTAGAATCCAATCAATTGACCCTTTCCTGATCTGTATCTTTAGCACCTTATGAGTAAAGTGAAATCTGCTTTTTTCTGTAGCAATTGTGGTTATGAAAGTACCAAATGGTTAGGTAAATGTCCTTCTTGTCAACAATGGAATACATTCATTGAAGAAATCATCGACAAAGGCCAACAGAACAAACAAGGTTGGGATGATTATAAAGAAGAAAAAAAGCAAGCAAAAACGGTTGCACTTCGAGATGTAGATTCTTCTGAAGAAAAAAGAATCATCACTGCAGATACTGAACTCAATCGCGTATTAGGTGGAGGCATTGTTCCCGGTAGTATTATTTTGGTTGCAGGTGAACCAGGCATTGGTAAGAGTACTTTGTTTTTGCAAAACGGTTTACAACTTACGCAACTGAAAACTTTATACATCAGCGGAGAAGAAAGTGAGCAGCAAATTAAAATGCGTGCAGATAGAATTCAGCATCAACATGCCAACTTTTACCTACTCACTGAAACAGCTTCACAAACCATTTTTCAGGAAATCAAAAAACTGAAACCTGATCTGGTGATTGTAGACTCTATTCAAACATTACAATCCAACTTAATTGATTCACCTGCAGGCAGTGTATCACAAATCAGGGAATGCACTGCAGAGTTGCAAAGATTTGCAAAAGAAACATCCACACCGGTTTTCTTGATTGGTCATATCACCAAAGATGGTAGCATAGCCGGACCAAAGATTCTAGAACACATGGTGGATACGGTGTTACAGTTTGAAGGTGATAGACATTATGCATATCGTATTCTGCGCACACTGAAGAATCGCTTTGGCAGCACAGCTGAATTGGGTATCTATGAAATGACAGGCGCTGGTATGCGCATCGTAAGTAACCCATCTGAAATATTGATCTCACAACGTGAAGAACAACTAAGTGGCTCTGCAATTGCAGCAACTGTTGAGGGTATGCGCCCAATGTTGATGGAGATACAAGCCCTTGTTACCCAAAGTGTGTACGGCACACCACAAAGAACCGTGAGTGGTTTGGATTTACGCAGATTGCAATTACTGCTGGCGGTTCTGGAAAAACGCGGTGGATTCCAGTTTAGCATGAAAGATGTATTTGTGAATATTGCCGGTGGCTTAAAAGTAGAAGACCCTTCTACTGATCTGGCCATCATTTGTGCGCTACTCTCTTCGTATGAAGACGTTCCACTACCACAACAAATTTGTTTTGCAGGTGAAGTTGGCTTGAATGGCGAAATACGTGCAGTAAACAGAATTGAACAACGCATTGCAGAAGCAGAGAAACTTGGTTTTGAAAAAATCATCATCTCTCGTTACAACAAAAAATCCTTCGACCCGAAAAACTTCAAGATAGAGATCATTGCATTGGGTCGTGTAGATGAAGTGTATAGACAGTTGTTTTAAGCAATAGCTTAGAGGAAAATGATGCTGTGTAATTTGAAGCATGCCACTCACCTTGCTTCAAGACTTGCGTTCATTGTTGTTTCCGCACTATTGTTTTGGTTGCGGTACAGACGCGCTGCCATATGATACGAGTCTATGCGCAAGATGTCAACTAAGTTTACCTGAAACAGGTTTCTTTCAACAAACTGATAATCCGGTAGCCGCGAGCTTTATCGGCCGCATACCCATTGTACAAGCAGGTGCCGGCTATTTTTATACCAAAGAGAGTTTGTTACAAGAGCTCTTGCAACAACTGAAATACAAACAACAACCGGTAATAGGAAAAGTCTTAGGCAGATATATTGGCTATATGCTGGCTGAATCACCTTTATATGCAAGCATCGATGTATTACTACCCCTTCCATTAAATGCTAAAAAACTGCATATCCGTGGCTATAACCAGGCGGCTGAAATCTGTACAGGCATTAGTGAGGTTTGGCAGAAGCCTGTTCTAACCCATGTACTGGAACGAACGATGCACACCGAAACGCAAACCAACAAAAACAGATTAAGCAGGTGGCAGAATATGCAGGGCAGCTTTCGTGTATGGGATACTGCAGCCATACAAGGGAAACATGTCTTATTAGTAGATGATGTCATCACCACTGGCGCAACATTGGAAGCCTGTGGTGAAATCATATTAGCTGTTCCAGATACCCAACTCAGCATTGCCGCCGTAGCCTGGACAATTTAGTTCATCAAAAAGCCTGCAACCATTTGCTTTTTTCCCTGTTATTTGTAAAAAATAGGCATATGAAAAGAATATTTATGGCGTCATGCCTCACCTTATTTGCTGCTGCTATGCTTTCCTTTATTGCACCTCCTGGTTCTATCCATGCTTTTAAGATCAAATCAATCGACGGAAAAGAAATTGATTTTTCGAAGTTTAAAGGCAAGAAAATCCTTGTTGTCAACACCGCCTCTATGTGCGGCTATACCCCTCAGTACAAATCACTGGAAGCTTTGTATAAAGCCAATAAAGACAAACTGGTGATTGTAGGTTTTCCTTCCGACAATTTTGGTGGACAGGAATACCAAGATGACAAAGAAATTGCCAGCTTCTGCGAAAAGAATTTTGGCGTAACCTTCCCTTTAACGACACGCGTAGATGTGAAGGGTGACAAAGCTATCCCCATTTACAAATGGTTATGCAACAAATCTGAGAATGGTGTATTGGATGCTGATATCAAATGGAACTTCAATAAGTTTTTGTTGGATGAAAACGGCAAGATGATAGCTTACTTCCCCAGCAGAACTGCCCCCGACAGCGATGAGATTATGAAGTTTTTAAAATGAGCATATGTATAACACCCGCAAGATTGCGGGTGTTTTTTATATTCAACTGTGCTAAAAAAAATCAGTAGAAAATATTGCAGCCTTTAATTTCGTCGCTATGCTGTTCAGCGAAGTCATAGGCCACGAGGAAGTAAAGCACCACCTTACAGAAATGGTGCAGCACAACCGCTTAAGCCATGCCCTACTCTTTTTGGGTAAGGAAGGTAATGGCACCCTACCGCTGGCGCTAGCTTTTGCGCAGTATGTAGTAAGCTTACCTGCTGCAAAAGAAAAAGTGATGGCAGCAGATTTGTTTGGCGGTTTTTCTGCTATTGAAACAGAAGAACCAGCAACTGATACTTTGCTGCTACCCGACCAAATTGCTGAACTGCCTGCTTACCTGAGGGCAGCACAACTCATTCACCCCGATTTACATTTTTCCTATCCCGTAGTTACGAAGAAGCCGGGTGATAAACCTACCAGCGCAGATTATCTAAGTGAGTGGAGAGAGTTCATCAAACTCTATCCTTATGGCAATGTGTACGATTGGCTACAATTCATTGGTGCAGAGAACAGACAGGGTAATATTACTGCTGAAGAGTGTAACGATATCATCCGCAAACTCAACCTGAAGAGCTTCGAAAGTGCTTATAAGGTATTGGTGATGTGGATGCCGGAATACTTGGGCAAAGAAGGCAATAAGCTCTTGAAATTGATCGAAGAACCACCGGCCAATACCTTGTTTATTCTGGTAGCAGAAAACGAAGAGCAAATACTACCTACCATTCTAAGCCGTTGCCAATTGGTGCGCGTACCTGCTTTGGAGCAAGATGTCATTGCCGGAGCCTTGGTTGCCCGAGCTCAAGTTGAACCGGCAAGAGCGAGTCAGATTGCTGCCATAGCAGATGGTAATTATCGTGAAGCCCTGCAGTTGATGCAACATGCGGAGGAAGACTGGCAGAGTCTACTGCGCGAATGGCTGAATGCCACTTTGCGCAATGGGCCCGTGGCTCAGATCAAGTTTACCGAGGAAATCAGCAAACTTGGCCGGGAAAAGCAAAAGCAGTTCTTGAAATACTTTGTGCACCTAATTGAACAGAGCATCCGTATCCGCATTATGGGACCAGAAAGGGTGCAAATGGCAGATCATGAGAAGGATTTTGCCCAACGTATCAATAAAATTGCCTCTGTAAGTCAGCAGGAGGCCATGGCCAATGCTTTAGACAAAGCTGCTTACTACGTAGAACGCAACGCCAACCCTAAAATGTTGTTTCAAGCCCTCACTATCCGGCTTTACCACATCATTCAGCACAAAACCTTAATTTTGGCTCAGTGACGCCGGTTTGGCCGGCATAATGGCTAGGTGCGTTTGGAACAACACAGGCAACTGTGTGGCAGAAAGCGAATCATCCTCGTTACTTCATATATCTCTCGATTGCCTGCCGGGCTTTGTACCGAACGGTGCAGTGAGTGACACAACAACAGATGATGGCTATTCAACAGCCGGTACCACCACCTGCCCTATAATTTTAACCATTGTAACCTGATAATATGGGCTGTGGATCTTGTGGAACGGGGAAACCCAATGGATGTAAAAGCAACGGAGGTTGCAGCACGGGCGGTTGTAACCGCTTGAACGTGCACGACTGGCTGATGAACCTGCCTTTCAGCGACCCCGAAAGTTCCTGCAAAGTAGTAGAGATTAGCTTTAACCAAGGAAGCCGTAAAGAATTTTACCGTAATCCAACTTTACAATATTTCGCAAAAGGCGAGCTCGTTACTGTAGAAGGTGCGGGTGGTTTTGATGTGGGCGAAGTAAATCTGAGCGGTGAGCTGGTTCGTCTGCAATTGAAAAAGCGCGGCGTGGATGAGTTCAACCCTGAGATGAAAAAAATTCTGCGCAAAGCTTCTGAAAGAGATATTGAAATCTATCGCACGTCTAAAGGACGCGAAAGAGAAATGCTGGCACGTAGCCGCGCGATTGCCCGCAGCCTGAACCTGCAGATGAAACTCACAGAAGTGGAATTGCAGGCAGATGGTAAGAAAGCCACTTTCTTCTATACTGCTGATGATCGTGTAGATTTTCGCGAACTGATTAAGCAATACGCATCCGACTTTAAAGTAAAGGTGGAAATGCGCCAGATTGGTATCCGCCAGGAAGCTGCTAAAGTAGGCGGTATTGGTTCTTGCGGACGTGAACTCTGTTGCAGCACTTGGTTGCATGATTTCAAGAGTGTGAATACCACTGCTGCTCGTTACCAGAACCTGAGTATTAACCAAACCAAATTGAGCGGACAGTGTGGCCGTTTGAAATGTTGTTTGAACTACGAACTCGATACTTATCTGGATGCTTTGCAGCATTTCCCAGATAATGCAGAATACATTGAAACAGCTCGTGGCCGTGCCAACCTTATCAAAAAAGATATTTTCAAGAACCTGATGTGGTATGTGTTGCCTGATAGCAATAAGCAATACCCACTCACCATTCAGCGTGTGAAAGAAATCAAGCGTTTGAATGCGCAAGGCATTAGACCAGAAGAACTGCAACCTGTAGAAGTGGTGAGCAGCAAACCACGCGAAGCAGAACCTGCTTTTGTGGATGTGGTAGGACAAATCAGCTTGCGCAGTTTGGAACGCAATAGCAAAAAGCGCCGCGATCGTGACCGTGAACAACGCGGTGCTGGTGACCGCAGACCAGACAATAGACCGCCGCAACAAGGTGGCGGACAAGCGACTCGCGGACCACAACAGCAAAGACCTAATCAACCGCAGCGTCCACAACAACCAGGCAATAAGCCACAGCAAGGCGGACCCAACAGACCACCACAGCAAAGACCACCACAACAAGGGAACAGACCCGGTGGTAATCGTGGCCCACAGAGACCAAATGAACCGAAAGCATAAAACAATCCCCGCTATTCAGCGGGGATTTTCATTTTATAGTTTCTCCATTTCTGCTGCGGTAAACTCCATCAATGTTTTGATGTAATCAGGCGAGAGATTGAATTCCACACCCGCAGCTGCATACAGTTCAGGTAATGTTTTCGTACCACCTAAGGACAATGCCTGCACATAGTTATGAATGGCTTGATCAGGATTTTGTTGATACTGCATCCACAAACCAATTGCCCCCAATTGTGCAATACCGTACTCGATATAATAGAAGGGCACTTCAAACAAATGCAATTGACGCTGCCAGCCTATTTCGCGGAAAGCTTCTAAGCCGGTGTAATCAATACTATTGGTAGAAAACTCATTCAGGATGCTCATCCAAGCAGCTGTTCTTTCTTCAACAGTATGCGTAGGATGCTCGTATACCCAATGTTGAAATTTATCGATGATGGCAATCCATGGGAAGATGGTGATGGTGCGCTCTAACTGATGTTCTTTGGCACGTTGCAAATCTGCTTCATTATTGAAGAAAGCCTGCCAATGATTCATGCTAAACAATTCCATTGCCATGCTAGCTACTTCTGCAATCTCAGTTGGATATTCTTTGAATGCACTTAATTCCAAGTTATGCGATAAGAAAGAATGAATGGCATGACCACCTTCGTGTACCATGGTAGTAACATCACTCATTTGTCCGGCTGCATTCATGAAAATGAATGGCGCACCACTTTCTGCGAGCGGACAGTTATACCCACCGGGCGCTTTGCCTTTGCGGCTTTCTAAATCAAAATGCTTGAGTTCATCCATCTTGCGCAAACAATTGGCGAAGAATGGATGCAATGATTCAAAGCAGGTGATGGATTTATTCAGCAAATCTTTACCATCTGTAAATGGTTTGAGTGGCTGAACACCTTCAGGTTCTGCTTCGGTATCCCATGGGCGTAAAGTATCCAAGCCCAGCTTGGCTTTTTTCTTTTGATAAATTTTTTCAATCAGCGGAAGCACATGCAATTTCACTGCTTCGTGAAACTGGAAACAATCTTCCTTGGTATAATCGAAGCGACCCATTTCAGCGAACTTATAATCGCGATAGTTTGCAAAGCCTGCATTGACTGCCACTTGATGTCTTTTCTCAATGAGCTGAGTATAGAGTTGGTGCATGGCGTCTTTATCTTGCAATCTGCGTTCTTGAATTTTACGGTACACTGTTTCGCGCAGGTTACGGTCATGACTCTCTAAGAACTTACCTGCTTGTTGCAACGTGTATTCTTGTCCGTTTACCTCAATCGTCATCTTACCAGCAATCGCACCGTATTGCTGTTGCATCACACTCAGTTCTGCTTGCAATGGGATATTGGCTTCGCGATAGAGTTCAATATTCTTCTTTACGTTACGCAGATAAGTGAAATATTTTTCCTGCGGTAATTCAGTCGTATATGGTGAAGCGATGAGTTTTTTGTTCAGCGCATCTGCATAAGGTTGCAGCTTTGGTTGAATTTCCATGAAGAAGAAATTAAAAGCTTCTTCTAGGGCTTTATCTGTTGTATCGCAAGTCATGCGGATTTGACGCCAGCAGGCATCTTCACTCACCACAGCTTCCAACTCACTCATATCGCGCAGCCATTGCTCCAATTCATCTACACTACTGATAGGACGCTCTAACAGGTTTTTAAACCAGGGCTCCAAAGCTTCCCAAGTAGTGACAGTAAAATCTTTCGGCAAAAAATGGCGGGGCAGTTTTTCAATTGCAGCACTCAGTTCCATAGTACGAATTTGAAGCGCAAAAATACGCGCTGTTGGCGAGGACTGGACAAGAAAAAGCCCTTCCGAAGAAGGGCTGGTCAATATTTACAGTTCTTTAATCTTGATGGTGATCAGCTGAGGGGCATTTTCTGTTCCGCCAAAGAAGGGAAAGAGCTTATACCCTTCTGCTTTTGCTGTGGTTGCAGCTCTGGGCATGCTAACCGTTACTCCATTTACATTGATAATATACTGATTGCCGGAAACCTTGATAGAGCAAGGGATTTCCGTATTCAAAGGAACAGCGGTAATAAAGCGCCAGTCGTTCACAGAATTGTTGTAGTTATAGCCCAATAATTCCAATTGATTATTGAACCAGCGCCAGCCAATACGCGCACTAAACTCATGGTGCTGCTTATTATTGTCTGAAAAGCCATACAGCTTATTGATATCGGACTGGTTAGACGGACTAACCGTTGTGTATCTGGCTGAATTATCAAACTGCACGATAAAGCGCAGTGAATCCAAAGTAACTGGCTGTGTTTTGGCCTGATCTGAGCTTTGTGCCCCTTTCTGGATGGTATAACTCACCCATACACCCTTCAAGTCGTTTTTGAATAAGTCCTCTTTGGTACATGCAGCCAAGAGCAGCAGCGGTAAAAACCATAAGAATCGCTTCATTGGATGATATTGTTTGCCTAAAGGTACGGAATAAGCAGTCTGTTGGTTTAGTTGTACAAGGAACTGCCTATTTTTACGCCCTTTAAGCAAAACAAGCGTGCCGGATATTATTCAATTACTCCCTGATAATTTAGCCAACCAGATAGCCGCTGGCGAAGTGATTCAAAGACCTGCCAGCGCAGTGAAGGAATTACTCGAGAATGCCATTGACGCCGGCGCTACCGAAATCAAACTCATTGTTACTGACGCGGGTAAGGCTTTGGTGCAGGTGATAGATAATGGCAAGGGCATGAGCATGACCGATGCGCGGATGGCATTTGAACGCCATGCAACTAGCAAGATCAGGGCGATTGAAGATTTGTTCCATATCCGCACCATGGGTTTTCGTGGTGAAGCACTAGCTTCCATTGCCGCTGTGGCTCAGGTGGAAATGAAAACCAGACAGGAGCATGAGCAATTAGGCACTTATCTGGAGATTGAAAACAGCAAGGTAACCAAGCAGGAGCCTTGTGCAGCGCCAACAGGTACCAGCATCAGTATGAAGAACTTATTCTTCAATGTGCCTGCCAGAAGAAATTTTCTGAAAAGCAATGCTGCTGAGATGCGCCATATCGTAGATGAGTTTATCCGCGTAGCCATGGCTTTTCCCAAGATCATTTTTTCGCTTACTGCAAACGGGCAACAAGTTTACTATCTAGAAAGCGGTAGTTTAAAACAACGAATACTGCAATTACTCGGCAACCAGTACAATACCAAACTGGTGCATGTTGCTGAGCAAACAGATTATATGAATATTCAGGGTTTTGTGGGCAAGCCCGATACGGCACGCAAAACCAGGGGTGAACAGTATTTCTTTGTAAATAATCGTTTCATCAGAAGCGCTTACCTCAACCATGCAGTAAACAGCGCTTTTGAAGGATTGATTGCCAAAGACAGTTTCCCTACCTATGTCTTGTTTATTGAACTGGATCCTACGCAGTTAGATATCAATGTGCATCCTACCAAGCAGGAAATCAAGTTTGAGGATGAAAAGATTGTTTATGCATTTGTACAGGCAGCTGTGAAACATGCATTGGCGCAGTTCTCTGTTGCACCATCGCTAGACTTTTCGCTCAATGCAGACATTCAGCAATTGGATGCAGTGAGTAAACCATTTACTGAAACACAACAGACACAGGCATCCAGTTCTGATCTGTATCAAACTTTTACGCAGAAAAATCAGGCACATAAGATTGCGCCCAGCAGCAACAAAGGCTTAGGTCATTGGAGTTCCATGCTGGACCAATTCAAACAACCGGAAGAACAATGGCAACAGAGTTCAACGGAGGATTTATTGTATGGCAAACCCAAGAAGCAATCCATTGCCCTAAAACAGGATGCACCCTTATTGCAATTGCACAACACCTATATCATTGCTTCTGCGATGAATGGTTTTCTGTTGGTGCATCAGCAACTCGCACATGAACGTGTATTGTATGAGCGTTACGGTGCAGCCCATCAGCAGAAAATGCCTACACAGAAAACCTTGTTTCCTGTTACATTGGATTTGAGCACACCTGATGCAGTTTTATTAGAAGACTTATTACCTGAAGTGAATAGTCTTGGCTATCAGCTTGAATATTTTGGTAAGGATAGTTTTATCATCCATGGAACACCAGCTGATATTCTCGCAGGTAATGAAAAACATTCTATTGAACTCTTATTAGAGCAATACAAGCATTTCAGCAGTGATGTAAAGTTCAGCAAGCGCGAGCAATTGATCCGCTGTATGGCACGTCAGCAAGCAATTAAAGCCGGACAAAGCCTTAGCCAACAAGAGATGCTGCAACTGATAGAAGATTTATTGCAATGCCAAACACCAAATATCACACCTAGCGGCAGCCCTACTTATCTCGAGTATAAAGAAGATTATCTGGACAATATGTTCCGCAAATAATTACTGTGTTTGATACACCTGTAACAGGAACTGCTCTACAGCACGCCTTACTGTTGTAGCAGATGTTTGGTGATTATTCACTAGCACAGAGAAAATCAATGGTGTTCCTTTCGCTGTTTCGAGAAAACCACTCAATGCTACTTGTCCGCTTAATGTGCCTGTTTTTGCAAACAGCTTTCCATTAAGTTCTTTATAATAGCCACTCAAAGTGCCACTGCCACCTGTTGGGAAAATGGTACTGATACGCTTCCAGCTAAATTCCTGTTTCATCTTGGCTAGGATCTGTACAAAGTCTTGCGGGGTAAAAAGATTGTATCTACTGAGTCCGCTACCATCTGCCCAGCGGGGTGCTTGTGGTAAGCTAGCGAAGTCTGTTTTCAATAAAGTATCCATCACCTTATTATCGCTCATATAACCCAGCATTTGCTGACTAATCATCAATAAGGTTTGCTCTGCATAGAAATTATCGCTTCTATGCATCATGGGCTTGAGTAGGGAATCTGTATGTTGTGAGTAGACTTTCTTCCAAACAGTGTCTGCAATACTTTCCGAATCCAAGAACTGAATGGTTTTACCCAAACTGTCTTCCAGCAATGCTACAGACAAAGCATCATTGGTTACAAAGGGCATTTCTGTGCTCGTAAAACGACCACCACCCTTTTCTACCTGAAAAATATTCGAAGCTTGTGGGCGATTGATGCGAATATTATCACTGCGCAAATCAGCGAAGATGCTGACAGAGTCTTTGAATAATTTAGGCGTCGTGATTAAGTTGTTACCACGTTTGGTAAAACGGACCACATTGCCATAGACTGGGGCAGCAGAACGCTCAGGCATATAGGCTGCATCATAATCATTCCATGCCCAGCCGCTACCGTATTTTTCAGTCTTCCATTCAGGCAAAGTGATGATTAGCTCATCTGCATGTTGCTTGATGAAATCAGCAACCGGATGTTTCTTGAAATCAGCATGCAGTAAGGTTGGATCACCTGTAAATTTTGCTGTGAGACCAGTTTCAGTTGGAATGTATTGCAAGCCAACGATGCTATCACCCAAATGCTTCATCGCAGCATAACAGGTAACGATTTTAGTATTGCTTGCAGGAACAAAATATTTGTTGCCCTGATAATTGTATAGATAAGTTCCCTTAGCTGGGTTGTACAAACTGATACCAATATGCGCATTAGCCAATTCAGGCTTATGTAAAATGCTTGTTTCGGCTGTTTGCTGAAGCTTTTTAGCAACATTACATGCAAACAAGAGTGCCATTGCACTGAGCAAAGAAATGCGATACAGATGCTTGAATAACATAGTGAAAAGGTACAGAAACCTGTTTACATACGCTCCATGGCACGCAGCCATCTTTCCGGAATATCATTACCGGCGGCAATCATATAATCGCGCTGGTTACTGGCGATATAAGAACCATCAGGCATGCGCATCCACCAACGGCCAGTTTTCTTGCTTTGAATAAAAGTGGTTTCCACTTCAGCAAAAGCCATGGTGAATTCATTGAAATTATTCTTGTCTTCCATGTCTGCTTCATGCTTGAGGCGGAAGATGCCATCCATCAGGTACCAGATCATGTGCGCCAATTGCTTGGCCGTAAGTTCATGTTCATCCCACTCTGCTATATAGCCATACAAACCAATAGTACTGATATGATTACTCATACCTGCAAATTGCATCAATGTACAAGCTTCTTCACCATTAAAACCGTTTGGCGTTAACCTATTTGCTGGTGCATGTGCATGCTGGATAGCAGCAATGTCGAAAGTGAGCATATGGCTGTTGCGAATACAAGGCTCCATTTCCTGAATATCTTCCTTCACCTTACCTACGCGATAGCAATCGAAACGAAGTTTATCAATGGTTTCCAGCATACCGGGATGCACATAATAACTCTGGAAACCGATATGGTTATAATGACGCAGGAAATTGGGCTCTGATGTAAAAAGTTCCATCAGGAAATTATCCGCAGGAAGCAAGCTGTCTGTATCCATATCCATGCGCGCATCCACACAGCTAGCTTCAATGATACGTTTCAATGATGCATAGGCCCCATACTGCGCCATGGTTACATCATGTGAACCACCGAGGATCAATACTTTTTTATTGAGCAAGATTAATTCCGTCAATACTTCACGCAATGCAGCATATGTATCTAATAAAGTGGCACCGATTTTAATATTACCAATATCCGCCACTTTTACATCCTTGTGCCAATAAAAGAGTTGGTAAAATTCACGACGTACTTTATCCGGACTATTCGATTGCGATACTTCTGATGCACCGCCACGCATTTCTGTACAGCCAATCAGGATCAAGTCTGCTTCCTGTAAATCCGGGAACTCCTCTTCGTATACGGTAATATGCTGACCTATCTGCGTAGGCTTATAGGCTTCGTCTAAACTAATATGAGCAACACTAATGGGATCTAAAAAATCGATAATGGTTTGCAGCGACATGAAGACATTTTTCTCTTTACAGAGACGCTCAAAGCACTGTTTTTATTGTGCCAAACCAGCTTAATCTGTGTACTTATAGCCAACACCACGTACAGAGTGGAAGTGACGTGGATTACGGCTATCGGTTTCAAAATATTTTCGGAAACTCAGGATAAAATTATCAATGGTTCTAGTAGAAGGATAGACATTATAGCCCCAAACAATCTGCAGAATCTTTTCACGCGTAACCACTTCGCCTTTGTTCTCAATCAGCAGCTTGAGTAGCTGTGCTTCTTTCTTGCTAAGGGTAATGATTTCGCCAGTAATACCAATGGCTTCCTGCGCTTTGAAGTCGATCGTATTATTGCCAAACTGATAAGTATCGCCAATACTCTCTTTCTCCTGTAGTTTCTTATTCTTATCAATCAGTTTCTCTACACGCAATAAGAGTTCTTCCAAGTTAAAGGGTTTGGTGAGATAATCATCTGCACCTTTTTTCAATCCAAGCACGCGGTCTGAGCTATTGCTTTTCGCACTTAGAATCAGTATGGGCAACTCACTATTCTTTACTCGGATAGTTTCCGTAACGCTGATGCCATCCAACTCAGGCAACATCACATCCAGGATGATGAGATCAAAGTATTCTCCGGCAACGGCTTCCAAAGCAGCAGCTCCATCGAATGCAGAAGTTACTGTATAACCCTCCAGCTCAAGGTTCAGTTTAAGTGCCTCGTGGAGGTTCTCTTCATCTTCTACCAAAAGAATATTGCCTTTTTCACTGCTCATACTGCGGTAAATATGGTTGTAAAAATAGCACCCTGCGGAGAATTGTTTGTCACAGTAATGTTACCACCGAAATGCTTCACAATCTTACTGCACAGATACAAACCTAGGCCCGTACCCTTGGTGGTGCGGGTATTTTCATCGCCAGAACGGTAGAATTTCTCGAAAATGCGCTTTTTGTCTGCATCAGGAATGCCTTTACCATAATCAGAAACAGTCAAGTTGGCTTTGCCATCTTTTTGTTCCAGTTTCAATAAAACAGGCTGATCCTTTGGTGAGTATTTGATGGCATTATCAATCAGGTTATTGATCAATAGTTGCATCATCAATTCATCTGCATAGACGTATAAACCGTCTTCAATATCAGACTCAATGGTGCGGGCACTGTAGTGCATTCTTGCTTCCTGCATACAATTGATGGCTACTTCACTGAGGTTAACCTCATGCGCAGTCATGGACAAAGCATCATCTCCCTCTAATCTTGATGCCAATAAAATATTGTTACAAAGATTATCCAAGCGACCAGCTTCCTGAAGTGTATTGGTGATCAGCTTTTGCTGTTTCACCTCATCTAATTTTCTTTTCTGGAGTGTTTCCAGATTCAGTTTGGTAACAGCGATGGGGGTTTTCAATTCATGCGTAATCGCCATCATGAAATTCTGCTGCTGAGCAGCCAAACGAATTTGTTTACGCACAGCGCGATACACGAATACAGCGCCTATGAGCATCAATACCAAGAAAGTGACACCCTCACCAATATACTGTGCTGTTTTTCTATTACGGGCTGCCACTGCTTCGATAATGGACTTAAAGTCGTGCTGCTTTTCTGCTGCGGCAATTTTGATGGCAGCAATTTGTCTGTTTTGTCTTTCCAGCGCAATAAACCACCAGATCAGTGCAGCTATGATGTATAACAGTAAGAACCAATACACTACTGTTACTAATCTGAGTTTGCTTTTTGGGAAGATCGTCATTCAGTGACTTTTTCTACTCGAATACCCGCATTCAATACGTATTGCAAAGGATCTTCACGCATCGCTTGCTTCAATCGGAAAATATATTCGCCTTTGCGCAAGCGGATAGGTTTGGGTGTTAAGCTAATGCGGTGATCATAAATATCATCCATACCCGTACCCAGCCAACCTTTAACTGGGTCTGCCAACTTGAGATCCAACAGTTGATATTGCATGTTTTCTGAAGGACGCTTGGTACCAATATTCACCCAGATATTGTTATATCCGTAAGCATCTTCATGGCGTACAACCAAATAAATGCGGTATAAAACACTCGTGTCCTTCACGTCAAACTTAAACTCCAGTGAATCTTTACTGCTCCATTGATGATCGGGAAAGAAATGCTGTTGCTCTTTCAGTTCAATGGTTGTACAGCTGTACAAACTCAAACCAATCAATATAGAAAAAAGAAGTTTCTGCAGCATATACTTATAAAATATTCAAGACTTGTTCTTTCGCTTTTTCCAATTCATCCTTCATCAGAATTACGCATTTCTGAATAGTGGCATCATAAGCTTTGGAGCCGGTGGTATTGATTTCACGCCCAAATTCCTGCAGCACAAAAGATAATTTTTTACCCTTGCTACGCTCCTTGCCCTTCAGCACTTCGCGGAAATAATCACAATGGTTCTTTAAACGCACCTGTTCTTCGCTGATATCAATTTTCTCGATATAATAAATCAGTTCTTGTTCCAGTCTGTTGGGATCATAGTTTTCCTTACCTACATTCTCTTCCAAAGTTTTCTTCAATCCCTCACGTATCTTTTCCCTACGTAAGGGTTCTAAACTAGCAATCTCTGCCTGCAGCTGCTCAATTTGCTTTACTCTATCCAACAAATCTGCTTCCAACACCTTGCCTTCTTCTGTTCTGTGTGTATTGATTTGTGCGATGGCATCCTGAAACACACGTTGTGCTGCAGCCCATTCCTCATCATTGAGTAATTCAGACTGATTGGTAACTACTTCAGGTAAACGCAGGATAGCAGCCAATAGCTGACTATCATCTGCTTGCATTTCTTCCGCGACTTGCTTTACTGATGCATAATAAGACTTCAGCAAATCAGTATTGATAGCCACAGGCTTAGATGCACCATTGTTTTTGATAGTGGCAATACACTCTACGCTGCCTCTTTCCAATGATTCGCTCAGCATTTGTCTGATATCAAATTCAAATGGCTTGAGCTGTGCGGGTATATTTAGTCGAAGGTCGAATTGTTTGCCGTTAAGCGATCTCAATTCAACCAATAATACTTTATCACCAATAGATTGTTCGCTGCGACCATAGCCGGTCATGGAGTAGAGCATAGATAAGTCTTAGGCAGTAAAAGTAAATGAAAATGTGTGAAGGTTACCAAAACAAAGCTGCCCCGTAGGTACGGGGCAGCAGCAGTAAAACTATGAAAATCCGAATCTTACAACCTTGTAAGTGTGTAAGTATTGTTGGCCAGCTCTACGACAATCTTGTAATTGCCAGTTACTGTTGGAGCAGGCATATCTTCTCCTTCTGGTTTCAACGGACCGCCCAAACCAATGTTGGCTGCACTGCCGTTTACTGCACCGTACTTCTTACCCCAGTTGCCATTCTCAGGCAGGAAGAGGTATTTTTCACCGGTAGTTAAGCGGATAGAAGCCAGTTCAAAACGAGATGATGTTACACGAGTGAACTGTTGTGATGGCACAGGAACAGGATTATTCCAGCCACCAGGTGTAGCACCACCTACCAAGAACAGCGTACTTGGCAGACCATGTTGTTGTGTAAATGGTGTTACAGTAAATCTACCTGCCTGAAAATCTAAAGTAATCAGGTACAAGCCAGGAGCTGCTGCAGGGCTAGGGAAATTATCACCACCACCTACGCCAGGACCATAATAAACGAAGTTGCCTCCGTTAGCAATACCAGGAACACTGTTATTGGTTAATGCATATTTCTGGTCCCAGCTACCATTGATAGGTAACATCAGGTAGCTACCTGGCTTCAGGTTAAATACTCCAGCAAATGTGGTTTCATCCAATCTGCTGAACTCCTGTGAAGGCACTGGAACAGGGTTGTTCCAGCCACCATCAGATGCATCACCTACCAGGAAGAGACGGCCAGAAGTTGGCAAAGCCACTTTAGGCGGAATCTTATATGGTGTAACACGCAGCTTCAGTGTATTAGATACCAGACGCTCGTTGTTGTTTGGGAAAGATGAGATCACACGCACATCAATATCGTATGCCGTATTGAAAGCAAAACCAAAGCCCAGCAGGATGCTGTTCAGTTCTTTTGCCAACATACTTAGTCTGCGTGTACCTGTTACTGTACGGGTAACTGATTTTGAGAAGTTACGATTGGTAGAATCGATCTCAACAACATACTTCACCGTACTTGAATCAATTGAATACTCAGGGTTAGTCCAGCTCAACGTTAATGCAACGTTGTTGGAATCTGCAGCGGCAGGAGCAATTGTAGCAGCTGAAGCTGAGATCACTGGCTGCTTACCATTACTGAAGACAGCAATCTCGCCACCGCCTTCGATGTTTTTCTCACAAGCTGTAAAGAGCATTCCGGCAGCCAGCAGGAAAAACCATAATTTTTGAATGTGTTTCATATCAAATAGTTTTTACAGTTAAAGCTTCACACCGGAATATTCTCCAGTCTGGAAATTATAGGTCATGCGATAATTACCCGCGCCTGGTGAAGGGAAGGCAGGATCAGCATCACGCTTTTCAAATGTGCCGCTCAATGCTGTACCACCGGTAATCATGTGGTACTGCGTACCCCATACACCCTGTGTTTGAATCAGCTTATATGCACCACTTGCGTTGAACGTAACATCAATACGATATTCTGTATCGGTTACTTTGGTACATCTTTGAGTAGCATCAAATGGTGCTGGTAACGGATTGCTCCAGCCAGATGCCAATGCATCACCTACCAACCATAAAGTACCGTCTGTAGGTGGTTCCACTTTAGGTGGTGGCGCAAATGGGCGTGCTGTGAAAGAGAACACATTTGATGTTAATACAGCAGCACTTGCACCTTGTGCCAGACTAGCTGTTACGCGCGCTTGCATGGTGTACAATCTGCCGAAAGTGAGACGCATATCATTACCCAGGATAGCATTCAGTTCTTTCTCTGTAAAAGTCTTAGTCAGATCTGAAGCAATAGTGGTAACATATCTTCTACCGCTAGTGAAATTAGCACCAGTAGTATCAATCTCTAATGTGTAGGTTACGTTAGCTGAACTAACACCAGAAGTAAATTTATACTCAGGGTTTGTCCAACGTAAAGTAATCGCTGTTTCATTTTCTGTCAATGCAGTCAGGCGAACAGCATTGGTGCTGCCGGTGAGCACTGGAGCCGTACCTCCTTCGAAGTACAGTTTATTCTCATACTTCTCGCAGCTAGTGCCGGCAAGCAGTAATAGCCCAAGCACAGCTGACTGGAGTATTTTGATGTATTGTTTCATAATAGTCAGTTTACTTGATTAGTAGTTAGGGTTCTGTACCAGATTCGGGTTAGCTACGATATCTGAAGAAGGCAAAGGATACAGCTTTCTGAAATCTGCTACTGCAGTACCTGCAGCTACACCACCTTTCCAAGGCCAGAGATAAGTACCTTCTGTGAAACGACCGTAACGAATCAGGTCTGTTCTGCGGTGACCTTCCCAGTACAACTCACGTGCTCTTTCATCGAGGATGAAATTCAAAGTAAGTTGACCTGAGGTTATATTAGCCTGAGCAGGATTTGAAGTTTGAGCATGAGCACGCTGACGCAAATTGTTTACATAAGTCAGCGCTAGGTTAGCATCACCACCAGCACCGCCTCTTAAAACAGCTTCTGCATAAATCAGGTACATTTCACCCAAACGGAAGATGGGGAAATCAATATCTACCCAGTTCACGAAATTGGCAGGTCTTGCACCAGCTCTGTTTACGTTTCTGTACTTAGTAATTGCATAACCATCTTTGAAATTGGCGATATCTGCAATATCAAGATTGTGCTGGAAGAACTGAGCGCGGCTATCTGTGTTACCAGAAACATCAGGGAATAATGCAGGGATATTCTTGGTTGTACGAATACCACCCCAACCACCATTGATACCAGAGTTGGCAGCATTCATATCACCACCTACAGAAGCATGGGTTAAGAAAGTAGTACCACCCCAGTTCTGTGTGCGCTGACCATCATAGTTGAGCGTTAAGATAAACTCGTTGGCGTTTAACTGATTGTCGGCTAACATCAGGTGACGATAATTAGCCACCAGTGTATAACCAGCATCAATGACACGCTTAGCATACACAATCGCATTATTGTAATCAGGCGTACCAGTGTACACACCGGCATTCAGGTACAATCTTGCCAACAAAGCCCAAGCAGCAGCTTTATCTGCACGGCCATATTCGTTACTTCTGGCAGCAGGCAAATCAGCTTCAATTGCTTTCAGTTCTGTAACAATATAATTGTACAGATCAGCACGCTTGATTTGCTTTGGAGGCGTAGCACCAATTGGAGAAGCATCATCAATGAATGGTACATTACCAAACAGATCTAATGCTGCCCAATAAGCATAAGCGCGCATGAAGCGAGCTTCAGCCTTAAAAGTTTTTACTGCAGTAGCATCTGCACCTGTAATACCTCTACGAGCCAAACGATCATCAGCAGCTTCGCGAATAAATTCGTTCGCAACTGTAATGCTGTAGAAAAGACGGTTATACAGACCTTCCAACATGGGGTTGCTTGAACTCCAGTTCATGTTGTGGAAGTCGCGGATACCGGGGTCACCCCAGGCTACTACTGCTTCGTCAGTGCTCAGTTCCTGAGCCTTCCAGAACAAACGCAGATAGTCTGATGTACCCTCATCAATATTGGCAAGGTCACCTGCACCGGCAGGGCCTGCGTTACCTGTTGTAGCGAAAGAGCCATACACTTTAGCGAGTACAGTTTTGTATCCATTTGCATTGGCGTAAACTGTCTCAGAGGTCTGGTCAACTTCCGGCTTGATATCCCACTTCTTACAGGAGCTTACTGTAAGCGCAAGCACCGCAAGCAGGGAAAATAGCTGAATGGAAATCTTTTTCATATTCATCTGAATTTATCAGGATTAAAAATCAAGGTTCACACCCAATACAAACATTCTTGGACGAGGGTAAAGATTGTTATCAATACCACCCGCGATCTCAGGATCGATACCACTGTACTTGGTGATGATGAATGCATTCTGTACGTTCAGAGAAGCACGCATGTTGATGCCTTTGGCAATCTTACCAACATTGTAACCAATATTGATATTATCCATACGCAGGAATGATGCGTTCTCTACATGGTAGTCAGACAACAACTGTTCTACACTATTGGTAGCAAAGTTGGTTGTCAACACTTTTCTGGAAGCGTTAGCCAAGAAGCCGTTTGGATCCAGAATACCGAAGTAAGTGCCACGAACAGAATTAAAGTTATTGTACATGTAGTTGCCGAAAGAGCCACGCAGTACAAAACCGGCTGTCCACTTCTTATAAGACAAAGAAGAGTTTACACCCAGTAATACATCTGGTTCTGGCGACATATAACGATAACGATCTTTCTCGTTGATCACACCATCGCGGTTGCGATCTTCAAACAGGTTCTCTATAGGATTATTGTTCTTATCATATACCTGCTTGTACACGTAGAAAGAACCTGGTCTGTAACCAACACTGTTGATCTGCACAAAATTACCTGTACCACCGGCGATGAAGCCACGAGGTGCACCAGGATAGTTTGGATCAAATACGCGTGTCAGATTCTTGATTTCGTTGTCCAGGAAAGTCAGGTTGAAACCAAAATCCCAGTTCAGGTCTTTTGTACGCTTCAGGTTGGTATTCAAAGTGAATTCCAAACCACGTGTATTCAGTGTACCAACGTTTGTTGTTAACACGTTACTGAAGTTTGTACCAACAGGAATAGGAATGGTGTTCAACAGATCTTCGTTATCCTTATTGAAGTAGTCGATGCTACCATTGATCTTATTATTGAACATGCTGAAGTCGATACCAATGTTGTAAGACTTCAACTGCTCCCACTTCAGCAATGGATCATAAGCTGAAGGACGCTGCATCTGGTAGAAAGTATTACCAAACTGATAAGAAGCAGTCAGGTTACTCTGAGAGTAGATAGGCAGGAATGGGAAACTACCACCAACAGATTGGTTACCGTTAACACCATACGCTGCACGCAGTTTCAGGTCATTGAACACTTTGCTGTTTTTCATGAAGTCTTCTTCGCTGATACGCCAGGCAGCAGCCAGAGCTGGGAATGTACCCCAACGTGCAGGATCTCCTTTCAGACCAAAACGAGTAGAACCATCACGTCTAACTGTTGCGGTCAGGATATACTTACCATTGTAAGTGTACACCAAACGAGCGTAATAAGACATGAGTGAGTTTTGGAAAGGCTCATTCAAACGACCGGCATAGTTAATGACTGTACCGTTTGCACGTCTGTTAGGGAAGGTATCAGAAACCACACGGAAAGACTGGAATGAATAACCAGCAGTCAGATCGATGCGGCTATTGATAGAACGCAAATCCTTCGCATAATTCAAATAAAATTCAGCTACAGTATTTGTGTTATTTCGATTATACTGATTGTTCACACCACCCTGGAAATAAGCTTGTGCAGCACTATCCGGAACATAGATGGTTCCTTTACCGCGAGCAACATCATAACCTAAGTTCAGGTTAGCACGCAGTTCAGGCAGGAAGTGAAACTTATAATCTACCTGCATATTACCAATGCTTCTAACAACATCACTCTGATCGCTACGCAGGTTCAGCAAACCAACAGGGTTACGCTGAGACAGCTGGTTAGGCTGGTTGCTGGCATTCAGCCATTCCCAATAACCACCGAAACGGTTGTTACCAGATAATACAGGCTGAGTAGGATCGAAAGAAACCGCATTTCCAATTGCACCATCATTTGCAAACTTGTTCTTTGTAGAAGTTCCTTTTACATTCAAGTTCACTTTCAGGTGATCGTTCAGGAATGAAGGGCTCAGGTTAACAGCAGCTGTAATACGCTGCAGATTATCTGTCTTCAAAATACCATCCTGGTTCAGGTAGCCAACTGATAAGCGATAAGGCATTTTACCTGCAGAACCAGTCACGCTCAGGTTATTATCTGTCATGATTGCTGTTCTGTAGATTTCATCCTGCCAGTTGGTACTTGCATTACCCAGGCGGGCTTTTTGCTGTGCAGTACCTCTTGCATTTACTACGGCACGGAATTCATCAGCAGATAAAACATCAGCTTTTTTACCTACTGTAGAAATAGACAGATTGGTGTTGAAGCTGAATTGAGGCTTACCTTTCTTACCCTTCTTCGTAGTGATGATGATGACACCATTAGAAGCCCTTGAACCGTAGATAGCAGCAGCAGAAGCGTCTTTCAGTACGTTGAAGGTTTCAATGTCGTTAGGGTTAATCATGTTCAGCGGGTTGGCAGAACCGGCAATGCCAGAACCGGGAGCGGCAAAGTCGTCAACAGGCACACCATCGATTACAATCAATGGATTGTTAGAAGCCGCCAAAGAAGAACCACCACGGATCAGGATACGAGAACCTGAGCCGGGAGCACCGCCGCCTGGTGTAATCTGTACACCGGCAACTTTACCATTTATGAGTTGTTCCGGAGAAACGATCGGACCTTTTACAAAGTCTTTCGCTGAAACCGAAACAGCAGCACCGGTTACATCTTTTTTACGCTGGGTACCATAACCAATGACCACTACATCTGTAAGGGCAGTATTGGTTTCTACTAATTGTACCTCGATGATTCCAGTTCCTACAGCAACTTCTTGTGCAGCATAGCCCACAGAAGAAATTACCAATGTAGTAGCAGAAGCAGGAACGCGCAGGCTGAATGAACCATCCTGTCCGGCAGCTGTGCCGGATTTTGTTCCTTTGATTGTAATGGTGGCACCTATGACAGGGCTACCATCTTTCGCGCTGGTGATCTTACCGGTCACCAACTTGTCCTGTGCCAGTGCAGGCATGCAAAGCATCACCAGCGGCAAGACCAACGCAATGAGCAGTCGTTTAAGATTCATAATTCAGGTTTTACTGGTTTGCAAGAAAATTTTCATTTGATTGAAGGGTTGTTTGCTTTTGTAGAGTCATATATATCAAAAGGGTTTGTTTACTGGATAATGAGTTTGGTTGTTTTGCTTTGTCCGTTCACACGCATCTCAATAACATAGAATCCATTTGCAGGCTTCTTAGAAAGCGCTTGCAGGTTAAGAGATTGCTGATACACACCTTTATTTCTTCTACCGTTGAATAATTGCGCAATTCTGTTGCCTTGCATATCAGTGAGGTATAAACCTACCTGTGCATTCAGTGGCAGTGTATAAGTAATCGTACCTGTTTGACGCAATGGGTTGGGACCAACTTCCAGTTTCACTTTATTCATCCAAACAGGCTGAGTTGGTGAAATGGCGGTTGTAACTGCACCGCGCACATCTTTATTGGTATAAATATGGTATTCGGCAGGTGCTAATGAAATATTCTGCGCACCACCTGCAGCTGTAATCGTAGTGCCTGTTAAATAACTATACCAAGTGCCTGCTGTGGGGAAGTTTACAGAACTGGTAGTAGCTGTTACACCAAAATTGCCCACTACGACAATCACTAATGAATCGCTGTTGATGGTCATGGTCTTAAATGCACCACTGAAATTCTGGCTTACACTATTGCTCGTGAATGTGGTAAAGTAATTAGGTGTTCTACGCAAGCGGAATAACTCTCTGTACACATTATACAATGCTGCGCGATTGGTTTCCGTACGATAGTTCCACAAAACAGGCTTGGGTGCAGTGCGGCAATCATTGTTGATGCTGCCATTTTCGCAACGATTGATGGATTGATCATAACCCAGCTCACCAAATTGCCACATCAATTTCGGACCAGGCATCATGGCCCAGAATGCAGCAGCCATTTCTGCACGCTTCAATGCAACTGGTAAGGTATTTACTAAATGGCCGGTATTGCTTGTAGATCCATTTTGCAATGCATCAAAGATGATCCGTTCTTCATCATGACTCTCCATATAGGTCATCAAGTGTGGTTGCGACCAACCTCTGCGTGTATGCAAGCCCCAATCGAAATTGCTATTACCAAGATTGGTTGCTTTCACGGCTTCGCGGAAAGCAAAATTGCTATTACCCCAAAGCAACATACCGTAATTCGCTAGTTGCGTTTCTTCGTCGTTATTAGCAAAATGCTCTAGTATGCAATAGCTGCCGGGCAGAACTGCTTGCATAGAATCGTAGATACGCTTCCATGTATTGATGCGCGTGATATCTGTATTACCCCATGCGTTTACATCATTAGGGTTGTTCGTCTGTGTGAAGCCTTTCGACAAATCCCAACGGAAACCATCAATCTTATAATTCACCAGCCAGTGACGCACCACACGTGCGACAAAATCTTTCGTGGCTTGTGAATCGTGGTTCATATCATAGCCAACATTGAATGGGTGTTTGGCGTCTGGATTAAACCATGGATTATTGGTAGCAGGTTTGTTGTTGGCACCATCCCAGTAGAGTTGCACCATGGGTGATTGACCAAAGGAATGATTCAATACCATATCCATGATCACTGCAATACCTTGTTTGTGGCACTCATCAATAAATTGACGCAAAGCATTCTCTGTACCATACATTTTATCCGGCGCGAAATAGAAACTTGGATTATAGCCCCAGCTATTATTGCCTTCAAACTCATTGAATGGCATTACATGTATAGCGTTGATACCAAGGCGTTTCAGATAAGTCAGTGTATCACGCAGCACATTCCAGTTTTGAGCAGCTATAAAATCACGCACCAATAATTCATACACCAATAAATTGCGCTTATCGGGTCTGGTGAAATTAGGCACCTGCCAGTTGTATGCAGGCTTGGCTGTTTGCAGCACACTTACAATACCAGTTGTTTTGCCGGTTGGATAGGCTTTGAGTGATGGATAATTACTGGCTGGAATAAAAGGATCGTTGAATGGATCCAATACTTTTTCTGTGTTATAATCTGCTACACGCAGGGTTCCATCCACCAAATATTGGTAAGCATATTCTGTACCGGGTGTAAGACCTGTAATGCGCAGCCAATGGCGATTACCGTCTTCTGTTCTGTTCATCTGATAATTCAATCCGGCAGTCCAGTTATTAAAATCGCCCAGCACCATCACACTTGATTTACCTGGTGCATAGAGTACAAGCACTGCAGAAGTATCTCCTGGCTGATAATTAATTCCATCCTTCACACCGGCGGGCAATGGCGCTACATTCACTGCAGCAGATACAAAAAAGTTAAGTGTATCGCGCACTGTTGTACTGCCGGCAACTGCTTCTGCAATAATTTGCTGATTACCTGCTGCAGTAATATTTGTGCTGGCTGTAATGGTTGTTGCTGCATTCTGTGTTGCTACCTGTGTACCATTGAAGAGAATGCGCAAATTCGCAGATTCACTTGCTTTAGCATTGATAATAATGCTTTCACCAATGGTCTTTGTAATGGGCTCTGGTGTTGGTGTAAATAAAGGTTGTCTGAATGGTTCATCAATGCGTACTGCAGCTGATGTAGTGTACACAGGCACATACATGTCTGAACCATCTGTATTTCTTTGCACCTTATTGCCATCTCCACTGCGGAAAAGAATAGAGATTTTAGTGATGCGCTCTGTAGCATCTGTAATGCCAAAAAACGTACGTAAACCACCTGTAATCGTATACTTCCATTGATTATTACCCAATGAACTACACTGTGCTTGCGTATTGGTTGTACCCCAAGTGAATTTTACATATTTCCAATCAGAAGCACTCGTGCTTTTTGTGGTGATAACACCAATATGCACATAGACATCTGTAAGTGGTGAATGCCCGCGAAGACCTTGATTACCTTTTGTTGCGTCACAGATAATTTCTACTGTGTTTGACGATTCTGTTATAAAAGAAGGCGACCAGGTCAATAGCTGCGTATTGCCCCTAAGCACTGCGAAAAGCAGTGTGGTTAAGAAGATAATTCGGATGGCCACTACAATCGTTTTACTGCAATCGTTTGCGTTGAATGTGTAATTTTAACACATTACTCTACAAATATGTGTATTTTTTACACATCATCAAAAAAACTTTCAACCTTTTAGAAAGATATCTTAAACAAAGCCTCCACAAACTGCAATCGTTTGCAAAAAGAAAAGCCCGAAACCTGCTCCCTATTTGGGTTTTGGCAGCTAATTTTAGACAACACCCTCTTAAACGATTGATTGCTATGCAGTTTCAGAAACCCAAGCTGAGCTTTCGCCAGATCATCAATATGAATGTGGGTTTTTTTGGTATTCAATACAGCTTCGGTTTGCAACAAAGCGCTGTAAACCCTATTTACGATATGCTAGGCGCCAGACCAGATGAGATCCCCCTGCTCAATCTGGCTGGCCCCGTTACGGGACTTTTGATTCAACCCATTATCGGTGCTATGAGTGATAAAACATGGCACCCACGCTGGGGCAGGCGTAAGCCGTATTTCTTCATCGGTGCATTGCTCTGTAGCCTGTGCCTTTTTATCTACCCTTTCAGCAGTACATTATGGATGGCCGTGGGACTACTATGGGTTTTGGATGCGGCAAACAATACTGCGATGGAACCTTATCGTGCATTTATTGCCGATAAATTACCCCCAGAGCAGATGGCCACAGGCTTTCTATCACAAAGCTTTTTTACCGGCTTGGGTATCACACTAGCCAATGTGTCGCTATTCATTTTTCAGAAAAATATCACCGGTAGCCTTGGCGCAATCCCTTATTGGGTATTTGGCTCCTTTTTCCTTGGTTCTGTTTGTTCTATCGCATCGGTGAGTTGGAGCATGGCCAAAACACCTGAAATACCACCAACGCCAGAAGAACTGGCTGAACTGCAAAAAGAAAAGCTCAGCATACTAACCCCTTTCAAAGAAATTCCTGCTGCCATTATGGATATGCCCAAAGTGATGTGGCAATTAGCACTAGTGTATTTGTTTCAGTGGTATGCGCTCTTCTGCTATTGGCAGAATGCGGCCAAGAGTATTGCGCAATCTGCGTGGAAGACCAATAACTATCAGCAAAACCCTTTGTACGATGAAGCTGTGGGCTGGACTGGTCTCGTAAACGGCTGGTACAATATTGTTACTTTTCTTTCGGCGTTTGCATTAGTAGGACTTGCCAAGAAATACAGTCCCAAAGGAGTACACATTATTTGCTTGATATTGGCTGGTGTAGGATTATTAATCTTTCCGCATATTGAAGACAAATACCTTTTCTTCATCCCCATGACGGGCTTTGGTATTGCTTGGGCCAGTATGATGGGTATTCCTTACCTAATGGTTGTAGGCAATATTCCGAAAGAACGCTACGGTGTATATATGGGTATCATCAACATGATGATTGTGATTCCGATGATTTTGCAAAACATCAGCTTTGGCTATATCCTCAAACATTTCCTCAACAATGATCCAGGAAAAGCCATTTCCTTTGCTGGTGTTTTCTTGTTACTAGCTGCAATTGCCACAACACTGATCAAATCAGCAAAGCCAACAGATACCGTTCAAATGCCGATGGGTGGCGGACATTAAACTGAATCTAATGGAACAGATACTTTGCATTGGTGAAGCATTAATCGATATGATTTGCACAGACAAGGGCAGCACTTTGTCTGCAGGACAACATTTTCTCAAAAAAACAGGCGGTGCTCCAACCAATGTTGCTGCAGCTATTGCCGCACTGGGCGGAAAAGTATCGCTAAGTGCAAAAGTGGGCAAAGATCCTTTCGGTACACAGTTGATTGAAGTCATGCAAGAATTTGGTGTAGACACACAATGGATGCTACGCGATGAGCATCACTTCACCACACTTGCATTTGTATCCTTGATGGAAAACGGGGAACGCGATTTTGTGTTTAGCCGCGGTGCTGATGGACAACTGTGTGTACAAGACATCAAAGCTATTGATGTACATAATTACGGCATTGTTCATTTTGGTTCTGCTACCGGATTCTTACCCGGACCTCTACAAGATGCATACAGTGCTTTATTAAAGCAATCATTGAAAGCGGGCAGATTCATCAGCTTTGATCCAAATTATAGACACTTACTCTTTAAAGACAATATCGACTCATTTATACAGCATTCCTGGTATTTTCTGGAAGCATGTGATTTCTTCAAAGTAAGTGATGAGGAAGCTTTGTTACTAACGAAAGCGAAAACTGTTGATGAAGCCGCTGCAATTTTTTTACAGCGTACCAATGCAGTATTTGCAATTACACTGGGAAAAGATGGTACTATGATGGGCTACCAAAATCAAACAGTACAAATTCCCAGTATCTCTGTTAAGCCGGTTGATACAACAGGCGCAGGAGATGCCTTTGTTGGTGCACTGCTTTATCAGTTGAGCCAACACAATATTGCTGAAATGAAATCACTCAGTAAGGAACAATGGGCAAGCTATATGCAACAGGGCAATAAAGCCGGCGCACGCACTTGCGAATACATGGGCGCCATGGAAGCATTCAAATTTTTAAGCAACGATATTTTTAACTAGTTCATCATGTCTTTGCAAAAGGTTTCTTCACTGCTGGCAGAAAGCAAAACTGAAAAAGCATTTGCTGACAGATTATATGCAGCTGCATTAACACTGGAAAGATTGTTCCAGCAATTGTATCAGGGGCATCCTGCAGCAGAAGCTGCTTATGAAGGGCTGCTGAAAACAATCATACAAGCACATCAACAACGATCCAAAAAATTACAGGCTTACGATCAGGACAAAGCTGCCAAAACGCATTGGTATCTCTCCAATGAAATTGCAGGTATGAGCTTGTATGTAGATCGCTTTGCAGGTTCATTAAAACAGATGCCTGAGAAGTTAGATTATCTGGAAGAGCTCGGCATTAATTTTCTGCACTTGATGCCCATCTTTGAGAGCCCTGCCAACGAAAGTGATGGCGGCTATGCTGTTTCTGATTTCAGAAAAGTAGATGCACGCTTCGGTAATCTGAAAGACCTTGAATCGTTGGTAAGTAAAATGCACCAGCGTAAGATGTACCTCATGCTGGATATTGTGCTGAACCACACTTCGCATAAACATGCTTGGGCAGAGAAAGCCAAGGCTGGAGATCCTTTCTACAAAGACTTTTTCTATTTCTATCAAGACCGCAGTCTGCCCGATCAGTTTGAACAAACCATGCCGGAGATTTTTCCAGAATCAGCGCCCGGCAGTTTCACCTATGTACCTGAATTGCAGGAATGGGTAATGACGGTCTTCCACAATTATCAGTGGGATTTAAACTATACCAATCCGCATGTGCTTGTAGCCATGCTGGATACAATTTTTTTCTACGCCAATCTGGGTGTAGATATTCTGCGCATTGATGCACCCGCATTTATCTGGAAGCGTTTGGGCACTACCTGTCAGAACCTTCCTGAAGCACACACCTTATTACGCATCATCAAATGCTGTGTGGCAATTGCAACACCGGGTATGGCTTTATTAGGAGAAGCCATCGTTGCACCTGCTGAAATCATGAAGTACTTTGGCACTGATGAGTTTGTTGCGAAAGAATGTGACTTTGCCTATAACGCAACACATATGGCCCTGCAATGGGATATGCTAGCCACAAAAGATACGCGCGTGATGTTGGCAGCACAAGAGCAGATATTGCGCAAACCATACGGCACCAGCTGGATTACCTATACACGTTGTCATGATGATATTGGTTTAGGCTACGACGATAGTATGATTGCTGTTGCGGGCTTTAATGCTTTTGAACACAGAAGATTTCTAAAAGATTATTATTCCGGTAGCTATCAAGGTTCACCTGCATCAGGTGCTTTGTTCTCTGTAAACCCCAAAACCAATGATGCACGTATCAGCGGTACACTGGCTTCTTTGTGCGGTTTAGAGAAAGCGCTTGCATCGAATGATGCTGCGGCGATTGAAGATGCCATCAATAAGATTTTATTGATGCAGGCACACAGTTTTTTCCTAGGCGGCATTCCGATGCTGTTCTACGGAGATGAAGTAGGCTACACCAATGACTACAGTTATTTGGAAGATGTGGGTAAGAGTTATGATAATCGTTGGATGCATCGCCCCATTATTGACTGGGAGAAAAATGCACGTAGACAACAAGCAGATACGATTGAAGCGCGCATTTTCAATGGCACAAAAAAATTGTTACAAATCAGAAAGCAGTTAGCTATTATTGCGGATAGTAGTAATATTACTTGGGTAACACCACACAATATTCACGTAGCTGTTTATGTGCGCAAATATGGTGCAGAGCGATTCTTTGGCGTATTTAATTTTAATGATGCACCAGCTTATTTAACCTGGTATGCGTTTAAAGAACATGAACTTAACAGTAATAAACTATTTGACCATTGGACCGGGCAAACACATGTAGTGGGAGATGATAGAGAGCACTTGATTGTTCCACCACACGGTTTTTGCTTGCTGACGCCAGCTTAATCTTTACCGTATAGACTAATAAGCTTAAGTAAAACGCCATTGGTCCAGCCAAAACCATCCTGACCGGGATACTCGCCGCCACCGGCTTCCAATGTAGTATTCTCTACATTGTATTTCTCCATCATTTTTCCGGTGCGTGCATATACATCAGTGTTTACCTGAATCCATCGCTTGGCAATGGTTTCAGCCAATTGATTTTGCTGGTAATTACGTAATCCCTGTATCGTCATCCACTGCAATGGCGCCCAACCGTTAGGCGCATCCCATTGCTGTCCGCTATGCACCAAGGTCGTTACTACACCACCCGCTTTGAGAAAGTCCTGTTCTACCACTTTCGCAATACGAATTGCTTGTGCTTGAGTTGCTATTTGAAAAAATAATGGAAATGCACCTGCAATGGTTTTATTTGTCATTTGCTGTTTGGTACTGATGCGCCAGTCGTAATAATAACCTACTGCTTCATTCCAGCAATAACGGATGATGGCAGCTTTTCTTTTGGCAGCCAATTGCTCCATTTTCTTTGCTGCAGCAGATTGACCGTTTAATTGATAGGCTTTTGCTAAAATGGTTTCTAAACGATACATGAGTCCGTTTAAGTCAACCGGAATAATATCTGTTGTAGCAATGGTGGCAATTGATTGGTTATCTGTAAACCAGCGTGTACTAAAATCCCATCCACTCTCTGCTCCACTACGTAGATCTCTACATACTCGTTTGTATACTTGCGATTGATTAGCTGCTCCAGCTAGCTTTGCCTGCTGTGTAGCAAGCTCATGATCTTCACGATAGCTTTCTTGACGCGGCGCATCGCCTGCATCATAATAGCGAGAGAGTATCGTTCCATCAGGCATCACAACATTATGTTTCGTAGGTGCTGTCTTATCTGTCCAATAGGCGTACTCCTTTTCCAATACAGGCAGATATTTTTTATACACGACGTCACCTTTATGCGTTGAGAGCAGTTCTACCATCAAGGCAAAAAAGGGCGGTTGAGATCTAGATAGATAATAAGACCTGTTACCATTAGGCACATGACCGTATGCTTTGATGAGATAAGCAAAATTGTCGACCATACTTTCTATAGTTGCAACCTCCCCACTTTCTTCCAAGCCTAGCATGGTGAAATAAGAATCCCAATAGTAAATCTCTCTGAAACGACCGCCGGGTACAATATACGCACCGGGCAAAGGCAATAAACTACTACCTACAACAGGCTTATCTGCATCGCGCTTTAAGCTGCCCCACAGATTTTTAATGTGCGTGGCTACATCTTTCTCAGGTTGCACATATTGTACTGTTTTGGGTGCAGCTGGCAGAATAAAATTATCTGCGACAAACTGCTTAAGAGAAAAACCAGGCTTAGATTTTTGCTTCTTATAAGCAGCAACAATACTTTCGGGTTTGCCCTTGGGTACACAATCCACAAAGGTTTTTCCATCGGGAAATATTCTTTGTAGTTGAATGTCTTTGAACAGCACACCGTATAGCTGATCCGGAGTTTTTACCGGTTGTTGTGTCATGAAAGCGAAAGCAAGTAATATGGCAAAGGCGCACTGTAACTTATGCATATGAATAAGGTTAAACAATCTCAGCCCTAAATTAGTTAAAATCAGAGTCTGGTTGTTATTGCACAGCTGAAGTTTCTTCCATCTGAAGGCCATACACCCGGGCCTGGATACAATGTTGGTCGTTTGGTGAAATACTGCTTATCAAACAGGTTATTGATATTCAGCTTTATTTCTAAACTTTTACTTATACGAATAGAACATGCTGCATCTAACAGCGAATAAGCAGGCACCAATCCAGCTGCACCGGTGGATTTAATAGGCTCAATTGTATTCAATGGGTCAGCATAAGAAGATGCTGTATAACTGTACAGAAGTTGAAAATAGATCATCCTATGCTGCACTTGTACACCGTTTCTAGAAATCAGTATAGGAGCACTTTCAACAAACTTTTTTTTGAGCGAAATATTCTGATTACCGCTTCTCGCCGTTCCAGAAATATATCTGGCATCTGTTATTGCAGTGGAAGTAAACAATGTAATACCTGTTTGTTTATTCAATGCAAATTCAGTTTGTAGTAATAGCTCCAGTCCGTTGGTTCTTGAATCACCGATATTAGTACGCCACAATATCAGGTTATTCGACGCATCTGTTTTTACAAGAATACCAAAGCGGTTATTGTATCGAAGCTGGTAAGCAGTGATATCCCATCTTAAAAACCTCCAACTACCTCTGAATCCAATCTCAGCATTATACCCTTTGGCGCTTTTGATTGCAGGGTCTACCTCCTCAAATACAGAACCAGGAATCAGATCCCTGAAATACATAGGTCTGAATGCCTGTGATATTCCACCATATAATTCTGTATTTCGCTGAGAAGGCTTCCACAAAAAATGCATGCCAAATAATGGGAACTTATTAGGTATATCTAAAGGCAGTTTATTTGCCTGATAGTAAACAATCTGGCCACGCATACGCGTTGTACCCTGCTCTATTCTAAAGCCCGTATTCAAAGAAAAAGTCTTGCTGAGTTGTATTTTATTCTCCGCAAATAATGCCAGATTGCTGGTAAGTAAGTGTATGTCTCTACCCCAGGAACCAGGGATTATGGTAAGATCGTAATTACTGGCAGTAGTACCAACCCCAAATTGTCTTCTGCCTAAGTCATTATTAATGTACTGTAAGCCCGTACTCAATGTATTTGCTAATTGACCTATACGATATGCATATAAAACATTCAATTCTGTTGTATAGCTTCTAAAAATGTCAATATCTACCTGCCTACTATTCAGTAGCCCAGTCTGTAAATTAATACTATCTCTGATATTCACGGGTCTGTCGAAAAGGACACTACTTCTATTGCCTAGTATAGCAGAAACTTTCAACTGAACTGTAGCAGCCGATGAGGGTTTCCAACAAGCACTGAATGCTGGAATATGGATATCTGGGCTGTAATAATTTCTGCTCCGGCTTGCTTGTCGGGGATTCTGGAGAAACATGCTATCCGTTAACGAACCGGATAGCCTATACAGGTAATAAGACCTTGACCATTCCAGCTGTAGAGTGAACTTATTGCTAATAGCATATTTTAACTGCACAGATGCTGCTTCTGCTTGGGATTGCTCATTATCGCGATACCCCAGTCTTCCACGTTTCTGGTAATATGCAAAATAGCTGAACCTCCCTGTACGACCTGAGACAGACGTATAATTGCTGAGTAATCTATATGAACCAGTAGTGGCAATATTCTCAAATGCAAATGGGCGAGTAGTATCTCCCTTTTTGGTAACATAATTGATCATGCCACCAAATTGTGAACCATATTGCAAGGATGCTGTACCCCTAACAATCTCAATACGCTCGATGCTTTCTAAAGGCATGGAGAAATGGCTGGCAGGATACCCGTATAAATCAGAATTGGTAATAAACCCATCTTTCCGATTACTGAATTCCCAGCCACGATGTGGATCCAACCCACGCATAGAAATATTCAGCTGATTACCTGCACCATCCATATCATACACAAAAACGCCTGGAATCTTTGCAAATACTTGTCTTGCAGATTTATTAGCAACATCTGCATTTGTGCCAGTTAAAAAAATTTGTTCTGTTTTTTTACCAGAATATAAAAATGTGCCCCTTACTGATGGCATTGCATTAATCTTATCTGCAGACCATCTTGTTGTTACCAAAACACTATCTAGATTCTGTACCCCATCAAAGATGGTATCGGACAGAGCATTTACTTGTCCGATACCATTTATGTTAAAACACACCAAAAAGATTATCAATAACTTTCCCATAAATCTCTCAATTTACACATATTCAAACTAATTGCCTGCTCCATCAGCTTGTGCACGAAGAATGGCATAACTACCTACTTGATTCCCAGAAGTTAGGCCAACTTCACAATCACTCCTGTAATGTATTGAGCCATATAACCTAGACAAGGATGCTTCCTTAGCCATTTCATTAAATTGGTTGGCTTTGGTAGGAATCAGATAGCCCAGAATGGTTGCCGCTGCACCACTAAATGTTGAGTGCCCTGAAGTATATGCGGGAAAATTAGGGATACCCGTTAAAGTCTTGATATTGGTATTGACCTGAGAAGGACGCGGGTTATAGTAAGTATACTTTGCATCCCAGCATACAATCGCCGCATCCATCAAAGCCATGTTCAACAAAGCCATATTTCTTGCCCAGCGTACTTCACTCAAATTCAGTTTCACCATTTCTTCAGCAGCAATTGCATTCCAATGGCCCGGAGGTGTATAAGTACCTACCCCATCCGCCCAGAAATGAACAATGCGCATACGCTCGCGTGTTGGATTCTGACTATAGAACAATACTTCTTCTGTTTCTTTTCTGAACTGTTCAGATTTGGTAGAAGGAGGAGGCACCGGTCTGAGCTTTGTTACTAAAGTGAGCGAATCAAACAAAAAAGGCCTCACACGACCAAAGTAAGGTAACATTGGAGGTCGCAAAGGTAATTCCCTGCTAATCCATGGAGTTTCTCCCTGATTGATAGCAGCCGTTTCAAATTCACGCCACAATTCTACGCCATTCACAATACCCACAGCAGCACCTGCCCTATCTGTTCTGGCTCTTGCTACAAATCTTTGTGCAACTGCTTTACCCAAAGCTTCGCCAGCTTCTAAGTCGTTTCTGGTATTCGCGCCAGAAAGTAGTCTTGCTCTTCTGTGTTCTTCTGCTTTTTGCTGAATAAATGCCTGTTCCCCAGGAAATAGCAATTTCATCATTTCTACAGTAACACCATAAACTGCCGCATCTTCAGAAGGGTATGCAGGTGTTGTTTGTTGTGGTAGCATGGCTTGGATGCCATTATCCAACTGATAAGGTGCTGCACGATTGTATTGTTGCTTGTAGAAATACGCAGCTACCAATGCATCGTATTGCGCCGCACTCACATATGCATAAGCGCGCGCTGCATATGGCGGATTGGCAAATGGAAATAATGGATAAGCCAATGGATTATTGGCGCTTGGAATTGGATAGGTACCATCGGGATTCTGGTATGGCGGCAAATTATATTTGGCCACCAGTTCTCGCATAATCTCATTCCAACGCAATACCGCACCCGCGCTCCAGTATTTAAGTGATGCTTTATCTTCTGCTGTGGCATTCTTTTGCCAGGATTTGATTTCACTCAGCTGTGCAATAAAATCAGGCGTTCCGGTTGCCATAGGTGCAGGCACAGCAATCTCGTTAGCTGTGTTGAGTAATATGGGTTTCCAAGTGCCGGCATTTACATCTGTTCTTGCCGGATTTAAAGCAGGAAATTCCTTACTGTTATCTTCTAGTTGTTTGTTGCAGGCTGTGATCAACAATACCATGCAACTACTGATGATGATGCTAATTTTTTTCATGGTTATTGTTTTTCAGTTGACACTTCTTTTGTTTTCTTTTTCTTAGCAGGAAAATCAATAATGTAGAATACGCCTGCTGCGAAAGCATTGGCTTGTCCCATATTTCTTCCGGCTACTGTTGTAAATGCATTACCGGTAAGCGATAAGCCATCCAGAAAAACATCCTCGTATTTCAGATTGATGCCTAAGCGTGTTGCATTCATTCTATTAGAAGGGAAGGGCATATTGTTTCGGGTAATATCAAATCCACCAAGGGTAGTCCACTGATCAGCAACTGCTTCTACAATCCAGCCTTTGTCACGAAAACCACCTCGCCAGTTGACTTGCAAAGCATCCGGCATATACACTTCATTGGTGTAATGCATTTCAGTGGTGTAATATGCCATCCTATCAATGGTAATATTGCTTCTGTGGATATAGGTACCACTGAAAGTAGTAAACCAGCTTCCGTACTGATAATCTACCATACCGCGTAAAGACAATGTCTTACTACGCAACCCTAAAGACAGCGGAAGATAATCAGCCACATAATTGGTTAATGGTGCAGATGCACCACCTAAAACATATACAGAGAAAATATGTTTACCCCATTCTTTTTCAATAGGCATCCATTTTACCCAAAGGGATAAATCCTGAATACCATTATGGCCTTTTAGTTGCCCTGCAGAAGCTTTGGTTTGAATGTAAGGAATACCAAAAAGCAGGTTGAGTCTTCTGTTCACACCATAGTTGCCCATGATGCTGACAGACTGAGTAGATACACTACCCAGATTTTCATTATTTCTTTTCAGCGTGCCTTCCCAGTAATTGGTCCAGCTGCTGTTACCATACATGATACCTGTACAAAAATTACGTTTGCTCATCATGATGGCATCAATATCAGTTTGCGCCTGAATGGCGCCTGCCGACAAACATACCATAAGCACGAGCACAATACGACGGATGGAAACACAAGATACCCTTCCGTCTTTACACAAAGACTGATGATTCATAGCAGTGTTTGAAAATGAAAGAACTTATTTCTTCATCTTCAGTTTCTGCACCAGGTAACCGCCAACTTTTCTACCCATATCTGTACTCTCGATACAAGATGGGTGAAAATGGATACCACCATAGAAACGTGCCCAGTTGTTCTCATCCGCAGCATGACGGAAAGATTTGAAAGAACGATTGGGAATACCAAAATCTAACTCTGTAGAATCAGTGAAAGCAAAATTATCTCCAAACACACTGGTTAAAGCCTCAGCAGCAGCTGAAGAAATAGTAGAGTGTCCGCAGGTGTATTCAGGGAAAGCCGGTGTTTGCAAATAAGGCGCCCAGTTTGGATCAATATATTTGTTGATCACAGTTTCAGGACGAACTGTATTGTATTTGTATTTCACATCCCAGCATTGAATGAATGCATCAAACAGGGCGATACCTGTTTTAGCGATGGCATACACTGTTTCCGGAAAATCGGCTTTAGCTGTTTTGGCTGCAATACCTGCAACACTCATCCAGTGACCTGGAGGAGAGAATTTCTTGGTACTAAACATCACGTGTCCAACCACATTCATTTTAAAAGGATTGTCATCCCAGAATGCAGCAATATGCTTCTGTTCGTCTGTTAAACTATCCACTGCATTTTTCACTGCCATTACTTGCTTGTAATAAGCACTGTTCTTATTGGTAATATCAAAAGGAATGGGTGGTGGCGGCATAAACTGATCGGAAGAATCCAGCACCATTGGTCTGATCGTCTTCCAAGCAGGTTCTACCGCAGAAGCATACATGGGTGGGGTAGGTACCCAACGGCCCGGTACATCCATGACTGTGTATTTTTCTGCACTTCTTGTTTGCGCATAATTGTCTTTCTTACTCCAGCGAATAATAATTGCTGCTACACTGTCTGCAAAAACCTTGCTGGCTTTCTCCACTTTGGAAGGCAGACCTTTTTCACGTGCCAGCGCTAAGATGCTGTCGCGATAATCGCCCATACTTCCTTCAGGGAAAGTTACTGCTTCACCAACTTTAATAAAAGCCAATAAAGCAGCTAGCTCAACAGATACATTTTCTTTATCTGCTATTTGCGGACTTTGCTGTAAACCATTCAACTGACCAGCCAGTGTTTGATATTTATCGGGATAACCTGCAGCAATGGCTTCATAAGCCGCTACTGCTGCATAACCATAATTACGCGAAGCAATCATCGGCGGGAAATTATTTCCCATCACCACATTATTTAATTCGTACACCGTGTTACAAAATAATTGCGGGTCTTTCAAGTAAGACTGATACGCATTATTCTGTTTACACGCACTGATACCGATGATCACAGCGATCATCCAAACAATTTTCTTCATGACTGGATATTATACGCTCAAGAAATACAACCGGTACTACACCGGTTACACAATGGAACTGAAGGCAACGTACAAAGCGTACGTATGCTGTACAATGATTTATATCAGGTTTATTTCCGGCGGTTGCGCGGGGAGGTTGAAATGCCCGGCAGCACAGGCTTCAGCTGCATGAACGTACAGCAAGCCAGATCTGATAGTGACCATCCTAAACGGATCTGTCTCGATCTGTTGCTCATAATCGCTGAGGGCTTTCTTAAAAGCCGGCGCATTGTTTACAGGCTGCTTACTATCAGAAGCGCGCTGCATATCGTAGGCCAGTTGGAAAAACGCATCTCTGGCATTTTGTAATCTTGCTTTATCGCTGTTGGGGATGCATTTGTAAATCATGCGTCCCTGCGCATACTTGCGCTCAACGTACTTATAGTGAGTACCATCAATCACTACATCACCGTCTACACGTTCAAAGTTTTCCCAATCAGTGGTATACGGGAGATCAAGAGCTACACTTAATTCAATCAATTGCTGCTGATCATATTCACCAGCATCCAGTCTCGCTTCTAATTGCCTGTCCGAACGCTGCTGCAAATGGTTAACCAGCAGTTCGTATCCATACCAGTTAAACGCCAGCATGGCAATGAGTAATATGGCGAGCAGTTTCTTCAAGCAATCCGAAAATAATGAAATTATTTCACCACAAAAGTTTTCTTTTCAGGTCCAACCCCTGTGATCTTCAACGATTTCCACTTGGTCGGCAGCACAGATTTCAGCTGGGTAATTCCCTGAGGGGTGATCTCTAATCCGCCAAAACCCATCAGCATGGCCTGGATAATACCACCTGCCCCTGTTGCGAAATACGGATTGGTACCGCCCTTGGTTTCTGCAATCACACGGAAAGGTGGATTTAGGTTTGGAATGTACGCATCGCGGAACCAATGATGTGCTTTATCCGCATCACCCAAGCGGGCATACAACAAAGCAAATACAGCCTGCGTCATGGCAGGTGTGCCTTCATTGGGTACACGGGTTTCATAATAATTCAGGTCTTTTTTAATGGCTTTGGGGTCTGTGACTTCTTTCAAAGGATAAGCCAGCAAGTTTACATCTGCCTGCTTGATGCCTTCTCCATTATAGCTAGCATGCTCTCTGGTAACACCATCTGCAAATTTTAGGATGGGAATATTGCTCGCAACATGCGCCCAATCCGGATCAGCAGTAACACCCAAAAGTTTTGCTGCTTCTGTTGCAAACTGCAAATTGGCTTTGGCCGCAGCATTGGTGAATGCATTGTTGTTTACGTTCTCGGCCCACTCATCAGCAGCTACCACATTATTGATATCATATTTACCCGGACCATTGCGCTCTACCCTGCTGGCCCAGAAATCGGCCGTAGCTTGTAAAATAGGCCAGCCCTTTTCGCGTAGCCATTGCTTATCCTGTGTTACACAATAGTAATTCCAGGCAGCAATACCCACACAGGCAGTGATATGATGCTCAAACGGACCACTGAGCGCCCATACAGGTGTCTCTTCCACACCTGTTTCTGCACTCTCCCATGGATACATCGCACCTTTATACCCTTTGCTGAAAGCATTGCGCTTAGCAGCTTCCAATCTTTTGAAACGATATTCAATCATGCTCTTGGCCATGCCGGGCTGCAACACCAATAAAGATGGATACATCCACAATTCTGTATCCCAGAACACGTGGCCGTTATAGCCCAATCCACTCAAACCCATTGGTGAAGGTGAATAAGCATTGCCTTCACGTACGAATGAATACAAATGATAGAGCATACTGTGTACATCCTGCTGTGCTTCTGCATCGCCTTCAATTTGAATATCACTTTCCCAAAGTTTATCCCAGGCCTGATGATGAAACTGCAGCAAACGATCTCTTCCTTCCAGCTTGGCGAATATGGTGAGACGTTCTGCTTCATTCAGCGGATCATCATGATGCGCAGAAGTAATAGATGAACCTGCAATAGAAAAACGATAGGTCTCTCCTGCTTTCAGCTGCTTGCTGAACTTAAGCAGGTGCATATTATTGTCCCACATTTCATGAATCACGCGTGGTTCTTTGCCATGCGCTTCGCCGAAGAGAAAAGTATTGGAAGCACACATGAGTAATTTACCGGTAGGACTTTTTGCGGAAGATGTCAGCAGACTGATGGTTACATGCGGACGATCGATTTCGTTGTAGTAGTTCTGTACATCACGCAATGCATCCGGTGCCTCCATCACACTGGCACCACCGATAGTGATATCTTTCTTAGGCGTGATGGTTACATCCATCAACACCGTATAAGGCAGATGACGCAAAGAGTAGTATGTGTATTGCACACTGGCTTTATCGCCCACATCAAACTTAGTGGTGAAAGCAGCTTTGCGCATATCCAGTTCCTGCACCATATTTTTTGAAGTGGAAGCATCCACGCGCCTGCCATCAATATCTAGGTTCATATTGAGCAGATTGAAGCTGCGCAGGAAATTGCTAACCCTGCCACGGCCATACTGATCATAGGCACCAGCAAGTACCACATCTTTCACCTTGAAAGGTTCAGGTGATGATACAATGCCAATCATACCATTGGCTACCGTGATACCATAATAATTTCTTGGATCAAAATTGCTGGCACTGATCTTCCATGGATCTTGTGCAACAGCAATTGCTACCAATAATATTGCCAATAGGGAGCAGAACAATCGTTTCATACGTATGCATTAAGTGAGTACAATTTATCAAATCTATTGCTGATTCCGAAGCCTGAAAACCAATACGGGTGCATGATTGCGAACAGCTATTAAGGCCTGCTCACCCTTAATGGTGATGGGCTGTAACTGCCTTATCTGTCCTTTAATAGCCAAGCCCGGTAAAACAGACGCCACCCATTGTTGATTACGCCACTGTAGTAAGGTACCAAAGTCTGCATCATAGCGCCCCATCTCTACATTATTTTCATAGAAATTTCCAGCTAACATGATTTGTCCCTTGCCTGCATAAGCAGCCCTGAATGGTGATAACTGCGCTTCCCACGGCATCAACTGAACCGTGAAGTTGCCTTTGCCATCATTGATGAGCAGGCTATTGGCCATCCAGTTGGCCTCATATACAGCCGCATTACCCAATTTATCTGCAGGCAATAATTGCTCTAAGCTGGCTTTAGCAAAATCTTCTGCGAAGAGAAATTGCTTTTTTAGAGAAGGCAGCTTTTTATCGAATTCCGCTTTATTGGCAAAGGGTATTTCTTTTCCGCCAAGATAGTAAGTGAGTATTTGCTCTTTCTTTCCGTTACCATCAAAATCATTATAGTACATCCGTACCGGCTGAGCTTCACTAGCTTTCAAACGAGTGTTCCAACCAAGATTACCTGCAATCAAGTCCTGATCACCATCTCCATCAATATCTGCAGCAGAAACAAATTGCCACCAACCTTTTTGTTTGATGAGTGATTGCTTTTGATACGATTGGCCCTTTTTAACATATGCATCAATACCTCCCCATTCGGTAGACACAATTAATTCATTTTGCTTGTCGCCATTGATATCTGTCCAAACAGCACCCGTTACAAAGCCGGCATCACTCAATGCTGGAGCAAGACTTGCTGTTGCATTGGTAAATCTTCCTTTTCCATCGTTGAGTAATAAATAGGAAGTTGGTCTTGCACCGTATTCCCAGGGCACAGCTCTTGCACCAATAAACAGATCAGGAAAACCGTCTTTGTTGATATCTTCCACTGCAATACAAGAAGCAGTGAGATAAATATTGTTGAATGCATCAGCCTGTACACGCAGACTGCCTTTACCATCATTCAGATAACACCTTGGTTGCTGATGCGGATCATTGCCAAAGAACTCATTACCACCTGAGGCTGTGATTAAGTCGGGATAACTGTCTCCGTTCACATCGACCCATACCGCCGCTACTTCTTCGTAAGCGGAATCAGCAACCAATGCGGGTTGTTTCATTTGAGTAAACTGTCCCGCACCATTTTGCAAGAAGACCGTCGGAATACTGGTTTTAGATGAGCCGATGAATACATCTTCTAATCCATCCTGATTGATATCTGCCACCGCTAGCGCCGGACCTTCACGAGAAACCATGTGCGGCATCAGCGGTTCACGATCAAATTCTACAAAATCATTCTCCTTATGCGCATGGATAAGTTTTGTAGCTGTTGTAATATCCTCTGCTAGAAGAGTAGACTTTTCATGCAAGCGTGTATAATCAAATTTAGCAAGGCCTTTCTGCCAGCTGATGTTGAGCTGCTTTTCACCATTCCAGTTGATGCGCTGATAAGTTTGATCAGGCCAAATAAGCAAAATAGAATCTGGTTTGGCAGCTTGCATACCAATCAGCATAGGCACCTGCATGCTTGATTGAAATCCCTTCACCGCATAATTCAGATAGGTACGTGTTTCATTTTGCTGATACACCAACACCTGCGCACCAATAGCATTGCTATTATTCTTGCTTCCTTTTAATGTAAGGGACAAATAAGCTGCTGGTTGCTGATCATTGAGCTTATTCTGATATATCATTACGGGATCAGCGATATTATTCACCACAATATCCAAATCGCCATCATTGTCTAAATCTGCATAGACAGCCCCGTTGGAGAAAGTAGGTTTGTCATTCTTGATACGCGGTGCAATATCATCAAAAGCTACATCGCCTTTATTCAAGTAAAACTTATTCGGAATCTTAATTTCGGGATAGCGATTAATGAGTGAAAAATCTTTTCCAGTAACAGAGCTAGTTCTAATGCGCGACTGTAATTCCTCGTTGGATACAAAATTTACATAGTCAATATCATTCAACCTTTTGGGAATACCGTTTGAAATGAAGAGATCTTTCTTCCCATCATTATCAAAGTCCATGAAGAGTGTGGACCAGCTCCAGTCGGTTGCAAACACATTGCTATATCTACCTACCTCACTAAATAGTCTATTCTTTCGGTTTAGTTGCAAGTTATTTCTTGTGTACTGATGCTGATAGCCGATACGAATCTTCATGTTAAACAAATCATATGCATCTTCACCCAATGAACGTTTCAGGATATAAGGATCCTGAGGCAGCATGTCTGCAGAAATGATCTCAGGATAAGCATCATTATTGATATCCGCTACATCTACACCCATGGAATACTGACTGGCATGCATCAGCATATCACCTGAAGCATCGTGGAACCGACCATTTCGATCATTGATATAGAGATAATCATTCTCGTGAAAATCATTCCCTACATAGATATCCGGCCAGCCGTCCAAATTAATATCCGCAACAGCCACACCTAATCCATAGCTAATCGCAGAGCTTTCAATGCCGCATTGCTTGGTAACATCGGTAAACTTCTTTCCATCGTTTCGGAATAATCTGTCACCAGAGAGCGGATGATACTTACCAAGAAACTGACTTCGCGGACCAAATGTGCCATTCTGATGAACCGAATGATTCAGCAAAAACATATCCAAGTCGCCATCCAAATCATAATCCAAGAAAGCAGCCTGTGTGCTGAATCCTGAAAAATCTAATCCATATTCAGCCGACTTCTCCTCAAACTGCGGAATACCATTTTGAATACCAGTACAAACCAATAGCTGGTTATGACTCTTTAAGATTTCATAGTTACCAACGCGACAAACATAGATATCGAGCAGGCCATCATTATTGATATCAACGACTGATACACCGGTTGACCAAGCACTATCTCTAGGTATACCCGTTTGAGCAGAAACATCTTCAAATTGAAGCTTGCCTTTATTTAGGTAAAGTGCATTGGGCTGCTGATTGGCCGCAAAGAATAAATCAATCAGACCGTCCTGATTAAAATCGCCCGCCCCTACACCTGCACCATTGTAGAAATACATATAGGTGAACATGTTGAAATCGGGCTTTGGCGTAAGCATATTGCTGAAGCGAATTCCGGTTCGCTCAGATTCCAATAGCTCAAATAAAGCCGTATCCTGCTGCTTAGAGGTATCAGTGCAAGCACTGAAGAAAAGAGCAGTTGAAAGGAAGCAAACGATTGCAGTCGAATATGACCGATATTTTTCTCTGAAAACAAACATCACTACGAAAATAAGTCTGCTATTGCATTTGAGTTGGTTATTTCTCTTAAAAAGCAAGCTAATTCTGTATTTTGCAGATAGCGCCTCTGGCCATTAAACCTTTTGCTCCTATATGACCCGCTATTCATATTTGCTCCTTATTTGCATCTTATACTCATGTAAGAAACCGTCACAGTTATTCAGGCAAGTTCGTGCTGAACAAAGTGGCATTCATTTCAGCAATATCGTAAAAGAGTCGCCGGAATTGAATATTCTCAACTACGAGTACATGTATAATGGTGGGGGCGTTGGAATTGGCGACTTCAACCATGATAGTTTACCTGATATCTACTTCACCGGCAATCTGGTACCCAATAAATTATACCTGAATAAAGGCAATCTCCAATTTGAAGACATTACTGATGCAGCTGGTGTAAGCGGCAATGGCAAATGGTGTAAGGGCGTAAGCATTATAGACATTAATCAAGATGGATGGGATGATATTTATGTATGCGCAGCTGTACTACCCGACTCAAATGCTCGTAGAAATTTACTTTATGTGAATCAAGGCCTAGACAAACAAACAGGCAAACCAATATTCAAAGATTTAGCTGCTGAATATGGGCTAGATGATGCTTCCAATACCCATATGGCCGCTTTCTTTGATTATGATAACGATGGAGATCTAGATGTGTACTTATTGATTAACGACTTAGATGGCACATATCCAAACGAATTTCGACCCATACGTACAGACGGATCTTGGCCCAATACGGATAAGCTACTACAGAATAACTGGGATAGCACAAAAGGTCATGGCGTATATTCAGATGTATCCAATAAAGCAGGTATCCTGATTGAAGGTCATGGTCTTGGTGTGAATATCACCGACATTAACCAAGATGGCTGGAAAGATATTTATGTAAGTAATGATTACATATCCAACAATATCCTATACATCAATAATCATGATGGCACATTTACAGATCAGTGCGCGAAATACTTTAAGCACAGCAGCAAAAATGCAATGGGCAATGATATTGCTGATATCAATAACGATGGCTTAATGGATATTGTGGAAATGGATATGATGCCTGCCGATAGATATCGACAAAAAATGATGTATAATGATATCAGCTATCAGACCTATCAAAATTTTGCACGCTTTGGTTATATGCATCAATATGCACGCAATACCCTTCAATTAAATCAGGGATTTGTACGAACGGAGAAAGACTCAACGCTAAGACCCGTTTTTTCTGAGATAGCGTATTTCAGCGGAATAGCTCAGACCGACTGGAGTTGGTCACCTTTACTAACAGATTTAGATAATGATGGATACAGGGATTTAATTATCTCCAACGGCTTGCCAAAAGATATGTCAGATCTCGACTTTATGGCGTATCGCAGTAATGCAGTGGCAAGAACACCTATTCCGCAAATGCTGATGCAAATGCCTGTGGTAAAAGTGAGCAATTATGTTTACCGCAACAATGGGCAATTACAGTTTGAAGATATGACCAAAGCTTGGGGTCTAGATTTCGACTCCTTTGGTGCAGGCATGGCTAGTGCAGATTTTGATCGTGATGGTGATATAGATATTATTATCAATAATACTAATGAAGCCGCAAGTCTGCTAGAAAATACAGCCGCACAGCAAAAAGAAAAGCCACACTATTTACAAATCAGTTTAGCCAGTAATAAACCCAATCATTCAGCTCTTGGGGCATGGATCAGTATTTATTATGGCGGCAACAAGCAAGTATATGAGTACACGCCTTATAGAGGCTATATGTCTAGTATAGAATCTATAGCGCATTTCGGAATAGGCAAAAACACGAAGATAGATTCAGTAGTAGTTATTTGGCCAGATCACAAGCAGCAAACTTTTCTAGATCCAGCAATTGATCAGCGGCTACATATTCAAGAACAATCAAATGCAACTTCATTTGTTTTCAATAACAGCATAACAAATCCAATCTTTAAAGAAATCAGTCGCTCTGCCGGACTTGAGTACCTGGATATGCAGGAAGACTTCATTGATTTCAATATTCAAAAACTCATTCCACATAAGCTATCGCAATACGGACCATCACTTGCTGCAGGCGATATTAATGGGGATGGATTACATGATTTAATCGTAGGTGCAGGCTCTCCTGACTATGCCACAATATTCATGCAACGGAAAAACGGGCAATTCATTAAAGAGTTACTCACGAATAATAAGGAACCAAAATATCAAGATGATGCTGGTCTCTGTTTATTTGATGCTGATGCTGATGGCGACCTTGATCTCTACATCGCTTCAGGCGGTGGCGAAAATCCACCGCAGCACAAAGCTTATGCTGATCACTTTTACTTGAATAATGGTAAAGGGCAGTTTACAGAAGTACAAAATGCTGTTCCAGATAATAGAACTACTAAGAGTTGTGTTAAAGCAAATGACTTTGATGCTGACGGAGATCTGGACCTCTTTATTGGCGGCAGATTTATTCCGGGTAGGTATCCTGCCCCAGCAAGCAGTATCTTATTACGTAACGATTGTAAGCCAGGGCAAATCAAATTCACGGATATTACCCAACAGACTGCACCACAATTGCAGCAGCTGGGCATGGTTACTGATGCAATATGGTCTGATGCAAATAATGACGGGAAAGCTGAATTATTCATTACGACAGAATGGGGTGGCATTGAAATTTTTGCTTACGCAAATGGAAGCTTACAAAAACAAGCTACTGCTCTGCAAACCTTAACAGGCTGGTGGAATAGCATCACGGCTGCGGACTTGGATAATGATGGTGATATCGACTATGTTGTAGGCAACTACGGTGGCAATGGCTATATCAAAGCATCGCAAGCTCAACCAGCATCTATTTATGCTAAGGATTTTGATCAGAACAGTAGCTATGACGCAGTCATCAGCCATTATCAACTAAGCAAAATCAAAGGTGAAATAAAGGAGTTTCCTGTTGCAGGCAGAGATGATTTCCTAAAAGAAATGACCATCATGAAAGAGCGCTTTCCAAACTATGGTAGTTATGCTAAAACAAGCATGCAGGAAATCTTTGGTCAAGATGGCCTAAAAGATGCATATAAACTAAGTGCGACTGAATTGAGCTCTGGCTGGATAGAAAATACAGGCAATTTTACATTCACATTCCACGCATTACCTCCAGTTGCTCAGTTAGCACCTATATATGGGATACTAGTACAAGATATTAATAATGACGGATGGCTCGATTTAATACTAAATGGAAATGAGTTCTCAATGACACCGGCTTTGGGTAGAAATGATGCGCTGAATAGTCTTGTACTATTAGGAGATGGAAAGAAATTCTCTCCTTTACCCATTACCCAAAGTGGATTATACATTGCAGGTAATGGCAAAGCACTGGCAGCACTGGCAATCGGCAATCGCTATTGCATATCAGCTGTACAGAATAATGGACCGTTAAAAAGTTTTATTACTACATCAGCATATAACATAATACCACTAACCCAAGAGGATAAGACAATTGATATCGCTTTACGTAGCGGTAAAAAGAGGAAACAAGAGATTTATTGGGGTTCCGGATTCTTGTCACAAACACCGAATATGTTGATAAAAGATAAAACTGTGGTAAGTATTACCATTACTAATAGCCAAGGTCAAAAAAGAACCATTCAATAATGAAACATTATTTTGCATTAATTATACTACTCATTTCACTGACTTGCTGCAAACAAAATGAAGTAAAGATTGGCTTGCCCAATTCTGAGCTACAACACTTCTGCAACCAAGCGTTAACCGATGTAATTGTGTATGATATTCTCACACCACCTGTTGCAAGCAGACTGTATGCTTATACTAATCTTGCATACTATGAGGCTCTAAGATCAACCGAAGACTCCAGTTATTCATATCTGCCTTTATTAAAGGGATTCGATAGCCTGACTAACCTGCCCGCAAAAGGTAGTGTTGATCATCGTCTTGCTGCATCCATGGCGTTTATGAAAGTGGCTAAGGCTTTGGCTTTCTCAAAAGACAGCATTAAGAATAAAGAAAAAGTTATCCTAGCAGAGTTTCAAGAACTCAGTAGCACTATTCAACAAGCCTCTTTAACCTGGGCAGATACTGTTGCGGCCCACATATTAAAAAGAGCAGCACTGGACAACTATAAACTTACCAGAGGCATGCCGAAATACAGTGTATTTGGAGAAAAAGGCAAGTGGGTACAAACACCTCCGGAATATGCAGACGCCACTGAGCCACATTGGCGCTTGATCAAACCACTGTTGCTAGACTCTGCATCAGTATTCAAGCCGGTAGCTCCTCCCGCTTACGATTTATCCCCAGGCAGCAGATATTATCAAGAGTTAAAGGAGGTCTACGATGTAAGTAAAAACATCACACCAGAGCAGGATACTATTGCACAATACTGGGATGATAACCCATTTGTTACCAAACATGCCGGGCACTTCACTTACGCTAATAAGAAAATTACACCTGTAGGCCATTGGATTGGTATGCTCGCTATATTCAGTAGAATGACTGTATCTAGCGAACTCAAAACTGCTCAAGCCTATGCAATTGTTGCTGCGGCCATATTTGATGGCTTTATCGCTTGTTGGGATGAGAAGTTTCGTAGCAGCACAGTAAGGCCAATTACAGTAATTAGAGAAGCATTTGAATCGGAATGGAACTCGCTACTGCAAACACCACCATTTCCAGAATATACAAGCGGTCACAGCGTAATTTCAGCTGCAGCAGCTACCACAGCCACCGCTATTTTTGGTACTGCGCTAGCTTTTCACGATACAACTGAAGTCAAATATCTGAATATGTCTAGAAAATTTGCCTCTATTGAACAGGCTGCAGATGAAGCTGGGATCAGTCGTTTGTATGGCGGTATTCATTTCAGATCAGCTATTGAACAAGGGAAAAAACAAGGTAACCAGGTTGGTGAGCGATATATTCAACAATTGTTACTCAAGAAAAACCAAGAACAATAATTTTACGGAATAAACGCAAGTGTCATGAAGAAGGGGTATGTTGTTTTACTGATTGTTTTCGGGCTAATAGTGATCCTCATGCTGATACCAGCAAAAAGACAGCATTCAGAAACTGTAACCATGGCATGTCCACCAGATGCTGTAACAAGATTTATGGTATTTACACAGCAATGGAAAAAATGGTGGCCGGGCCAACAAACAGGTGATAGCATATTTACTTATCAAAAAAAAGCATACCAAATAAAGACTGTCTTACTCAATGGCTTTTATGCAGTTACAACCGATAAAAAATCTTCCATTGAGATCAGCTTCGTTCCTGCATTAAATAATCAAACACAGTTAACCGTCATTGCCACTACATTGCTGCCATACAATCCAATTAAAAGAATTAGTCAACTATTTCAGCAAGTACATAAAGAAACTGCACGTGAATTAAGTAACCATTGTCAATCCTTTTTCAATACCCCAGCCAATGTTTATGGATACAAAATTGAAAGAACCAAAGTAAGTCTGCTGAATTGGATGTCTGCTAAACAGGTATTTACACAATATCCAAGTACAGAAGAAACCTACCAAGTGATTGATGGTTTAAAAAACTATATCCAAAATCAGCATGGAGAAATTATTGGTGCACCGATCATACATGTCAGGGCATTAGATGCTATGCAATTCGAACTTATGACAGCTTTACCCGTTAATGAACCAGTTACACCCAGCGAGCAGTATACCATCAAACAAATGGTTCCAGGATTTATGCTGGTTGGCCGTGTAAACGGGGGTAATTACACTGTAGCAGCAGCAGAAAAGTCGATGGAAAACTATGTCCGGGACTATAAGAAGCAATCACCTGCAATTCCATTTCAAACCTTGATCACAGATAGAAGAAAGGAAACAGATACCAGTAAGTGGATTACACAGCTAAATTATCCGGTCTTTAATTAGCCTTTATTCTTGCTGCACTATCTGCCAGTTGCTATTATTTTTTGCAAGTAAGTAAGCCTTTTTGCGCTTAATGGTAATAGGCAATATTTTTCTCACTTGTCCGCTTAAGCTGATACCAGAAATAGCAGCAACATTTGCATCTCCTTGCTTTCCTATTTGCATGATCAAACCCTGATCTGCATCCATTCTGCCAATCTCCACATTGTACTCATAGAAATTACCTGCCAGCAGAAAACTAGGTTTAGCTGATGCCAAAGGTATTACAGCACGCAAGCTGGAGTACTGAGCTTCATCAGGTAAAGCAAGTGGTTTGAATTGCATTTTACCCTGATTGATGAAAACTGTATTGGCAAAATGATCTGCATACAGTTGTTGCGCATCGGCTAATTTCTTACTGCCGAATATGTCCTTAATAGAAGCTTTGGCAAAATCAGCTGCATACAAGAATTTCTTCTTTAGAACAGGCATGCGTTTCTCCAATTGGGTTTTACTGGAGAAACATATTTCGTTACCCTTCAGAAAATATGTCATGATCTGCTCTGCACTGCCATTATCATCAAAATCATTCACATACAATTTCACTGGCTCTTTGGCAGAGGCTTTCAGCCTACTGTTCAAACCAAAATTACCGGCAACAATATCCAGGTCACCATCAGCATCTAAATCTACCGGCACACAGGTTTGCCACCATCCATGCAGATTTGTGAGTGATTGCTTTTTATAGGTTTTACCCTCATTCAGAAAAACATCGATGGCACCCCACTCTGCGCTGAGCAATAAATCTTTTTGTCCATTCTGATCAAGATCTACCCAATGCGCATCAGTGATCATGCCCGGGTACAATAAGTCTTTACTATAAGTAGCAGTTACATCGCTAAATCCATTCTGCTGATTATTCAACAACAAATAAGACCTCGGTGTAACACCATATTTCCATGGCTCTACCCTACCCGCAAGAAATATATCCGGATAGCCATCCTGATTCACATCATGCACAGCCAGCTTAGCAAATGTGCCATAGACATTTGGGAAAGCATTGATGGCTTTTGTCAGCTTACCCTTGCCATCATTCAAATACAACAATGGCTGCTGGTGCTCATCATTTCCATAAAACTCATTACCGCCTGTTGCTATCAAGAGATCAAGATGTGTGTCTTTGTTGATATCCACCCATACTGCATCTACATGCTCCCACATCGAATCCTGTTGTAAAGCAGGCTGCGATAAACGCTGAAAACTACCGGGAATAGTCTGCAAAAACACAGCAGCCGGAAAGCCTTTGGATGCGCCAGCAAATACATCCTCTAATCCATCATGATTGATATCTGCAACTGCTACTGCAGGACCTTCCGTTGATACCATAGCTGGCATAAGCGGTTCCCGGTTGAACTCATTGAAAATATTTTCTTCATGCCGGTAATTCAACCCCGTTGCTGCAGTGATATCTTTCAAGACGGATAAACCGGTTGCAGACTTCGTATGTAACCGGCTAAAATCAAATTTTGGCAACCCGGCTTGATATACGATGGTATCTCGCTTATTCGAGTGTAGTGTAATTTTTTGATAACGTTGATCAGGCCAGATCAATATGGCTGAGTCAACCGGTTCATGTGCAAGACCAATGTGCATTGCCGTGAGCATACTGGATTGAAAGCCGTGAACTGGCTGCTGTTCATACGAGCGAACTTTATCCTTACTAAACAATACCACCCTTGCACCAATGGCAAAATGATTTGCAGGTGCATTTTGTATCACCAGACTTGTAAACTTGTTTTGTTGTTGAACCTGATTGGTATTGTTCTGATAGATCAGCGCGGGATCGCCGATATTGTTCACCACAATATCCAGGTCGCCATCATTGTCCAGATCAGCGTAAATAGCACCGTTTGAAAATGTGGGTGTATTCTGATGAATACTATCCGTAAGATTATTAAAATGCAGATTGCCTTTATTCATGAAAAACTGGTTGGGAATTTTAATCTCAGGGAATTTATTTGTCAGAGACAAGTCCTGATCTCGAATGGCATTGGTGCGGAGTTTTTGTTGAATATCATCGCCTGATACAAAATTGATATAATCAATATCATTCATGCGCTTGGGAATACCATTGGATACAAACAAGTCTTTATCTCCGTCATTATTGAAATCCATCCACAGTGCAGCCCAGCTCCAGTCGGTTGCATGAATACCTGAGAACTGGCCTACCTCACTGAAAGAACCGTTTCGTCTATTCAGCTGAAGATTGTTGCGTGCATACTGATAAGTATATCCGTAAAAGATTTTCTGCTGAAAAATAGTATAATCATCTTCTGCCAATGATCTGCGCAGCATATAAGGATCATCAGGAAGCATATCCATGGAGACGATTTCCGGGAAAGCATCATTGTTCACATCAGCCACATCCACACCCATACTGAACTGACTGGTATGGTTGAGCTGTTTGGTATTCTCTTCCTGAAAGCGACCATTTCGTTGATTGATATAGAGATAATCATTCTCATGGAAATCATTACCTACATAGATATCGGGCCAGCCATCGTTATTAATATCAGCAACCGCCACACCCAAACCATAACCAATCTTGCTGCCATTAATACCAGAGACTTTGGTTACATCAGTAAAATAAGGCTGTGTAGAACCTGCAACTATTTTTTGATCATTTCGGTATAAACGCTGTCCGGCGAGCGAATCATAAGTATTGCTAAAGATATCTCTTTGCGCATAGTTGCCATCGTGATTCACAGAATGGTTTAGCAAAAACATATCCAGATCATTATCGCCGTCATAATCCAGAAAAGCTGCATGCGTACTAAATCCTGAAAAGTCGAGACCAAATTCTTTGGCACGCTCGCGGTAATGAGGAATACCTTGCTGATCAATACTATCACAAACCAATAACTGATTGCTTCCCTTCAAGACCTTATATCGACCAACTTTGCAAACATATATATCAAGTAGACCATCATTATTGATATCCACTACAGAAACACCTGTACTCCAGCTGCTATCTTGCGGTATACCCGCTTTTAGAGAAACATCCTCAAATTGTAGTTTGCCCTTATTTAAGTAAAGCGCGTTAGCATGCTGACTGGCAGCGAAAAAAAGATCAGTTAATCCATCCTGATTAAAATCACCGGCGCCTACACCTGCCCCGTTGTAGTAATACATATAGGAAAACAAGTTGAACTCCGGTGTAGGTTGAAGTCGGTTAGCAAATGCAATACCCGTTTTACTGCTATCAAGAACAGAGAACAAAGAACTACCCGACTCTTTGGAAGAACATGCCTGTAATGCAGCTGTGCCAATACAAAAGAGCACAAAGAGATAAATAATATTAAAACGCTTTTTGAGCATGCAATTTATTTGCGCAATGAATAGGCCAAGGGGACATCATTATTTTGCAGAAAAACATACAGCTCTTGTTGATGCTGCTGTAATACTGCAATATCTCTGACAGCACCCTGTATACGTAAGCCTGTTTGTGTTACTGGCATAGCTGTGAAACCGCCTTTCTGATTATTCACCAATACTTGTCCATACCCGCCATCAATTCTGCAGAACTGCGGTAACAGATCAAAGAAATTGCCTGCACAAACTATATCCAGATAACGATCTCCATTGATATCAGTAAGCTGTATGGCATTCATGGAAGTTAGTTGCACGGCCAAAGGAAGTTTCTGCATCGTGAATTGTCCTTTCCCATTATTGATAGCCACATAAGATGCCGCATCATTCACTTCTAGTTTCTGTGCTGATTTTATCGCATCACCGAATAAGTCTTGCACAGTCTTCTTGGCAAAATCTGTATGTTTCAGATTACCTTTTTTCAAGGAAGGTAACTGATCGGTGATTTCACGTTTAGTAAACACCGGCATATCCTTTCCATTGATCGTTTGTGTGAGGATTTTATCCGCAATACCATTGCCATCAAAATCCTTGATCCATATGCGCACAGGCTGATTAACAGCAGGCTTGAGATAGAAGTTCTCTCCAAGATTACCCAAGACAAAATCAGTATCACCATCCAAATCAATATCTGCAGCTTGGATATTTTGCCACCAACCCAGATAATTTTTCAATCCATTATCTAGCTCTATGCATTTGCCTTTATTGAACTGAAAAGATCTTGGTGCCATCCATTCACCTACAATCGTGAGTACTTGGGCTTGGCCATTTGCTAATGGCTGCCACACTGCGCTGGTGATCATGCCAAGCTGCTGCAGTATAGGCGCTTTTGTGCTGGTAACATCTGTGAAATTTCCTTTGCCATCATTCTCTAATAAATATGATGCAGGTGTAGTTCCATAATCCTGGGGCTGGCTTCTGCTGCCTGAGAAAATATCCAAATCACCGTCGCCATCAAAATCTAATGAAAGTAAAACGCCAGTATTGGTTGCATTGAGCGGTGTTGCACCAGCTTTAAGTGTGAAATTAGCTTTACCATCATTCAAGAAAAGCTGTTGCTGATATACGTTTGCACTGGCCGCAGCAAAATTACCTCCACCACCCGTGTACAGATCCAAATCACCATCTTTATCTGCATCAAGAAAGATTGCAGCATTGATATCACTGAAATGAAACTTACTAAAATCAGGAACATTGTGTTGCTGAAAACCTGTATTGGTTTGGAGGTATAATTTACCGGGCACATCCTTTGTACCACCAATATAGATATCTGCTTTCCCGTCGCCATTTACATCGCCGGTAGCAGCTTTTGGCCCAACACGCGAGAGCATAAAAGGGATATTGCGCTCATAGTAGAAGTCTACATATTCATTTTCCTTGCTTTGCGCAAATGGTGTATTTACTCGCGCAAAAATTCCGGATTCAGCAGTTGCAGTTTTCTTTACTGGCTTACGCTTACTAACTGCAGCATAATTAATTGTGTGTAAGGAGTCTGTTGCCAGCGCACCCAGCACAGTTTCTTGCTGATCTGGCCAGATTATGATAACCGAATCAGGTTTCCATTTACCCAAACCAATTGTTTGCTTGTATTCTACAGATGATTGAAAGCCACGCGCAGGCAGGATGGTTCTACTGATCAGCTGATCTTTACAATATAATTTAATCTGTGCACCTATTGCCTGCAAGTTGGGAGTTTGATACTGTAAGCTGAATGCGATATAACCAGTTTTATCTTTTTCTCTGGTATTGTTTCGATAAACCATGGCTTCCTGATTCACATTGCTGATGACCAAATCAAGATCACCATCATTATCTAAATCTGCGTAAGCAGCGCCGTTGGAAAAACTGGGTTGATCAAAGCCCCAATCGTTTCCCTGATCCTGAAACCTTAATCCGCCAGAGTTGCGAAACAATTTATTTGCTACAGGAACGGAAGGCATTTTATTGATAATGGTGCTGACTTCTTCCTTCTTACCGGTCACTACCATTTGCCGCACCACATCGTTGGCGAAGAAATCGATAAAGTCCTGGTCTGTCACATCACGATAAATTCCATTGCAGACAAGGATATCCGATAATCCGTCATTATCTGCGTCAAACATTAATGCACCCCAGCTCCAATCACTAGCAGCAACCCCGCTGAAAAATCCTGTTTCCAGAAAATGGCCCGTACCATCATTTACCTGCAATGCATTTTGCGTGTATTGATTATAGAAACCTTGTTGCTGTTTTAATCTGAATACATCATATCCTTCAAAGGAAGTGTTTGTCTTTAAACGATAATCGTCACCAGGCAACATATCTGTGGTGAAAATATCCGGCTTGCCGTCGTTATTGATATCCTGAATATCTGCACCCATTGATGATAAACTGATGTGCTGCATACGTTGCTCCAGTTCATCTTTGAACGTGCCGTTTTGTTGATTGATGTAGAGATAATCTTTTTCAAAAAAATCATTAGATACATAAATATCCGGCCAGCCATCTGCATTCACATCACCGATAGTGACGCCTAAACCAAAACTGATAATACTTCCATAAATGCCGGCTTCATGCGTTACTTCTTTAAAACGACCATTATCATTACGATAGAGATGATCCCCGCCACCGCGCAGAAACTCAGCTACATTGGCCTTTTCAGCTGGTATTTGCCGGGTATTTCCATAATTAAGCGTGTTCACGGGAATAGGACTGTTATTCGCTATAAAGCAATCCAAATCGCCATCCATGTCATAATCAAAAAAGGATGCATGTGTAGTATAGCCACTATCGTCCAAACCATAAGCAGCAGCACTATCTGTAAACGTGAGATTATGATTATTGATGAATAATTGATTCTTGCGCAAAGCAGGCTCCATCATATTACCAGCATTACACACATAGATATCTAACCAGCCATCGTTGTTGATATCAACAAAAACCACACCTGTACTCCATTGTGGTTTATCACCAAATCCCGCTTGCTGCGAAACATCTTCAAACTGTAGGTTACCCTTATTGAGGTATAATTTATTAGCCCCTTGATTGGCTGTAAAAAAAACTTCCGGCAGCCCATCATTGTTTAAATCACCGGTTGCTACTCCTCCACCATTATAAAAATTTCTGTACTTGAATACATTGAACTCTTTGGTTTCCTTCAAGGTATTCGTGAAACGGATATTTGAATTGGTAACCAGTGTAAAACGAGCATCTTTTCGCCGCTGTTCTTTACAAGCAAACAGTCCAACAAGCAATAAAGCAAACAAAAAAAATCTGCACTGCATCATTCGCTAAAAATAAGCATTCAGTGTTTGTAGATAAAATGAAATCAATCGAACATAAGTTAAAAAAGGTTGCCTTGAGGGCAGCCTTTTTACTGAATATGAGAGAAACTTAGTAACCGAAGTTTTGCTTCAGGTTAGGGTTAGACGACAAAGAGATGGTTGGGATTGGATATACCACTTTATAACCATCAGACTTGTTTGGTCTTTCTTGAACAGGATTGTTGAATGCACCGAAACGAATCATGTCATTTCTTCTCCAACCTTCAATGTACAGTTCACGACCTCTTTCAGCTAATAATGATGTGAGGTTTACTGCAGTAAGACGACTAGCTTTTCTTGACTCACGTACAGTGTTCACCAAGCTTAAAGCAGTCTGACCACCTGTAGCTGTACCACCACGCAGAATCGCTTCTGCTTTCATAAGCATTACATCTGCTAAACGGAAGAAAGTAAATTCGTTAGAACTACCCCAACCACCATCATTGATAGAGCTAGGATCTAACAAGAATTTGTTTACGCGGATACCACTTGCTTCACCGTTGAAGAAGATACTTGCATTACGTGTAAATACCAATGGGTTACCAGAACGATCATACAAAGGACCGATAGGATCACCGATAGAACCTGGTTGCTTATTGTTTGATCTACTAACAGGGCCGTAAGCCTGACCTACCAGGAAACCTGCTGTAGAACCTACACGGTTTGTAAAGCCTGCAACAGTATCGCGCTTACGCTGGTCGCCATCTTCGAAGCTATCATAGAAGTCAGACAATGTAGTAAAACCATTCCAACCTGAAGGACGCTGGTTATAGTGCCAGCCCATAGCAGTAGCCCATACCATGTTGGTACCGTTACCAGCTCTTGCATCTGAACCATTCTTACGAATGAAGATATTTTCAGTAGAAGCAGTACCGTTATCCCACTTGAAGTTATCCCAATAGTAAGTATCCAAAGCCAGTGCGCTGTTTGCCATAATCAGGTCGCAATATTGGATAACCTTATTCATATCAGCACTGCTGAATGTGTATGGACCTTCAGGTTTAGTAGGATCTTGCTTATAAACAGCTTTGTTTAAATAAGCTTTAGCCAGCAATGCCCAGGCAGCTTCCTTAGTAGCCTGTGCTCTGTTTGTACCATTGAATGCAGGCAGTGTAGTAACAGCAGTTTCAACTTCAGTGATAATACTGTCAATCACATTTGCTCTTGAAATTACAGATGGAATTGCTGCTGCTGGTGAACTTGCAGGACGGCTTTGAACCTGACCATACAGATCACATACGAGGAAACGGAAGAAACCACGCAGGAACTGACCCTCAGCCTTGGTAAGACCAGTAGCAGTTTCTGCAACCAGTGTTGTTTGGAACAATGCACCATTCAAGCCATTCCATACATCGTTAACCTGGTTGTGGTCAGGACCCCAAGTGTGGAGGTGCAGACGACGCCATGTACCGAAGTCATCCCAGTCTGTACCGCGGGTAGGTCCCATCAGTTCATCTGTAGAATGTTCTTGTAATGCCTGGTAACCATACTGACCAACCAACTGGTTCAACTGCTCATAAACAGCAGCGATAGATGGAGGTGTTGGCGCACCGCTTGATGTAGCGGGTGCAATAGAGTTAGGGCCGCCCAACTCAGGTTCCAGTTTACTACAGGAGGTTACACCCAGCACACCTGCAGCCAGAACCGGTAGGATATATTTTTTCATATTCGTTTTCATATTATCTAGTTTGTTAGTTCAGAATTAGAAACCGATGTTAGCACCAATAGTGAACACTCTTGGTCTTGGATACTGCGTATAATCGAAACCTCTTGAAGGAATACCGTTGATGTTCTTATCAACGTTCACCTCAGGATCAATTCCGCTATACTTTGTGAACAGGGCCAAGTTCTGACCTGATGCGAAAACAGACAGAGACTTGATCATCTTGTTATTCTTGATATCGAATACATAGCTCAGGTTCACGTTAGAGATACGGATGAAATCACCCTTCTCCAAGAATCTTGTAGATACTGAACCTGGGTTGAATGGATTCTCAGGACCCTTACCTACTTCATTGATTACGTTACGACCGTTACGCAAGCTACCCTTCAGGAACAATGCGTTCGCAGTGTTATTATATACGTAGAAACCTGTTACAGCGTTTGCAAAAACACTCAGATTCCATCTGCCATAGCTGAAGTTGTTTGTTAAACCAGCAAAGAAGTTAGGCAATGCTGTACCAACTAACTGGTTAGCGGCACCTTTTGCATAACGAGCGTTACCGTTACCATCAAAACCTTGGAACACAGGCATAGACCATGTGAAAATTGGGTTGCCATTAGTTAGGGTCTGGGCAAATGCACCAGTCAGACCCTGTCCGCTAACAGCACCAGTATTGATTGGTGTTGGTAAACCTTTGATATTGTTGTCAACTGTTGTCATGTTGAAGCTTGCATCCCATTTGAACTTCTTGCCATCAACGATCTTGTAATTAACACTTACTTCCCAACCTTTGTTGATTACACTACCATCTAAGTTGATCCACCAGAAAGCTGTTGGTGCAAAACCACCAGGTGTTGGTGCGAAGAACAACATGTTTGTACGCTTAGTATTGTAATAGTCGATGGTTGCTGACAATCTTCTGTTCTTGGTAGTGAAGTCTACACCAAAACCAGTTGTTGCCACTTGCTCCCACTTCAGGTCAGGGTTACCCTGCTGAATGAAACGAGTTGTAGGAGCTGGGCCAGTTACAGAACCAGCAACTGGATCGAAAGTTTGCTGCAGGTTCAAGGCTGCATAAGAACCAAGGTTGTCCTGGCTACCCAATACACCATAGTTTGCTCTTAAGCTCAGGTCGCTGAAAATACCACCCAATGCATCTTGTGCCCACTCTTCCTGCATTACACGCCATTTGAAGGCGAAGGCAGGGAATACACCATAACGGTTGTTGGTACCAAACTTAGATGAACCATCCGCACGCAGTGTAGCAGTTAAGAAATACTTATCTGCATAAGAATAGTTTACACGAGTGAAGAATGATTGCAGTGCGTTTTTATCAAAACCAGGAACGAAAGTTGCATAGTTTTTGAAAGCACCAACACTCTTGTTATATACATCTGTAGGTGCAACAACTAGTGCATTCAAGCCCCAGCCTACACGACCAGAATATTCTGTTTGGAAACTCTGATTAGAGAAACCCAATACAGCATTCAGATTGCTCTTACCAAAATCCTTGTCGTAAGTCAGGTATTGTTCCAACAAAGTAGAAGTGCTCTGCAAGGTTTGCTCAGTCATACGACCATTACCTTGAATAGAGTTACCCAAATCGCGACCGAAAATATTGGTAGTACCACCATATGCGTTAGAACCCAAACGAGGATCAGCAAATGCGGTACGTACAGACTTACTTCTGTCATAACCAAATACAATCTTGTAAGAAAGGTCTTTGGTAATTTGATAAGAAGCAGACAAATTATTCAAGAAACGATTGATGTAGTCGCGATCATCGAAGTAAGCCAGCATCTGCACAGGGTTGCGCTGATCACCAGGCTGGAAGAAAGAACCATCAGCATTGTACACAGGGTTGGTAGGGTTAAACTGCAAAGCAGCACCCAGTAAGCTACCCTGATAACCCGCATTGTTAGACAATGGAGGATACTGGTTCTTGGTATTTGAATAAGTTGAAGCCAATTCTAACTTCAGCTTATTATTAAGCAGCATTTGAGAAATATTTGCACGAGCTGTTAAACGCTTCAATGCACTATTTCTAACAATACCCTGCTGATCATCGTAAGAGCCACTCAAACGAGCAGTTGTACCACCTACGTTATAACCCCAGCTAAGGTTATAGTTTTGAGAAATAGCAGTGCGGAAGATTTCATCCTGCCAATCTGTATTGGCACCATTGTCGATCAGTTTTACAGCTTCAGCAGCTGCAACTGGATCAGCACCACCATCAATGTTGGCTTTCTTTGCTGCCTGCAGGAAGTCTGAAGCATTCATCAAATCATAACGCTTAGCAGTTGTTGCCACGTTAGTTGTTGCACTGAAATTGAAAGAACCATTACGGCCACCCTTACCACTCTTAGTAGTAATCAGGATAACACCGTTCGCACCTCTTGAACCGTAAATTGCGGCAGCTGATGCATCTTTCAGAACAGTGATACTTTCAATATCATTAGGGTTTAAGAAAATCAATGGGTTTTTAGCAGTAGTACCACCTTCAACACCACTAGCAGAACCTAATGTTCCACCTTGGCCGAGAGGCACACCATCTACTACATATAAAGGTTCCTGAGCACCGCTGATTGAACCAGTACCACGAATGTTAATGGTTGCTGCTGCACCAGGTTCACCGGTTGCAGGTGTTACAAGCACACCGGCAGTACGACCCTGGAGCAATTGATCAGGAGAGGCAATCTGACCTTTGTTAAAGTCTTTGGTTGTTACATTGGCTACAGAACCGGTAAGGTCTTTTACCTTACGGCTACCATAACCTACCACCACTACTTCGCCCAACTGTTCGTTGGTAGCAGCGAGTGATACATTGATACTAGTATTACTACCAACAGCTACTTCTTTCTTTTCATAGCCGATGATAGAGAACACTAAGGTTGCATTGGAGGAAACATTGATACGGTAAGTACCATCGGCACCTGTTTGGGTACCTGCTTTCTCTCCTTTAACTGTCACAGATACAGAAGGTAGGGCTGAGCCGTCTTTTGCGTCGGTGACCTTTCCGGTTACTTGTTTGTTCTGAGCCAGCGCTGAGACAGAAACACACAGCGCTACAATGGCCCCAAGGGCCAGTCTGGCAAGCTTTGTTAGAGTCATATTCAGTTGTTTAGGATGGTCATGTAAAATACACACATTTTTAAATTATGAAAAAAATGTTAAATGATTTTTTTGCTTGGGGGATTTTTAAATAGACAAAATTCTTTGGGGTATAGACTAGCAAGCATATAGGCAAACGTTAGTTTTCTCATGTGTTTTGGCAATTCCGACAAGCCAACGGCAGGCTTATTAACGGCATTTGACACCTGAAATTATTTTTCTGCTGCATTTTAAGGTGCTGATTTTTAAATAAATACACCGCAAACGTTTGCGAAAATGTTTGATGTGGAAAATTATCTTACCTTGATCTAGCCATAGAGAAAAGACATGTCTAACATCACACTGAAAAAAATTTCACAAAGCCTTGGGCTGAGTATTTCAACCGTTTCCAGAGCACTTAAAAACCATCCCGACATATCGGAGCAGACGAAAAAGCGTGTGCGAGAATTGGCAGAATCCCTTGAATATGAGCCAAATGCGTTCGCCATCCAGCTTCGTACAAAGGATAGCCGCATCTTCGGATTACTCGTACCCACTGTATCCAATCATTTTTATGAATCCTGTATACAGGCTATTGAGGAAGAAAGCCGTAAAGCTGGTTATACGGTTATTATTCTTCAATCAGGCGATGATCCGGAAACTGAACTGGCCAACCTCAGGCTTTGCAGACAAAACCGTGTGAGCGGCGTATTTGCCTGCATCACGCCAAATACATCTAACGTACAGCCATTCCTAAAGCTGGAAGATGCTGGTATCCCGGTTATATTTTTCGATAAGGTGCCCGATTTTGAAGCATGTAATAAAGTATGCACCGGCGATATTGAAGCAGCAGGCATCGCTGCAGAACGCATCATCGCCAAACAAAAAAAGCAAGTATTGGCCATCTTAGGCAATCCCAATCTGTCTATCACCAAGAAAAGAATGACTGCTTTTAAAGCGGCATTTGAAAAAAATATCGCGACAGCTAAACTCCAAATTGTACACGCCAACAATACCAAAGATGCGTTTGATCTAACCCACGAAGCCTTTCAACAAGCAAAGCGCCCGGATGCGGTTTTTTGTATGAGCGATGAAATCCTGGCCGGTACTATGAAGGCCTTGCAATTATTGCGGGTGAAATTTCCAAAAGAAGCAGGCATTATTTCCATCAGCAACGGCGTATTACCCAAGCTATATTATCCCGAGATCACTTATGTGGAAACCAGCGGATTTAAACTGGGTAAAACAGCATTCAACAGAATGATGAGTCGCTTAAGCGGCAGCACATTTGTTCAGGAAATTACCGTAGAATCAGTCCTTGTAGAAGGTGGCTCTCTATAGCACTAGAAGTCAATCCCGATAAACTTCCGCTTGCGCTGCTCGTACTTCTCGAAGTTGAATTGATAGAGTTTACCGGGACGATGCGGTACATCCTGCTCCATCTCATTCAAATCAATCAGTAAATCCATTGACGCAAACTTCTTTCGGAAGTTTCTTCTATCGAGGCGCATACCCAAAATTGCCTCATACAGGTTTTGTAATTCACGTAGCGAAAACTTATCAGGCAAGAGATTGAAACCCAGCGGGTGTTCTTGTATATTCTTTTGCAACCAGGCATAACATGCATCCAGGATCTGCTTATGATCAAAAGCCATTTCTGTAAGTGAGTTTACACTATGCCAATGCAAGTCGTTATCTGTAATCTTTAGCTGATGGTGTTGGATATTCAACAAGGAACAATATGCTGCTGTCACAACTCGTCCGCCTGGGTGGCGTTTTGGGTGACTAAACGTTCTTACCTGCTCCAAAAACACATCCGTCATACCTGTACGCTCTTTCAATACGCGATAGGCTGCTTCATCCAGCTCTTCATCACTTTTGACAATATCACCTAAAAGAGAAAATTTATCCTTGAACTGTTCCAAATCACTCTTGATCACGAGCACTTTCAGCTCATTCTCATCAAAACCAAAAATGGCGCAATCCACCGTTAAAGGCACGCTGGGGTATTTGCGCACCAACTGAACAGGGTCTTTAATCAATTGTTGTATCACAGTCGGTTCTGCATTTTCATGATGGCAATCAACGGGTAAGGGTAACCCGTTTTAAAGTTAGGCAAAAATAAGATGTGTACTTTTTACACCACGATAAACTTGCCTGCTTTATGGCAAAATTTACCTTTACAGCTATGTACACAAAAGAAGTAAGCAGTCAACTCCAAGCTCAAACCGAAGCTTTTCTGTTGATTGATCACATTTCCAGCCTTGAACAAACCAATACACTTCGCCAAATACTTCGATTTCATGAGTATCGCTACTACGTGTTGTTTGATACATTGATCACTGACCATGCGTACGACCAGCTTTTCAAACTGTTACAACACACAGAAGCAGCCCATCCTGAATGGATGACACCAGACTCTCCTACTCAGCGTGTAGGCAGCAGCCTAAATGATGGCTTTACCACTGTACAGCATTTAGTACCCATGCTGAGTCTGGACAATAGCTACAATGCAGACGATCTGAATGATTTTGATCGAAAGGCGAGAGAAGCCAGCGGACTGGAACAAATCACCTATTGCGTAGAACCCAAGTTTGATGGGGCCAGCATCAGCCTGATTTATGAAAATGATCAATTGGTGCGTGCCGCTACCCGCGGCGATGGTGTTGCGGGAGAAGACATCACCAACAACGTAAAACAAATCCGATCCATTCCTTTATCTGCACCTTTTAGTCAGTATGGTATTCAGCAAATTGAAATTCGTGGTGAAATCATCATGACCAAACAGGCATTTGATGCTTATAACGAAAGACTGAAAGCAGAAGGTTTGCCCACTGTTGCCAATCCACGCAATACCGCCAGTGGTAGCTTACGCATCAAAGACCCCAAAGAAGTAGCACGCAGAAACCTCGATGCATTTCTCTACCATATCAGCTATTATCAATTATTACCTGATGCACCAACGGATTCGCTGCAATCACACGCAGCACAACTAGCTTTGTTATGGAACTGCGGCTTTCGTTCTCCTGAAAGAGAAAAGAAAGTGGTAAGCAATATTCAGGGCGTAATTGATTATTGTCTCGAGTTTGAAAGCAAGCGCGATGACCTGCCATATGAAATTGATGGCATGGTGGTGAAAGTGAATGATATTGCTTTGCAAGAGCAATTGGGCATGACCAGCCACCACCCACGCTGGGCTATTGCATATAAATTCAAAGCAAGACAAGCCACTACTATTCTAAAAGGTGTAGAATTTCAAGTGGGTAGAACTGGCGCCGTTACACCAGTTGCCAAATTGGAGCCAGTATATCTTGGTGGTGTAACTGTTAGCAGTATTTCTATTCACAATGAAGATTATATCCGTGAGAAGGATTTGATGATTGGCGATACAGTCTTGATTGAACGCGCTGGTGACGTGATTCCGCAAATTGTGAAGAGCATTGCGGAACAAAGAAAAGGGGATGAAACAGCGATTCAATTTCCAACAAGCTGCCCGGTTTGCAGCAGCGAACTTTACAAGGAAGAAGGTGAAGCAGTTTGGCGTTGCATCAATATTGAATGTCCTGCTCAGGTAGTAGAAAAAATGATCCACTTTGTGAGTAAGGATGCCATGGACATCAAAAGCTTCGGCGAAGCCAATGTGCGCAAATTCTATGAGCTGGGCTTATTACAAGATATACCCGGCATCTACACTTTAGATTTTGATGCCATTAGCAAGCTGGAAGGTTTTGGTAAAAAATCTATTGATAACCTGCGCGCAGCTATTGATGCATCCAAACAACAACCACTGAACCGACTCATCTATGGTTTAGGTATTCGTTATGTAGGTGAGACTACGGCTAAGACGTTGGCGAATGCAATCAATCACTTGTTAGACTTTCAGCAATACACAGATGAAGCTTTACAACAATTGGAAGATGTGGGTGTGAAAGTGGCAAAAAGTATTCATCAATTCTTCAGCAATGCACAGAATATTCATATGCTGCAACAATTAGAAGCGTTGGGGCTACAATTGAAGAACGAAAAGAAACAACAGGCTGGCATAGGTGGGTTAAGCGGACAAACATTTCTCTTCACCGGTACTTTACCTACACTCAAGCGCAGCGAAGCAGAAGCCATGGCTGAAGCCAAGGGTGGCATCATCCTCAGTGGTGTGAGCAGTAAGCTGAATTATCTGGTGGTTGGAGAAGATGCAGGCAGTAAACTAGAGAAAGCAAAAAAGATCAATACCATTCATATCATCAGCGAAGCAGAATTTCTGCAACTGATTGAAACCAATTAAGATGTTACAAAGCAATACCATTCAGTTTCTGAAGAAATTAGAGAAGAATAACACCAAACCTTGGTTTGATACCAATCGCCATTTGTACGAAGCAGCCAAAGCAGATTTTCTCCAACTTACTGCACAAGTGCTGAAAGAAACAGCCAAGTTTGATGCCAGTATTGCACACCTGCAACCCAAGGAATGTGTGTTTCGCATCAACAGAGATGTGCGTTTCAGTAAAGACAAATCGCCCTATAAAACCAATATGGGTATGAGTATTGCCCGTGGTGGTAAGAAGGGCAATTTCGCTGGCTATTATTTTCACCTTGAACCCGATAAAAGCTTTGTCGGCGGTGGTTTATACATGCCCATGCCCGATGATTTAAAAAAACTACGTCAAGAGATTGATTACAATTTTGCTGATTTCCAGAAAATCATTCAGCACAAAAACTTCCGTGCAGTGTATGGAGATCTAGATCTTTCTGCTGAACTCAGCCTCAGCCGTGCACCCAAGGGTTATGAAGAAGATAATCCTGCCATCAAATACATCAAACTGAAATCTTTTATTGCCACACATACCATTGCGGATAGTACACTTACCGACAAATCACTGGTGAAACAAATCACCCAATCTTTCAAAGCTTTGCATCCATTGTTGAACTTCATCAATGGTGCATTGGAAATATAAAAACGGGAGCGCTGCTCCCGTTTTCACTAACCATTATTGCATACTTATTTACAGCAATCCATTTTGCATCATGTATTCAGCAATCTGAATTGCATTGGTAGCAGCACCCTTACGCAGGTTATCGCTCACAATCCACATGTTCAGCGTATTGGCTTGGGTTTCATCGCGACGCAAGCGACCTACAAACACTTCATCCTTATCATGCGCCCACAAAGGCATTGGATACAATTGCTGTGCAGGATCATCCTGTACCACTACACCCGGTGCAGCAGATAAAATGGATTTCACTTCATCCAATGTAAAATCATTGGCGAACTCCACATTCACACTTTCGCTGTGGCCGCCGATTACTGGAATACGTACTGTTGTAGCAGTTACACGAATGCTCTCATCACCCATAATCTTGTTGGTCTCTTTTACCATCTTCATCTCTTCCTTAGTGTAACCATTCTCCAGAAACACATCAATCTGCGGAATCACATTCAAATCAATTGGATACTTATACGCCATCTCGCCTTCTACACCTTTTCTTTCATTGAACAACTGATCCACCGCTTTTTTACCAGTACCGGTTACACTCTGGTAAGTAGATACCACCACACGCTTGATGCCATAACGCTGGTGCAATGGTTGCAATGCCACCACCATCTGAATCGTAGAACAGTTGGGATTAGCAATGATATAATCTTCAGCAGTCAATACATGCGCATTCACTTCCGGTACCACCAGTTTCTTGGTAGGATCCATTCTCCATGCAGAGGAATTGTCGATCACGCGAATACCTGCTTCAGCAAATTTTGGCGCCCACTCCAAGGATGTACCACCACCTGCAGAAAAAATAGCTACAGCAGGTTTGGCCTTGATACAATCCATCATGCTTACTACTGTATACGATTTGCCTTTGAACACCACTTCCTTACCTACTGATCTTTCAGAGGCAACAGGAATCAATTCTGTAACGGGGAAGTTTCTTTCTTCCAGTACCTGTAACATTTTTGAGCCTACCAGGCCAGTGGCTCCAACAACGGCTACTTTCATTTTCGGTTTGCTTTGTTTATTAAAAAAAAGACCCTCCTGTACAGGAAGGTCTGGTATTATGTTCTACATAGACAAGCGACTACCAACCTTCCTTTCGAAGCGGTTTCTTAGTGCGTTTGCTATGTTTATTGTTCATCATTCGACTACGAAAATAAGGAATCGATCAATTGACTCCAGATTTTTTATGCAATGGTGATATCAAAATTCACCAGCTGCACAAACTCCTGCAGACGTTCATCAATCTCTGCTTTGGTTAAGCTGCGCAGACGCTCAGGACCAAATTTCTCTACGCAGAAGCTGGCCATTGCACTACCTACAATGATAGCAGTCTTCATGTTCTCGAAAGAAATATCCTTGGTCTTAGCCAAGTGACCCATAAAGCCACCAGCGAATGTATCGCCGGCACCTGTTGGATCGAATACTTCTTCCAAAGGCAATGCTGGTGCAAAGAATACTTGGTTCTCATGGAAGAGTAAAGCACCATGCTCGCCCTTCTTGATGATGAGGTATTTCGGACCCATGGTCAGAATCTTCTTCGCTGCTTTTACAATAGAATATTCGTTGGTCAGCTGTCTGGCTTCACTATCATTCACCAACAAGACATCTACCATCTTCAATACTTCTTTCAGGTCGTCCATTGCAGACTCCATCCAGAAATTCATGGTATCCATCACGATGAGCTTTGGACGCTTGGTCATTTGCTCAATCACTGATTTCTGCAGCTTAGGCATCAGGTTACCCAACATCAGAAATTCAGTCTCTTTATAGCTTTCAGGCAATACAGGATTGAAATCTGCCAATACGTTCAGGTCAGTCACCAAGGTATCACGAGAGTTCATATCCATGTGGTACTTACCAGCCCAGAAGAAAGACTTCTTATCAGGCACAATCTCCACGCCATCCAGCACAACGCCACGGCTCTTCAGGTAATTCATTTCCTCTTCAGGAAAATCATAACCCACAATAGATACTTGCTGAACGGGCTGCACGAAATTACTTGCTGCGTAGGCGACGTAAGTTCCAGAACCTCCAACGATTTTGTCCGACTTACCAAAGGGTGTTTCAATAGCATCGAAAGCCATTGTACCCACAACGATTAATGACATAGTTCACGGTTTGGTTACCGGGGTGCAAACCTATAGCATTTAGGGCAGAATGCCCGAATAAGCTTTGAAAAGCTTGTGTGGACTGCATTTCACGCAGTAAGTATTTGCTGAACAAGCATTTAGTATATTCGAACCATGTTGCTGGAAGTACACCCATTGAACCCCAATCCCAGACATATTCGTATGATTACGGAGTGCCTGATGGATGGCGGGCTCATCATCTACCCCACTGATACCATTTATGGTTTGGGTTGTGATATTTTCCAGCACAAAGCCATTGAAAAGGTTTGTCGCATCAAACAGGTTGATCCGCACAAAGCCCAACTAAGCTTTATCTGCCACGACCTCAGCGATCTGAGCCAATACACCAAAGGCATTTCAACGCCACTCTATAGAATCCTGAAAAGTTACTTGCCAGGTCCGTTTACCTTCATTCTACCGGCAAGCAAAGAAGTACCCAAAATTTTGCAGAGCAAGAAAAACACGATTGGCTTACGTATCCCTAACAACAATATCGCACTCACCATTGTGGAACAATTGGGGCATCCAATCTTGTCTGCTTCGCTGCCAGGTGATATGGTAGAAGAATACACAGACCCTGCTACCATGTATGAGAAATTCGGTAATCAGGTAGATATTGTGATTGATGGCGGCGCTGGTGGCATGACTCCATCCACGATTATTGATTGCACCAAAGACAGCTATGAAGTAATTCGTGAAGGTGCGGGTGAATGGTTAGAATAAACTGGTCTGCACAGGATTGATTGCAAAACTTTTTCTGTGTTCATCGCATAAGCCAAATTGAGTAATGGCTTTTCTGTGCGCTGCTGTACCGTAACCTTTATTGCTGGCCCAATCGTACTGCGGATATTGTTCATGTAATTGCAGCATATAATCATCCCGATAGGTTTTGGCCAGAATACTGGCTGCAGCAATACTAGCAAATTTGCCGTCACCTTTTATGATGCAATGATGCGGAATAGTTGGGTAAGGCTTGAAGCGATTACCATCAATCAATAAAAGATCAGGCTGGGTATTGAGTTGTGCAATAGCTAAGTGCATGGCTTTATAAGATGCCTGCAGGATATTGATCTGATCAATTTCTGCTGGAGACACACTGGCCACCGCCCAAGCCAAAGCTTTTTCGCGGATGATGTCACGCAGGGTATTTCGCTGAGCGGGCTTTACCTGCTTACTATCATTCAACAAAGGATGATGAAAATCTCTGGGTAAGATCACTGCTGCTGCAAAAACTGGTCCTGCATAACAACCCCTGCCGGCTTCATCACAACCGGCTTCAAGACCTTTTTCCTGAAAAAATGGGGATAGCATCCTGCAATTTGCGCGATTCTGGCAGAAAAATAAAACCAATCCCTTCTGCGCTTGTTCTACTTTTGCAACGCACAAACAAGCAACCATGGAAGAGGCAAAAGCGCGCAGGATTGTTGGTAATTGGATTTTTATTGGGGTAGCCATGCTCATTATTCAGGTATTGCTGGGAGGCATTACCCGCTTAACCGGTTCAGGTTTATCGATTACTGAATGGAAGCCCATCATGGGTGCTTTACCGCCTATGACTGAAGGCCAATGGCAGAAAGCATTTGACCAATACCAGCAGATTGCCCAATACAAATACTTAAACAACCATTTCTCGCTGGGCGATTTCAAATTCATTTTCTTTTGGGAATGGTTTCACCGTCTCTGGGCCCGATTCATTGGTATTGTTTTCCTAATCCCTTTCATTTGGTTTTTGGTAAAAAAATATTTTCAAGCTTGGATGATTGGTCCGCTCGTTAGCCTTTTTCTCTTAGGTGCTTTACAAGGTGCATTGGGCTGGATCATGGTGAAAAGCGGTTTGAATGATGCCGATCTATACGTGAATCATATCCGTCTGGCGATACATTTTCTTGCCGCCATGTTACTGATTGGCTATGCGCTGATTTTTGGTATGAGCATTCGCACAGAAAGACATGACCTCGTTGCCAACAGCAGCCTGAAACAACAACTAATTTGGCTGATTCTTTTACTCTGCGTGCAATTGATGTATGGCGCGTTTATGGCCGGACTAAAAGCTGCTAACACAGCACCCACCTGGCCGGATATCAATGGCAGTTTATACCCAGGTAATAGCATCACAGATTTGAGCAGTATATTCTATAACAAATTTGCTATTCATTTTATCCATCGCACATTGGCTTATATCCTAGGCATTTGGATAATCATTTGGTGGTGGAAGGCCAAGCAAGTACACGGTTCTGCTTTATTCAACCGCATCAAAAACTGGCCACTGTATTTAGTTTTATTACAGATTACACTTGGCATAGCATCGGTGCTTACCAGTCAGCAAATTGTCTTGGGCAAGTTTGGTGTATTTGAATGGATGGCACAGCTGCATCAGCTTACTGGCATGCTTTTACTAATGTCTTTACTGGCACTTAGTTATATCCTGCGTAGAAAGCCTGTTTTTTAACAGAAAGTTTCCGAATAACGGCGCGGATTATGCACTAACTTACCATTGATGATGGTGCACAATCACTCGCTCAGCTGGAAACAACGAATCACAGGTTTTTGGTACAGCCTGCCCATACAACTCTTGTTCTTACACCTTCGAAAGCATCAGGTATTGTTACTGCCCTGGCTGATTCTGTTTGCCACCATTACAGGTCATTTCATGCAGACTTTTGGGGCATTCTCCTTATTTCTGACGCCGGAGTATTTCGACAAAACCGATTTTTTCAGCACTGCAATCGTAGGCTTTGCAACCGGTGTCTTTATCATGAGCTGGAATATCACCACTTTCATCCTGCATGGAAAATTGGTTCGTTTTCTGGCCACTACTGCACAACCCTTTCTCAAGTATTGTATTAACAATAGCCTGCTGCCATTAATTTACCTCATTGTATATCTGTTTCAAGCTGCACAATACAATAGCGAGAGAGAATTGCTGCAATTCACAGATATCTTTTTGCTAGCATCGGGTTTTACGATTGGCTTACTGGTATCCATCAGTATTTCTTTCGCGTATTTCTTTGGTGCCGACAAAACGATTTATCGGTTTATTGGTCAGCAGATAGATACAGCTAACCTGCATTACGCGTTAGCGCAGAAAGAACCTTTATTACCGGAAGAAAAAAAATCATTCCGCTGCGATTGGTTTCTGAGTGCAGGTTTACGCTTACGCAAACCACGCGATGTGCGCCATTACAGCGAATCATTCCTGAGCTCAGTATTCAATCAGCACCATGCAGCTGCCGTGATTGCAATTGTACTGGCGTTTGTATTTCTTACCCTGATTGGATTCACCCACGATAATAGACTTTTCCAATTACCCGCTGCTGCAAGCATTACCATACTCTTTGCCATATTGATTGCACTCATCGGTGCCATCAGTACTTTTCTACGCAGCTGGAGTATCCCTGTAGTACTATTGGTTTACCTGCTGCTGAACTGGCTCTATCAAAAAGAAATACTCGATCCACGCAACAAAGCATACGGTCTTATTTATACCAATAAACAAGATCGCCCTGTGTATGACAGAAACAGCATAATTGCTTTAGCGCATCCGGATAGTATTGCTGCAGATAAAGCAAGAATGATTCGTCAGCTTAATAACTGGAAGGCCAGACAGGGCAAAGAAAAGCCCGTGATGTACCTGATTAATGTAAGCGGTGGCGGAACCAGAAGTGCTGCATTTACGATGCAAGTGTTACAACATATTGATAGGCTGATGGGTGGCACACTGATGCAACAAACTGCTTTGATTACTGGTGCATCAGGCGGTATGCTTGGTGCGGCCTATTACCGAGAACTCTATCATCAAAAAATTCAGGGAAGCGCTGTTGATCCAACCAATCCTGTTTACACAGAAGCCATTGCAAAAGATTTACTCAACCCCTTATTCTCATCCTTTGTAGCACGTGAATTACTGGCACCGGCACAAGGCTTTACTGTAAATGGACAATCCTATAACAAAGACAGAAGTTATGCTTTTGAACAAAAACTGAATACCAATACAGGTGGCATACTGAATAAAACCCTCAGCAGCTATGCAGCTCCGGAGTATGCAGGACTCTTACCTGCAGCATTTTTCAACGGCGTTATTAGCAGAGACGGCAGAAAATTGATTATGGCAGCACAGCCTGTACGATTTATGATGAAAGCCCCATCAGATACTAATGCACTAATGCAACTAGATCCTGACGCAGTGGATTTTCAAAGTTTTTTTGCCCAACAAGATGCAAAAGCATTGCCTTTATTATCTGCCATGCGCATCAACGCAACCTTTCCTTATGTATTACCCAATGTATGGTTACCATCAACACCCATTATTGATGTGATGGATGCCGGGCTGCGCGATAATTATGGACAAGAAACTGCACTGCGCTTTGTAGAAGTATTTCAGGATTGGCTGAAAGAAAACTGCAGTAAAGTAGTATTGTTACAAATACGGGACAGGGCTTTGGGCGATTGGGAAAAACCATTGGAATCAAAAAGCCTCTTTAGCTATTTCACCAAACCATTTCTGATTTTACAAACCAATTGGTTTAAGCTCCAGGATTATTATCAGCAAGATCAGCTGGAATATAGTTTTGAAAAATTCGGACTCGGCTTTCACCGAGTTTGCTTTCAATATGTGCCTTCCAGAAAAGAAGCACCTGCAAGTTTGAACTTTCACCTAACAGCTGCAGAGAAAAAAGATATTGCCAATGCCATTGATCAGCCTGTGAATCAAGAAGCACTGAGCAGAATCAAAAAGTTGATGCCTTGATAGCATCACTTAAAACAACATTTTTCTAAATAAAAAGAGATTGTACTTTTTCCTTTTAAAAGTTAAAAATGTAATGACATTTTTTTCTGATACATTTTTAAGAGAAAGAGATTATTTCCAAATGGCTTGATTGCTTATATAACAATAATTTTTCTTAAGTGCCAATTATTAGAAGAAAAATAAGTACGTGAAAAAGAATCTAAATGTTAAAAAAATTAAACTAACACTTAGGGATAATATATAATTAAAAATTAAAAGAAACTCTAAACACTAAATTTCTGGGGCGAATTGAAAAAGATGAGCTTGAAATTGAGTTACTGTACACCTCATTACGTATGAATTGACTATTATTCGTGATGTTTAGGCATAACAATTCACAATCTAAACTTGGTTTTACTAATTTATATTTTAAAGAAAAGTCCAAAAAATAAAAGGATTGACTGAATTGTTCTCCATTCTGTACCCGATAATTTTCTGCCTCAAACCGAAATGATAATGCGCTATTTGGTATAATATCTGCGGATGCTGATTGCCTGAATTGGGATACCTTACTTTTTTTATTTGAAGAAGCGTTTTGCATAATAAGCATTGAATATGCAGATTCATATTTTGCAAACAGCCATTTAGCCACTTTTGTATTAAAGCCAAGAAAGAAATCATTGGACGTATTAGTGTTATTGAAAAGTATCCCATTTTGAAGGAAAGGAGAAACGCGATAGCGAAACTTATAATTTACCCTTAAAGTTGTTTTAAGAGGGAATAAGTATTTTGAAATACCAGAGCCCAACGCCCAAAGAGAAGACCTATTATCAATTGGAAGGGCAACGGATTTTGAACTGTTGGCAGTCACAAAAGAAGTTAAAAGGAAGTCGCTACTATATTGCTGATAAGTAGTGTATAAATTAAAAAAGAAAATTTTTAAACTATTTCTAAAAGAATATCTAGCTGTTATTGATTGTTGACTTTTAGCCGATTCAGGATATGTAATATCATTATATGTTATATCCCTAAAGTTTTGAATAATATTACCCCTATAAAGACTTGTAATATCTCCATAGTTTGTGTTGAACCTATAATCCATTGTTAATTCGCTTTCTTTTCCAATTGTTTGTCTAATTTCTAATAAAGGCTGAAAAAGAAATAGAATACTTTTTTGGGGTAAAGGCATTAACGATGAATCATAAGTAGAAATAAAAAGTTTTTGAAACGGTAGCGCCAATCTTATTTGCGTATTATTTTTTTTCCAGCGAGCATCATTATCTAAGAAAATTCTCCACTTACTAAACTCAAATGCGTTAAAGAAAGAATCTGCTGCGTTTGTAATCATGCCACCAGATTGCGTTAATCCTAGTGAAGAATTTAATACCTGTTTCATATAGGAAAAGCCTAAAGAAGAAGACAGCAGTATGTTCGGGAAAGAATACCTGTAAGTAAATGAATTCGTAGTTGAAAAAGTAGGCATGTTAACTCTTTGGTTAAATTCTTCATAAGGCTGACCGACATTGACAGATTCTGTAAATAATCCGGGAGATACAAGCAAATTTTCTGGCTTTTTAGAAAACGATATATCCGATACAAATTCTATAACCCTTTTCCCCATAAACACGAAAACCCCATTTGTGGAGTTACGAACAATTAGCTTCCCTGAACTAAGACGTTGCTTGATAGGAAGTGTGTCTAAATTAGCTAATGCTAGGGATCTTAAATTATTATTTTCATATGATAATGTATTATTCAGATATACTTTTTTTGTATTCACATTAAAATTTAAGCTTAGATTTCCTTTGAGTAAACGCTCCTCTAGACTGGTAGAAACGGAGTATAGAATATTCGCATTAGGAATTATTATATTAGTTGATTGACTAAAATTTTGATTTTGTTTATCGCTGAATAAATGTCCGTTAAAACGCATAGATGTACCGGTAGATATTTTAAATATCGTATTAATCGTCAATAATTTCGACTGATTAAATAGCCACCTTTGTTTTGCTAATACGAGGTTGATTATTTTATCAGTTGACAAAACATCTCCTTGTGATTCGATATGATCATTACCACTACTAGCCAGATGAGAACTAATTTCTTCGCTCAAATCGTTTCCTAAATTATTTGCTTTTAACGTGTTAATAGTTTTTAACCGCTTTTTAAAAGCAAGAGAGTTCAACTCGCCCGTATAGAGCTTGTCTACACCCCCGCCCATTGTTGCATTATTTGTCCAACTAAGTTTTGCCTTATCATTCAACACAATATTTATTGCTGCACGCTCTGTTTGAATAAGACCCGCAAGGGCCTTAATATGCTGATTATTTTCAATTACTTGGATTTTATCAACCAAATCAACAGGCAAAGCACGTGAAGCAATGTTATACCTATCATCTAATAGGTTATCACCATCAATATAAAAATTGTTTATTGGTATCCCATTGTAAGATATTGTTCCAGAAGCATCAATTTCAATACCTGGCAGTTTTTTAATGATATCCGCAATTACTTTATCGGTTGGGTTAGAAAAAGATTTGACAGGATAACTTAGGGTATCCCCAGACCTCTTAATTTTTGTTTCTCTGCCTTTAACTTCAACGGGCGGAAGTTCAACTGAATTGCTTTTTAAAATAATCCTCATAGAGTCCAAAGGATATTTGTAAAGTGCAGAAGCGGGGTAATAACCAAACGCATTAACCTTTATGGTTAAAGTCTTAAGTCTCAATGAGTCTGGAATTAAAAATGAAAACAATCCATCAATGGCAGTTCTTGTAAAATAAAATCCCGATTCTTCATTTAAGCACATAACACTAATGCTCGCTGCATCAATTGGTACACCTGAAGTATCCACAACTCTGCCATGTATCTTTAACTGTGCGCTTGTACTCCCAAAAAACAGGGAGAAGAGAGCTAAAAGAATAAAAGTTTTCAATACTAAAAAGATATATCAATCTTCGCAAAAACGAGCATTATGGGTGAGGAATTAATTCCCTTTTTCAATGGGATTATTAATTCCGGAACCTCTCCGACCCCTTGACGAAGATGAACTTCCTGAAAGCGAAAGTCCTTCGACTCTTACATCAGAACCACCCCCGCTTATTGAACCGGTACCTGCCCCATCCGAATATGCAGCAATCATTTTATTAAAATCAGCTTTTGTAGATTTTATTCCCTTTGTAGGAATTTGAATTAGCTGATTAGGATTCTTTATTACAGCAGTACAAAAAAATTGAACTTCATTCTTATTATCAGTAGCCTCTAATATAACCCCCGGCAATCCTTGAAGCTTCCATGGGCCATAGCTTAGTGGCAATTCGACAGTAAACCATACTTCATAGTACCTACCCTTGAAATAAGTTGTAGCCTTTTGGCAGGTGTACCCTTTAATTTTTTTAGTTTCAGAAAGTATCTTCCATCTAATTTCTTCTAGTGGATCATGAATAAGGTATATATTTCTTCTAAATGTCGTTTGAGTTATAATCTGTTTCCCGGGAATTGATACAAAAAAAGATTCTTGCGTTACTGGTTGAACAACCCCAAGATTAACTGTTCCTCCATTTTGTTCTGCATCTGCATATGCTTTGGTACGAATAGAATCCTGTATATACTTTGTTTGGCTTGAATAGACAGACATATTTTTGCCTATGAGCAGTGTCATGTCTTCCGTATGAACATATCTTGTTACAGTATCACGTAGGTGCTTGAATTGATAGGATACTTTGCAAACAGCTTTTTCCTGACCCTGAACGAATTCGGTAAATAAGAGAGATAGAATTATAAAATTAATTAATGCTTTCATGATATTTTTTGTTTTAAGGATAAAAACTGCTTACTGATATAAATGAAAAAAATCTATAAAAAGAAACAGCCTTTATCGTTCGTGTGTTCGAAAATCACATTATCTGCACCCGCCCCAAGCTCTTCCCAACTGCATGAATTACAAGAAACGGTAAAAGATAATCTTTGGCCACATTTATCATATGCAACCACGTTCATTATTTTTCTAAACTTGGGTGAAAGTTTTTTAGTGTTTGAAATCTTGTTTTCAACAGTACTAATACTTGCCGCATTAACGCCAGCAAAGAATAGTAAGAAAGTAAGTAAATAAAGTAATTTTTTCATGTCTTTAAATTTAATAGTTAAAAATGAATATATCAGTAAGCAATTTCATTACTTCTTAAAATCAATTTTATCGAAATGAAATTATTACTAAGCTTGCTTAAAACAACTGTGTCATTCCACAAGTTGATTATATTAATTGAAAATATTATATTTAAATATAATTAATACAGCCTCTTGATAATCCTATACACTAAAAATACCGTTATTTAACGGGTATTATGTAGAAAAACACCCCCCTGAAAAAACGGGAAATTTCCCATTGTCTGATATGTGAAATTTTTATAACGGTGCATGTCTTTTCGCGAAGACTGTTACAAAGATTCAACCATTACATCATGCTTTCATTTATGACAATATTAATTATTGCCAACTAAGTCTTACAGCAATGAGTAGCTGATTTCAACCACTACGGTGCAAATACACTAACCGAATAGCATTATAAAGATGCCATAACACATCAACTGAATGCAGCTACACCATAAGGCTATCCCGGCTTTCACCGCGTTTGTTTTCAATACATTCCTTCCAGAAAAGATGCGCCTGCCAGTTTAAATTTTCACCTAACTGCGGCAGAGAAAAAAGATATTGCCAATGCGATTGATCAACCTGTGAACCAAGCAGCATTGAGCAGACTCAAAAAGATGATGCCTTGATAGCATCACTTAAAACAACATTTTGCTAAAAAAGAGAATGAACTTACAAAGTTCAAAAGTGATTAAAACGTAAACAATTTTTTACTTTATATAAGCTTCCACTAATAAACGTCTGTAATAATGATAAAAATTACCAATAACCAAAATCCCTTTTGAAATATACCCAGATTCAGTAGCTGAAGGAAGTGTAAAATTGATAAATACGCTATCTCTTGGTAAAATATCTTTTTGTACAATTTGATTATAATTATTAATGGTTACGCAACTACAACCACTTTGAATATTTGTAATTTTTAAATTTTTGGTACCGATATTTTTTATTTTAAATGTCCCTTTAATAAGAATCCCAGACTTTATCGTATCATAAAATTTTATCATTGAATCTATATATATATTGGTCAATTCAAATTCTGGTAATGACTTTAATTCCTGTATATCAATATTTTCTTCTGGTTTAGCAGATCCCTTTGAGGTCTGTTTGCAACAAATTAATGCTATAGTGATGATAAGAATAAAGTACTTCATTTTTTATATTTTTTAAGGCTACAGCCTAATGCAAGAATTTTTTTATTATGAGAAGTAGTTGAGTTAGCAATCAACCATTTCTGCTTTGTTGGGCTATATGTTGCTGTCTTTTGTGATGTATTTTCTACTGTTTTGAAAGCAGTTTTATTGTCATTATTTTCTGAACTACAATTTGCTACATCAATTAATTGAACAGAAAATAAAAAACCATTTTCAGGCACAAAAATATTTTCTTTAAATAGTTCTATTGTTATTGGATCGGACTGAATTTGCTCAGGAAGAATAATGAATTTATTTTCTATTAGATCTAAATTGATATGATTTTTTTCATCAATTGATAATATTCTTATTTGTATAGCACAGGGGCATTTTCTTTCTTTTCTGATTCCAATAAAGAGCTTATCAATTCTATAAATATAATTCGTGTCCGGATTATCAAAAATTATTCCCGAAAATGTTTCCTGGAAATTTAAAAAATAAGTATTGGTTTTTACTTTTTTCCATACACCTAACTTTTCGTTTCCGATAGGTTGTTTTGCAGCAACCTCAATGGCTTCAAGCGCTATTGGCGCAACAGTAAGAAAAATTGTATTTATATTTAATAGGTCTTTTTTTGCAAATGAAACATTATTATATCCAACATGTGTTATAAAAACCGAATCTACAATATCATTAATAAAATAACTAATCACTCCCTCATTGTCTGCAATTACTCCTTTTAATATTCCTTGGTTATTCTTGAATATCAAAGTTGCATTTGGCAAAGGTGTTCCATTAGCTTTATCTATAATCTTCAATTTTTCTTGAGAAAAACAATAGATATATATAGTAGAAAGCAGTACTAAAAGAATAATGCGAATAAACTGAGTCATGATTTTTTTTAAAACAACTCTACGTAAAATGAGCTTGCCTATATCAATAGGCAAGCTCATATGGTATCTTAACAAAGTTTTAGAACCGTCTCGTATGTTCCCATATTTATCCAAAGCCTATATTTCGTGTAAATTTCTACATGCACTAGGCATCCATTTTCATCGATAAAGTCACAACCTCCAGTTTGCTTATTTTTCCAGAAAGAAGATCCTGTGTCTATCCAATAAGCATTATCACCACATTCAGAAGCAAATGCAGTACCAAATGTCATAACGGCAAAAGCAAGAACTAACGGAATTGACTTAAGTTTTTGTTTCATTTTTTTTGATTTTAGTTTGATATGAAATTATGCCTCTGCCTTTTTAAGACAACTGTGTCATTCCACAGGTTGATTATATTAATTGAAAATATTATATTTAAATATAATTAATACAGCCTCTTGATAATCCTATACACTAAAAATACCGTTATTTAACGGGTATTATGTAGAAAAACACCCCCCCCCCCTGAAAAAACGGGAAATTTCCCATTGTCTGATATGTGAAATTTTTATAAGGGTGTATTTATTTTCGCGAAGACTGTTACAAAGATTCAACCATTACATTATGCTTTCATTTATGACAATATTAATTATTGCCAACTAAGTCTTACAGCAATGAGTAGCTGATTTCAACCATTACGATGGAAATACAATAACTGCATAGCACCAATAAGATGTCATAACACATCAAATGAATGGAGTTCCACAATAAGGAAATCCCTGCTTTCACCGAGTTTGCTTTCAATATGTTCCTTCCAGAAAAGAAGCACCTGCAAGTTTGAACTTTCACCTAACTGCTGCAGAGAAAAAGATATTGCCAATACCATTGATCAACCTGTGAACCAAGCAGCGCTAAACCGTCTCAAGCAATTAATGCCTTGATTTTTTTGCGGGCAGAACCGCAATTGCTTCTATTTCTATCAGCACATCCGGATGAAACAATGCTTGTACACCGGCCAATGTACTGGCAGGTAGATGATCTTTAACCAAGAAGTCTGATCTTACTTCTCTGATGGTTTTCACTTGATCAGGCGAATAATTCACTACAAAATAATTCAGCTTCACCACATCTTTGAAGCTAGCGCCGGCAGCAGCCAATATTTTCTGAAGGTTCTCAAAGACAATTCTTGTTTGCACACGCAAATCACCTTTGCCAAGAATATTCCCCAACGTATCCTGTGCTACAACACCTGAAGTAAAAATAGTGGTGCCCTGCTTCACCATCACCAACTGTGAATAGCTGGGTGGCTTATACACACCATCCGGATTGAGGTGAATTTTCTTTTGAGCAAACAGCAAGGAACTTGTTCCCATCAATAAGAACAAAAGAAGACAACGTATCATGTTACAAGTTGAATATTGCTTACCACTTCAACAAAGCACTGGCCCAGGTAAATCCGCTACCGAAAGCAGCCAGACAAACCAAATCACCGTCCTTTACTTTACCCGCTTCCCATGCTTCGCAAAGCGCAATAGGAATAGATGCGGCAGTGATATTGCCGTATTTCTGAATATTGTTATACACCTGATCATCGCGCAAGCCCATTTTCTGCTGCACAAACTGTGAGATGCGCAGATTGGCCTGATGCGGAATCAGCATATTGATATCTGAAGGCTGGTAGCCGTTCTGGTGCAATGCTTCCATAATTACTTCTGGAAACTTCACAACAGCTTTCTTAAATACTGAGGGGCCATCCATGAATGGGAAGTTCTGTGCATTGTCAATCATCTGATGACTCATGAACATCTGACCCATCTCTGCTTCATCGAAATCTGCAAATTTTTGCTCTACCCAATGATTGGCATGTGTACCGGGATTGTACATCGCCAGAATTTCCGCTGCTTCACCATCACTATGCAAATGCGTACTTAAAATACCTTGATTGGCATCTTCTGTTGGTTGTAATACTACAGCACCCGCGCCATCGCCAAAGATTACTGATACATTTCGGCCACGTGTAGTGAAATCAAGACCAAAAGAATGTTTCTCACTACCAATCACCAGAATGTTTTTATACATACCGCTGCGGATAAACTGATCACCCACACTCAATGCATATACAAAACCACTGCACTGATTGCGCACATCCAATGCACCTATTTCTTTCATCTTCATGGCACGCTGTACCAATACACCACAACCAGGGAAATAATAATCAGGTGAAAGTGTAGCAAATATGATGAAGTCGATATCCTGTGGGGTGATGCCTGCTCTTTCAATAGCAATTGTAGCAGCTTCCACACCCATCGTAGTGGTGGTTTCTCCTTTACGATCTGCAAAACGACGCTCTTTAATGCCGGTTCTTTCCTGGATCCATTCATCGCTGGTCTCCATAAAGCGTGTCATATCCTGATTCGTGAACACATTCTTCGGCACATACATTCCGATGCCGGCGATTTTACTGCGGGGCATAAGCAATCATTTTAGCGGGCAAGATACGAGAATTTAGTTCAAAGCTGCTGCGGGACTGATTTTCAGCACATTGCTCATATATTCAACAATTGCTTTACGTACACCATCCACATCTTTAGATACCAGTGGAGAGGCTTGCACATGATTGCCTGTATTCGGCATTTCAATCAACGCTTTTTTATCAGCAGGTGTAGCAATAGCCTGCATCATGGTACGCATGGCAGATACTTTTACAACTGGGTCTTGTTCTTTTTCATTCTTATAGTACGCCAGTGTCAATACCGGTTGCTGAATTTTTTTGAAATTTTCTTGCGTCATGGTTGTTTCCAACAACTCCTGTAATGCAACAATTGCTTCCAATCGGTAATTACAGTTCCAATACTTCGCATAATCCGGAACGGTTTCACAAGAAGCAATCTTATTATACTTTCCCTTCTGCACCATACGCGCAATCTGTAAACCCCAATGATTATTCGCAAAACCTGCTGCAGGATTATTGATTTCAATATTGGGTGAGATCAACAAAAGGCCCGCAATCTCCGGATAAGTAGCAGCCAACTGCAACGCAAGCGTACCGCCTGTGGATGTACCCATCAGCAATACTTTTTTACCGAGTTGTTTGGCAACCGCATAAGCTTCTTTTGCACTTTCCCAATAATTATCCGGCGTCAAGTTCATCAACTGTTCTGTTGTATCAATACCATGTTGCGATAGTCTGGCGAGATACAAATTGCAACCAAACTGCTTGGCAATCTCCCGGTGTACAGGATCTCCTTCCATCTGCGATGCAGAGAAACCATGTAAATACACAATCGCATATTCTGTAGGCTGCTTCAACGAATCATTGTACCAAACAATACGTGCTTCATTACCCGGCTTGATCTTGTGCGCTTGCTGATCTTTTGCCACATAGGCTTCTAACCCTGATGCATCTGCTGGAACAGATGGCAGACTGGTATCATATTTGGGTGCATCCGGAGCAGGGCCAAGCACGTAAACGATCGCCAGAATGGCGATGAGGTAGATCAGGTATTTTAACCAACGCATGACAAGCAATTTTGTGGAAGATAAAGAATATCTGTACAACTATGATTGTGTTATGATGGGCAGACTAATCACCGCAGTAACACCTTTTCCTTCTTCCCCTGAATCAATTCGATAGTTTGCTTTGGAGCGATATTGCTTGGCCAGCAAATACAAGCGGTCTTCGATGATCTGACTGGCCCTGGATACATGTGTCTTATCTGTTTGCGCAGTAAAGCCTTTTCCGTTATCACTGATCTTTACAGAGAGCTGTGCCGCTTCTTGGGAAAAACGAATCAAGAGTTTGCCGGGATAATCAATACCACTGAAACCATGCAGGATGCTATTCTCAATAAACGGTTGAATCAGCATGGAAGGAATCATAACGGCAGAAGCATCTATCGCCTTGTCCAGCACTATCTGGTATTGCACATTCGCAGGTAAGTGGAGTTGCAGATAGTTTTCCAGAAAACAATCTCTTCCTCAATACTGTTGAATTCACGATAAGTGCTTTCCAGCGTGGCGCGCATTATCCGGGAAAGTTTGGCAATTTTTCCGGCTACGTTGATCCCACCTTCTTCCAAGGCTGCAGTTTGTAAACCAGCCAGAGTATTGAAGAAAAAATGCGGATTCATTCGGGCACGATTCAAACGCTGTTCGGCTGCTGCTGCTTTTTGCTGCTGCTTCAGGGATTGTTGTCTCAGAAATAAAACCACTGCTGCACCCAGTAATAACACCACAACTAAAACCAGGATATATACCTGCTTTTGCAGCGCCAATTCCTGAATGGTTTTTTCATTTTTTTCCTGGTTGTATTTTTTCTCCAGCTCATTGATAACCTTGTTGCGATCTGCATTCTGCAAACTGTCTGTGATCTGCTTCTCCGCAGTCATTGCTGCAAGGGCTTCTTTGTAATTGCCCGACTGTACTGCAATTTCATACAGGAGACTGTAGGCATTTGCGATCATTGGAGGAAAAGCAATCTTTTTGCAATACCATAAACAGGAATCAGCATATTGCTTAGCAGCAGTATAATCTTTCAGCTGCAGATAAATATTTCCTTTGTCTCCATACAAAGTGGTGTACTGATTATCATTCTGCCCCGGCTTACATAAAGCCAATGCCTGATTGATATACCCCAGCGCTTGCTGCAAGGCATTCCGACTTTCGGCTATAGCCCCCATACGGGTAAGTGCGATGATCTGCTCATTGTTGTCTCCAAGTTTTTCTGCTACAGACAAGGCCTTTTCTACATACTGCTGAGCGGTATCTGCATAAGCAGCTTCCCGGTGGTCTTGATAATAATAGAAATAACGTGCAGTTAGTTTATTTAGCAGATTGGCTTTTTGTGCTGATGCAGGCAATTGCTCAATCAATACTGCAGCACGCCGTGCATAGCGGATACCATTAGCAGATTGCTTTTGTCTATTGAAAACCTGAGCCATACCCAATAAGATACCCGCCGCTTCAGCATCATTCTTTTCGGCTTCTGCGATGCGAAGCAGTTTCAACTGATAACTAAATGACTGATCGAAAGCAGCCTGATGATCTGACAGTGCAACCCATCTTCTGTAGAATGCTTTTCGCTCTGACTCGGGACATTTCAGTGCATCGAATAACTGACCGGCTTTTTCTAAAGCCTTTACCGCTCCCGCAAAATCAGTTGTTTTCACAAGACTATCTGCAACCAACTGCCAACCTTCTGCCTGGCATGCGGTCTGATTAGATTTCAGTAGGGTTTGTATAAACTGCTGCTGCTGCGATGCTTCCGCTTGTGTGCGTTTACAGGCACAATTATTTTGAGCAAGAACAGTAAGGCTGAAACAAGACAAAAAAAGTATTGCTGCTAATCGCAAAAAAATCATGAAAGCACTTTCACGGAAGTTATGTGTTTTATATGATCAAGGCGAGTAAGCGTAGATACATTAAGCCTGTTATCGAACCCACCAGGCCCAGAGTATCAAAAGCGGATGAATCACTAGTAATCTTACCCATGCAATCAATGGTGTGATCTTAATCTTGCCGAGTTTAAAATTGCCTTGCTGAATCATCCAAACATGAGCAGGTATAAAAGCAATCAGCATAAGGATAATGGCATAGACCGACCATAAACGGGTTGCTTCAAAAAGCAACCCTATAGCGAGCAGCATCTCTGCAATGCCGGAAACTATATTGATCAGATTACGCCAATTCGACAAATAAGCCGGTATCAATGGCATATAGAACCTTGCATTCAGAAAGTGATTGAGCCCGGCAACAAAGTAAAAAGCCGCCATCGTATATAAAGCAATCAGCTGCATATTATTTCTTTTCGTTTTGATAAGCCTGATAAAGGATCATGCCGAAAGGTACCCACCAAATCAGGTCATTGGTGATCAGCATAAATCCAAAAGAAGCCGGCACATTACCTAACCAATAATGATAGATAAATCCTACAGGTCCGAATATTTTACCCAGAAAACCAACTGCCACAATAGGCCAATGCCGCATGGGATCATCACCAGCCCACCAATAACCAAGGCCATATACACCAATTACCATACCCATGCCCTGCCAGATCATTGGGTGATTGATAGGTGCTAATCCGGTAAGCTCAAAAAAATGCATGGGAAATAATACTACCCATGCGCCCCAAAGCAAATTGTAAATACCCGCTACTTTTAAAATGAGTCGGAATGTCTCAGGTTGCTTGTCTGCTTTCATTAAGCACCAAGCTACTAAAAACTTTGCCTAGTGCATAATATCAAAAAACGCACGAATATCAGAGAACATCTCGCAAAACTGATAAGTAACTAAAAACATGAACGGATAAAAAAACTGCTGATATCGCTCTGTAATAAAGAAGTAACGATCAATTTGTTGATAGACCCACTGACTCTTCGTTACAAAATATCCTATAGCGGCACCAACCATTGCCCCTACAATCAGGTCTGTAGCAAAATGGTAACCGAGATAAACTCTAGGGAATAGAATTAGGATGACAGATGAAAACATGAAAAACAAACCAACCCGCTTCGAAACAACAAATAAAGAAACGGAGAGCGCATAAAATAAGACCGCGTGATCACTTGGGAAAGAGCTCAAGGCATCCCAAGCATACATATTTACCTCTTCGGGAATATGTAAACCCAATGAAGGGTCATTAATTGGACGCATTCTGTGCGGAAATACCATTACCAGAAAACGACCAACGGCAATCGCCAACAAACTAGCGAGGATAGTCATACATAACCGAACTCTTCTTTCGCGGGTTTGTGCGTCCTGTATAAACCACAAGCCCCAAATAGTCAGCATGATAAGGCCGGCTTTAAGTACATTATTGTTAGATTGAAAGAAGACGATAGCATCGAAGGAAATATGCTTACCAACAAAGCCATTAAAAAACAGACTGATTTGCCTGTCTAATTGAATAATTTGTTCCATGAACTTGCTTTAAAACGAATGGCCACAAAGCTTTTTAAGTAGTGTAAGAAATGAGATAACAATTCATTCGCTTTGTATGACCAAATAGTCAAATTATCCCAAGCATTTCGGCAGCCCGTAGCAAAAGCCTACCTTTGCAAACTATTTCTGGAATCTACAGCGTTAACCTGTTGATCCTCAATGAAAATTTTTATATGCAAATTAGAAACATCGCCATTATTGCCCACGTAGACCACGGTAAAACCACCTTGGTAGACCGTATTCTGCACACCACCAAGGTCTTCCGCGAAAATCAGGAGACTGGTGAACTGATCATGGACAATAATGACCTGGAAAGAGAACGTGGTATCACGATCTTTTCCAAAAACGCCGCTGTAGAGTATAAAGGCGTAAAAATCAACGTAATTGACACGCCAGGCCACGCCGATTTCGGTGGTGAAGTAGAACGTGTATTGAAAATGGCTGATGGTGTTATTCTCTTAGTAGATGCATTTGAAGGCCCAATGCCACAAACGCGTTTTGTACTGCAAAAAGCATTACAACTGCACCTGCGCCCTATCGTTGTTATCAACAAAGTAGACAAGCCTAACTGTCGTCCGGATGAAGTGCATGATGCCGTATTCGAATTGTTCTTCAACCTGGATGCAACAGAAGAGCAGTTGAACTTCCCAACTTACTACGGTAGTGGTAAGAATGGCTGGTTCAATGACAAGAATGAAGCTTGTGAGGATATCACACCTTTAATGGATGGTATCATTCAATATGTACCAGAACCTAAAGTGAGTGAAGGTAACCTGCAGTTGCAGATTACTTCATTAGACTATTCTTCTTTCCTTGGCCGTATTGCCATCGGTAAAGTAAGCCGTGGCAGTATCAAAGAAGGTCAGCAGATTGCATTGATGCAGGCTGATGGTACCATCAAAAAGCAGCGTGTACGTGAGCTGTATGTGTTTGAAGGAATGGGCAAGAAGAAAATAGCTGAAGTATTTGCCGGTGATCTTTGTGCTGTAGTGGGTATCGAAGATTTCAATATCGGTGATACTATTGCTGATGCAGAAAATCCTGAAGCCTTACCAGTCATCAGCGTAGACGAACCTACGATGAACATGCTGTTCAGCATCAACAACTCTCCTTTCTTTGGTAAAGATGGTAAATTCGTTACCTCTCGCCACCTGCGTGATCGCTTAATGAAGGAAACAGAGAAGAATCTTGCCCTTCGTGTGCAGGACACAGATAGCGGTGATAGCTTCATGGTCTATGGTCGCGGTATCCTTCACTTGGGTATCCTGATTGAAACCATGCGCAGAGAAGGCTACGAATTAACTGTTGGTCAGCCTCAGGTAATTCTGAAAGAAGTGAATGGCGTGAAGTGCGAACCTTACGAAACACTAGTTGTGGATGTGCCTCAGGAATTTGCTTCTAAAGTAATTGATCTGGTGACGCGTCGTAAGGGTGAAATGCATGTGATGGAAACCAAAGGTGAAATGCAACACCTGGAGTTTGAAATTCCTTCACGTGGTTTGATTGGTATGCGTACACAGATGTTGACACAGACTGCTGGTGAAGCTGTTATGGCGCACCGCTTTTTAGAATACAAGCCTTGGAAAGGACCAATCCCCGGCCGTAACAATGGTGTACTGATCGCAAAAGAAGCTGGTGTAACTACTGCTTACTCACTAGATAAATTACAAGACAGAGGTATCTTCTTTGTAGATCCAGGTGAAGATGTATACGCAGGTATGATCGTTGGTGAAAACAATAAGCCTGGCGATCTGGTGATCAACAGTAATGAAGGTAAGAAGCTAACCAACCACCGCGCCAGCGGTAGTGATGCGGCTACCAACATTGCACCAAAAACCTTGTTGACTTTGGAAGAGTGTATGGAATACATTCAGTTTGATGAATGTATCGAGGTTACGCCAAACTACATTCGTATGCGTAAAACCATACTCGATGAAGAGGAACGCAAGAAGCAGCAAAAGAAAATGCAGCTGGAAGCGATTTAAGAATATAAGTCCCGCAATTGCGGGACTTATTATTTAGTAGAACAAATGCGCCGCATTTGTATTCCTTGCAGAGGATTGCAACTTTTGAAACAGGGCAAACTTATCAGGCCCTAGTACTCCTCGCAGCTGATCAAACAGCGCAGTTTGCAAGGACTTGAACTTAGCCTGATATTCCTCCTTATTAGTTGTTGCCAATGAATTGATCAAAGATTTCTGCTGCAGGTATCGCTGCAAAAGCGGTATCAATTGTGGCATTTTTGATGGATTCAACCCAAGCCTTCCCGTTAATTCACCTGCAATACTATTGGCAGTCTGTTGCACATTGCTAATCGCAGGCGGCAGCATGGGTTTTGTTGAAGCAGATTTTTGCGCGATAGCCGAAAATAAAATGCTCAGCATAATAACAAGCATCATGATTCGCTTCATGTAGACAGTTTTGATCAAAAATACCACAACTGCGGTATTTTCTATTTGTGTAAATTCATAGAGATTGACCACCCAAACAACCTTCTATGAGAAAGTTATACAGCCTGTTTATTCTTTACATGCTCCTTACCACAAATGCAAGCGCACAAAAATGCCTTAGTGGCGATTGTGCTAACGGTTTTGGTAAATATCAGTTTAAAAATGGCGATGTATACGAAGGCTATTTTAAAGGAGGGTATACCAACGGAAAAGGCAAAATGACCTATAGCAACGGAGAGGTGCTCGAATCTGATTGGATAAATGGCTATGCAACTGGGCAATGCACTTTTTACTATAAGGATGGGCGAAAATATATAGGGGGAATCAAAGATGGTTACTGGGAAGGGAAAGGTAGCATTTACTCGCCCGACAGCAGCAGTTTTGAAGGTAACTGGTCTGTTGGAAAACGTACAGGTTTTGGCAAGCAAGTTTATAAGGACAAAAGAGTTTATGAAGGTAACTGGATGAATAGTGAGAAAAATGGAAAAGGAAAAATGACCTGGCCCGATGGACACCTCTATGAAGGTGAGTTTAAAAATGATTTCAGAAATGGCTATGGCATCATGTACTACCCAAATAAGCGACGCTATGAAGGTTATTGGCAGGATGATAAAAGACACGGAAAAGGAAAAAGCATTCTTGCAGATGGCGAAATATATGATGGTGAATTTGTGCGGGACACTCTACGCGGATATGGAAAACTCGTCAAAGCGAATAAGGATAGCTCAGTAGGTTATTTCGATAATGGTTATCTGAATGGCTATGCAAAAGCCTGGTTTACTTCCTTAGGCTATCGTTATGAAGGCGATTTTGTAAATGGTGTAGAAAATGGTAAAGGAATACAAATAAAATCAAATGGCGACTCGTCAGCAGGCATATTTAAAGGTCGCAACTTAAACGGAGAAGGTTATTATAAATACAAAAGCGGACATATATATACCGGTAATTTTAGGAATGGTTTTCTTGATGGAAAAGGTAAAAAAGTCTTTGCCAATGGCACATGGGAAGAAGGTAGCTATTCGTTAGGAACATTAAGCGGAAACGGCAAAAGGTACTTTAGTCAAACAGATTGGTACGAGGGCAACTTTGTAGCAGGTTCTGCAAGTGGGTCTGGTAAATACTATCGGTCAGGTAAAATATACTATGAAGGAAATTTTGATGGGAAACTCAACACTCAAGGCAAATACTGGCTTTTAGATGATGGTGTTTTCATCATAGCAGAGAAATTTTCTGATGGATATTTTATGGAAATACAGTATCCTGATAAACGCATCTTCCTTGGCTCAACAAAAACTATTTATTACTCAAGCTCAGCTGATAACATAGTACCCGCTCAAGGCTATTTGATCAAACCTGATGGTAATGTCATTGGAGCGAAATGGGCCAATACCTTCACTGGTGCCCAGTGGAAAGACAGTGCTTATACAGATATCTTTTATAAGACTAAGATCAAAATAACAGAACAGGATATTCAATATATCAGGGGGGTTGCTTTTACATCTTTTAAAAAATATCCAAATGCTATTCAACAACTCACAAAAGCCATAGAGGGTAAAACCAAAAACGATAGTGTGTATCTCTATCGTGGTGTTGCTTATGCTAATTTAAATAAGTTAGATAGCGCCATGTTCGATATCAATAAAATGCTGAAACAAGACGCCAAAAATAAAGATGCGATCATTTGGCATGCTACGATTAGTCTGAAACAAAAGGATACTGCAACTGCATTAAAAGATTATGGAAGCCAAATTAAACTCTATCCAACTGAGTATAACGGATATTGGAATAGAGCACTTTTATTGCATCAGATGAAACAATATGACCAAGCTATTGCTGATTACACAAAAGTGATTTCCTTATTAACTACGGGTAATGATAATGTATACCTAAACAGGGGTAAGTGTTATGAAGCCTTGAATAAGAAAGAAGAAGCATGTAGCGATTATACCTTTGCTAAGAGTAAGAACAATAGAGATGCCAATGCAAGATTACTAGCACTCAAATGTGGAACGCAATAACCCTATTTTTTAAAAGTACTTTCATATAGGGTAATCCAATCTGCCGGACTCATTTTAGCCGCCAGTTCACCAATCAGGTCAACAGGGATTTGTTCCGGCTTTTTGAAGCGAATACAGCTCTTGCCCATATCTAGTTTACCCTTAGCACGTTTGCCATACTCAGTAGTAAACCATTTAAGCAAGGCCGGGTTGGCATAAATACCCATATGGTAGACTGCAATAAAATTCTTCTGTGAAGCAATATTCATGAAAGGCAAAGGATCAGTTGGGTTACAATGATACCCTTTGGGATAAAGCTTGTGTGGTACCACATAACCGATCATCCCATAGTTCATCTGCTCCTGAAAACCTTTGGGCATATTCTTCTTAATCGCTTTGCGTAGGGCTTCCATAGCAGGAAGCCTATCAGCAGGCAATTCCTGCAGATAGGCTTCAACTGTTGTTGCTTTTGATTGCATAATGAGTAGTGTGCTTAGAAAAATAAATTACTCAGTGCACTTCCGGCTCCAGAGGGTTTCAACTTCAGGAAGTCGGCAAATTTTGCTGCACCGAGTATCCCTTTCAGTTTTCCAAACAACCCTTGCTGCAGCGGATTGAACTTAGCCAGGTAATCCTTAGGATTGGTACCAGCTAAACTGAGGATACCACTTTTATCCTTCAGAAAAGAACCTATTGCATCAGTAAGTTGTGGCTTTTGTGCCGCGCCTAAACCAAGTTTACTCGTCAATTCATTTACAATAGAACCGGTAGTTTTCCCAACATCACCAATAGCAGGTGGCTTTACGAAATTCTTCACTGCAGAGGAAGCAGCATCCTGAACAGATTTAGGCAGGGACAACTGGGCTTCAGCTGCGGCAAGTCCGCAAATTGTGATTACAAATGCACAGATAATTTTTTTCATGTGGTTGCTTTATTGTGATTGATGAATGAATACTTATTTCAAAAAGCCTTCTTTTTTCATTTTGTCAAAAACAACAGTAGTAACTTCTGCTACCATTTTGTCTAGTTTGGAAGGATTGCTCGTTGTTGTAAGACCTGTCCAGATGAGCTTATCAGAGCGGAAACTATAGACATTCGTTTCGATGGAATAATTCTGTGTTGTATTATAACTGCCAGGTGTATAATAAGAGTTCCAACCTACACGCCAGTATCCATGAAATCCGCGATAATAAACAGGATAAGTGCTGATATTGCCGGGTGTATAATTAACTTCCTTATCAACATCTACCAATCGCATGACAAGCGCACCATCAAATCCGTCATTTTTCAGTTTTGCTTTCCAAACCTCATCACTCTCTTTAATGGAGTTCTGCGTAAGCAGATTATAAGAAACAACGCCCTTGCCATTCATTAGGGAAGCCATCTTGTCCTCTGCACTTCTTCTATTGGCTTCATCCTTCAGCAAAGCAACTACTAACACTTTTTTCAAAGAAGCAGTATCAACTGATACATCAGGATCTCTCCAGCTTTTATCAATACGGGTTGAAGCACAGGAAAAAAACAGCGTTGCACAAAGCAGCAACAGGCATTTAAATAAGATTCTCATGTCAAATTTTTAGGAGCTTTAAGTTAGAAAAATTCCTGAAGATTGATAAATATTCCGGAAGAACCTTTTTGGCCAAACCCCATATCTACTGTTACATTGGTTCGCGTTTTCTTACTCATCTTAACGCGAAGCCCTGCGCCATAACCAAGAGCTACAGCACGCAGGAGTGACTGCCCGGAAAGCTTAGCAGAAGCAGTAGTACCATTTAAGAATACCACACCGCCTAAAAGTCGGTTTCTGGTGAGGGGGAAACGATATTCGGCTTCAGAATACAACATACTCTCACCACGAAATCTTCCTTGTATGTATCCCCTGCCGGAACGATTATAGGTATCCCATGCAATTGAAGGCATAGCCAAATAAGGCAGTTTTCCACTAGTCAAGATTTGACCCCAATTCCATAATGCAAATACATGCTCTTTGCTTGATGGTTTTGGATGCAGATAGAAGCGCAGGTCATAAGAAAACACTTGACTGGGAACATTACTGCCCAGAAATCTTGTGTTCATTCGATAACCCAATTGTGCATACCAACCTTCATAGGTATTGATGGGATTATCTCGATTATCCCAAAGTACATTAAGACTTAGCCCATTGGCTGTAGTACGTGTAAGGGGAATATTGTTGCGAATATTGTTCAGGTAATGTGCTGTATAATTAGGCTGTGCATTATTCAAATCCAATGTCTGATCATCAATATTAAAATGATGATCAACTGATAATCCGATACCTGCATACAAAGAGCCTTGTATGCGCCTAAAAACTGACTGATAAAACCGGACATAATTAAACTCCATATCCTGTTCATCTCTACGCAGGGTAACTGGATTACCATTCAGACTTACCTGATCTGTACCTCCAAAATAAATACCAGTACCATAAGTAGGTTGTGTAAAAAACAATAAGCGCCAGTCGCCCTGTAAAATCCAGTCTCCGCCAGGCAAGTACACATTGCTGCGGGCTATGAAAATGGTTTGATTTTTAGTTGTGACACTTACGTTCACCAGGGCTGAGGAAACCAAAGGGGTGCCTGTACTACCCAGAATTCTACCGAGGCTTACACCAGCCCCAGCTAAAAAACCATAAGGTGGAGAGTAACCAACAACAGGAAGAATATTCAGATAAGTTCTGTTACGCTCCAAAGTATCCACTTCTACAGTGGTAAGATTATTTTTGGTGATCGCTCTTAGAATATCTTTTACGTCTTTCTGTGGAACAGACTGAGCATTACTGAAATGCACAATACATCCTGTCAGGATAAGCAGCAGCAATCTTTTCATCATGAATGAAGTCATTAAATGACTCGCCTAAAATTACATAGATAAGTCCGGATTGTTTACTTAGTCTGTACTTCAACTGCTTGTTCAGTAATTTCAGGTAGGCTGCTTGGCATCTCACCCGGATTAATCGCTGTGTCAGAACTAATTCTCAGTATAATATTGGTATCACAATTGTCCCCATCGCAACAAGGCATGGCGTTGGTTCCACAAACAGGACACTGATAATGCCCATGCACATGAATCAGCTTTACTGCATGTCCACAAAAAAAGCATTGCTGTTGCATCAAACTAAGTTAATACGACTGCTCAGCACATTAAGAAGAAATTCCACACAACTGTGCAAAAGAAAAAATATCTTCATATATGCGCAAACACATCTTAACCCTTTTCTTTCTGTGCCTGAGTTTGCTCAGTCAGGCGCAGCAGGATTCAGCCAGCATCGCCCCAATCATTATCAATAAAGCAGACAGCATGATGCAGATGTTTCTGCAGCGCAACTGGGTTCAATTTGCCCGATTCAACCACAAGGGCGTTAAAGACCTGATGGGTGGCGACGAAGCTTTTATTGCAGCCATCGAAACACAGATGAAAGCTTTACCAGATACCGCTGTGAAAAAAGCCAGCGCAGGTAAACTGCTTCAGATCGTATTCACCAAAACAGATATACAGTGCGTAATTGAACAAATTGTAGAGATTGATTTCTCTGGCATTGTTATGCACTCCATCACACCACTCATTGGCGAATCGCGTGATGGCGGAAAAAACTGGACATTCTTCGACGGATCAGGTTCTACACCACTGATTCAGAACAAGGATATTAAACCCGATCTGAGTGATCAGCTTGTGCTACCTGCTGTAAAAAGAAATATGATACAAAAGAAAGGCACACTGCCATAGCAGTGCGCCTATGTATGATTACTTCTTAATTACCACTACTTCTTCTTCGCTACGTTGCTTGAATTGCACATCGAAACGCTCTTTGTAATTGCTCTTCGAAGATTCAATCACAAACGAAATAGTCTTGTAACCCTCGAAACGTGGTAATGAAAAACGCTTGGTAAAAGTTTTATCAGAAAACTTACCACTGTAAATTTCTTCGCCGCTTTCATCCAACACAGTCAGGAAGAAATTACTGCCAGAAGGGTTGTTGTACTGCACATGGAACCAGAAATTATCCGCATCAGTACCCAAAAATTTAACGGTAGATTTTGCTGAATTAATCTCAGCTGTTGTGTTACTTACTTTCTCTGCAAATGCAGTGGTGCCGGTCATTACGGCGGTTGCGAGCATACTGCCCATCAGAATCGTTCTTGTCATCTTGCTCCAGTTTGATTGATACATGTTTGTCCGGTTTTTAGTTAAAAAATCCGGCAAGGCTAGTCAGAGGTCTTCTTCAATGGAAACAATCGGGAGAAAAGCAGTGTGCGATCGCAATAAATACTGCTGTATACCCTTAATACCTGCAGGTAAGAAAAGGTAACCCAAAATAAAAGCGGAAAATTGAATTAGTCTGTTACAGGCTTGTTAAGTATCTGCCAGAGTGCATCTTTCAATTCCATCAATCCTTGTTGTGTCATGGAAGAGATAAACAAATGCGGCACTTCTTTCGATAGTTCTTTACTGATGGCTTCTTTCAATTCATCATCCAGCATGTCCGACTTACTGATGGCAATCAGAAAATCTTTTTGTAGCATCTCAGGATTATACATTTCCAACTCATTCCTGAGAATATCAAATTCTTTTTTGTGATCATTGCTATCTGCTGGTATCAAAAACAATAACACAGCATTACGCTCAATATGACGCAAGAAACGATGTCCCAAACCCTTTCCTTCAGATGCTCCTTCAATAATACCCGGTAAATCAGCAATACAAAATGATCTGCCCTCGCGGTATTCCACCATACCCAATTGCGGTACCAATGTAGTGAATGCGTAATTCGCAATCTTCGGCTTTGCCGCAGTAATCACTGATAACAAAGTTGATTTACCTGCATTGGGGAAACCCACCAAACCCACATCGGCCAATACTTTCAACTCCAAGGTTTTCCAACCTTCAATACCAGGAATACCCGGTTGCGCATATTCAGGTGCCTGGTTGGTAGCTGTTGCAAAATTGGCATTACCCAATCCGCCCTTACCACCCTTCATCCAAATCACTTCTTGTCCATCTTCTAAAATCTCCGCTTCAATCTCACCCGTTTCTTCATCACGTGCAACAGTACCCAATGGCACTTCAATAATGATGTCCTTACCATCGCGGCCCGTCATATTGTTCTTATTACCAGGCTCACCATGTTCTGCTAATACATTCTTGTAATAACGCAAATGCAGTAAGGTCCACAACTGTGTATTGCCGCGCAGAATAATATGTCCGCCACGACCACCATCGCCCCCATCAGGCCCTGCCTGCGGGTTATACTTAGTACGTGCAAAATGCTTGCTGCCCGGACCGCCATTACCGGAGCGACAAAAAATACGGATATAGTCTATGAAGTTTCTTTCAGACACAGTTGTGAATTGCTGCGAAGATAGGCATTATGGAGCGAGCAGCAGTACATACAGCAACACCGCTTGTGTCACTCGCTGCATCGCCAACAATCCTACTCAGCTTTTTGCTGCTGATTCCATGTGGTATACACTGCTGCCTGATCAGCATAATGCGCAGGAACTTCTCGAAGTGGCTCACATGGTATTGCTGTTGCATACATCTCAGCCGGCAACTGCTGATACAATTTTGTGCCTTCCGTTTTCCATTCAATCATTTCATCACTCACTTCTTTGATGCGCTTGGCAGGATTACCTACAATCAAACTACGCGCAGGAAATATTTCATCTGCTTTGATAAAACTCAAAGCACCAACAATACATTCATCACCTAAAACCACATTATCCATCACCACTGCATTCATACCTACCAGGCAATTCTTACCAATCGTTGCGCCATGTATCACTGCACCATGGCCAATATGTGCACCAGCATGCAGTGTAACAGTAACACCGGGAAACATATGAATGGTACAATTCTCCTGCACATTACAGCCGTCTTCAATCACAATCTTACCCCAATCGCCACGAATAGCTGCGCCAGGACCAATATATACATCCTTACCAATAATGACATGGCCGGTAACCACTGCTTGTGGATGTACATAAGCACTTGGATGCACTACCGGCTGATATCCTTTGAATGCGTAAAACATAGAATTACTGATTTCGTAAAATGCTTTTCCCGAAACGGCATCACCTGCACTTTTCGGAAGAATAGTTTCGCTGACAACAAATTAAAAGTATGGAGAAAAATTTTGTTGCTGTCAACTACATCCGTTGTACACCTGAATACAGAGAAAGATTTGAATACCTATTTGGTACCAGAAAAAAAGCCATCGATACATTACCCGGCTTTGTAGACATGTATGTGCTAAAACCTAATCAGGATGATGACAACTATTTGGTTGTGAGTTTCTGGACATCAGAACAGGCCTTTCAGGACTGGACTAAGAGCGAAGCCTTTATACAAGGCCATGCGCGCGGTTTTGAAGATATCAGAAAAGCCAAAGCGGCCGGACAGCCATCACCCATGTCAAGTGATTTTAAAACCTACCAAGTTATTAGCAGATGAGACAACTACTCAAAAAAGAGAAACTGCGGAACGCATTGAAGAAACTAGGCCTCTGGGGGTTTCTGTTCTTTCTGGGCAAAGGTATTATCTGGCTGATTCTTGCTTATGTGGTATTCAAGTAATCAGGTAGTCAACCACTCTTTTTCACTTCTGTAATACACACCTTTAAAGAGGGCTACTTTCTCTCCGCGCTGATTGGTTACAGTAGCAGAGTAAATGCAGAAACGATTGGTAAAACTCTCTTCCGTACTTTCGGCAGTAATGACATCACCAATCTTTACTGGTGCAATATGTGCAATAGATGTTTCCACAGAAACAGCCTGCCTGCCCCGGCTGTTAGAAGCAAAAGCCAGACAGCTGTCGCACAATGCATAAGTTATGCTACCATGTGCAATTTCAAAGCCATTGCACATTTCAGCACGCACCGTCATGCGCAGTTTGCAGTAGCCTTCTCTTTCTTCCACACGCTCAATACCCAGCCAGCTGCTGTAAGCATCTGTCTGCATCATGGTATCGATTATTTTTTTAGCTACTGTTGACATACTGCTTATTTACCTGTAAAAACTGGTTTTCTCTTTTCTACAAATGCCTGCACACCTTCCTTGAAATCTGCTGTTGCGGCAGCTCGTTGCTGCAGCTTGTCTTCATTCATCAACTGCTCATCCAATGTATGCGAAAAAGCCCATTGTAAGGCTTTCTTTGTATAAGCCAACCCTCTGGTAGGCATTTGTGCAAGTTGTTGAGCCAATTGCTTAGAAGCATCTGCAAATTGTTCATCTGCATATACTTTATATAACATACCCAATCTTTCTGCTTCCGCGGCATCCACCTTATCACCCAACATCATCAAAGCACTGGCTTTCTGCCACCCAATCAATCTTGGTAAAAAGAAGGTACCTCCCGTATCAGGTATCAATCCAATTTTTGAGAACGCTTGTATAAAAGACGCAGATGCAGTTGCCACCACAATATCACAACACAAAGCGAGATTGGCACCGGCGCCTGCTGCAACACCATTCACAGCAGCTACTACTGGTTTTTCCAAAGCCTGAATTTTACGCACAATAGGATTGTAATGCTCAGACAAAATTCTGTTCATGCCTGGCCCTTCCGGATCCAATACTTCCTGCAAGTCCTGCCCTGCACAAAATGCTTTTCCATTACCGGTAAGATATACAGCACGAATATTGTCATCCGCTGCACAAGCATCCAGCACTTCCTGCAAACGCAAAGCCATCGGCCTGTTAAATGCATTGAATTTATCTGACCTATTGAGCGTGATATAGGCCACATTATCCTGTACGGTAAAAAGAATCGAGTCCATTGGCAAGATTGAGTTACAAACATACAAAAGCCTGCTGAGCTCCCACAATGAAAGAGGATTACTACATTTGATTAGTAACCACTCAGCTTGAGGTATATCATCGTCATACTTGCCTGCTCCACATCTTTTGTATTTGCACAAGACAGTACCAAACGAGTTGCCAAGAAACGTGCGGATTTTATACACAGCTACGATTCTTTACTCCACATTGATACTTGGTACAGTACCAAACAAACAGAACTGCGCTTATTCTATCCTGATCGGTTCAGGATTTTTCTTGCACCCAGCGAAATCAACAATATGCATCTTGGCATCAGCTATCGTTTCGTTGATGCGGGTATCAGCTTTACACCAAGACTCATCAATCCCGGTAATCCCGCAAAAGGCGAAACCAGCCGCTTCAGTCTGGGTGCAGGCTTCAATGTGCGCCGCTGGTATTTGTCAGGAGAATACACACGTATGAAAGGTTTCTATATGCGCAACAGCGATGATTATCGCACACAACTTGGCAATATCAAATACATCACTTTTCCGGATCTTGAATCTACCACCTCACAGCTGCTGATAAGATACAATGTCAATAGAAATTTTTCTACCGCTGCATTGAAAGGCGGTACAGAAGTACAAAAGAAATCAGCCTTCAGCTTCTTACCTACCTTGCTGTTTGCCAATTATCGTTTACGCAACGCAGTAGCTGATTCCAGCATCAGCAACTCCGTAACAAGAAGTACAGATATTAATCTACTGCTACCGCTGAGTGCTACCTGGGTGATCACACCAAAATGGTACTTGAGTGGTTCAGCCGGACCAAGTATTGGTGCCGACTTTTTCAAATCAGATAGTTATAATACCAATAACCAATTGGTTTTACTCAAGGGCACCAGACTAACTACTGGTTACCTTGTACAGACCTCATTAGGTTATAATGGCCAGCACTATTACTATGGTATTGATGCCATGATCCGCTCCTATGCACATCAGATTGAAGAAATTGATAAGATGGAGAAGTATTTCTACAGCATACAAGTGTATCTGGGAATACGTATTCGTGCACCTAAATTCTTACGTAAGTCGGTTGACTGGGTGAGCAAAACCTCACCGATAGCGCTGGAATAATTAATGACACTTGAAATAATCAAAAGGCTCTTTGCAATCGCTGCATTGATACAAAGCTTTGCAGGCAGTAGAGCCAAAAGCACTCACCAAACGCGTATTCGTTGAATGACACTGCGGACAAGTAACGCCATCTTCAGGAATAGCAAATTTTTTCTCAGGAGGCGCAATTCCATACGCCTGCAATTTTTGTTTCCCTGCTTCTGTCATCCAATCGGTTGTCCAGGCCGGAGATAGGCGATGTACAATTTGAAAATGCTGAATACCATTTTCGAGCAATGCCATTCGAATCTGCAGTTGAATCATTTCTGTTGCAGGGCAACCAGAATAGGTAGGTGTAATAATAATATGAAAACCATCGTCCTTGAGTTGCACATCACGTACAATACCCAGATCCAGAATACTCAAAACCGGCACTTCGGGATCAGCAACGGTTTCCAGAATGGCATAAATAAATTCAACGGTATGTTGAGTAGTGCTTGTCATTACCATTCGCAACCGGGATAAGCTCGCTGCAGGTATTGCATTTCAGCAAGTATATAACCCAAATGTTCTGTATGAATGCCTTTGCGACCATTGCCCATCCAAGCAGCAGTTTTCGCAGGTGCAGGAACTGCAATAGTGGCTTCTTCAAATACCTTCTCCACAGTTGTTCTCCAATGCGTATACACGAGTTGCAAATCTGCCGCAATGTTTTCCTGAATGAGTTGCGCATCATGATCATCACTTGCAAACAATTCTCCCGTATGCAACCACACTTCATCTAATGCTTTCAGCAATCGCTCTTTACTTTCTTCAGTTCCATCACCCAAACGAACCACCCACTCACTACTCCAACGCACATGGTAATCTATCTCCTTCAAGGCTTTCTCTGCAATTGCAGCCAATTGCGTATCCGCACTATTCAATAACTGTCTGTACACAGCTTGCAGATAGACACTAAAGAAAAACTCTTTCAATGTTGTCTGTGCCCAGTCGCCATTGGGTAATTCAGCAATATGGTTATTGTAAAAATCACCTGCATCACGCAAGTAAGCCAGACTATCTTCTGTGGCTTTTTGTGCAGGATCAGCTGCATTAATCATTTCAGCGGCATACTGATAAAAATTTCTAGCTGTGCCTACATAATCCAAAGCAAGATTCGCTAAAGCGATATCCTGCTCCAGCACTGGCCCATGTCCACACCATTCACTGCAACGATGCCCCATGATGAGGGCATTATCAGCGAGGTGTAATGTGTATCGTATTAACGGAGAATACATGTTCATTTTTTGTACAGATGCTTCTTGACCTGCTTATCACTTTTGCCTGTTTACCGAAGCTTTAGCGTAGGTAAAATTTTTCACTTTTACCTTATCACTTTTGCCTTTTGCCTTATCCTCACATATGCTTCACCGCATCCGGTAAATCATAGAATGTGGGATGGCGATACACTTTATCATTTGCAGGATCGTAGAAACTTTCTGCTTCATCAGGATTAGATGCATGAATGTGTTTGCTCTCCACCACCCAAATGCTCACACCTTCCATTCTACGTGTATAAACATCACGAGCATTTTCAATCGCCATTTGCGCATCGGCTGCATGTAAGCTGCCCACATGTTTGTGGTCCAAACCTTGTCTGCTGCGGATAAACACTTCCCACAAAGGCCATTCCTGCTTAGCCTGACCAGTACTGATATCAGCAGCACCATTACGGCCTTCGCCATAATCACCATAGAAATATTTGCGGATATATTGTTTCATAATCAATCTGTTTTATGCAGCGTGCTGTTGCGCACGTGCTGCTTTTTTCGCTGCGTGTGCTGCAGCAGCTTCTCTTACCCAAGCACCATCTTCCCATGCTTTGCGGCGTGTATCTAATCTTTGTTTGTTGCAAGGACCATTACCGCTAATCACCTGCCAGAACTCTTCCCAATTGATCGCACCAAAATCATAATGACCTCTTGCTTCATTCCATTTCAAATCCGGATCAGGTAAAGTCATGCCCAAGATTTTCACTTGCTCAGCAATCATGTCTACAAATTTCTGACGCAGTTCATCATTGCTGAAACGCTTGATCTTCCAGCGCATGCTTTGCTCACTGTTAGGGCTTGCATCGTCTGTTGGGCCAAACATCATGATGCTAGGCCACCACCAACGGTTAATAGCATCCTGACACATCTTGCGTTGTGCTTCATTGCCTTTGCTGAGGCTGAGTAATAATTCAAACCCTTGACGCTGGTGAAAGCTTTCTTCCTTACAAATGCGCACCATGGCTCTGGCGTAAGGACCATAACTGGCTCTGCACAAAGGCACTTGGTTCATGATGGCTGCACCATCTACCAACCAACCAATCGCACCCATATCGGCCCAAGTGAGTGTTGGATAATTGAAGATGGAAGAATATTTGGCTTTGCCTGAATGCAATTGCTCATACATCTGATCACGGGTAATACCCAATGTTTCTGCGGCACTGTAGAGATATAATCCATGACCACCCTCATCCTGCACTTTGGCCAGCAAAATGGCTTTGCGGCGCAATGATGGGGCGCGGGTAATCCAATTACCCTCAGGCAGCATACCGACGATTTCACTGTGGGCGTGCTGACTAATCTGACGGATCAGGGTCTGACGGTATTTCTCCGGCATCCAATCGCGCGGCTCGATGCGGATCTCACGATCAATTTTGTCTTGAAATTGCTTCTCCAGATCAATGGTATTCATATCAAATGATTGGGTATTCAAAATTAACAAGAAAAGCTACCAATTGTTAGCTTAACGATAGTCGTAGTCTACAACCACTTGTTCTGTGCGTGGGTGACTCTGACAGGTTAGAATAAAACCTTGCTCAATCTCCTCTGGTTCCAATCCATAGTTCACGTCCATATCCACTTCGCCTTCAATGAGTTTGGCTTTGCAGGTACAGCAAACCCCACCCTTACAGGCAAAGGGCAGATCAGCGCCCTGTTTCAAAGCCGCATCCAAAATACTATCCCCTTCAAAAGGCAGTTTGAAATCGAAGCTCCGGCCGTCAAGTTTCACGATGATCTTACTAGCCGGAGCATTATCGGATTGCTGTTTGAGTGCCTGATGCTGCTTGGCTCTAGCGCCTGCCGTGGTAAATAATTCGACGTGTATTTTCTTCGGATCAACTGACTGCGCTTTCAAATAATCGCGCACCGCGAGTGTCATTTCTTCCGGACCGCAAATGAAAAATGCATCTGCTTTATCCAATTTGATCAGGCTCGATGAAAGCGCTGCACATTTGTCTGCAGTAATCCTGCCCGATTGAATGGGTGCATCCATTTTTTCTCTGCTCAATACATGAATGAGACTGAATCTTTCCATGTATTTATTCTTCAAAGCTTCTAATTGCTCTTTGAAGATGATCGAAGCTTTGCTGCGATTGCCGTAGACCAAAATCACCTGACTCATCGGCTCAGCCACCAATACAGTTTTGATAATGGATAAGATAGGTGTTATACCACTACCTGCTGCAAAGCAGACATACTGCTTAGCTTGCTCGGGCTGGATAGGCGTAAAAAACTTACCCATGGGTGGCATCACATCCAATGTGTCACCGGCTTTCAGTACTTCATTGGCATAGGTGCTGAAAACACCACCATCTACTTTTTTAATGGCAACACGCCATTCTTTATCCAAAGGCGAACTGCACAAAGAATAAGATCTCCTAACTTCTTCACCGTTGATCTGTGTTTTGATCGTGAGGTATTGACCTTGCTGAAAAGCATACTGCGCTTGTAATGCAGCAGGTATATCCAGTGCAACCGATACACAATCACTCGTTTCCTTTCTAACCGATTTTACACGGATGGTTTCAAAATGAACAGACATGCTGATTATTTTCTAAGACCATCCACCATGATGGTCACCATATTTTCTTCTAATTCTTTTCCGCTAATCTTTGCTGTAGAACGATGCCAACTCTCAATACCGCTTACTGCATGCAGCATAATCAATACAGCAGTAGGCGCATCAATAGATTTGATTTCACCAGCAGCAATACCTTTTTCAATAATTGCTGCAAAGCGTTTACGATAGGTGCGGCGTTGATTTTGAAAATTGGATAGGTATGGATCAGTGAGGTGCTTCCACTCACGGTCGCTCACATACACTTCTTCATATTGGTGCAGCATTTCCTTGATATGAAAACGCAAAAGTTTTTCCACTTTCACAATGGCTGAAACATTTTCCAGCTCAATCGATTCCATATGGCTCATGAAACGATTGGCCACATTAAAACAGATCACATGTAGTATCTCTGTTTTGGAATGAATGTGGTTATACAAACTGGCCGCTTCTACCCCAACGGCATCAGCTAGCTCGCGCATGCTGGTGGCTTTATAGCCCTTCTCCCGGAACAGCGAAGCTGCTTTGCTGACAATGATGTCTTTGCGGGAGGAATGTTCATCAACCTTGATTCTTGCCATGGGGCAAATATAAAACTAACGGTCGTTAGCGGAAAAGAAAGTTTCTGTTAGTTCTAAAAAAACAACAGCTGCTAGAAAGCAGCCAGTTGTTATGTTTAACCCCCAATGAAATTTTTCGCCTTCACTGTTTAAACAATAATGCAAACATAATAGCTCCAGAAGGGCAAGTCAAGGGGGAAATTTCCCGTTTTTTCAGGGGGGTGTTTTTCCTCAAAATACCCGTTAAATAACGGGGTAAAAGACCGTTACTTATCTCCATTAAGCTTAAAGCCAAGCAAGTAAATTGCATTACAACAGTTGCTTCCAATCCTATGACAAATCTGATTCTGGCAGGTGTGCTGGGCGCAGTAATTGCTATTGCCTTGTCCTGGCTTTTGAACGGACGAAAGTTTGTATCAACAAAAACAGGCCAGGAAGCCGTTGACGGGCTTTCTAGTGCTAAGGCGCTATTGTGTACACACTACTGCAACAGAATTAGCAGGCAACTGCATGATGGGATATCGCAGGATTTAAGCTTGATGAAACTGAACCTGCACTTATTTCATCAGGATCATCAAGAAATCCATCTGCAGCAAATGCAGGAACTGTTAGAGAGGGGTATTGTAGAATTGAGGCGTATTAGCAGGAAAATGCAACCTGAGGAAATTGATGGAGTGGGCATACTGCATGCACTGGAAATGGAATTACAGTATATCAGAAAGAATTTTCAGGTCTGCTGTACAATTGATGATCCGGAAGGACTGTTACAAAAAGCAAGATCAAGCAACCTGATTTTATATAGTCTGCTCGAGGAAATGCTGCTGAATGCAGCCATTCATGCCAAAGCTACTCGTATTCAGGTAGTGGCTGAAACCCTTAACAATCAACATAACTTCTTGGTGCGGGATAATGGTATTGGATTCGATATCCAACTGGTTACAGTTGGCAATGGACTAAACTATTTAAAAGAACAGGCAAATTATTTAGGTGCTACACTAAAAATAAATAGCACACCGGGCAAAGGAACTTGTATTGAATTAGTTGTATGAGTAGCGAAAAAATTAAGTTAGGATTAGTAGATGATCACGCATTGATGCGCAAGGGTCTGGTCAATCTTATTGAAGCATTTGGGAATTGTACGATTGTGTTTGAAGCGAATAATGGCGAAGACTTATTTAAAAAGCTACACACACATCCACTACCGGATATTGTATTAATGGATATTCATATGCCTGGTATGAATGGATATGAAGCAACAGAGAAACTGGCGAAAGCTTATCCCAAAATCAAAGTACTGGTGCTAACTGTGATCGATCACGAATCTGCTGTGCTTAGAATCATGAAAAAGGGCGCCAGAGGGTATCTGCTCAAGGACACCAGTCCCTATGAACTGAATCGTGCCATTACGGAGATCCACCAGAAAGGTTATTTTCTGAACGATATTGTTGGCAATAAACTCATCAACAACCTGAAAGAGCTGTCAGAACCAGAAGAAGGTTATTCCTTGCTTACAGAAAGAGAAATTGAATTTCTCCAACATTGCTGCACAGATTTATCCTACCGAGAAATAGCCGAGAAAATGTGTGTGAGCTTTCGCACAGTAGATGGCTACCGCGAAAGTTGCAGCGAAAAATTACAGGTAAAATCAAGAATAGGTTTTGTTACCTACGCCATTAAAGAAGGGCTGGTTAGGCTTTAATTAAGCGATTTCCCAAACCTCGCGACCACGCAGTAATTTGTCCAAATCACCTTTGCCTTTTGCAGCAATGATGTCCTGAATCTGTAACTGCATCATCTCTTCATAGCATGGACGTTCTGTTTCATAGAACACACCAAATGGTCTGGGGAAATGATCTGGCTTGGAAGGATCATCAAACATGCGGATCAGGATTTGTGCTTTGTGGTAATCATGCTCATCGTGCACCCAGCAATCATCCGCACTATACTCGCCACCCAATTCCACCACAACTGGTTTGAAACCGTCTAAGCGAATGCCTTTGTTTTGTGTAGCGCCAAATACGAGTGGTTTACCCTGCTCCAGGAATAATGTTTCTTCCGGCTTAGTGGCTTTCTCTGTGAATACTTCAAAAGCACCATCATTAAAGATGTTGCAGTTTTGATAGATCTCTAAGAAAGATGCACCCTTGTGCTTTTGTGCACGCGTGAGCATATACTGAAGGTGCTTGGGATCACGATCCATACTGCGGCCAATAAATGTGGCATCAGCACCCATGGCCAGCGCCAATGGATTGAATGGATGATCAATACTACCGAAAGGTGTACTCTTAGTAATCTTATGCTCTTCAGAAGTAGGCGAATATTGCCCCTTGGTTAAACCATAGATCTGGTTATTGAAGAGCAAAATATTGATATCGAAATTTCGTCTCAGCAAATGAATGGTATGATTACCACCAATACTTAAGCTATCTCCATCACCGGTTACCACCCACACACTCAACTCAGGGCGACAAGCTTTCAAACCGCTTGCAATCGCTGTTGCGCGACCATGGATAGAGTGCATACCATACACATTCATATAGTATGGGAAACGGCTACTACAACCAATACCGCTGATGATCACGATATCTTCCTTAGGAATGCCCAGTGTAGGCATTACTTTTTGTACCTGAGCCAAGATGGAATAATCTCCACAACCCGGACACCAGCGTACTTCCTGGTCAGTTGCAAAATCCTTAGCAGTTAGTACGGGCGTAGTAGCGGTAGCAGTTGCACTCATGATGATAACATTAGGTTCTTAAAGTTAGCCCTTAGGGCTTATTCTGCAATAAAAAACAAAATCCTTTTACCGAACATGATTTTTCTCATCCCTGCAGCAGGGCTTCCCAATATTCAGCAGCACGGCGGGTATGCGGAATCACAATGGTTCCACCCACAATATTCGCCACAGCAAAAATCTCATACACTTCATCTGTATTCACGCCTAATTCGTGGCATTTACCCAGGTGGTATTTGATGCAATCATCGCAACGCAGCACCATACTGGCTACCAAGCCCAGCATTTCCTTGGTCTTCTTATCCAAAGCACCTTCATCGTAGGTATTGGTATCCAAATTCCACAGACGCTTCATCACCAGATTATTCTTGGAGAGAATTACTTCATTCATTCTCGTTCTGTAGTCGTTAAACTCTTGTACTAATTGAGACATCGCTAAATTTTTAGTGTGTAAATGTACAAAAGGCAAGGTGCCCGCACAGAATATTTGTACATTGAATGCCTAAATAACAACGCATGAAAAAGCTTGTTCTCATTTTTTTCCTGATTCCGCTAAGTCTGTTTGCGCAAAGCGGAAAATCACCCATGAAAGTGACTGACCTGCTGAAAGTAAAGCAGGTGAGCGGGGTAAGTATTCATCCGGATGGTCAACGCATTCTCTACTCAGTCAATAGCATCGAACCCGAAGCCACCAAGTGGGAATACCGATATAACAACCAACTCTGGCTCTATGCCAATGGCAGCAGCCGACAGCTTACCAGCGGTGGTGGCGGACAAGCAGCCTGGTCGCCCGATGGCAAACAACTGGCTTTTGTGCGTGCTGCAGAAGGTAGACCACAAATCTTTCTGCTGAATTTAGATGGAGGTGAACCCGTACAGCTTACGCAATCTAAATATGGAGCCGGCCAGCCTAAATGGTCGCCCGATGGCAGCAAGATTGTATTCAGTGTCAATATTCCGCTCGCAGAACTCATCACAGACCCTGTTTTCAACCCCGGCGGCAAAATGCCAGAATGGCCTTATGAAAAGCCAGGCTTTACCAATAATAGCAACCTGCAGCCTAGTAAAGCCATCCCAAATCCTGATGGTAATACAGAAGAAATTCGTGCTTATCTAGCACAGAATGAAAAAGACAGAAAGGCCAAAGTCATCACCAAACTCAACTTGCAGGAAGAAGCGACTGTATCGAATGAGATGAGTTTTAGTCACCTCATGATCATGGATGCTAAACCGGGCAGTAAAGCGACTGCACTGACAAATGGCTTCTACAGTTTCAATGGCGCTGCATTTACAGGCAATGGTGCACAACTGTTAGTGAGTACAGATATTGATCCTACAGAACATCCGGATCGTTCTTTGGAATCAGAGATTTACTTGGTACAGGCAGATGGCAGTGGCATGAAAAAACTGCTGGGCAAAAAAGACATGAGTTATAACAGCCCCACACCTTCACCATCTGGTAAGTGGTTGGCTTTTCAATACGGACCAACAGGTTTTGTAAGTGTGCCAGCTTTAGCCATTATGCCGCTTGGTGGTACTGAAAAGGATATAGTGACGATTCCATTCGACAGAAATAAGGGTAATCTGGTATGGAGCGCAGATGAACAAGCCATTTGGTTTACTGCACAATCAAACGGCGGAACAGTTTTATGCAAGGCCAACCTGAGCAATAAGAAAGTAGAAGTACTCACTGATTACAACAGTGGTATCAGTAGTTATGATATCAAGGGTAATCTGGTAGCTTTCAGCAAAATCATGGTAGAAAATCCATCAGAACTCTATACGAGTGATTTGAGCTTGAAACAACATCAGCGCATCAGCAATTTCAATCATGACTGGCTAAGCGAACGCATCCTCAGCATGCCGGAGAAAAGAACATTCAAGAATGAGAAGGGCATGACGGTGGAGTACTGGGTAATGAAGCCGGCCAACTATCAGGCGGGTAAAAAATATCCTGCCATTCTGGAAATTCATGGTGGGCCTTCGGCGATGTGGGGCCCGGGCGAAGCCAGCATGTGGCATGAATTTCAATACTATGCTGCTCAAGGTTATGCAGTGGTATATAGCAACCCACGCGGTTCAGGTGGTTATGGATTGGATTTTCTACGTGGTAATATCAATGATTGGGGTACAGGGCCTACCAATGATGTACTCACCGCTTTGGATAAAGCTGTAGGCGAAGGATTTATAGACACAGCAAGACTGGCTGTTACTGGTGGTTCTTATGCTGGCTATTTAACTGCGTGGATCATCAGTCATGACCAACGCTTCAAAGCAGCTTGTGCGCAGCGAGGAGTGTATGACCTGCGCACTTTCTTTGGAGAGGGTAATGCTTGGCGCTTAGTACCAAACTATTTTGGTGGCTATCCATGGAATGCTGCTACCAAAACCATTCTGGAGCGTGAGTCGCCCATTAATTATGTAGAAAATATCAAAACACCTTTCATCATCTTCCATGGTGAAAACGATTTACGTACCGGTGTAATACAAAGTGAAATGCTCTACAAGAGTCTGAAAGTTTTGGGTAGAACAGTAGAGTATGTGCGCCACCCGGGTGCTACGCATGAAATCACGCGTAGTGGTAATAACCGACAGCGAATAGATCAAATGCTTAGGACGATGGAATTCTTTAATCGATTCATCCAACAGTAACTAATCAAATAAAAATCCCCCGCAATACTGTGGGGGATTTTTTATATCAGTTGTTCTAATTGCTTTCGGAAATATTCAAATTCCAAGTTACCCTTGAGGTAAACATCATTCATGACTTGTTTTAGCAGTTCAGTGAACGATTGTCCGCTATTTCTCTCATAACGCACTACATCATTGTGGTCGGTGAGTCTTTCATCGGCAATATCATCACGATATTCACGCCACATATGAACTAAAGTAGTGGGTGCATGCTTATATACCTGCTGAAAATACTGATGACATTTCTGGTAGTCTTGCCAGAAACCGGGTTGGGCATATAGTTCCATTGGTGACAGATTTAATTTGTCTTCAATGGATATTGGAATGGATTATTTCAATTGCTTCAGCCAATCACGAACACCACGATACACTTTATCTGCAACAGCCTTGTGAAATTTAGGATCACGAATACGTTGCTCATCTTCCGGATTACTCAGAAAAGCAACTTCCACTAAGGTATTGGGAAAGTCGGTTGGTGCATTCAACATGAAATTGAAATTACCCACATTAGCAAACTCATTCAATTCCAGTTCCAGCATGCGATTTAACACAGCTGTACTGAGTGGCCTGAAACCAATATGCTTGTAATAAGTGCTCACCCCTTTTACTTCAGGCTTTCCTGATGAATTCAAATGAAAGCTGATTAGGATATGCGGCTTTTGTTCCTGCAGCCACAATACCCTATCTACATTGTTGATGCTGGTATCATTGCTGCGCACCATGATGGTGCTAACACCTTTGCGCTTAAGCTGCTTTTCGAAAGCTTTTGCGAACAACAGTGTGTATTCTTTTTCAAGAATACCTGTATTAATACCTTTTGCGCCGGTATTGGTACCACCGTGACCAGCATCAATAGCAATCACCAAATCGCTGATGTGTTTTGGATTAGGTTGTCTGCGTACACGTACTTGTAAAGACTTACCTCTGTAGCCAATACTATATCCCCAATGCTGTTGATGCACTAACTCAATCGTAATGCGCACCACATCATCTTCTACCTGATTGAAATACACATTCTTCACTTCTTTCAGTGAACGAAACTGCGTAATCCAGTTACTATTGCTCTGTACGCCATATACATCCAACATGATTTTTGCTGGTGCAATTTCCATCCAGCTTTTGTAGGGTAGTTTTTCATCCATGCTCAACGCCAGCAAGTCAACCATCTCAGCATCATTGCCTCTTGTGCTCCAGGAATTCAATAGGTAAAATGGCTTTTGCTTAAGCACAGTATCCTTACTGATATATTGCTTTTCGAGATAAGCACTATGGTATTGTGAGAGCTGCACTTTGTAGAGATCATGTGCCGAGTCTACCACTTTCAGCAGAATGCCCGTATCGATATAACCCATTTTGGCTCCACCAAGACGATCATCCCCCAAGCCATAGGCCAACATGGGCAGTTTACCAACAGACTTGCCCAGCCAATAAGCAGGCTTGTTTCCGTTTTGTGCTGTTGCAAGCGTCGTCATCATCAACAGCAATGCTGCGCAGCAATGCTTCATGTAGGGGGATTTAGAATGACTAATATAAAAAGACCACCCCGTTTTACAAAACAAGGTGGTCTCAATTATGTGAACGGTTTACTTTAGAAGCAATAGCTGTTCTTCGCAATCATTTCTTCAGCAATACGTCTGCGGGCTGCAATTGAATTGAATGGCTCAACCTTGGTGAAGCGCTTTAAACCAATATGCATCATGCGCAGTTCATCGCCATCTGCAAATCTGTTCAATGCATCTTTACCAGCTTTGTTGATGCGGTCTGCAGCATCATACAGATAAGTACGCATGATATCAGCCTGCAGGCTGTTGGTATTGCCTGTTGCATCAGTCATCTTCATCACACGCAGCAAGGCGCTTTCTGCATTGAAAGTTTGAATGGCCATATCCGCAATCGCCATCAATACTTCCTGCTCTTTCTCTAATTGCATCATCAGCTTTTGAACAGCAGCACCGGCTACCATCAAAATGGCTTTCTTAAAGTTGTTGATGTATTTCACTTCTTTAGCGAATGCACCTTCCTCTTCTGTGCCGAAATCTGGAATGCTCATCAATTCCTTCTGCACATTCATCGCAGGCGTCATCAGATCCAACTTACCTTTCATGGCACGCTTCAGCACCATATCAACAGTTAACAAACGGTTGATCTCATTGGTACCTTCATATATACGATTGATGCGGCTGTCGCGATAAGATTTAGAGATAACGTATTCATCACTGAAACCATTACCACCATGAATCTGTACACCTTCATCTACTACATAATCCAACACCTCACTACCATCTACTTTCAGCATCGCACACTCAATCGCATATTCTTCGGCAGCACCTAACAAAGCTTCTGCGAATGCTTTGCCTGATTGCATGAGTTCATGTTCTTTATCATCGATCAATTTGGCTGAACGATATAATGCACTCTCACAAACCCAGATGCGAATAGCCATTTCAGCCAGCTTGTGCTTGATCGCACCAAACTTGGCAATCGGCATTTTAAACTGTTCTCTGGTTACTGCATATTGCACAGAAGTTGTAGCTGCATGTTTAGAACCACCGAGTGCTGCTGCACACAGTTTCAGGCGACCAATATTCAGGATATTGAAAGCGATCACGTGGCCTTTACCAATTTCACCCAGCACATTCTCAACAGGCACTTTACAATCTTGGAAGTACAACTGCACAGTAGAAGAACCCTTGATACCCATTTTATGCTCTTCAGCACCTTGGGTAAAGCCTTCCATTCCGCGCTCTACAATAAAGCCAGTGAATTTATCGCCATCAATCTTTGCGAATACGGTGTACACATCCGCAAAACCACCGTTGGTGATCCAGCATTTTTGTCCGTTTAGAATATAGTGCTTACCATCATCACTCAACTTAGCAGTCGTCTTCGCACCCAGTGCATCAGAACCACTGTTAGGCTCTGTTAAACCATAGGCACCCTTCCATTCACCACTAGCCAGCTTAGGAATATATTTTTGTTTCTGCGCCTCTGTACCAAAGTAAAGAATGGGCAGTGTACCGATACCAGTATGTGCGGCAATGGCCACAGAGAAAGAATGTCCGCCACCCAAACCTTCATTGACGATGGTTGAAGTAACAAAGTCTTTATTCAGTCCGCCATACTCTTCCGGAAAAGAAGTAGAGAGCAAACCTTGCTCACCTGCTTTTTCGAGTAATGAAGGCATTAAGCCTGGTTCCAGTTTGTCGATGCGCTCTAAAACGGGCAGAACTTCTGACTGCAGAAACTGCTGACACATGTCCATCACCATGCGTTGCTCTTCATTGAAATCCTCCGGTGTGAAGGTGTTGAAAGGATTGCTTTCCTTGATCAGCCACTCCCCACCCTTCAGAGCAGCAGCCTGTTGTGTTGTGGTACTCATGGTACTTACTATTTAAAAGTTTTATATCAGGTTATCGTAAACGCGTTGTAATACCTGCCTAACCGTTTCTATTTCTGCCTTGGTAACGCCGATCAGTGCTTCGTCCATAGTTTGGTTGGCCAGATCAATGGTAATCTGTTGCAGACCTCTCGCAGCTTCTGTCAAACAAACCAGGTTGATACGTCTGTCTGTTTTAGAGGGCATGCGCTTCACGAGGTTTTGCTTTTCCAGATTATCAATCAGTCTGGTAATGCTAGGCTTGTCGCGGAATGTGCGGTTGCACAGTTCCTGCTGGCTTAAGCAATCTTCCTTCCATAAGTGGTAGAGTACACTCCACTGTTCAATCGTTATTTCCAATCCTGCCTGACGAAAGTTCTTCTGCAAGCGTCGTGCCACAGCTGTAGCAGCCATACCGTTGATGACGCTGTAGAGTTCGCCCCGCTTAAATTGGTTGTTTGGCATATAGTTAGTTATGCAACTATTTTCAAAATAAATCCGTTTCTTTGAATCCGCCAAGGTTAAGACCTTAAAATTTCCAGCTGATTTTTAACAGTGTCAGGACAGATCATCCATTATAAGGCATCGCAGATACACTACCATCGCTATGGCAGAGGACCGCGCGTGCTGCTTTGCTTTCATGGTTTTGGAGAATCAGGTAGTCATTTCGCCTTTCTTACCAATACACTGGGTGCCGATTTTACACTATATGCTATTGATATGCCCTTACATGGGCAAACGCAATGGCAGCAAGGATTGCTACTAGAACCACAACAGGTTTGGGAATGGCTACCCTTAATGGGTATTGCTGACTCTACACACTTGTATTTGTTAGGCTATAGCATGGGTGGCAGAATTGCACTACACCTGCTAACGATGCAACCACAGCGCATTGCAGGCATTGTGTTGGTAGCGCCTGATGGCATTTATGTGAATCCCTGGTACTGGCTGGCTACACAAACCCACTGGGGCAATCAGCTTTTTCGAGTGACCATGGAAAATCCCAACTGGTTTCTTGGATTACTACGTTTTGCAGAGAAAAGAGGTTTACTGAACAAGAGCGTCACCAAATTTGTGCATCACTATTTGCATGATAGTGCTGTGCGAAAAGCATTGTATCGTCGCTGGACTACCATGCGACGCTTTAAACCAAATAAAGCGCAAGTACTGCAAACATTGAAGCATAAAGGACAAAGGCTTCAGATTCTTTATGGGAAGTATGATCGTATCATCACACCTAAATACGGTCAACGTTGGCAGGCTGCAGCACCTCAACACATTCAGATTACCTTGATTGATGGTGGTCATATTTTATTACAGGAAAAATATGCTGCGCATATTGCTGCTGCTTTGAATCGCTAATTGTTTCTTTGCAAGATGTGGGTCACCATTGTTAGTCTTTGTATCGGTCTATTCTGCATCATGTATGCAGCAGCCATACTTGTGTATAGACACTGGTACCTGCAACTAAAACCTTTTCGCATTTCAGAAGGACATCGTCCAGCAACTAGATTTAGTGTAATCGTACCAGCACGCAACGAAGCTGCACATATCAAAGATTGTGTTGAGCACATTTTACAACAGGCATACCCTTCAGATTTATTTGAATTAATCGTGATTGATGATCACTCAGAAGATGCTACTCCTGCTATTGTACAATCCTTACAACAAGCGCACGCCAATTTAAAATTGATTTCATTGGAAAAAGAACTGGATGGTGTTTATCTCAATTCCTATAAAAAGAAAGCCATTGAAATTGCGATAGGCTATGCTGCAGGTGATTGGATCATTACGACTGATGCCGACTGCAAAATGGATACACGCTGGCTCTTGCACTACGATGCATTGATTCAGCAAAAAAATCCGGTATTCATTGCTGCTCCAGTTGATTTTATAACAGATGGCTCTTCACTTTCCAGATTTCAGAAAATTGATTTCATGGGTCTGCAAGGCGTAACCGCTGGTGCTGTAGCTGCAGGCTTTCATAGCATGTGTAATGGTGCCAATCTGGGTTACTTAAAAACTGCTTTTTACGAAGCAGGTGGCTATATAGATATTGATCGTATTGCCAGCGGAGATGATATGCTGCTAATGCACAAGATCAAAAAGCTTTATCCGAAACGCATGGCTTTCTTGTTTGCGCAAGAAGCCATTGTGCGTACACATCCCATGCCAGATTGGAAAAGCTTTATCAATCAACGTATTCGCTGGGCTAGTAAAGCAGATAAATACACAGATAGAAGCATATTTTATGTTTTAGCCGTTGTGTACTTATTCAATCTATCGCTACTCGTGTTGCCATTGATCAGCATCTGGCAGCCAACACTTTTCTGGCTTTGGGCAGCTTGCATGCTATTAAAAAGTAGCGCAGAATATGCATTTGCTGTTCATCTTGGAGAATTTTTTGGCTACCGCATCAGTATGAGACTTTGGTACTTTCCTATGCAGCACATTGCATACACAGTTGTAGCAGGCTGGCTGGGCAAGTTTGGCAGCTATCAGTGGAAGGGCAGAAAAGTAAAATGAGTTTACAACGCTGAACTTTGTATTTTCAAACATGCAGCAGGCTGTTGAAAAAAACAGATTCCAACAAAAATTATGGAAGAATACAGGAGCGATCTTGGGCCTTTGCATTATTGTGCTTGCTGTATTGATTGCACTTACTTGCTATCAATTAGCGCCTGATGCTTCTCCCTTCGGTAATAGAATGATTCCTGCCATTGGCAGTAAATCACCAGGCTTCACCATGCGCTTTTTATTCATCAAACAAAGTGGTAACAAAGAAACTGGTGTATTAGCGAAATGGGTATCGGGACAAAAAGATACCGTTCAATACTTACCGGTACAAGCTTATCAACAAAAAGGCGACACAATCTATTATGAGCAATATATTGATGAAGGACTCACCAAAGCAGGCAGTATCGCCGTCTCGCAATTAGCAAAGCCCACTGCCCTTGTACAAAAATTTTATCTAGGTACAGATAAGTTTGGACGAGATATGTTGAGTCGCCTCTTAATTGGTACACGAGTTAGTTTGAGTGTAGGATTAATTGCCGTAATCATCTCTCTCACCATTGGTATTAGCTTAGGCGCTATGGCCGGTTATTTTAGGGGATGGATAGATGAAGTCATTATGTGGTTGATCAATGTGATCTGGAGTATTCCAACACTGCTGCTTGTATTCGCAATGACTTTATTATTGGGTAAAGGCTTCTGGCAGGTGTTTATGGCTGTTGGCTTAAGCATGTGGGTGAATGTAGCCCGACTAGTGCGCGGACAAGTAATGGCTGTTCGTGAACTAGAATACATTGAAGCAACGCGCGTGTTAGGATTTAGCCATACCAGAACAATCATCAAACATATTCTGCCAAATATCATGGGACCTGTGTTAGTGATTGCTGCCAGCAATTTTGCATCTGCGATTGTATTGGAAGCAGGTCTCAGTTTTCTTGGTGTTGGTGTTCAACCACCGCAACCGAGTTGGGGACTAATGATAAAAGAGAATTACAATTTCATCATCACCAATAATCCGGCACTGGCTTTGGCGCCGGGTATTGCCATCATGCTATTAGTACTTGCATTTAATTTATTGGGTAATGGCCTGCGCGATGCCTTTGCAGTAAAAGACTAGGCAATAGTAGTTCGTTCTTCTTGTAGCTTTCCTTCCAGCGCTATTATTACACCGATACAAAGCCAGAAGAGTCCGCCTATCTTATCTGTCTCAATCAAATCACTCATCGTATTCAGCAATGCAATCATACTGAGCATTACACCAGCAATCATGGCAGCATAACTATAGAGCCTGGTTTGCAGTCGGTGGAATAAATATTGTGCACGATACAGCGCTACGAAAAGGATAATTAAGAAAACCAACAAGCCCGGTAAACCCTGCTCTAATGCTAATAGCAGGTAATAATTGTGTACAGTAGAATGATCCGGATTATTACTCACCCAAGTACGAAACAGTTGTGCCGCATAGGGCTTGTAATGCAGGTAAAAGCTATTGGGACCAAAACCGGTAAGTGGCTCTTCGGCAGCCATCGCAACGCCAGCTGTCCAGCGATAAAAACGTTCTGCATTCGATACGTCTTTTAGTGCCAGAGTTGCCGCCATATGATCGGTGAAATCAGTATGAAAAATCGTGGTCGTAAAATCTGGTCGGTATTGCAAGAAACGATTCTCTTGTAATAACCAAGTTAAAGCCAAGCTTATCACGATTGAACTCATCACCAATGCATGCATCAGCCATTTCCGTTTGATGAGCCAATACACAAAAAGGCCAGCAATCGCTACAACCCAAGCACCGCGTGAATAAGCGAGTATCAAGCCTAGTATAGCAATCACTAAAGCAATACCCAGTTTTCGCTTTTTGCGCTGCTCATCCGTCAGTAAATAGATACCTATACCTATCGGCAATAAGCAAACCAACATACCCGAGTAATTCACATGATTACGAAAAAAAGGATTTAGTGTATCCTTGATTCCTTCAAAGCTGAAGCCATGTGCAGCATGACGAAGGATACTTTGTACTACCACCAGTAACATCGGTATACAGAGTGCTAAAGCCATTTGCTGCCAATGCCGAAAACGTTGCAAGAATGCAGAAGGTAAAATCACCAAAGGCAATACATACCAACACTTAGCAAGCAAATATTTAAGCGATAAAATGGGTTCGCGTGAAAAGAGTATGGTGATGCCTATCCAAAATAAGTGTAACAGTACGAGCACCAGTAAATTACTCTGATATACGGGTACTGGTAAGCTGAATCTGCGCGTTATCAGCAACAACAAGACAGCTCCTGTAAGTAAGATCAATAAAGGTTCTCCAGGAAAATCCAAAGAGAGGCTATCAGTAATGGCTAACTCTGTTGATAAAGGCAAAACCCATAACCACCACCAAAACAGTTGGGCTGTTTGTTGTAGATAGATTTCAGCAAATTTCCATGACAAGAGCAAACATGTTGGCAGCATCAACCACCACCATTGCTGCAGTATGATTGCAGGCAGAACGCTGATTAATTGTAATCCAATCAGTGTCCAACTATATCGCTGCGGAATAGCACTCATGAACGACGTTGATCAATCAAGGCTGTTAGCAATAAGCCAAAAACAAGACTTGATGCAGCAACAGCCAATAAACTCAACAATACCTGCGGCTTGGCAGGTTTATAATCAGGCACTGCATTCTGCTGTACGTACAATGCAGGCGGGTTGGCCTTGATGGCTGCATCCATTTCTACTATTGTCTTGGTGAGCTGGGCAGCCTGTTCTTCCAAGGCTTTAAGCCGTCCAAGCTGTAATGATTCTTTCAACAAACCTTGCGTTAGTTTGATTGAATCAACCTGATTTGAATGCTGCAGTGATGTTTCTTGTAATGAAGCTTGCAATGCAAGTTTTTCTTTATTGTATCTATCCGCAGCAATGGCTTGATAGCGCTGATTGATATTGCGTACAATCGCATTTGCAACGTTTGCCGCTAACTCTGGCCGCTTCATGAATACTTCAATTTTCAGTTGCTGCTCCTCAGTTCTAATAAGCTGAATATCCTTTCGCAAGCGTTTCAACGTTTCTTGTCGCACATAAGCAGAATCGTCGTGCGGATATTCCATGATCAAATCAAACTCATCAATCAATGCATAATAGTTACTATCCACATCGGCCCAACCATATAATCTGTCTAGATCATCTGCACTACCATATACAGCATACAAGAGTTGAATCTCCTTATTGAATAATCGCGCTTTGTCTTGCAATTGCGGATTAGCTGCAATGATCACTGCAGTTGATTTGTATTGCTTGGGCATCCACCACAATATGGATCCAGCAATCACAACAGTGCTGATCACCAGCACTAGAATGGCATAGCGCCTACGCTGCCATACATCAAGCAAGCCCGCTAGGTTAAAATCATTTGTTTGCATAACATGAAAATACGGTGAATAATCAGGACTTATCAGCTGCTGTTACAACCACAGGTCTGCTGAAACTTTCTTCGAGTGAAATGAATGTTTCGGTTCTCTCTATACCCTTAATCTTCTGCAATGCATCATGCAGAACGTAACGCAATTGCATGATGTCTTTGCAAACTATCTCTGCAAACATGCTGTAATTGCCAGTGGTATAGTTCAGTCGGACAATCTGCGGTATACGTTGCAGCTCTTTGGCAACAGAATCATACAAAGAACTTTTCTCTAAGTAAATACCGATGAAAGCAATCACATCATAGCCTAATGCTTTTATATCTACAAAGAGCCTTTTGCCCTTAACAATGCCCATTTCTTCCAGTTTCTTGATGCGCACATGGATAGTTCCCCCGGAAACAAAGAGTTTTTTGCCCAAATCGGCATATGAAATCTCTGCATCCTCAATCATGGCCTGAATGATCTGGAGATCCAATTTGTCTACATTCAATTTTGCCTGCATTTTTGACACCTATTTTAGATAGTTTAGCTAATATAGATTCATTTTTTAGATATTTTCAATACTTTTAAAATTATCATTGAAATATTTTGAACGAATAGGGCATTTGACCTAACATTGTATTGTCAATGACGACAAGCTCTTTACACTGTGGGGTGATGAAATTTTTGGCAGACATGCCCTCTCGTCTCGAGGGTGGGGATAACAGGATAAACGTAACATAGAGCCGACGTTACTTTTGGTAAGGCCGACCAGGGTTGACCACTACTCTTTGTGTTACAGCTAACTGCCTCGTGGAGGTTCGACCCCTCCCCCTACAGCAAATTAATCCGCATAATTAATTGTATTACAATTTTTTATGCGGATTATTATTTTATATAAGTTCCACTAAAGGTTTCACTAATTTCTCAGACTCTATAGGTCTATAAAACTTGAGGCAATCATCCAGATGCTAAATCTTTTATTTATACACACACTGCATAAGGCTTAGGCCAAACCTTTTTATGTAAAGAAAGGAAAGTAGATTCATATAATCAGACTAAAATTACAATAATGTACAAATAAGAAGATATGAATCTTCTTAAAAGAGCTATTTTTGTAACTATTGATAAACACATGATCAGTTTAAATCTTATTCCAGAGGATAAAATCATTGAGCGCCTCCGCTATGAAAACCCATGGTGGGCTAGAAAGGAAATACCAGAAGTGTATAGCAAGATGCATAAGCGCTTATATTTTGATTTATTTTATCCTTTTGTAACCGAAAAGCAGATAAGAAGAGCTTTGGTATTAATGGGGCCAAGACGGGTAGGCAAAACAGTCATGCTTTTTCATAGTATACAGCGCTTAATTGAAGATGGTGTTAACCCTCAACAAATTTTTTTTATAGGCATTGATAACCCTATTTATGTACACCTAGGTTTGGAAGACATACTGGACATGTGCAAAAAGGCACTCAGTTTAAAGCATCTTCAAAATTGCTATGTCTTTTTTGATGAGATACAATACCTCAAAGACTGGGAGAGACACCTTAAAGTATTGGTTGATTCATATCAAAATACCAAGTTTGTAGTATCAGGTTCTGCAGCTGCTGCACTAAAGTGGCATAGTACCGAAAGTGGTGCTGGAAGGTTTACTGACTTTATGTTGCCACCCCTTACTTTCCAAGAATACATACATCTAAAAAAAATGCAGCATCTCATTTATGATGGCTTTATTCAATATGGCGATAAACCTATTGCCTATTGCCTAACTCATGATATAAAGATTCTGAATCAGGAGTTTGTTAACTATTTGAACTTTGGTGGATATCCGGAAGTAGTGCTTTCTGAAAAGATACAGAGTGATATGGGGCGATATGTAAAAAGCGATATCGTAGATAAAGTTCTACTAAGAGATTTACCAAGTTTATATGGAATCAAAGATGTTCAAGAATTAAACCGATTCTTTACATACTTAGCCTACAATACGGGTAATGAATTTTCTTATGAAGCTATGTCTAAAGATAGCGGTATACAAAAAGATACTTTAAAAAAGTATTTGGACTATCTAGAAGCAGCTTTCCTAATTAAAGTGCTGAATAAAGTAGATATACATGCCAAACGATTAAAAAGGGTAACAAGTTTTAAAGTGTATTTAACTAACCCATCATTAAGGACGGCATTATTTTCACCTATAACAGCCACTGATAATGAAATGGGCAACATGGTAGAAACTGCTATTTTGTCTCAGTGGATGCACCGTGAAAATATGGACTTAACTTATGCACGCTGGAAAGAAGGGCGACAGGAAGGTGAGGTAGATCTGGTTTTGTTAGATGACAAAAAATTTAAGCCTGTATGGGGTGCAGAGATCAAATGGAGTAATCGCTATTATGATAACCCCCAAGAACTGAAAAGTCTTAATCATTTCTGTAAAGCTAATAGCTTTCCGTATGCCTTAGTGACTTCTATTGATCAGCAAGGTGTAAAAGATATTGAGGGCTTACAATTATGCTTTCTTCCTGCCGCCGTATATGCATATAATATTGGCGATATTACCTTGAAAATGAAAACCGGAAATTAAACCTCTCGAATAAAAACCCTTACAACAATTTTTTTTCTTCAAATACTAATCAGTTATTAGTGACTGACATCATCAAAAAAGAGGTACACACCTCTTTTTTGATTACAAGGAAAAACTTTATACACTAATTCTTGTACCGCTTAAGCGTCTTAGATTTCTGCAAAACTTCGGATAATTTGTAAAAGGTTCGACCACCCATTTGATGTCTTTCTATAAGCCCTTGGTTAGTCCATTTTGTTAGGGTAGTTTTAGAAAGCTTTGGGACAAATCGCTTACATACTTCTGAAGGAGAAAGTAGCTGCTCTGGCTCTTTCTCCAAAGCAGCTTTTATCTCCTCCTGAATGATAGGACGGAGCGCCTGCACCAATAGAGCAGTGAACTCCTCTGATGTAAAGCCAGATAGTATGATTTGTGGGTTCTTCACTTCATCTGCCTTTTTCTTTCTCTAGCTTCGTCAATTTTTTGATATATGTAGGCGCCCACAAATCCAATAGTCCCAGCAATCAATAAAACTTGAAGTAAGCTCAATCCTTGCTTTGATTTCTGAGCAGAGGGCAAGACTTGCTGTACTACTGGTGTAATCAGTAAAGGTGCTGGAGGAGGAGGCGGCAAAGGCATCTTTGGGGCTGATTGTAAAGCCACCAAATAATCTGGCCTTGAAGACAGTATCGTGTTTAGAACTTGCATACTTGGACTTTTTGATTATCAAAGAGGGTATAGCCAAAACTCAACATTAACTTAACCGGAAGGCCATCAACATCCTGAGTTGCTGAATGTATGGCCCAGTTAAAATTTACATCCAGCAATACTTTAGCTGAGAATGGTGTTGTACCATATTTCTGATAAGCTTCTTTCAGTTTCATTTCATTTTCCAACAAGATCACTTGATTACGCTTGAATTCAGCACGCTGTTGCTCTCTTTTAAGTTTCGCGGAATATGCGCACTGTTCGGTACAATAGAGCGTCGACTTTCTATATGAAGGTATAGGCACTCCGCATTCATTACAGTGATACATGTGTTGATAGTTTGAACACAAAGCTACCCATCACAAGCACCGAAACCTAATACAGACAAGGGTTTTAAGAATATTTGCGTACGACTTTACAATTCTCGTACGCGTTGTTATTTTAAAAAATAATATTGACAAATTCAACAACACAATTCATGAAGGCATATACCTCTTAAACTTCAATTCAGTGTAGTTTTCATACTTTTTTAAATTTGAACTGATGTTGTGAAGTTTTTGCTTTGATAGCAAAGCATCTTCATATTGCTTTATATAATTAGCAAAGAATAAAACAAGGCAAGACTTTGGCCACTTGCTTTTTCCATTTGATTTCCAGAATATATTAATTCCAAAATCTAATAACCTCTTAGGGACTTGAGGTGTATTTCTTAAATTTATTTTGTTTAACAATGGTTCAGTCGGAATTCTAAGGCCATGTTGAAATATTAGATCAAATTCTTCTTTAGTTATGAGAGACTCGCCAATCGCCGATTTATAATCATATAGAAAAGAGAAAAATTTTATTACCTCATCATCATTCCAAATACTCGGAATCACATAACCCGGATTACATAATCTTTTAGATTTCCATGTATCTACTTGCTTTATTCCTTCATCACTCGCATTTTCAAATAGAAGATCATCAACTGATTTAACTTCATCAGAAATAAATGAATTGAATCCATCGCTTACTTCAGGCAGTTGCCAGCAATTGTCGGCAGTTGCCGGCAAATTCTTCAAGAAATTATCAAACTCCTCTTTGTTTCCATAGAAATTATCATAGAGCTGAAAATCATAGAATTTTGCTAAGTGCGTCTTGTTAGAGTCTTGTAACTCTTCAAGCTTTAATTGAAAAAACAATCCAAAAACTTCATCACCTACATCCTCCCTTCTGATGTAGTGAGTTTCATTCAAATCAAAGAAATCACCCTGATACTCAAAAAAGTCTGGGACAGTCTTTTCTACTTCCTTGACACTCTCTTGAAGATATCTTTGATAATAATCGTCATTGGCTTGTGCAGCAACTAAGAATGGCTTATGTGGAATTTCAGCATAAGCACCGATTGCATATTCATACACCTGCTTGGCAGTTGCCGGCATTTGCTTACCAGAAAGAACCTGATCATTAAAGTAGGCAATGATTTTGGATAGTTCTATGTGAAAGTCTACAAACATACCTTTCAAGGTATAATAAATTTAATATCAAAAGGCACACACACTTTAGTAGCTCATTATATTATTTAAAAAGACAACTATATTTTCTAATAGAAACGGAGCCCTTAGAGGCTCCATCGATTCAAAAAATTAGTGAAGGGTATGTCACATTTGATATAGCCCTTGCCAAACTTTAATTTAATCAACTCTTCTTGATTATTTTTTCGAGTTAAATCATCCATTCAATTCAGAGGATTGATGATCTTTTCAAAAAATATCTACATAAGTGATAGTGTCGCAGCATATTAAGATATAGCAAGTCTTCCCATTTTATCAGTGACATTACTGATATATTTTTCTTTAATTGCTTCATTCAGAAATGAATTTGCAACCATCCTTTTTACTTTTTCGAATGCTGCCGGATAACTATCTAAAATTCTTTCAGCTCTTGAAGGCTGTATCAAAAGACGCTTGGCCAGTTCAAGAAAATTAGGCCTACCATAAAAACCATACTGACTGTAAAACGCAGACTGTAAATCACCTTCATATAAATCAAGTGCTGTATCCGATTCCACAGGTGAATGAATGACAGTTGTCAGCAAATCATAGGCTGGTGTCAATTGATACTCTCTCTCTTGTGTACGATACAAAGAAAAGTTCTTTAAATGCGCGTCACCATTGGAAAAAATATAGTTGAAAACTACTTGATGAAAAAAACGTTCAGCAGCAATAATAGAAGCTGGCACAAATTTTTGTATTAATACACCAATCTCCTCATAGCTTCCTTGGTATTTAAAAGTCTCCCCATGCGTTTTACTGGTTCGGCTAGTTAATTGAGCGAAATCTTCCTGTAAATATTTTGTTCCATCAGCAGCAACATCAAAACGTTTGGTTAGGTAAGCTGGGGTCCCATCCTGAAAATGTATCAATACATTTTCTGCTGTGGGAATATTAAAAATCTGTTTGGCAATCTGCATCGTTAGGTGTTCGTTTTCCGGCACCTGGTCCACATGAAACAATTGCTGAGCAGGGGGTATTGGCTTTAAAATATATTCCCCTCCTTTTTCTGTTAATACCAGCGTTTTATTTTCTAAGCGAAGTGAGTATTTTAATTGAACTCCGGAAATGGAGAGTCTTTTACTATGTTCCTGAAAGGAAATTAGATTTTCATCCTTAGGTGTCTCAAATGGCAATACAGGAGAAGTTCGTAAACCCCGGAACATTGATTTACGACAACTAAGGCAGTAGCCATCCTTCACTTCTTTATAACATCCTTTGCATTGCATTATTCTACCGGTTGAATGGTGATGGCTCCAATGGTATCATCTCCGGCTGTTCGTAGCAACCGGGTAAAATCATCCTGCTCATCGATTTTGAGTGTCCTACACTGAATGTCTTTATTAACCCCCTCCGCTAATAATCCTTGAAAAAAAGCAAACAGATGAGGAGATGTATACACCTGCTTTGTCTTGGGCAGGGTTAAACTGATCGAGGGTTTTGACGTATCCGCAAAATAATCCGAATGATAGGTAAAAACATAATTTCCATCCTGTGTTCTTTCAAGATATCCTGCTAGTTCTTCATTCTGAAATACAGCGCCTTTCATTCAATTGTCTTTTTGAGTTCCACAGTTATTTCAAGCCCCAAGACATCCAGTAGTTTTTCAAGTGTAACGAATGATGGGTTGCCTTGTCCTTTTTCCAGTTGAATAATAGTACGCACATTAACCCCTGACATTTCAGAGAGGTCTGACTGCCTTAACTGGAGCTTTTCCCGCCTCTGTTCTAATATTTTTCCTAAATCATCGAGCTTCATCTGTATTAAAATTCACATTTCAGCCAAATTTAGGTACAAAATGGTAAAATTTATGATAATTATGCATTATAATTCATAATAACAGAAAATATCGATGGAGAATAATAAAAATGATCTAAATGTGCATTATAATACACAATTTAAGCAAATAATGAGTTCCAGTGAAGTAAATTAACTAAAAGGAATACTTAAGCAACTTGATAATACAATACAAATTGTTTCGCCCCAATGAAATCTGACCATCAGCAATGGTGGTTTTTTTTCTCCTCATTTATGAGTAATTTCTGTTAGAACAGTTGCTTAAACTTTGCTTTTCTCTCTATGATAAAACTTTAGAGGATCTAAGCTTCAAATTTGTACATCAAAAGAAATTAAGCCAAACGCCAGTCACCTCCAGTGCTTCTGAATCTGCCTTAATTTAACTGTTGAGTTGGCTCCCGCAGGGGCGGGTCAGGTTTTGCAAGCGCTGCCGATAAAACTTTGGACTGTGCTTGGGCTTGTGCGGCTTTGGTCCCGCCAATTGCGGGATACTTGCAAAATGCGTTGGCTCATACGATTTTGTTAATTGGTTTCTTAACTCCTTTTAATAGTTCTTCCAACTGTCCGCCTGGGCTTGCGTAACCAATAGTGATTTTGTCTGCAAGCGTTGTCATTAGTTGGTTGCGTGTCTCTGCATTTTGACTGCTTACTCGTTTTACCGATTTGTCAAACGGAGTGATGATTAAAAGTCTGCCTTGATCTAATGGTTTTACAAATTCAGGTTCTAAGTTTTCTTTTAGTCCTCTTGCCAATGCCAAAATAATGGGCTGTTTGCCTTTGAGCAAATAATGCAACACGTCTTTCTCTATTTGGCTGTGAAAACCACTGATAATACAATTGCCTTTTTCTCTTTGCGCTATTGCCCAGTCATAGCATTTCAATATCGCTGAAGCAGGAACTTGTCGGCTGCATAGAAAAGCTGTTTTCGGTAGCTTCAAAAGGTCTGTATTTCCAAGGCTTTCTTTTATCATTCTTCGTCCTCGTTTTCTAAGTCTTTACCTAAACGATTTTTAATGTCATAATTAATGATAAAATCTAATTCTTCATTTGTAAAACCATAATGCTTAGCGAGAACCTTGTCTATTTCATCAATGATAGCTTTCGATTTCTTAATGTAGAAATATTGCTTTTCCATAGTAAATGACCTTCCTCTTGTAGAATAATTTCGGACTTGAACAACACTATTTTCTTGCAAATCTTTTTGAAGTCTCTTTCCAAGTTTTACTAAAAGTGTTTTCAATTCAGAACTAAGAGAGTTAAAATCGAAGGGCAATTCAAAATCTCTGCTATTTATTACTTGGCAACTTGACCAAGTAATGTAATGAACAAAAAATAGCGAAGAAGAAAGAAGAGAAATAAGTGTGTATTTTAAATCTTCGCTATCTACATAAACCAGCTTCATTTCACCTGTGGTTGTTTGAGTGCCATCTTCTCTGAAAACTGGTTCATCTTCTAATATTTTAACCCAATACAACACTGCCCTGAAATAGTAGAACTTATGTTTTGTTGGTTGGCTCCTAAAAAAATCTATCAGTCTTTTATTACCTGATTTCTTTTTTAGTTTATCAATAATTGAGAAATACTGGCTTGATGGTATTTTTGGTATTGTTCCTGTTTGTAAGATTTTGGTAGCGTCATTGTAAGAAATAGTTTCAAATAATACTTCTCTGTAATCATTATACCATTTATAATAAACACTTGCTCTGACTGCTTTTTCATTCCCCTTTACAGATAAAACAATGGCAAGCAACATATTTGCTCCCTCAAATAATTTTGCTGGACGCCAAGCATAATTACTTATCCAAGATGTTTTATCTTTTATAAATATTTTTTGAAGTGGTGATAATTTGTCAGCGGATATGCTACTGTTAGGAATTATCATACCGAAACGACCATCAGAATTCATAATATTGAAGGAACGCTCAGCACAGTAAGCATAGAGATTAGCACAGGTTAATGTTGCATATTCTTTTAATTTGTAGGGTGATTTCTCCGCTGTATAAACAACATACGGTGGATTTCCTATTATCACATCAAAACCTCTATTGTCTTGAAGGATTTCATAAAACTCGGCAAACCAATGGAAGGGTTGGTGCGATTGTAACCAAGTTTCATATTTCAAGCCACTTGCTTGTTTATGTAATAATTGGTTCAGTTCATGGTTGAGTTCTTTCAGGCGTTTGTTAAGTTCTGCTTTTGCTTTTTTAAACTCCTTGAAATCATCGCCATAGGTCAACTGAATTTCTTTGTAGCGTTTAAAAGCATTGGCAACAATCTCACATTTTTCCTCAATCAAAGGTTTTGCTAAAACTCCGTCAATCGTGTAAGTCAATCCTTTTTGCAATTCTGCTTCCGTTGCAAAACCAACCAGTGTATTTCCTGCACGTATATTAAAATCAATATCGGGCAATGGCTCTAATCCTAAATTTGGTTTGCGGTAATCAGCTTCTACAGTTGCTACAAGTTTCAAGAATAAACGCAGTTTGGCAATTTCCACCGCTTCTTTCATGATGTCCACACCATACAAGTTCCGCAGGATGATGCTTTTGTAAATGAAGTATTGCAGATTGGGGTGTTCGGGGCTTTTTACCTGTGCCAAGGTTTCTTCAAAAAACTTGTATTTGCCTTTCGGTGCTTCGGCAACAAAGTTTTCCATTCGTTGCAGGCAGCTTTCATACAAGGGTTCTAAAATGTTCATTGCAGCAAACAAAAAAGCTCCTGAGCCACAAGTAGGGTCAATAATGGTAACGCTGTTGAGTGCTTTGTAAAAGTGTTTCACCAGTTCCGGGTCGTTGGTGTTTTCAACTACATCTTGTGCAAACTGGCGAATGTTCAAGTTGTAGGTAATAAAGTCATTAATGTGCTGAATATCGCCTTTGTCAATTTTGCTCTTTACTGCGGTGTATCGGTTTCTGCGGTCAACTACTTCACGCCAAATTTCAGTTGGCAAAGCGTAATTGATGGTAGCCGGTTTATTCCATTCGGTGCGTTTGCTTACATCTTTTATGCCTTGTTCAATTTCCCTTGGTAATGGCTCTTCCACACCTTTTTTCACTGCATCATAAATATATTGGTCGCCACTTTGCTTTACCATTTGCCACAATTCGGCATCAACATTAAAAGCTTTCGGGTAATGGCGTTTTGTTTCGTCGAACAAATAAGGCAGAATACAATTTTTACTGATATAATCGGTAATATCTTCTTTGGTGTAGTAGGCACCCATATTTGCCCTGTCGTTGATATACTTTTCAAAAATATAACCAATCACATCAGGGTTAATATCCTTTCCGCTTGCAGTGTGTCGGGTATCTAAATGCCATTCATATTGATCGAAGAAATCAAAAAGGTGTTCAAATGCCTTATCGTCAATATCAATACTTGTATTATTTTTTTCTAATTCATGTTCATCAAATAAACCACCATTCAGGTAGGGAATTTTACCAATTTCAATTTTAGTCTCGGGGCTTTGTGTGGCTTCGTTCAATCCTTTATGAAACAATACCAAAAGAAAATCACGATAAAAAGAATAGAATTTTACTTTTCCTTTTTTAGCCTTGCAAGCAATCAGTTTATCGCGCAGATAATTCTTATTGTTGTCTAAAAAGCCTTTCTTCTGAATAAAATAGCAAAACATAAGGCGGTTAAGCATTAGACTTACATACCATTGTTTTGAACGATTTTCTTCTTGTTGATCTTTCTTTTTACCGAGATTCTGTTTATCTATGTGATCATCGATGCCTTTTACAAACTCATAAAAAGAAGCATGTTCTTTTTTGAATCTATCGTAAAACTGCTTGGTTACTTTTTCATTGTTTTGGTGGAAGTTGTCTGCTATGCGTTTGGTTACGTCAATAATGGTAATATTTTCTTCCTCGTCTATTTCAAAGAAAATTCCTGCTGCCCGCTGATATAATAATTCAGGGTCTTGGTTAATGCGCCAACGCGTTTCCGTTACCTTAGTTGGCTTACCAGATTGTCTAACTACCAATTGCCAAATCTGTTCAGTTTTCTTGCTATCAAAGAAAATAATCAAATGCTCCTGAAACAGCTTGGTTAATTTGGTTTCAATCTTTTTACGGGTGTTGTAGTCGGGAATTAAGCCATTGGAAAGCGGGTTGCCCGCCTGATGGTCGGGCAGGCACAATAAGATTTTGAAACCGCTTTTTTCGGCAACTGCTTGTAATGTGTGTGTTTCGTTTTCTACGACAATGGATTGGGTTGTTTTATCGTTGTTCCAACCCATTTCATTAAATAGTTCACGAAAGTTGAACTGTTTGATGTAGCTGGCGAATTCCTTTTTATCTAAACTCATTTCAGTCTCTTTATTTGTTGGTTTGCTACCAAAGATTTCATCTGGGTAATCGCAATTTGGTTCAATTGCTTTAAACGCTCTGATTGTGGTAAACCTTGATTGATTAATACAGCATTAATACTTTCCAGATTGGAAAGCACTACTAATTGTTCAATGGTGGCATAGTCTCTTACATTTCCTTCTTTATTGGGGTTGGCATCTCGCCACTGCTTTGCCGTAAAACCAAATAGTGCCATATTAAGCAAGTCGGCCTCGCTTGCATACACCAAACTAATTTGTGCTTTGCTCAATGCTTTGGGTATCAGGTTTTCTTTGATTGCATCGGTATGGATGTAATAATTTACTTTGGCCAAAGTTCGTTGGAGGTTCCATTCAAGTTTCAGGCGGTCATGCTCATCAGCTTTCAGTCGCTGGAATTCTTTGATAAGGTAAATCTTAAATTCAGCGCTTATCCACATGCCAAATTCGAATGCGATATCGCTATGCGCATAGGTTCCACCATATCTTCCTGCTGTTGCTTTAAGACCAATGGCATTCGTTCTTTCAACCCATTCCTTAACGCTAATTTTATAGTTATTTAAACCGGCTTGACTTTTAATTATGGCGAATTCGCCATAATTAAACTGGGGGTTATATACCGATTCCCATATACCAAGAAATTCAACGGTGTTTCGATTTCTGAGCCAATCGGAAATAAAAAAATCACCGTCTTTGGCCCTTAACATATCTGTAAGAGATATAAAGTCCTTGTTATCTTCATGGATAACCGTTATTTCAACGCCTCGTACTTGTATTTTCTTAGTTTTTGCCATAGTAAAACCATCTGTTTTCCTCTTTAAATTCGATGGGTTTAGTTTTTTAAGCCCAAAGAGCAAATGATTTGAGGTTCTCTATTGGGTTGTTCATCTTCATTTACTATTGCTAATTTATCCTCTTCACGCAGCGAAATCACCAAACTTGCCAACTGTTCGTCTGAAATTCCTGCTTTGAGTTGTCTATTTAAGGTTTCTCTTGCAAACTCCTTCAAGGGGTATTTGTAAATATCATCCACGGCCTTTTTAAGTTGATCATTTATAAACAAAGTTCCCTCATACTCTTTGCAATAGCGGTCAAGTCGCATATATACGCGGTACTTTACGCCTGTCTTTTTCCCAAGTGAACCACCGGTAATTTTTTCATCTTCTCGAATAAAGTCAATTCCGCTTTTCACCAATTCGTGGTGCTTTTCTAATTTAAACTTCGGCTCGGTATCGGGCGTGCAATGTGCCGCTTTAAGAATAGTATGTTGCGACTGGGTGATGATTTTTCCTTTTTTATCCACCCAGGCCAGCACGTCGTTTTCTTCTGAGGTTCGCGTGTATACAATTACGCCCTCTTTTTCTGGTGATTCATCATTTTGTTTGGTTGCATAAATCACATTTGGCAAATCTGGAATTATTTTACTTAGTTCAGGATTTGCATCTGTGGCGTTTTTCCAAATCTGATAAGCTAAAGATGCTAGATCCACTTCGGTATCGTCATCCTCCCCGTCTAATATCCCAGATTTCTCATTATAAAGGTCGGCGAGGTTTACAGGATCACCTTCAAAAAAGGTTTCATCGCTACCTACTACATTGGCATTTTCTTCAATACGCTGGGTTAATCTTCTTCGCAAATTGATAATCGCTTCAATACCATCCTCAGGTAAGAATGAATAGCAGAATATTTGCTCTGCCTTTTGTCCAATACGATCAACACGACCTGCGCGCTGGATTAGACGAATAATAGCCCAGGGTAAATCATAATTTAATATAACGTGTGCATCCTGCAAATTTTGTCCCTCACTCAATACATCCGTTGTTATTAATACGCGCAATTCTTGTCCGCTCCTGATAATATCAGATTTTTGGTTGCTATGTGGACTGAAACGCTGTGCTAGCGCTGTTGGGTTTTCATCGTCACCTGTTACACTTTCAATTTGCTTGATGCCTCTATTCTTTAATTGCTCAGTTAGGTAATAAGCGGTGTCAGCAAATTGAGTGAAAACCAAAACCTTTTCTTTGCTATGTGTTTTTGTCAAAAGGTCGTATAAAGCATTTAGCTGCCTATCTTCAGCGGGATTCCAGTTTTTTCCAATGTTTAGAATTTCGATAATTTGTTTGCTATCACTAATTAAGCTTTGCTGTAAAGCGTTTGCAAAAAATTCACTTCTAATCCAGTCGAAGCGATTTTTGAAGCTTTCACTTGCAAAAAGTTGATATAGTTCTTTTGCCTTTTGTAAATAGATTTCTTCTTTTAGTATGATCTTTAAATGATTCTTATCATCTCCGTCATTATCTGTATCGTTATCCTCTAAAAAATCATCTAAGTTTTGTGATATGTTTTTACCAATTGGGATAGGTAGGTGGTTTTGTGCGGCATATACAAAAACATAGTTTCTTAAAACATGACGGCTTAAAGAAAGTAGAAAAGAATATCCGCTACTCTCCAACCGCTTAAATAAATTGGTTCTGCAAAAGCCCATCAGCCTGCGCCCCGCTCGGCTAAGGTTTTGCATGAGATGCTCTTCATCCTTTGTTGGTTTGATTAATGGCTTTTCATTCAAGTATTGTTGTAGTCCGTATCTCGGTAATTCCAATTCGTTAATGATGTCAACTACTTTTGTTGAATACAATTTTGCATACTGGTCTTTCGGATCTTTGGGGTCAAACACATATTCAACACGTTTTGGAACTCGATCTGGGAAATAAGATTTAGAACCATCAGCAAAAGTTAAAAATTTGCGTCCGCTACTTTGGTCGGTTTCGGCGTAGTTGTTTTTAATGAAACTTCTTGTTCTTCTAACCAAATACAAACGCATCAATTCTCTCCAGTCGTCTGCAAAATGGCTTTTTTCAAAAGCTTTGATGCTTCTGATAAAAGTTTCCGTGTGTTGAGAAGTAAACTGAACTTGCCCTCCTATGCTTTCAATATAACGTTCCGGACTAATGCCTAAATCTTTATCTTCTGATATAAACAGACGAAGTTGATTTGCAAGGTCTAAATACGTTTTATTATACGGAGTTGCAGAAAGCAAAATCACTTTACTATCGTTCTCTTCCAAATATGATTTTATTGCACGATAGCGGCTTCCTTGGTCATTGCGCAAATTGTGGCTTTCATCAATTACAACCAATCTGTAACGTCTTAGATTGGGTAAAGTAGTTTGCACTTTACTTTGTGAAATCACTTTTGCCCTCAACTGGTACTTGTGCGCATACTCTTCCCACATTTCAACCAGGTTCTTTGGGCAAATAATTAGTGTTTCCAGAAAGAAATCATCTTCAAATAGTTTTGCCAATGCTGTTGCAGTAATGGTTTTACCTAAACCAACCACATCACCAATCACAACTCCGTCTCTTTTGTGCAAATGATGAGCAGCTACGAGAACTGCTTTTTGTTGAAACTCCAGTAACTCTTTTTGGAAAACTTTTGGCAACTTAAATTCATTGATGCCTGCTCTTGCTTCTCGAGAAAGGTGGTACGCAATTTTCAAGTAAATATGAAAAGGCGAAACAAGTCTATCGGCCGCCCATGAATTGTCAATAATATCAATAAGCTCTTTTGTAATATCAATGCACCAACGGTCTTTCCAACGGTCGTCAAACCAAGTTGCCAACTTGTTGGCTGCATCTTGATCCATTACGTCAATATTCAATTCACCTTGTTTGGCAAGCCCGGCGAGTGTTAAATTACTGCTACCCAAAAAGCCAACCACAGGTACTCGCTTATCATCACTATAAGCCAAATATAATTTTGCGTGTAGCGTGTAGCGCAAATGGAGTTTTACAACTACTTTCTTATCCTTCATTTGTTGGCTCAACTTCCGCAAAGCTCTTTCGTCTGCCTCAGTCGGAGTTCCAATAGTCAATTGGTCTTTAAATTCTTGGGCGAGTCGCTTTTTAAGTTTGACTGCTTCGGCTTGATCAATGTCACGGTCGTCGTCCTTTGAAAAATAGTCACGTAAAATGTCTATTGGCATTTTCTGCATTCCAACAAGCAGTCGGCAAATTCGGTGAACATCATCCTTGCCCTCAACAACTGTTGCACCAGCTAAATTGTCGATTTTATCAGCAACTTCTTTCCATCCTCTCAGGTTAAAATATCCTACACAAAAGTCTGTTCGCTGTGATAGTTCAAGCGTATCACTTAGTCCTTTTGTTAAGTGGTTTTCTATATTATCGTAAATCTTTGGCATTATCTCACAATATAATATTTAGTCAGTTAAATTAAAGAAACTATAACCTAGCACAAATTGTCCAGTACCGGTTTTTTGCAAATGCTTTTGTTGACTACATTTTTCACTTTTTCCATGACATAAATTCTTCAAAAGAAACACCTGTCGCCCCTTTCGATGAGAAAATTATTTGGTCTTGATATTTATCCAAGATATTGGAGTTAGGTTTTGTGATGTCGATTACGACCATTTGCTTATTATAGATGAGATAATTATTCTCTACAAATTCATTAATTACTTTGTCTTGGAAACCATATCCAATTATAACAAGCAGGTTTGAGTTTAAAAGATTTTTTTTGAAATGAGTAAATAAATTTTCATAAAATGGCTGATTATACTGCCTTATTTTCTCAGTAGTACCGGTTAGGTAGTCAGGCTCATTTTCTGCAAATGGAGTTTCATAAGCATACTTTTTTGCTTTTTCATCAAATCTTTCAATGAAAAAATCTCTAACTCCAAAACCTCTTTTTACTCTTATGATTTCATTAGTACTTGTGTTATGAAGAATGCAATTGTCAATACTCCCGTGAAGTTTGAATAATCGTAGATTATTGTCATAATCACCAGTATAATAACTGAGCCTAACCATATATGTTTTATGAATTACACCATCGGAGGCTTTGTGGTCTACTGAAATTTGTCCGTAATATGGAGAACCATATTCAGAAAATCCATCAGTAAAGTTTTGCCAAAGACTTGAATGTTTCTTAGCCATATGGTCAAAAAACAAATCGTGATTCAATGTATGAACATTTACAACCCTATCTTTTAAATTTTCTCTCACAAATTCGAAGAATGGGTCATACGGCGGATAATTCAAATAGCTCACATCTTCATAAAATCGGGGAACTACCAGCAAGTCTGCAACTAGCTGGTTAAATATTTTACTGAAACGCCAAACTAAATTGTGATTATCATCATAAGAACTTGTCCCCTTAAAGGTTTTGCGAAATTCATTACAGAACTTACTTATTCTATCATTGTCTTTTTTATATCTCAAAAAATCTGTGATATAGTCGTAAAAGACTTCGTAATTGAATGCGTCAGCATTTCCATTTAATACACATTCTCGATAAAACGTAGTAAACTCTTGAGCAAAATACCTATCCGTGTGAGACGACCAATCATTAGGGTCTCTCCAATCTGAATTATAGAAACCCGCTGTTTGGGCTGAAGTAAGATAGAAATCATCTTTCTTTAAGTTACAAAGCTTACTATTAATCGAATCAACAGTTGGTAGACCTACAGGTACAGAAAATCCAGAACCTAATAAAATTGATAGTTCAGGCGTCATAATAACTTTGCTTAGATTATATTATTGAACTTTACCATAATATATTACTCCCGGGATATTGTCGCCAAATTGAAATTGGCTATATAAGTAATCATCCAGATTTTCAGTAATTCGTCTAAGATGAACTTGCCAATTTGCATTATCGTGAGTAATTGGAAATGTGATAAACACAATGAACTTATTAACAAACTCGGCATTAATGAGATTGTCAATATCTTCATTAACTTCTTTAATATTTTTTGTTATTGGTCTAGTTGTATTTATTACGTTTCGAAAACGGATATTTGTATTTATAGTTTTTAATTCAATTCCAACTGTGTCGAAAGAAACGTCTATTCTTCCAATTTCTGGAAGAGCGTTTTTTCCATTTTTAACTAATATATCAATAAGCTCAACTTTAAGCCAACCTTCAAATTTAGCCCGGCGATGGGCAAATTTTGTCAGTCCTGACGAAGCTTGAATACGTTTTATTAATTCTTCTGCTGTTAAATCAAATAACTCTTGAGTTGTCATATAAAGGTTAATTCTCAGTATTGTACTTTAATATTTCAAAAAGAGCTAATTACATTGCACAACTCCTTAAACTATACTTATTGTTAAGCAAGTACACGAAATTTTACCAGCTTTTGCCGGCGCAATAAATCACTGGGGGTAGACTATGAAATTAGCAATTTGTTCTCAAATGACTATGCCCAAGTAAACATTTTAAGACTGAAACTGACTAATAAGCTTATTCTTCCAGTTCAGCTTTATATGCTCATTTAATCTTTTAGCTGTATCTAATTTGCTAACCCGTATATATTTCAAAAAAGAACGTTCTGTTTTATGCCCTGTTATTTTCATCAGGTCTATTGGGGGAAAGCCTTGCAGGTAATGATTGGTAGCAAATGATCTTCGGGCTGTATGAGAAGACACCAAATCGCATAATGGCAATTCTGGGGTCTTAGCTAATCTACCTTTTTCTGTGAGCCCAGCCAATGCACAAACCTCTTTGATATAATCATTGAACTTTTGGTTACTCATTGCCCTTGGTAACATATTGGCATTGGTCTCATACTTTTTGAAGATTTCCAACACAATAGGATTACAGGGTATAATAACCAGTTCTTTTGTTTTCTGCGTCACCATTTTAATAAAGTAGTCATTATCCATCTTCACTATATGCTCTGGCTGAATATTGCTGAAGTCTGAATAACGCAGACCCGTCCAAGCACCAACCAAGAATAAATCCCTCACCCTATCTAATTTCTTATTGGTAATCTCTGCCTGCTGAATCCGCGCTAATTCATCTTCGTTCAGATAAATCTGTTCAGTTTCCTCTTCGTTGTATGAAAACTTCTTATGGCGAAACAGCATATTCTCTGTGTAGCCTAAGTCAACCGCTTCACCCATAAACACCTTCAGTATGGCTATGTCTTTGGCAATGGTATTTACGCCTAGTCCTTTTTTTTCTAAGAAAGAGACATAGGAATAAAAGAAATCCAAATTAATGGTATCAAAATCAACCACACGTTTGCTGTACGCTTGATATTCTCGTAAATGCTTAGTAACAGCATGATAATTTTTTAGGCTGCTGACACTTTTACTCTTTCCCCTAAACTTGATTTCCCCATTAATAAATCTTTGGGCCAAAGAGAACAGGGTGGGTTTTGAAGCTTGCTCCTCTTTAGCCGTATGATTGCGATTGATAAAAGCTTGCATTGCCTCTTTGAGCACTTCTGGTTCTGGTATACCATCCTTCAAAGACTCGGTATAAGTCTTAAGGCAAATTCGCTCCAGATTATCCAACAGATCATTCAACGCGAACTTCCCATCAGCCGTGGTTGCCAACTTATTCTTAACCCGCTGCTTTTTTTCGTTCCAATCTTCAGGCCTTACAGATTGTCCGAATGAGTAAAACAACCTGCGACCTTGATAAATGAACTGGAGATAGACAATAGATTGACCATTACTATCTTTTGGCTTCAAGCGAAAATGTACAACTGGTTGGCGGGGCATGGTGTAGGATTTCTACACCAAAGCTAATAAGTTTCACTAAAGGTTTCACTAAAACTTTATTTGCTTGTTATTGATAAAATCAATCATGTAATTATATTATTGATTTTCAATGTATTTAATGCTAATTTGATATTTTCAGTATCAAATCAACACAATAGGTTACTGTACTCCCCCTACAGCATTTTCCTTTGCAGTTTTAATTTAGCCACCGACGAACCGGTGGCTTTTGTTTTTCCTACTTTTGCGCCCCATGGGCCAAAATAAACTGGAACGTTTCGCAGCAATCAAGACCTATTCCAACGTACTGGAATACCCGCAGGGTATGGCCGGACAATGGCATCAACACTTTGACAATAACCACCCCGTCACCCTAGAACTCGCTTGCGGCAAGGGTGAATATGCTGTGGGATTAGGTAGACTGTATCCTGAACGGAATTTTATTGGCGTGGATGTAAAGGGCAATCGCCTTTGGCGCGGTGCAACAACCGCCTTGCAGGATGGGCTTAGCAATGTGGCTTTTTTACGGACCCAGATTGAGCAAATTGGCCAATACTTTGCACCTGGTGAAGTGGCTGAAATCTGGATTACCTTCCCTGATCCGCAGCTAAGGGCTTCTAAAGCCAAGAAAAGGCTCACACATCCTAGATTTCTGCGTTACTATCAGCAGTTTTTACAGCCCAATGGCACCATTAACCTGAAAACGGACAGCCCTGACCTTTTTGATTTTACCAAGTTGGTTATCAACCTATATGAACTTGAGTTGTTAGTGGAATACGATGACGCTTATTCATTAGCAAACATTCCACAAGACTTGCGTATTCAAACTTATTACGAGAGTTTAGATATCGCTAAGAGTAATAAGATTCATTACCTGCAGTTTCGGATCAACAAAACCCTGAACGAAGCAACAGACAACACACTCAAACAACTCACTGGTGGCGGACAAGCTGATTGAACATATTGATTTTTACTACGACGAACAGGGCTATATGGTCTTTACAGAAAAGTACCACCTTGATAAGGGCTATTGCTGCGGCCATGGCTGTAGACATTGCCCCTTCGATTATGAATCAGTACCCGAACCACGCAAAAGTATTGCCATGCGTATGCGTGAAGAGTCTGTCGCAAAGCATGTACCTTCCGGTAAATAATTGATTTGCCTCGAAAATCTTTTCATACAGAGAAGCCTCCTGTTCAAAAAAACAGTGCTGATACACAACGTTCTTTCTTTGAAGAAGTCTATGCTGTTGTGCGCTTGGTACCAAAAGGTCGCGTAACCTCTTATGGTGCCATTGCCAAGTTTCTTGGAACCGGTAAATCAGCACGCATGGTTGGTTGGGCGATGAATGCCGCACACATGATGAAACCAAAAGTGCCTGCACACAGAGTGGTGAACCGTAACGGCATGCTCTCCGGTAAAATGCATTTTGCCACACCTACTTTGATGCAGGAATTATTAGAGAAAGAGAAAGTGATCGTAAAAAAAGATACGATTCAAGACTTCGATAAATTATTCTGGGATCCAGCAAAAGAAATTGGCCTCGATTACTGAAACAAATCTTCTTTGCGTACATCTAACTGATGCATCAATAAAGCTACTGTAGGTCTTTGTGCTGCCATGATGAACAATACACCAATAGCACAGAGATAAAATACCCAATTACCAGTGAGCTGAAACCCTAGCAGACCGGCTATTCCAGGCAATGAGAGGAACAATAATTTGTTTCTATACAAAGCCGCGTACTCGTTGATCAATTTTGATATCGCCAATTCTGCAGCAACCAAACTTTGCAGCTTTTTCCGAAAATGCATGAAGCCAACATAGTAAGCCAACAACGCAGTAATCAATAAAACTACTTGCAACACTTGAAACACACTGAAGTCAACCGGCTGTGTACGAGCAAGAAAATACACTAGGATTAATCCGCCTAACATCGTCCACAATAAAATTGTGTGAAGCGTTAGTAGTTGTCTGATCTCTTTCTTAAACTGCATCTTATTGGTAGTAGGGACTAATCATCCAATACACAATGGGTCCGGTGATCGCTACATACAACCATAATGGCCATGTATATTTTGCCAGCTTCTTGTGTGTAGCATATTCAGCAGTTAATGCACGATATGCCGTGAATAGAATGAAGGGCAGAATGATGGCTGCTAGAAAAATATGCGTCACCAAAATGATATAGTAAATAGTACGAATAGCACCCTCGCCACCAAACTTGGTATCACCTGCCAATAAGTGGTGCGCAATGTATGATACCAGGAATAACACTGATAAAAGTAATGCCGTCATCATCATCTGCTTATGTAACAAATACTTTTTGGCCTTCACTGCCCACAAAGCGGCAATCAGTAAAACAGCAATCGCAGAGTTGATCACAGCATTGATGGCTGCGAAAATGTGTACATCAAAACCCAGGTCAACTTCTAGCTTTACACGGCCGAGAATCACCACTGCTGCAAAAACCACGAAGGAAAAAATACCAATCAGCCACTTGGCCTTAGGATCATTCTTTTGTATAGATGCTTGTAACATAGTCGAGAGGTTGAAAGGATAACAAACGCTTAGCAGATTAGTTTATCCAGCGTTTTCTGCTTTTTGTTTAGAACGGAAGAACAAAACAAAACCTGTTACCAATACCACGATTATCAGCCAAAGCCAACTCAGGTCAATGATTTGCGTGAAGACTGTACTCTTTTTGGTTCTGTCTTTTTCTAACAACAACAAACCAATATCTCTGGCGAGCTTCTTCAGCGAAGCTGAATCCAATCCGTTATAATAACCACGAACATGGTATTGCTTATCAATCAAGACAAAGCGATTGGTATGCACAAAATCTGGACTCACGGGACCTTCCGCAAACTTGTCGACCTTCAATTCATTAAACGCAAAATTGTAAATGCTATCGCGATTGCCTGTAAGCATCCACCAGTTGTCGTGGTTTACACCCATCTTATCTGCATACTTCTTCAATACATGTGCAGAATCTCTTTCCGGATCAATGGTGAAAGAAACGAACTGCACAATGGAAGTATCAATCTTTCTACGTGTGTTGCCTCCTTTGATAAAAGATTGCTGGAGTTTGGACATATTCTTTGTCATCACCGGACAAATACCACCGCAGCTAGTAAAAAAGAAATCCATGACCATAATCTTACCGGGCTTGTCATACAAGGCAACTGTATCACCCAATTGATTCTGCAAACGCATGTTGGCAATTTTATGCCAAACCGTATCCTGCTGCATTTTTCCATTCTCTACACTAGTCAATACAGTATCAGGCAAATATTTACGTGGCATTACCACAGCATCCGTACTGTAGAATCGCACCAAGAGATAACTGGTTACAGGAATCAATACAGCTACCAACAAGGCAAGGAGCGCTTTCTTATTCATGCTGCAAAAGTAGGGTAACAAAAAACCATCGCCGCAGGGCGATGGTAATATCTTTTGTGAAAATCAGTCAGATTAGTGCTTTTCTTCGGCTTTGTGCTCACCTTCTTTGTGATCAGCAGCGCCATGCTCTTTCTTTTCACCTTTTACAGTGCTGGCTTCCTTATGATGAGGGTCATAGGTATTGCGCAGATTCTTATACGAATTACCATCGTACAAAAAGGCAATAATGAACCAAATAAAGAGCGCCAAAGGCACGACAATGGTCATGATCATGTTGCGGATCTCATGCTTCAGGTGCATGAAATAAGCAACGATATAGAAAGCTTTTGCCATCATCAGGATTACGATCACACCTTTTAATCCAAGGCGAAGACCTTCTTGATCCAATGGAATTTTGATCATCCAAAAACCGATGGCCAATTCTACGATAGTCAAAACAGTCAGAATCCAAGTGATGCGCCAGATTTCTTTGGTACCACCGCCATGATTCTCTGCGTGTTGTGCGTGAATATTTACAGGCTCCATGAGCTATTACTTATAAGGTTAATTAAATAAGATAGAAACAAGTGAATACGAATACCCATACCAGATCTACGAAGTGCCAGTACAGACCAGCTTTCTCGATCATCAGGTAATGGCCTCTTCTGTCGAACACACCATTCAGGGTCATGATCAACATAATGATGTTAATCACCACACCACTCAATACGTGGAAACCATGGAAACCAGTAATGGTAAAGAAGAAGTTGGTAAAGTTTGTAGAGATAGCTACAGAACCATCATGGTTCAGGAAAGGATTGCTACCCCACCATGCACCTTCATGATACAGGTGTGTCCACTCCCAAGCCTGGCAACCTAAAAACGCAGCACCACCAATGATGGTGAGGATCAGGTTTCTTACCACGCCCTTTCTATCCATGTTATGACCAGCATGCACAGCCAACACCATGGTTACTGAGCTGATGATCAGGATAAAGGTCATGATACTCACAAACACCAGCGGTGCGTGTACGCCTTCCGGAGCGAAAGGAAAACTCTTGAATACTTCGTTGGGGTCAGGCCATCCGTTAGTTGAGAAACGGGTAGTTCCATAAGCGATCAGGAATGCACCAAAAGTGAAAGCATCGCTCATGAGGAAATACCACATCATGAGTTTGCCATACTCTACGTTGAAGGGGCTTTTACCACCACTCCACCACTTCGTGGTTGCTGTTGTTGTACTTGCCATTCAGGTTTAAATTTCAGGTTCACAAAAATATTGGCTGAGGCTTAAAAAAGCTGCACAAAGCAAGACTTTTTTATTGCTTATCCAACCCAGTTATAAAAAATAAATAGATATATCCAAAGCAGGTCTACAAAATGCCAGTAAGTAGCTGCAATCTCCAGCGGAACAGGGCTATACTGCTTCACTGAAGTACGAAATGCACGGAAAAAGATCACCAACAGCGCAATTACGCCACCCAGCACGTGTACCATGTGCAAACCTGTGATCACCAGCAAGAAGCTGGCTGCAGGGTTACTTTTGGCGCCCACCAGGCTGATTCCTGCTTTTTCCAAGTGCTGAAAACCTACATATTGCAGTACTGTGAACACAATACCCAATATTGCAGTAACTGTTATCAAAGAACGATATCGCTGCATTTCTCTTACTTTGAAAGATTTCAAAGCCAAATGCATGGTTACGCTGCTGATAATAATTACTGCTGTGGAATACCAGAATACCAATGGTAATTGAAACTCCAGCCAGTTGCTTTGATTCTTCTTAACGATATAGGCACTGGTTAAGCCTGCAAAAGCCATAATGATACTCGCCATCGCCACCCAAAGCGTGAACTTATGCGGGTGGATGCGACCTGTTTCTTTCTTTGTTACACTTGTTGCCATCATCACAAACAATTTTATCGCAGCTTATCAGCCAATAAAGCCAATAAGACAATTGGTAAATAGATATAACTACTGAACATGACTCTTCTTGCAGAAGGCACATCCATGTTTTGATACAATCTTAAACTCTGTACGACCATGAATAAATTCGCTACCAATACAATCCACAAACTGATCTTCCCTGATAAATCAAAATAATAAGGCAGGATACCCATGGGAATCATCAGCACACTGTACATCACTGCCTGCATGGCGGTGAATTTTGTTGGCCCCTTATCGCTAGGTAATAACTTGAATCCCACCTTGCTATAATCCTGATGCGCTACCCAAGCAATGGCCCAGAAATGCGGGAACTGCCACAAAAACTGAATACCAAACAAGATCCAGCCACCGGCTGAAAAATCATCATTACCCGCTACCCAACCAATCAAGCAAGGGAAAGCACCGGGAAATGCACCCACTAATACTGCAATTGAATTGATCTTCTTGAGTGGTGTATAGATATAAGCGTAAACGAATAAGCTGAATGCAGAAAGTAAAGCAGAAGACAGGTTGAAGAAATACCACATCATCAACACACCAACCACACCAGCAATAAATGCAAAAGTGTAAGCTTCTTGCTGACTCATTCTGCCATCAGCCACTGGTCTTTTACCAGTGCGCTTCATGCGTGCATCGGTATCTTTTTCAACAGCCTGATTGATGGCATTGGCACTACCGGTTACCAGCATGCCCGCAATAAAAAGTATGATGATCATCCACCAATCATAGTTCACCACCTTGGGTGCCATGAGGTAGCAGATCACACAGGAAAATACTACCGTAAAGCTGAGCGTGAATTTGATCAGCTGGTAGTAATCCCTTGCTTTTGCTGCAAGTGAGAAACCGTTAGAAGATGTTGTTGCCTGTTCTGCCATAATCATTCGCACCATTCAGTCAGAAAAACAATGCCCTGAATACTCAGGGCATTGCAGTGATATTAGCAGCAGCAGTGCTTTCGCACCGCTACGCAAGAATATTAGTGATGACTACTTTCATCTGCCCCAATCGGTGTGGTCTGAGAAATAAACTCCTTACCATCCTTTCCGTAGTCGTAAGCCCAACGGTGTACTTCAGGAATTTCACCAACCCAGTTACCGTGACCAGGATTGATTGGTGTAGTCCACTCCAATGTAGTAGCATTGTATGGGTTCTGCTCTCTTACTTTTCTACCTTTCCAAATGCTGTAGAAGAAGTTGAAGAGGAACAACAACTGTACTGCAAATACAATCATTGCAACAGTACTGATGAATCTGTTCAGCTCAGCAAATTGCTTGAAGCTTTCCCAGATGCTGTAATCGTAGTAACGACGAGGCATACCAGCCAAACCTTCGTAGTGCATTGGCCAGAAGATCAGGTAAGCACCAGCCAGGGTTGCCCAGAAGTGGATATAACCCATGGTGTTATTGAGGTAACGACCATACATCTTAGGATACCAATGATAGATACCAGCGAACATACCGAACATAGAAGCCACACCCATTACAATGTGGAAGTGAGCGATTACAAAGTATGTATCGTGCAAGTGAATATCCAAAGCAGAGTTACCCAACCAGATACCTGTTAAACCACCAGAGATGAAGAGACTCACGAAACCAATCGCGAACAACATCGCAGGAGTAAAACGGATATTACCGCGCCACAGGGTAGTTAACCAGTTGAACACTTTGATGGCTGATGGAACAGCGATCAACAAAGTCAACAATACGAATATTGATCCGAGGAATGGGTTCAAACCAGTTACAAACATGTGGTGTGCCCATACCAAGAAGGCCAGGATTGCAATCGCAAACAATGAACCGATCATGGCCATATAACCGAAGATGGGTTTGCGAGAGTTTACAGACAGAATCTCTGATACCATACCCATGGCAGGTAACAAGATGATGTATACTTCAGGGTGGCCTAAGAACCAGAACAAGTGCTGATACAAGATGGCGCTACCACCTTCGTTAGGCAATGCTTTTTCTACACCAGCCAGATAAATATCAGACAGGTAGAAGCTGGTACCGAAGTTTCTATCGAAGATCAAGAGGATGAAACCAGAGAACAATACTGGGAATGATAATACACCCAAGATAGCAGTGAAGAACAGCGCCCAGATAGTCAGCGGCATACGTGTCATGCTCATACCCTTGGTACGCATGTTCAGTACAGTTGCGATATAGTTCAGACCACCCAGCAGTGAAGACACTACGAAGAGAGCCATAGAGATCAACCACAAGTCCATACCAGTTTTAGAACCTGGTGAAGCATCACCCAATGCACTCAAAGGAGGATAAGCAGTCCAACCACCACTGAAAGGACCAGTTTCAACAAACAATGAAGACAGCATCACGATACTTGCAGCTAAGAAGAACCAATAGCTCAGCATGTTCATGAAAGGTGATGCCATATCGCGTGCACCAATCTGCAGCGGAATCAAGAAGTTAGCGAAAGTACCACTCAGACCTGCAGTTAATACGAAGAATACCAGTACGGTACCGTGTGTAGTTACCAGTGCATAATAGGCAGCTGGTGTAATACGGCCACCTTCAGCCCATTTACCCAAGAGGTCTTCTAACCAAGGGTAAGTTGCATCTGGGTAACCCAGCTGAAAACGGAAAAGCACAGACATCAAACCACCCAGTACGGCCCAAACCATACCAGTGATCAGGAATTGCTTCGCGATCATTTTATGATCCTGGCTGAAAACATACTTGGTGATGAATGTTTCATGATGATGATGCTCATGATGATGGTCTCCATGAACATCGTGTGTAGCGTGTGCTTGCAGAACTGCTTCAGTCGCCATATTGAGATTTCTTTAATACTTACTTAATTACAATCAATTATGCCAGTCGGTTGACTAGTTTTTACATTTTTGCTACAGGTGCAGCGATCTTGGCGCTGTCGGCAGCTGGTTTAGCTGGTGCATTAGATGGATCCTTGTCAGGGAAAGCCACCAAATAGGTTGCTTTTTTGCCTGCCATCCAAGCATCAAACTCTTCCTGAGTAACCACTTCAATCACACCTTTCATAGAGTAGTGACCGTTTCCGCACATTTGATCACAGCTGATCTCGTAAGCGAAATTGGGGTTACCAGTGATTTCTTTCATTTCCTTAGTGGTGTACTTAGGCGTAAACCACATGGTTGTTGGTGTACCTGGTACAGCATCCATTTTCAAACGGAAATGTGTTAAACCCACATCATGGATAACATCACGTGAACCGATGATCAGTTTCACAGGCTTATCCTTCACGATGTACATAGTACCTTCCAGCACCACGTCATCCTGACCAGCTTTGTCATCCCAAAGCAGACCTAATGCGTTAGTACCATCAATATTCTTGAAGTATTTCTTACCGAAAGTTTTGTCTTTACCTGGGTAACGATAAATCCAGCCAAACTGCTTGCCCACTACTTCTACTTCCATCGCGCCCTTAGGTGCATCGCTGGTGAAGAGGAACCAGTTACGCAGACCAATTACTACCAGCACAGCCAGTACGATAGCAGGTACTACTGTCCAGATAACTTCCAGTTTGTTGTTGTGTGGCAGATAGAAAGGCTTACGCTTATCGCTTTCCTGGTATTTGTACGCAAACCAGAACAGCAGAATTTGTGTAATGATGAACACGATGCCGGTAACAGCCAAGGTTACCCACAACATTTCATCAACCTTTTCACCTTCTTTGCTGGCAGATGGATAAGGCAGCAAGGTTTTACCATAGTACAGCTCATTGCAGTACCATACACCTATCAGACCGAGTACCAGAAACGCGATCATCAGGAAACCGTTGATCTTGTTATTCTGCTTACGGCTGGCTTCTGCACCTTTCAATACCGCAACATATTCGCTGGCTTTTGAGATCTGGAAGATCACAATGAAGATCAGCGTAACGACTGCAATGATCAGAAACATACTCATAATACTATCCGTGTTTTCTTTTCTCTAATCTGTTTAATTAACCAAATACCCTTCATTCATTACGTGTGGTGAATGATACTTTCCTTCAGGAAAGGATGGTATTTCGGAATCAGCGGCTTGCTGGCCAATGCGCGACCTGTCTGGAAGATCATTACGCCAACAAAGAAACTCAGTATACCAAAGTCCATCCAGCCCAATGTAACATGCTCCTTGCTGATGCTGCCCATCACCATTTGGTAGAAATCAATCCAGTGACCGAAGATGATGAGTACAGCCATGAAAGTAACCAGTGTATAATTACGCTTGGCAGCACGCTTCATCAGAATTAACAACGGACACAAGAAATTGATGATCAAATTCAGGAAGAAAATTCCTTTGTAAGGACCCTGAACGCGATGCTTGAAGTAAACAGTTTCTTCAGGAATGTTTGCGTACCAGATCAACATGTACTGGCTGAACCAGAGATAAGTCCAGAATACAGAGAACGCAAACATAAACTTACCAATATCGTGCAGGTGTTCCTGGTTGGTATATTCCAGGTAACCTTTGTTCTTCAGATAGATAACCCAGAGGGCGATTAAGCTCATACCACTTACGAAAGAGCTAGCGAAAGTGTACCAGCTATACATGGTGCTGTACCAGTGTGCATCCAAACTCATCATCCACAACCAAGGAATGGTAGAGCCTACAGTTAATGCAAACCATACAATAAACAATGCAGCACGTACCGTATTTCTCCAGATGAATGAACGGCCAGTCTCGTTGTTCATGGCAGCTTCATCAGCTTCGCTGCTGAGCTGACGCATTCTCCAACCGAGGATGCTCCAGAAACCGATAGTCAGTGTAGACCAAATCAGGAAGAAAGTAGGATTCAAGAATCCTTTCTTACCATTCAGGATAGGATCAGCAGCAACTGCTTCAGCATCTACCCAATGATAGATATGGTGCTTGTGGCTGAATACAACATAAATCAGTACAGCAAAAGTGATGCTGCCGAAAATAGGTACCAGTGTAGAAATGGCTTCGGGCACACGACGGAAAGACTGTTGCCAGCCACCCATTGCCAAGGTAGTAACGCAAATGAAGAACATTGCCGCGTTGGTAACCAGTGTCCAGAAGATGGTATTATACATCAGCGTACCCCAGAATACAGCCTGCTCATGTTCGTCGCTGCTGAAACCCTTGGTAAAAAGGCCGATCAGTAATGCGGCAAGACCTACACCCATCAGTGCGAATGACCAGGTGCGCATTTTACCGGGAATCTCGAATTGCATTTTTACAGAAGCCATTATCAGTCGTTTATATCAGTTAGTCGATCTAAATTATTTTTTTGCTGTTGCTGAACTATCCATTGCAGCAGGTGCTTCATCAGCCAGTGGCAGTTTACCACCTTTTGCTTCAGCCTGCTTCATCTTGATGTAATGAATAATCTGCCAACGTTGCTTACGATTCAGTTGAGATGCATAGCTACCCATGGTGTTCTTACCATAAGTCAGCGAATACATCATCTGACCTTCAGGCATATTGCCCACGATTGGATCGTTGATCAGGTTCTTTGGTGCTGCAGGGTATGGACCTTCGCCATCTTTCCACAGCGGACCGTTACCATCCAACTTAGTACCATGACAGATACCGCAGTTGATCAAGTATTGACGCTCTGCTTCTTTGTATTCAGCAGCTGTTAAGGCAGCAACAGGATTAGGTACTTTCTTAGAAGCCACATAGTTCACTGTATCACCAGGCTTATCCATTGCAATAGGGAAAGGCACTTCCTCGCCACGCGCAATGGTTCCGGCTACTGGCATATTGGTATAATTAATACCCTGCTCTTTCAAATTGCTATGATCAGCATAGGTTTCATAAGCACGGCTATAAGCCATATCAGGCATATAGATACTACCGGGCTTACGCTTTACATCACTGCAGCTCACGATAACAGCACCTGCAGCAAGAACAGCTATGATGGATAATTTTTTCATCTTCTTTAATTCTATTAATTAAGCAGCAACGGTTTTATTCTCAAACATCATTTCGTCTTTGTCGTAACGACCTAACCACCAGCCATCTTCAGCAACTTGTACATCTGTTTCAACAGCGCCTGCATTGCTTAAGAAAGCTTTCAGGTCATCTGTGTTGGTTTTATCACTACACTCAATCACCATTACAAACAGATCATCAGTTGCACGTGCATGGAAATGGTGCTTCTTCACGAATGGTGCCAGCTGACACAGGTAGCAGAAAGTCAACACCATACCTACTGCAGCAAACAGTACGGTTAATTCGAACATGATGGGCACCCATGCTGGTAATGCAAAGTGTGGCTTACCACCAATGTTCAAAGGCCAATCCTTTGTAAAAATCCAGCTGATACTGCTGATTGCTGTAGTGGTACCAGTAATACCATAGATAAAACCTGCGGTATGCAGACTGGTTTCACGAAGACCAAGGGCTTTGTCCAAACCGTGTACAGGATAAGGCGTGTACACATCATGGATCTTGTAACCCGCTGTACGCACTTTCTTTACTGCAGCAAAGAGTGTATCCTCTTCATCAAAACATCCTACAGTGAATTTCTTTTTTGCCATACTGTTTATTTAATCCTGGGCTTTCGCTCAAGTAATGTTTTATTGATTAGTGTGCATGAGCTGCGTGTGCAAACTCATCCACCTCTTTGTTTTCGTATTTATCCATTTTGGTTTTGTAGCTCTCACCTGTTGTCTTTAACACATACTTGATTTCGGCAATCGCGATGGTTGGGAAATACTTCGCAAAGAGGAAGAAGCAAGTGAAGAACAAACCGAATGTTCCAAGATAGAAACCAATTTCCCAGATAGATGGGCTGTAGTATACAGACCAGCTAGACGGCAGGTAATCGCGGTACAGAGAAGTAACGATGATTACGAAACGCTCGAACCACATACCGATGTTAACGATCACACTCATGAAGAAAGTAACGAAGAGGTTTCTTCTCATTTTGCGGAACCAGAAGATCTGTGGGCTCAATACGTTACAAGCCATCATACCCCAGTAGCTCCAGCCATAAGGACTGAACAAGTTGGCACGGCTATACCAGAAAGTGTAACCTTCATATTTGTTCTGGCTATACCAACCCATGAAGAGCTCTGTTAAGTAGGCTACACCTACGATAGAACCTGTCAGTACAATCACCTTGTTCATCGCTTCAATGTGACCCATGGTGATATAATCTTCCAGACCGAATACTTTTCTTACAACCACCATCAGGGTTTGTACCATGGCGAAACCAGAGAAGATCGCACCCGCAACGAAGTAAGGCGGGAAGATCGTGGTGTGCCATCCTGGAATTACTGAAGTGGCGAAGTCGAATGATACGATGGTGTGTACAGAGAGTACCAGTGGTGTACTTAAACCAGCCAGTACGAGTGATAAACTTTCATGACGCTGCCAGTGCTTGGTAGAACCTGTCCAACCGAAAGCAGCAATACCATACAAACGCTTACGCAGTTTGGTGAAAGCACGGTCGCGAACAGTTGCAAAGTCGGGCAACAGACCAGAATACCAGAAAAGGAGTGATACAGTAAAGTAAGTAGAGATCGCGAATACGTCCCACAACAGTGGTGAGTTGAAGTTCACCCACAAAGGACCGCGTGTGTTAGGATAAGGCAGTACGAAGAAGGCCATCCATACACGACCCATGTGGAAGATAGGGAACTGTCCGGCGCACATTACCGCAAAGATGGTCATCGCTTCTGCTGCACGGTTTACACCAGTTCTCCAACCCTGACGGAACAACAAGAGGATGGCAGAGATCAATGTACCGGCGTGACCGATACCAACCCACCATACGAAGTTGGTGATGTCCCAACCCCAACCGATGGTTTTGTTCAGGTTCCACTGACCGATACCATAGGTTACTTCACGGTATACACTGTACACACCGAAGAGCAGCAATGCTACCGCGATGTAGAAACCGATATACCACAATTTTGATGGCTTGGCTTCAATGGGGCGTACAATGTCTTCTGTTACCTGGTGGTAGGTTTTGTCACCATACACCAATGGTTCGCGTAACTGTGATTCGTACTTTACACTCATCTGGTCTTATTTATTGCCTGCAGTTTTCACTGCAGAATTTTATTCAATCAGCTTTTCGTTCTCAATTAAGCGTGTGCTCCTTCTTTCTTTTCTGCGCCATGACCTTCATGTGCCATTTCATCTGTGTTGCGCACCTTAGCCAAGTAACTTACGTTAGGCAGTACGTGCAGCATTTCCAGTGAATAGAACTGACGGTTAGGATTATCCATGCGTACCATAGTGATCGCACTTTCATGGCTGTTCGCATTACCGAATGTGATGGCGTTAGTAGGACAAGCCTGCTGACAAGCCACTTTCACATCGCTATCTGCAAGCGGACGGCTTTCTTTCTTCGCCTTCAGCTTACCTTCCTGCAGACGTTGTACGCAGAAAGAACATTTTTCAATTACACCACGGCTACGTACCGTAACATCTGGGTTCAGTACCATGCGGGTAAGATCATCGTTCATCATCATCACCACATCATTCACTTTACCTTCTTGGTTATCTGCGAAGCTATCAGCACCAGTGTAATCAGCCCAGTTGAAACGACGTACTTTGAACGGACAGTTGTTAGCGCAGTAACGTGTACCGATACAACGGTTATACGTCATCTGGTTCAAACCTTCACTGCTGTGGTTAGTAGCAGCAACCGGACAAACGTTTTCGCAAGGTGCGTTGTCGCAATGCTGACACATCAGCGGCTGGAATACCACTTTAGGGTTCTCCATATCGCCACTGTAATATTTATCGATACGCAACCAATGCATTTCATGGCCGCGCATTACTTCAGGCTTACCAACGATAGGCACGTTGTTTTCTGCGTTACATGCAACCACGCAAGCACCACAACCAGTACATGTGTTGAGGTCAACATTCATACCCCACTTCACCCCTGGTCTGTCGAAAACAGGATAGATCGTACCCTGAGATTCGAACTTCTCCAAACCACCCCAAGGCTTCAATTCTTTTTCGCGCTCGTCGCGAATTTCCGTTGGATGCTTTTTGAATTGGGCTAAGCTCAGTTCTTTCATCACTTCAGTACGGTTACCTTGTGCAGTATCGTAACGGAAGTGTGTTTGTGTTAAAGCAACTGGATATTTTTCGCCTGTTGCTTCAATGCTAGCATCAGCAGCAGCAAACTGAACTGCTGTACCATTGAAAGAAGCAAACGGATATACGTTTTTACCTGTACCAACTACTGCCTTACCCAATTTCTCGCTACGACCATAACCTACAGCGATAGCAATGGTGTTAGGCTCTGTACCAGGCACAATCAAAGCAGGCAGTTCAACTGTTGTTTTACCAACAGTTACTTTCACCACTTTCTTAGGAGGCATTACTTCATAAGCATCTGCCTCACCACTATCATTCAAATCGATATCCAGCAATGTCTTCGCCATTGCAGGAGAAACAATCACGTAGTTATCCCAAGTAGCACGTGTCACTGGATCTGGTAATTCCTGCAACCATGGGTTAGCAGCACCTTGACCTTGACCTATACCAACTTTTTCATACAATACCACTTCTACCTTACCAGCTTTCTTTGCACCAGCAGCGGCAACAGCACCTGCAACAGCAGCACCGTTGAATGATGCACCACCAATGGTTTCAGCAGCAGGGCTGATGACACCATCTTGTAATGCTTTGTTCCATCCGCTTTCGCCTCCCAGCTTAGTGCTCCAATAACCTTTCAGGAAACCGAGATAATCTGTAGTAGCACCAGACCACTTCAACAAGCTATCCTGCCACTGACGTGTTTTGAACAGCGGATAAATGGTTGGCTGAATGAAAGAATAATAACCAGCCTGAGGCTCGGCATCACCCCAGCTCTCTAAGAAATGGTTATCAGGAATCACATATTTACACAACTCAGTGGTTTCATCCACTTTCGCGTTCAATGAAATCGTTGCTTTTGCTTTTTTCAGACCAGCTTTAAACTTGTCTGCATCGTACCAGCTGTAAGCAGGGTTAGCACCATATACCACCAGCGCACCCACGCTACCAGCATTCAGGTCGTCTACCAACTTCGCGAAGTCGGCATCCACACCTTTTCTGTAGTTAACAGGAGCAGCCCAGTTAATGGTTTGTCCGTTTGCACCAACAGCTTCGTTGATGGCGTTTACGATGATCTGAACATTTACATCATTGCTGCCGGCAACTACCAGTGCAGCACCTTTGTTTTCGTTCAGGGCTTTTGCAGCCTTTTCGATACCAGCTTTGAGCTTGGCATCAGCGATATTGATTGCCTGACCATTTACAGCTGATAACAATGCTGCAGCAACAGCAGCTGTTTCAGATGGACGGTGCAGGAATTTCTCATCAGCGTTAGAACCAGTTACAGAAGGCGCAGATTCAAAATGAATATGCTTGCTCATGCTTGGGTTCTTCTCATCCAGTTTCTTACCTGTTGCATATTGCTTTGCAAATTCAACAGGGCTCAACCATGTACCGAGGAAGTCTGCAGCCAGACTCACGATGGTTTTTGCTTTATCAAAACGGTAAGCAGGAATGGCACGCTTACCATAAGTAGCTTCGTTAGCAAGCAACATACCTGTATAAGAAACCGCATCGTATGTTACGTGACGGCTACCAGGATATTTTGCTAAGAACTGATTGATTACTTCCTGAGAAGAAGGAGATACAACTGTGCTAGTCAATAACACAACAGGTGCGCCATTCAAACCTGCCATTGCATCAGCAACAGCTTTGTCAACAGCTTCCAGTGTTACTTCCTTACCATCGATGGTAGGGAAACGCAGACGTGCACCATCGTACAGGTCTAATACAGCAGCTTGTACACGGGCAGAAGTACCACCTTTCGTTAAAGGCGACAAATCGTTACCCTCTAATTTAATGGGGCGACCATCACGTACTTTGGCAATTACACTCACCGCATCACCATCCTGTACATAAGTAGTTGCGTAGTAATTCGCAACACCAGGCACAATTCCTTCAGGTCTGTTGGCGAAAGGAATCGCTTTCTTTACAGGCATTTCGCAGCTTGCTGCAACAGCAGCTGCAGCAGTGCTGAATCCGAGGTATTTCAAGAAGTCTCTGCGTGGTGTTTTCGCATCCAGCAGGCCTTTGTCATCCGCTTCAAATGGTAATTCTTCTTTGAACTCGTCCTGCACATCTTTCTTATATGCATCTGACTGATTCAGCTCTCCGAAACTTGACCAGTACTTTTGTTGCTCCATTATATCAGTTTGACAATTAGTAAAATTTCAGGACAGACGGGCTGTCGATCATACATATATTAATAGTGACACTTCTGACACTCTGTTCCACCGATTTTCTCTACAGTAATACCCTTGGTGCTGTCGATCTTTCCGCTCTTCAGGTCGTTATGGTATTTCTCGTAGATGCTATAGAAACCATTGTCTTTGAACTGCACTTTGGTTTCGCGGTGACAGTTGATACACCAGCCCATGCTCAGATCGCTGAACTGCTTTACTTCATCCATTTTCTGGATTTCACCGTGGCAGGTTTGACAAGCTACTTTACCAGCTTTTACGTGCTGACTGTGGTTGAAGTATACGTGATCAGGCAGGTTGTGAATCTTAACCCATTCAATAGGCTTGGCTTTAGAAGGATCCCATGCAGCAGCATTGGCAGGATCGAAACCAGCATACTTATATAATTTCTGAATCTCAGCTGTACCATCCACCTCGTTACCATCTTCATCATAGAGCTTAGGACCTTTTACATACTCATTGATGGCCTTATGACAGTTCATACACACATTCACAGAAGGAATGTTGGCATGCTTGCCCTGCTCAGCACCACCATGGCAATACAGACAGTTTACTTGGTTAGCACCTGCGTGTACTTTATGTGAGTAGAAGATAGGTTGTGTTGGTGTGTAGTCTTTAGAACGACCCAAAGCCATCGCACCTTTTGAAGTGAGATAACCACCAACGCAGAACAGGATTACTGTTAAGGTAGCGATGTAGGCTTTGTTTCTCCAGAATGGTACTGGCTCTACAACAGGCTCACCTGCTTTTTCATCAGCCATTTTCTTCAGGCTGGCATTCACTTGTAATAAAGTGAAAGAAATTACCGCCAGGATCAATGTAAGGATACCGAAGAGCAAGGTGTTATCACCTTCTTCAGCAGGAGCACCGGCAGCAGCAGCTGTTGGCTTAGCTTCAGGCTTCCATGCTTTGATGTAACCGAGGATGGCATCAATCTGCGCATCACTCAGGGTACCTTCAAATACCGTCATTGAGCTTGGGCTCCAATCTTTGATCTTCACTGCATACGCATCGCCTGAAGCAACGGCTTTGTTCCAGTTCTTGATCCATAATGCCAACAACTTATCGTTGTTCCAGCGGTCGTGCACACCCATCAGGGCCGGACCTGTCAGGTCCTTATCCATTTTGTGGCAGGAAGCACAGTTCGCATTGAACAATGCCTTGCCATCTTGGGCTGTTACCTTATTGGCAAAAGAAATACTGAGGAAAAAAATACCTGCTGCGAGGATGCGTGAGATTCTTCTAAACGTTGTCATATTCACAAGCGGTGATTCTAGTGTGGAAAAATATCCGCGAACGGCTGCAAAAATAGGGTAGTAAGCTTACGAAAGAGCAGTTCGTTTAAAAAAAATTTAGCCTTATCTGGCTTGCATTTCAGCGCATTCAGAGCTATGCTCTATAAAATCTGTCATGATTTAGTAAACTGTATTTTTTTGTTGAAGGGTTTTCTTGATTTATTGTGTTGAAGCAAGATTTTTTTTCGTCCTTTGCGCCATGCTCCAAAAATTGAAAGCGAAATGGGGCGTGAGCTGGTGGCAGTTCACCCTAATTTTTACCACGTTTGCATTGGGTGGAAGTGGCTGCGGCTGGCTGGGTCGTCAAGTATTGCAGTACCTCAACATAGACAATACAGCCATACGTATACCACTGTATATCATCATAGTAACCTTACTTTGGCCGCTTTGTGTGCTAGTAATCAGTATTCCTTTAGGCCAGTTCCGTTTCTTCAAAAATTATATTAGCAGGATTGGCCGAAAGATGGCCGGCAAAAAAGACGCATGATCAAACTGGCCATTTTTGCTTCCGGATCAGGCACCAATGCACAAGCACTGGTGGAGCATTTTCGCCAAAAAGGTTCTGCTGAGGTTTCCTTAATCCTTTGCAATAAGCCCGATGCCTATGTGCTAGAAAGGGCAAAGAATCTGGGCATTCCTTCATTATTAATTGATAAAGAACGTTTTAAGAATGGAGACGCCCATTTGGCTGAGCTGAAAACAGCAGGCATTGAGCTGATTGTGCTGGCCGGATTTCTCTGGAAAATACCCCAGGCCCTGATTGAAGCCTATCCCCAGCGCATCATCAATATCCACCCTGCCCTACTCCCAAAATATGGCGGCAAGGGTATGTATGGCCACCATGTGCATCAAGCTGTGATTGAAGCCAAAGAGCAGGAAAGCGGCATCACCATTCATTTGGTGGATGAAGAATACGACCATGGTCGCCACTTGGCCCAGTTCTCCTGCCCCGTTTTACCCGATGATACGCCTGATAGCCTTGCAGCACGCATCCATGGTCTGGAGCACCAGCATTTTCCTGAAGTGGTAGAAGCTTATTTGCAAGAATTAGCATGATACATTATGGAAATACCTGATATCAGCATCTCAGGTATATGAAACAAGTACTGATACTGCTGCTGGTCATATCTAGTCTGGCTTGTAGACAAGCCCAACAACATACAAATACAGTTACCTATGTTTTAAGTGAAAAACAGTTGTCTTCACTACGCAACCAATATCTCTACCTCATGAATGAGGACAAGCAAGTGGTGATTGATTCGCAATTAGTGAATGATGCAAAACTTATTTTCCAGTATGCGCTACATCTAGATTCACCGGCCATTTTTTGCAGCATCCGTTATGTTGATTCAACGAATGCATATAAAAGACCTATTGGATTTTTGAATACCAAAACACCCAATGCTGTTTTCTCTTTCTTTTATGTGGATCAAAGGCCAACAGTTTTTCAACCCAATACACCAACAGATGAATTCCCCAGCTGGGTAAGTGGCAGTAAAGTGAACGATGCAGATTTCAGCATGGCGCAATTGTATTATTCTAAAGATGCCATTAAACAGGTTGCATTACTAAAGAAGAATATTCAAACCATCAAATCCTATCCAAATTCGATAAGCCTGCTAAAACAATTGTTTTATATCAAAGGCGATTTCAACGCAGCAGAAGCTACTACCATGCTGGAAGCTTTTAACCATACTGTACAAAAGCATCCTATTGGTGAACGCATTCGTCAGTATTACCTTACCGGCAAACCTGACGACACTTTATAAAAAACAAACAGATTATTCACGCGACAAAGCCATTTCGCTAAAATGCTGATTGGCTTCTTTCTCTCTTTCGGTTTTCCAAAGCACAATACCCGCTGCTACTATGATGATGTTCTTCATGATGTATTGCCCAACTAGTGTTAGGCCGTAAGGCATGTAGTGAAAAGTTTCTTTGGGAAAGAAAATGAAAGGTGTGAACGTACATACCATATGCAAAAACAGTAGGATCAGTGTTGGACGAATGTATTTACCAATAATCAGCAATACCCCAACAATACATTCCCAACCAGCCAGCATGATCAAGTTTACTTTATTATCAATCAAACCGAACGTGAGTTCATGAATGGTATTCATGGCGAGTTGCTCTGCCGGACTCAAGCCATCAAAAAATTTCAATGCACCAAACCACAGGTAAACAATACCTACACTGATGCGCAGTAATGACATGGCGGATAAACGGGAAGCTTGTTCTCTGGGTGTCTGCATGGCAATCGTTTGAGGCTTCAAAACTAAAACCCGCATCCTCCGCAAACACTGACATTGGTCATGCTTATAAAAGGTGATCGCCATTAGTTCGGGTGCGGACACCCGAACGGGCCATCTGCCACAAGCCGGTGTCCTCACCGCGATAAAGGACATTTACAAATACTCGGGTGTGGACACCCAAGTAGGCAACACAAAAAAGCCGGTCAATGACCGGCTTTACTTAGGAACCTTCATAAATACGCTCTATGGAGGCTTTGTATTTTTCATTAATTACTTTTCGCTTCAGCTTTAAGGTGGGCGTTAATTCGCCTGTATCCACCGTCCACTCATGAGCCAACAATTCAAACTTCTTGATCTGTTCCACATGGTTGAAAAACTTATTGAAGCTCTCTACCAACTCACGGTAGAGTTCCAATATACGTGGATGATTGATGGCCGCTTCCGGTGTGGTAAATTGAATTTGCTTTTCCTTCATCCACTCACGCAGTGTAGGAAAAGAAGGTACAATTAATGCACCAACGAATTTTCTTTCAGCACCTACCACCATTACTTGCTCTACAAAAAGACTTTCTTTCAAACGGTTTTCAATAGGCTGAGGTGCCACATATTTACCGCCACTGGTCTTGAACAATTCCTTCTTACGATCTGTGATCTTTAGGTATTTGCCTTCATCCCAGATACCAATATCACCTGTATGCAACCAACCATCGATCACCGTTTCAGCAGTAATCTCGGGACGCTTGTAATAACCCTTCATAACACTGGGACCTTTCACCAATATCTCACCGTCCTCAGCAATCTTCACTTCCTGCCCAACAATGGGTAAACCTACAGAGCCATACTTACAACCGCCTGGTGTTTTTCTGTTTACGGTAATCACCGGACTATTTTCAGTTGGACCATAGCCTTCATACACTGGAATTTGTGCGCCGTTGAAAATGCGTAAAAGTTTTTCCTGACAAGCAGCACCACCTGTAATGATGAATTCAATATTGCCGCCCAATGCTTCGCGCCACTTATTGAAGATGATTTTATTGGCCATGGACAATTCCACATTGTACCACATGCCACCACTCACATTGTTGTCATATTTTTCTGCTAAGCCAACTGCCCAGAAAAATAATTTTCTTTTAGTGCCTTCCAACTCATTACCCTTCGTCATGATTTTTTCAAACACTTTCTCCAACAAACGCGGCACAGTGGAGAAGCCCATCGGCTTTACTTCCTTCAGGTTGTCGCCAATGGTCTCCAAACTCTCTGCATAATAAATACTGATACCACTAAAGAGATAGATATAAGTAATCACTTTTTCAAAAATGTGGTTCAGTGGCAGAAAGCTGAGCGCTTTACCATCAGGTCTGTCTTCAAAAGGAAAACTTTCTTTTGAATGAAAGACATTACTTACAATATTCTCATGCGTTAACATCACACCCTTGGGTGTACCCGTTGTACCTGAGGTATAAATAATGGTTGCAAGATTGGATGTTGGTATTTGCGCGCTGATAGCTGCTACCTGAGACAGGCTTTCTGCATCGGCCAGATGTAATAATTCAGACCAATGTGCAGCACCTTCTACTTTATCGAATGTATATACCTGTTGGAGTGTGGGCACATGATCTTTGATGCTCATCACTTTATCCCACAAATTGGCATCACCTGCAAAAACATATTTCACCTCTGCTTCATTCAGGATGAATTGTAATTCCAGCGGATTGGTGGTTGGATAAATAGGCGTGAGTACTGCACCCGTTTGTTGCACAGCCAGGTCTGTAAAAATCCACTCTGGTCTGTTGGCACTAATCAGTGCTACTTTCTGCGCACCTTCAGGTGAATAATCTCCACCATTGATACCCAGTTTCAGCAAACCTGCCGCAAACCTGATGGCGATATCATTCACTTCCTTTGTACTATACGCTCTCCACTGTCCGTTCTCTTTTGCATTCAGCATATCTGGTTTTGGAAACTTCTCCAGCTGAAACTGCAATACATCAAACAATCGATAATTGGGAAAACTCATGATGAATGATTATAGTGATGTTGATTGATCTTTCTTTTCCTGCTTCAGTTTTTCATACTCCCTTTCTACCAGATCATCCTGATTACCGGCATAGGCTTCATAATACTGGAAGGCAATTCCAATACCCCAACCAAGCGTTACCCAGATGGGTCATGCAGAAGCTTTGAACTCGAAGCCTTCATACCCGTGGGTAATCCAGTAAATGGTCCACAGAAAAATATTGACCACTACATAGGCAAATGCGCTTTTCTTGAAGTTGGCGCGTTTTTTGGCGATACGCCAGAGTTTATCATTGTCGGGAGTTTGCATGGCAAGCTGTTGAGGGGAACAAATTAGGCAAAACAGCAGAAACAGCAAAGCAGGGCTTCATTGCCACCGGCTATAAGCAGTTTTTTAGCGGTAATACTGCCCAGCGGGGATTTTGAACAGATTGCTGCGTTGGTATTTTTTGAACTTTTCTACCTCGGTATCATGGTTATTCAGCCAGATCTGGTAGGCTGATGGACTAGCCACCATACCAAATAACCACTGATGATAGGCATCGAAATGGCCTTCGCGCAGGAGCTGATTCAGGTGTTGAAAGAGTTCAAAAGGGAATTGCTTGTTCAAATCGGACTGCATCCAGGACAATAAGAAACGGGTTCTGATGGCAGTAAGTACCTCGGGGGTAACACCTTCTCGGATCATAGACCCAAACTTGTTGAAATTACCCAGTACTGCTTTTTCAAATGCATTAGGCTTTCTGCTGGCAGGTATGGCCTGCAGCATATCTGACAATGAAAAAATGCGCTTACATGATTCGTATAAAAGATTCTTAATCTCTGTTGTTCTCTGCGAGAAGCTTTCCAGATTCAAAAAAAGTTCACCGTACAGCATAACAGGAAACCAATCCTCTGCAAGTGCATAATGTTTTACTGCGAAGAAATAATTCCCAGGATAATTAGGATCTGTGGCAATACCCTTTTCCCACTGTACAATAGCCTCTGCTTTTTTACCTGCTGCTTGCAGCATCGCACCATAGTCGGCATACAACACCCCACTGGTTGGAAAACGCTGAATGCCTTTTATGTATAGTTTTTCTGCTTCTTTATAATCAGCGATGGCAGCATAAGTAAGCCCTAATTGTTGAAACACTTGAAAATCAGCATCGTTGCGTTCAATCAGTTGCTTACCCAATTCAATAGCACCGGCAAAATCGCGCTGAAGAAATTGTAAAAAGAGTTTGTCTTTCAGTAAACCCAAATCATTGGGTGCAGCAGCCAAAGCTTTTTCCAACTGTGTTGTTGCAGCTGCATATTCTCCCTGCATGATTAGTCTTTTATGCTCAGGCTGCTGCGCCATCACGCGCAGGCCGAACAATACACAAATCAACAGTAGAGCAACACGCATATGATTAATGAATCAGGTGAGTTAACAAACCATCGCGTAGCTTTGGTTCAAACCAAGTGCTCTTTGGTGGCATTACATTACCACTATCAGCAATATCAAACAATTGCTCAATGGTAACAGGATAGAGACTGAATGCCAACTGCATATCACCACTGTTCACGCGCTTTTCCAATTCACCCAAACCGCGGATTCCACCAACGAAATCAATACGCTTATCCGTACGCTGGTCTTTGATATTGAGCAATGGATCAAGAATGTTTTCTTGCAGAATGGTTACATCCAACACACCAATGGGATCGTTGCGATAAACACCAGGTTTTGCTGTAAGGCGATACCATTCTTTATCGATATACATACCAAACTCATGCAGTACAGCTGGCTTTACTGCACTGCTACCGTTCAATTCAACGGTGAAGTCAGCCGATAAACGTTCTAATAAATCAGCTTTACTTAACCCATTCAAATCCTTCACCACACGGTTATAATCCAGAATAGCTAGCTGACTGGCAGGGAATAAGGTTGTTAGAAAATAATCTGCTGATTGTGTTGCTGTATTACCCAGCGCAGCGCGCACTTTAGCAGCTGAAGCGGCACGGTGGTGGCCGTCTGCGATATAGGTACAAGGCACTTTAGCTACAAAAAGATCGGTGATCTGCTTACACACATCGCTATCGCTGATGATCCAGATGGTATGCTGAATACCATCATCCGCTTTAAAATCATAAACCGGTGAGCGGGCAGTCATCCACTTATCAATGAGTGCATCTACTTCTGCCACATTTCTATATGCCAGAAATACATTACCTGTTTGTGCACCTGTTGTTTTGATATGATTGATTCTGTCCTGCTCTTTTTCCGGACGTGTAAACTCGTGCTTCTTAATGATGTCTTCATTGTAATCATCCACACTGCTTACACAAACCAAACCAGTCTGGCTTCTACCATCCATGATGAGGCGATAGATATAATAGCAGTCTTTGTCTTCCCGAAAGAGAATATCGCGTTTGATAAACGCATCGAGATTTTCCTTTGCTCTTTCATACACAGGCATGCTATGGATATCTGTCTGCTCGGGCAGATCAATTTCACTTTTGGTGATATGCAGGAAAGAATTGGGATTGCCTTGTGCTTCTACACGTGCTTCTGCACTATTCAATACATCGTAAGGTCTGCTGGCCACTTGTGCAGCAAAAGGTGCGTGCGGACGAAGGGCCTTGAAGGGTTGGATATTTGCCATAATCTGGGCCGCAAGATAATTATTGCAGGTTGATATTCCTGTCGGTGCTATAATATCCGCATGATTTAACAGAATCCTCTAATGTTTTCGCTTAATTTGATCAAAATTCAGTCCCATGTCTCAGCAGGTAAAAGCCATTACAGAAGATGACCTGATTGAATACATTCTCAGACACTTGTACAGCAATCTGGATAAGAATGAGTTACATCTGGAAAGAGATATACTTGCACCGGCCCAGGTACAGTTGGATGAACGTCAGCTAGAACATGTACGTGAGATTCTCATGAGTACACAACTCGTAAAAGCTTCCGTAGGGTTTGGAAAAAATGGATTTGTCTATTTAACCGGTACTGGCATTCAAGTGATGAAACAATACAAATCCTACCACAATTTTCTGCAAGCTACACAGGGCTTTACAGCACAACAAACTTTACAAGCTGCAGCACCTGCGCATACACCGGAAGAAAAACCTGCATCGGATCAACCTCATGTGAATTACGATGATATGGCGCATTAGCCATGGCGCTGTGCAAAATCTTTCATCAGATGACAAATCGTTTCTACGCTCTGCATAGACAATGCATTGTACATGCTTACACGTAAACCACCTACGGTACGGTAACCTTTTACGCCCACCATACCATTGGCTTTACACTCATCCAGAAATTTGTTTTGCAATACTTCATCATTGATGAAGAACACAGCATTCATCTGACTACGGTCTTCTTTGCGCACTTTACAACTAAATAATGGTAAACTGTCGATGGTGTTGTATAAGAGATCCGACTTTGCAGTAGCATGTTCAGCCATTACACTTAAACCACCTTGCTGAATAATCCAGCGCAGCGTTAACATAGCTACATATACAGCAAAAACAGGTGGCGTATTCATCAGTGAGCCTGCTTCGATATGCTTGCGATAATCCATGATGGTAGGAATCGCTCGGCTGGTTTTACCCAATACATCTTTTCTCACTACCACGAGGTTTACACCTGCTGCACCCATATTCTTTTGTGCACCGGCATAGATAAGTGCAAATTTTTTGAAGTCGACAGGTCTGCTGAAAATATCACTACTCATATCACCAATCAGCGGTACATCCACATCTGGATATTGGTGCCACTGTGTTCCTTCTACAGTATTATTGGTAGTGATATGCAGATAAGTATAAGCTGGATCAACACTGAAATCTTTTGGAATATAGGTATGTGACTGATCCGCGGAAGAAGCTACCACATCCACCTTACCAAACAGTTTGGCTTCTTTCAAAGCCTTATTACCCCAAATGCCATTGTCGCAATAAGCAGCTGTTGCATTCGCATCCAGCAAATTCATCGGTACCTGCATGAACTGCGTAGTAGCACCACCATGTAAAAACAATACTTCATATGCATGATCCAAGCCCATTAATTGCTTTACAGCATTGCGCGCTTCGTCCAGCACTTCTTGAAACAATGGTGTGCGGTGCCCGATTTCCAAAATGGATAAGCCACTGCCATTGAAATCATAGATAGCATTTGCTGCTGCTTCCAGCACTGGTTGTGGTAAAACAGAGGGACCTGAATTGAAATTGTGTTTTTGCTGACTCATACGGCTTGCAAAGTACGTAGAAATCAAGCCCAACAGAAACTCACGCTTGTTAGTGTTATGGTTTTACAAAACGCATTCAGTATATTGAGCATTGCCTGCCATTCACCCTAAAACGGACTGAAAGAATATGTCTATGCATCTTGGTGGCGGGCTTTACGATCCCCGGTTTGAACACGACTCCTGTGGCATCGGTTTTGTTGCCAGCATTAAAGGGAAAAAATCACATCAACATATTTCAGATGCGTTAACCGTGTTGGAAAACATGGAACACCGCGGTGCATGTGGATGTGAAAATAACACAGGTGATGGTGCCGGTATCATGATTCAAACACCGCATGCTTTTTTCTTTGAAGCATGTTTACAGCTAGGTATACATTTACCAGCTTATGGTAAGTATGGTGTAGGTGTACTCTTCTTTCCAAAAGATGTGCAACGCAGAGAAGAATGCCGCGATATTTTCAACAGAGCCGCAGAGAAACTGGGGATGGAATTATTGGGTTATCGCAAAGTACCCGTAAATCCTGCAGATATTGGCCCAACCGCTTTAAGCGTAGAACCAGAAATGGAGCAAGTGTTTGTGCGTTGCCCTGATCAAGTGCATAACCCTGATGACTTTGAACGCAAGCTCTTTGTATTGCGCAACTATGTAACACATCTTGTCAATAATACTGTACAAAAAGATGCCATTGGTTTTTACATCGCATCGCTGAGTTATAAAACAGTTGTATATAAGGGACAGCTCACCAGTTTACAGGTGCGTAACTATTTCCCTGATCTCAGTGATAAATCCATGGTGAGTGCATTTGGTCTGGTACACTCTCGCTTTGCTACAAACACTTTTCCTTCCTGGAAACTGGCACAGCCCTTCCGTTACATCGCACACAATGGAGAGATCAATACACTGCAGGGTAATCTCAACTGGTTAAAAACAAGTGAGCAGGGTTTTACTTCTAAATATTTCAGTAAGGAAGAAATGGATATGCTACTGCCCATAGTGGGTGAAGGCCAGTCTGATTCTGCCTGTCTGGACAATATGATTGAATTACTCACACTCACCGGCCGATCATTACCACATGTGATGATGATGCTGATTCCGGAAGCATGGGATGGCAATGTGCAAATGGATCCTGTGAAAAAAGCTTTCTATGAATACCATGCATCTATGATGGAGCCTTGGGATGGACCAGCGTCTATTTCATTCACCGATGGAAAAATTATTGGTGCTACGCTCGACAGAAATGGCTTAAGACCATCGCGCTATTGCGTTACCACAGATGAGCGTGTAATCATGGCCTCTGAAACAGGTGCTTTGCCAGTAGATCCAGCTATCATCAAAGAGAAGGGAAGATTGCAGCCGGGTAAAATGTTTGTAGTGGATATGGAACAGGGGCGAATCATCAGTGATGAAGAGTTGAAAACGAATATCTGCACACAACAACCCTATGGCGATTGGCTGAATAAATACAAGATTCGATTAGAAGAATTACCAGAGCCAAGAGTGATGTTCACCCATTTAGAACATGATCAGGTATTTAAATACCAGAAAGCATTTGGCTATTCCAAAGAAGATTTGGAAACCATTATTCAACCAATGGCTTTGGAAGGTAAAGAACCCATCGGTTCCATGGGTACCGATACGCCACTTGCAGTATTGAGTGATGAACCGCAACACCTCAGCAGTTATTTCAAACAATTGTTTGCACAGGTAACCAATCCGCCGATTGACCCGATTCGTGAACGCATGGTGATGTCGCTCTCTACTTTCGTAGGTAATGTAGGCAACCTGCTGGAAGAAGATCCGCTGGCTTGTCATACCGTTGCACTTAAACATCCTATCCTTACCAATTTTGAGTTAGAGAAAATTCGCAGTATTGATACAGGCATTTTCCAAGCCAAAACATTACAATGCTATTTCAGAGCAGATCAACAACCCGGCTCATTAAAAGCTGGTTTAGATAGAATTTGTCGCTACGCCGTAGATGCGGCGCAGGATGGATTTGAAGTGATCATTCTGCAAGACCGTGCGATAGATTCAGACCATGCGCCTATTCCATCTTTACTTGCTACCGCTGCTGTACACCACCACCTCATTAGAAAAGGACTGCGTGGTAAAGTGGGCATCATCGTTGAAGCAGGCGATGTTTGGGAAGTGCATCATTTTGCTTGTTTGCTGGGTTTTGGTGCTACAGCCATCAATCCTTATCTGGCTTTGTCTTCTATCAGAGATATGAAGGAGACAGGCATCATGAAAACAGATTTATCAGAAGAACAACTGAAGAAGCATTATATCAAAGCAGTGAATGATGGTTTGCTGAAAGTCTTCAGCAAGATGGGTATCTCTACGCTGCAATCTTATCAAGGCGCACAGATATTTGAAATTATTGGTATCAATAAAGCCGTGGTGAATCAATATTTCACCGGTGCAACTTCCCGAATCGAAGGCATGGGTCTGGATGAGCTGGCACGTGAAACATTGGCGAAACATTTCTTCGCTTTCAGCAGAAAGGAAATTCCCACAGATCGGTTACCGGTGGGTGGTATTTATCAGTGGAAACGCAAAGGCGAGTTTCATTTGTTCAATCCACAAACCATTCATTTGCTTCAGCATGCCACACGAATGAATGATTATGCGACATTCAAGAAGTACACCAAGCTGGTGAACGACCAGAGTGAGAAAGCTTGTACGCTGCGTAGTCTATTTGCATTTAAACAAACCAGGCCTTCTATTTCTATTGATGAAGTAGAGCCTGCAGAAAATATTTACAAACGTTTTGCCACAGGCGCCATGAGCTTTGGTTCCATTTCATGGGAAGCGCATACTACACTAGCGATTGCCATGAACCGCTTGGGTGGTAAGAGCAATACTGGTGAAGGTGGTGAAGATGAAACACGTTACACACCATTACCCAATGGTGATTCGATGCGCAGTGCGATTAAACAGGTGGCGTCTGCTCGATTTGGTGTAACCAGTTTATACCTGACTGAAGCAGATGAATTGCAAATCAAAATGGCACAGGGTGCCAAGCCTGGCGAGGGCGGACAATTACCCGGTCATAAAGTAGATGAGTGGATAGGCAAAACAAGACATGCCACGCCGGGTGTGGGTTTGATTTCACCACCACCGCACCACGATATTTATTCCATTGAAGACTTGGCGCAGTTAATCTTTGATTTAAAGAATGCCAACAGAGCCGCGCGCATCAATGTGAAATTGGTGAGTAAAGCAGGTGTAGGCACGATTGCTGCCGGTGTAACCAAAGCAAAAGCAGATGTGGTGTTGATCTCTGGTCATGATGGTGGCACAGGTGCATCCCCGCTGAGTTCTATCAAGCATGCCGGTCTGCCTTGGGAATTGGGTTTGGCGGAAACACATCAAACCTTGGTGCGGAACAAACTGCGTAGTCGCGTAGTGGTGCAAGCAGACGGACAAATGAAGACCGGTCGCGATATCGCTATTGCTGCATTATTGGGTGCAGAAGAATGGGGTGTGGCCACTGCTGCATTGATTGTAGAAGGTTGCATCATGATGCGTAAGTGTCATCTGAATACTTGTCCCGTTGGCGTTGCCACGCAAGATCCTGAGTTGAGAAAAAGGTTTACCGGTAATCCAGATCATGTGGTGAATTTCTTCCGCTTTATTGTACAAGAGTTGCGTGAGATCATGGCAGAGTTGGGTTTCAGAACCGTACATGAAATGGTGGGTCAGGTAGAACATTTACAAATGCGCGAGAACATTCAGCATTGGAAATACAGCAAGCTGGATCTGTCTGCTGTCCTGTACAAAGCACAGGCAGATTCTAGCACAGGATTATTTCAACAAGAAGCGCAGGACCATGGATTGGCCAATGTGCTGGATTGGCAATTGCTGCAAGCGGCACAGCCAGCAATTGAACAACAGCAAAAAGTGTATGCTGCATTCCCAATCAAGAATATTGATAGAACAGTAGGCACCATTGTTTCCAATGAAATCACCAAACGCTACAAAGCAGCTGGTTTACCTGATGATACCATTCATTTTCGTTTTGAAGGAACTGCGGGACAAAGCTTCGGTGCATTCAATACCAGAGGTATTACATTGGAGTTGGAAGGTGATGCCAACGATTATTTTGGCAAGGGCTTGAGCGGTGCAAAATTAATTGTGTATCCACCAAAGCAGGCCGCGTACACAGCAGAAGACAATATCATCATTGGTAATACAGCTTTCTATGGCGCTACTTCCGGTAAGGCGTTTATCAGGGGTATGGCTGGTGAACGCTTTGCAGTCAGAAACTCAGGCGTAACAGCTGTTGTAGAAGGTGTAGGCGATCATGGTTGTGAGTACATGACAGGCGGTGTTGTTGTTGTATTAGGCAATACAGGTAGAAACTTTGCAGCAGGCATGAGTGGTGGTATTGCCTATATCTATGATGTACGCAAAAACTTCCAGCAACAATGCAATGCTGAAATGGTAGACCTTGATCCATTGGATGATTTAGATGCGCAACAATTGCATGCATTGCTGACAGAACATGTTGCAAACACGGGTAGTACAGTTGCTAAATTCATTCTCGGCGATTTTGATCATCAGCTGAGCAATTTCGTGAAAGTCTTTCCGAGAGATTACAAACAAGTATTGAAACAACAACTCAGCAAAGCCATTCACTAATCATCCATTCACTCATCCTATCATCCATTCATTCAATCATTCTATCATTCCCTCATCCTATCATTTAATCATTCTTCACATATGGGCAAACCAACAGGATTCATTGAGTTTACAAGAGCCACACCGGATAAGCGTCCGGTAGAAGCCAGATTGCAAGACTATAAAGAGTTTGTACAGCCTTATACAGGACAGCAGTTGCATGAGCAATCTGCGCGCTGTATGAATTGCGGTGTACCTTTTTGTCATTCCGGTTGTCCGCTCGGTAATATCATTCCAGAATTCAACGATGCAGTCTATCGTGAGAAATGGCAGGAAGCTTATGAGATACTCAGTTCTACTAATAATTTTCCTGAGTTCACTGGAAGAATTTGTCCGGCACCATGCGAATCAGCCTGCGTGTTAGGTATTAATCAACCACCTGTTGCTATTGAAGAAATTGAGAAGCACATTATTGAGATTGCTTTCGATAAAGGATTTGTACAGCCTCGTGCACCACATGTGCGCAGTGGTAAAAAAGTAGCCGTGATTGGTTCTGGTCCTGCAGGATTAGCAGCAGCTGTACAATTGAATAGTGTAGGACATAATGTTACCGTGTTTGAAAGAGATGAAGCGCCTGGTGGTTTGTTGCGCTATGGTATTCCTGATTTTAAATTGGAGAAATGGGTGGTTGACAGACGTATTGATTTAATGAAAGCATCGGGTATTGAGTTTCGCTGTCATGCACATGTGGGCGTGAATGTGCCGGTAACAGATTTGTTGCGCGAATATCATGCGATTGTATTAGCGGGTGGATCCACACAACCAAGAGATTTACCCGTGCCCGGCAGAGAATTGAAAGGTGTTTATTTCGCGATGCAGTTCCTCAAACAACAGAACAAAAGAGTTGCTGGTAAAGATCCCTTAGCGAATCTTGAAATTGAAAGTAATATCCTTGATGAAAATTTGACTGCAACGGGTAAACATGTAGTAGTGATTGGTGGTGGCGATACGGGCAGCGATTGTGTGGGTACTTCTAACCGACAAGGTGCTGCATCAGTAACACAGTTTGAATTATTACCGCAGCCACCTAAGAGCAGAACAGAACATATGCCCTGGCCTAGCTATCCAATGTTGCTGAAAACAACAACTTCTCATGAAGAAGGTGCGAATAGATTATGGGCTGTTGCCACTAAAGCATTTATTGGTGATGAACAAGGACAATTGCAAGCAATTCAATTGGTAGATCTGGAATGGAGTGTTGGTGCGGATGGCAAACCTGCCAGCTTTGAAGAAGTAGCGGGTAGCGAAAGAACCATTCCTTGTCAGCTAGCTTTACTGGCCATGGGCTTTATGCATCCACAAAAGATAGGTTTGTTGGAGCAATTAGATATTGAATTGGATGAACGCGGCAATGTAAGGGCCAATGAACAACACTATCAAACCAATATGGCCAAAGTATTTGCAGCAGGCGATATGCGCCGCGGACAAAGCTTAGTCGTTTGGGCCATCAGTGAGGGCAGAGAATGTGCAAGAAAAGTAGATGAATACTTAACAGGAAGCAGCAGACTGGAAACCAAGGACCATAATCTGGTGAACAAAGTATTTATTTAGTCTTCCACATCGGTAACACCACCGCTTACCACAAACTTCATCGCATCAGTACTGCTGACATTAGGTACAGCACGAATTTTTTCTTTAGGAACTATGTATGTAATACCTGAGATCGCATAACTGTGCGGTACATAGACCGTCATATGTTCTGCTAATCCAAACTGGTGTGCATCTTCCTGAGTAATAAAACCGATACGCCATACATCGGGCCCATCCACATTCACCAATACCGGATGGTTGAATTTTTTCTTACTGCCTGCAAATGCTTCAAAAAAGTCTTTGACAGAGGAATAAATGAATTTGATACCCGGCGTTTTCTCCAGCAAACTGTCGAACATATCAATCAGCCTTTGGGCAAAGAAATTAGAGCTCACAAAACCAATCAGGATCAGCGCAGCCACAATCATCAGAATACCTAGTCCATAATTTCTTGGTATGCTATTCCCGTTGATGTCTTTAACCTCGAATATGGGAATCAGGTTGTCGATGGTGGTAACCATCCAATAAATCAAATAACCAGTAATGACCACAGGTGCTACAATCAGCAATCCCTGCAGAAAATACTGAAACAACTTGCGCCAGTGAAAAATGCCTAAGGGATTGGTTGCCATTCTTTGTATTTGTGTGAAGTAAGCAAAAATACGGGCTTGACCCTGCTTTCCTTTCATCGCCTTATGGCGCCACTTAACAAATAATTAATGAAAAAAAACTGCGGAAACTTTTGTTACGATTTAAGTTTCCATAGTTTTGCCCTCCTTTTTACAGGTATATGGAAACCAAGGACAGAATCGCCACCAAAGCCCACGAGCTATTTCTCCGCTATGGCATCCGCAGCATTAGCATGGATGAAATTGCCGCACATCTGGGCATCAGCAAAAAGACCATTTACCAGTCATTTGAGGACAAAGACAGCCTTGTAGAAGCTGTCATAGAGCTTGAGATTCAAGAGAATATGCATGATTGCAACCTTTGCAAGGGCCAATCAGACAATGCGATTCATGAAGTGTATTTGGCGATGGATATGGTACAAGAAATGTTGAAAGGCATGAACCCTTCAATCATTTTCGACTTGGAAAAGTACCATCCTAAGGCCTTCCGTAAGATGCACGAACACAAAAACGACTTCTTCAGCAGAATTACCAAGGAAAATATCGAAAGAGGTATCGAAGAAGGTTTGTATCGAGCTGATATCAATGCCGATATCCTGAGCCGCTTCCGGGTAGGCACCATGTTCATGATTTTGGCACCGGATGTACTGCTATCAAAATACAACCCCGCAGTGATCCTCAAAGAAATGACCGAAAACTTCCTTTTCGGCATGGCAACTCAAAAAGGCACCGAACTAATTCAACAATACAAACAACAAAGACTAAAAGCAACACAATGAGAGCAAGCAACCTGAGATTCATCCTCTGCATGGCCCCGCTGCTGTTGTTTCTTCAGACCGAAGCACAGACCAAAAGAACTGTATCGGCCAAAGAAGCGGTAGAGCTGGCTTTGCAGCAGGTGAACGATTTAAAAAACCTGAAGCTGGACTATGAGGCCCAGCGCGCCAAAAACAAGGAGATTGAAGGATCTGCTTATCCGCAGATCAGTGGTACCATCAGTACCCAGCATTTCTTTGCAATCCCTACCCAGGTATTACCAGATTTCATTTCACCTTCTGTGTATGGTGTGTTAACCAAAGAAGGCGTGAAAGATGGCAATGGTAATCCTATTCAGATGCCCGGTTCATTCGGTACCATTCCCGCACAATTTGGTGTGCCCTGGCAAGCTAGTGCAGGATTTACTGTACAGCAATTGCTGTTCCAGGCTGATGTATTCGTGGGTTTGAAAGCCAGAAAAACTGCCATGGATTATGCCAGCGCGAACGTACGTGTGGGTGAAGACAAAGTGCGTGAGAATGTGTACACTGCCTATTACGCAATTCTGATTGCACAAAAGCAACAGTATTATGTAAATGAAAGCAAGAAGCGATTGGAAAAGTTGTTGTACGACATGACAGAAATGTACAAGAACGGCTTTGTAGAGAAACTGGATATTGAAAAAACACAGGTATTGCTGAATAACTTGACTACAACTAAAGCCCAACTGGACAACCTATTACAGATTGGCTATGCCAACCTGAAATTACAAATGGGTATTCCGCAAGCAGACACGCTGGAACTCACTACACCGCTAAGCCCAACAGAAGTGAAGCAGGATATTCTTTCTGATGAAAATTTCCGCTACGAAGACCGCAACGAAATACTTGCACTGAATAAAGTGAAGAAACTTCTCGAACTCGATATTCAGCGTAACCAACTGGGTAGAATTCCAACCATTGCGGCATACTGGAATTACAGCAGAAACGCATTGCGTCAGGATTTCAACTTCTTCAAAAGCGGTACAGCCTATCCCTGGTTCCCAACCTCCATCGTTGGTGTAAATATTAACGTACCTATTTTCTCCGGCTTTGCACGTGATCAAAAAATCAAACAGGCAAAAATTGCTTTGGAAAAGCACAACAACACTATCAACACAGTTGAACAGGGCATCGACCTGCAGAAATTAGCAGCTAAGAAAAACTTCATCACCAATATTGAGCAGATGGATGCTGCTGAGAAAAATATGCAACTGGCCCAGAATGTGTACAATACCACCAAGAAAAAATATGAGCAGGGTATTGGCAGCAGTTTTGAAGTGCTTACCGCCGATACAGAGCTACAAACTGCACAGGGCAATTATTTCAGTGCATTGTACAATGCAGTACTGGCAAAGATTGCCTACATGAGAGCATTAGGAAAACTCAATTAATCCAAACTACAACAACAGATTTATGATACGCAATTATACCATCGCAATCGCAACAACAGCCGCAGTACTGTTCAGTGCCTGTGGCGGCGATAAAGCCACCGGCGGACTGGAGGCTAAAAAAGATCAACTAGCTAAGCTGAAAAAAGATCATGATGCACTGAATACACAAATCCTGAAACTGGAAGCAGAAATTGCACAGGCAGACACCAGTAAGGCAAACGCAAATGCGAAACTGGTTTCAGCAGCTGTATTAAATGCAGAACAGTTTGTTCACTATATCGATTTGCAAGCAAAAGTAGATGCAGATGATATCTCTTACATCGCTCCACGCGGTATGGGCGGTGTGGTGAAGCAATTACTGGTGAAGAAGGGCGACTTTGTTAAGAAAGGTCAGCTTGTTGCTGTTTTAGATGATGCCATCATGAAACAGAACGTAGCAGCTGCCAAGCAAAGTCTGGAAACTATCAAAGTGCAATTAGAGTTTGCCAAAAATCTTTATCAACGCCAGAAAAATCTCTGGGATCAGAATATTGGTACAGAAGTACAACTGCTTTCTGCTAAAACAAATGTGGAAACATTAGAGAAGAATCTGAAAGCAGCTCAAGAACAAGTGAAAGTTGCAGAAGAGCAATTGAAAACAAGCCTGGTATACAGTGATGTGAGCGGTATTGCAGATGAAGTGAATGTAAAGATTGGAGAAGCATTTGTAGGCGCTACTGCACTGGGTCCGCAAATCAAAATCGTAAATACCAACAGCCTGAAAGTGATTGCTGATGTTCCGGAGAATTATCTCGGTAAAGTAAAGCAAGGTACTCAGGTGAAGATTGTGTTACCCGATCTCAGCAAAGAATACAACTCAACCGTTTCCTTAGCTGGCAGAACCATCAGTGCTACTACCCGTGCATTTGAAGTGGAAGCCAAGATTCCGTTTGATGCCAATATCAGACCTAATCAGTTGGCCAATATCAAGATTCAGGATTATGCTGCCAATAATGCCATCGCTATTCCGGTAAATACTGTACAAACAGATGAGAAAGGCAAGTTTGTGTATGTAGCAGAAAAAGAGAATGGCAAACTGGTGGCCAGAAAGAAAGCCATCACCGTTGGTGAACTCTACGGTACCAGAATTGAAGTGAAGTCTGGTTTAGCTGTAGGCGTACAATTGATCACAGAAGGCTATCAGGATTTGTATGATGGTCAGGTGATTGAAATCAAATGATGAATCGCCTTCAGGCAGCATTACCTGAAGGACCAAAACACTTATTATGAGCGTATTAAAAGATATCACGCAAAAATTCAAAGAGTTCAAGCCTACCAGCTGGGCGGTGGATAATCGTACAGCCATGTACATTATCACCATCATCATTACCCTGATGGGCTTGCGCACTTTCAATACCTTACCAAAAGAACAGTTCCCTGATATCGTGGTACCCACGATCAGTGTGTCTACTATTTACTTTGGTACTTCTCCTAAAGACATGGAGAACTTGGTTACCAGACCCATCGAAAAACAAATCAAGGGCTTAACCGGTGCCAAGATCAAAAAAGTAAACTCAATCTCTCAGCAGGACTTCAGCTTAATCACTGTAGAATTTGAAACCGATGTAAATGTTGACATCGCCAAAGACAAAGTGAAGAATGCTGTTGATCGTGCCAAGACAGACTTACCTACCGACCTCACTGTTCAGCCAAACGTACAGGAATTTACATTCAGTGAACTGCCTATCATGTTTGTGAACGTGAGTGGTGATTACGATGCGGTTAAACTGAAAGAGTATGCAGACAAGCTGCAGGATCGCTTTGAGGAACTACCCATGATCAGCAAAGCAGAGATTGTTGGTGCACCAGAAAGAGAGATCCAGATCAACGTTGATAAAACCAAAATGGAAGTCTCCAAGGTTTCTTTCAACGATATCGCACAAGCTATCGCCAATGAAAACAGAGATGTGAGTGGTGGTCTGGTAGAAGTAGGTAATATGAATCGTTCACTGCGTGTGAAAGGTCAGTTTGTTTCTGCCATGGAAATGCAGAACATTATTGTCAAGAATATCTACGGCCAAGCGATTTACCTGAAAGACATTGCACAAGTAATTGATACGGTAAAAGAAAAAGAAAGCTATAGCCGTCTTGATAGAAAGAATGTAGTTACAGTCAATATCGTGAAGCGTGCTGGTGAGAACCTGATTGAAACAGCAGACAAGGTAAAAGAGATTGTAGCAGACATGTATAAGGCTAAGGAATTACCACAGAGCCTGAAAGTAAGTTTCACCGGTGATCAGAGTAAACAAACAAAGACTTCTTTCAATGAACTGGTGAATACCATCATCATTGGTTTTGTGCTGGTATTGGTGATTCTGATGTTCTTTATGGGTGTAACCAATGCCTTCTTCGTGGCATTGAGTGTGCCACTCTCTGTATTTGTTGCCTTCTTATTCTTACCACTGGGTGATTATATCGTAGGTACTTCTATCACGTTGAACTTTATCGTACTATTTGCCCTACTCTTTGGCTTGGGTATTATTGTGGATGATGCGATTGTGGTGATTGAGAATACACACCGTATCTATGCCAATGGCCGTGTACCTGTTGTACGCGCCGCCAAAGAAGCTGCCGGTGAAGTATTCATTCCCGTATTAGCCGGTACTGTTACTACGTTGGCGCCATTCTTTCCGCTATTGCTATGGCAGGGTATCATTGGTAAGTTCATGATCTATTTACCAACGATGTTGATCTTGACATTATCTGCTTCGTTGATTGTGGCCTTTATCTTCAACCCTGTATTTGCGGTTTCTACCATGAAGCCCGAAGGGCATGAGTTTGATGAACCCAAAAATGCCATCTTCAAAAAATGGTATTGGTGGTTATTTGTTGCCATGGGTCTCTTGCTTCACTTAGCCAGCTGGCATGGTTTTGCCAACTTCTTGTTGCTGTTAGCCATTCTTGCTGTGTTGAATAATTATGTACTGAAAGCAACCATCTATAAGTTTCAGCATGGTTTTCTGCCGAGCTTAATGGATCGATATGAAAAACTATTGCGTTGGGCATTAAAAGGCACAAGACCGGCATGGTCAGTAGCTTTCTTATTCCTGCTCTTCCCGATTTCATTAGTATTGGTTGTATTACGCGGACCAGATATTCAGTTCTTCCCTAGTGGTGATCCGAATATCATCTACGCCTACCTGAAAATGCCTGTTGGTACCAAAACAGCTTATACAGATAGCGTAACAGCCGTTTTGGAAAAGCGTGTATTCGATGTGTTGGGTGAAAACAATCCAATTGTTGAAAGTGTCATCAGTAACGTAGCTGTTGGCGCAACTGATCCCAACGATCCAAATAAGAGCACACAAAGTAACCTGGGTCGTATTCAGATTTCTTTCGTAGAATTTGAAAAACGTGATGGTAAAAAAACCATGCCTTACCTCGATTCTATTCGCGCAGCCGTAAAAGGAATTCCTGGTGCTTTGATTACTGTTGACCAAGAACAGGGCGGACCTCCTACCCAACCTCCAGTTAACATTGAAGTGATTGGTGAAGATTTCGAAGCCATCGCCAGTACGGCAACATCTTTAAAGAACTATCTCGATACGGTTCGTGTAGAAGGTATTGAAAACCTGAAACTGGATATTGATCTCAGCAACCCTGAAATCAGTGTGAATGTGGATCGTGAAAAAGCTTTATTGGTTGGTTTGAGTACAGGACAAATTGGTTTTGAATTGCGTACAGCCATCTTCGGACGTGAAGCCAGCAAACTGAAGATTGATGAAGATGAATACAAGATTCAGATTCGTTACAACGATTTGCAACGCAACAATATCACTGATCTGATGAACATGAAGATCACTTATCGTGATTTCACAACCGGTCAGATTAAGCAAGTGCCATTGGGTGCTGTTGCAACTGTTGATTATACCAATACAGCAGGTGGTATCCGTCGTAAAAACTACAAGCGTGTAATTACATTGTATAGTAACGTAACTGGCGGTTACACACCATTTGATGTAAACGAAAGACTCAAACCAGTATTGAACGAGTTCAATGATAAATACAAACCAGCCGGTGTTAGCATCAAGCAAACCGGTGAAGGTGAAGAACAAGCCGAAACCATTTCTTTCTTAGGATGGGCCATGGCCATCGCCCTTGGTTTGATTTTCATGACATTGGTACTGCAGTTTAACTCACTCAGTAAACCATTCATCGTATTGAACGAAATCTTCTTCAGTATCATTGGTGTACTCCTCGGTATTGCAGTAACCAAAATGAATGTACCAACCATCATGGTGGGTGTAGGTGTGGTTGGTTTGGCCGGTATTGTGGTGAAGAATGCCATTCTATTGATTGAGTTTACGGATGAGCTCCGCGGTCGTGGTATGCGTTTACGCGAAGCAGCAATTCAGGCTGGTAGAATTCGTATCATTCCTGTATTGTTGACTGCTTTGGCAACCATGTTAGGTTTGATACCACTCGCAGTTGGTTTCAATATCGATTTCGTATCGCTCTTCCAGCATTTGAATCCGCATATCTTCTTTGGTGGTGATAGTGTGGTATTCTGGGGACCATTGAGCTGGACCATTATCTATGGTCTAATCCTGGCCTTCTTCTTAACACTCACGATGGTACCAAGTATGTATATCATCGCTGAAAGACTGAAACGTCCGATGGAAAGATTCTATGGTACCAAGTTTATCGCCTTACTTGGTTTCTTAGGTCCCTTCTTCTTCATCTTCGTTGGACTAATGTTCCTAGTGAGAAGAATACAAGGTAAAAAAGTATGGATGGGTCAGCTGAAACCAGTCCCTTCCAAATAAACAGCAGTTGGTTTTGGTGAGCATATAGCCGTTCCTCCGGGAGCGGCTTTTTTTATACTGTAGGTGAACCGACTGTAATAATTTGTACCAAAGCACTACTTACAGCTTGCTAATTTTATCAAAACAAGAATATGAGAAGCAATCACGAAATAGACTACCGCATCTTCGGTGAAGAAATGCAGTATGTAGAAGTAGAACTGGATCCTAACGAAACAGCCATTGCTGAACCCGGTGCATTTATGATGATGGATGATGGCATTCAAATGCAAACCATTTTTGGTGATGGCAGTCAGCAACAGCAAGGCGGTTTACTCGGCAAGTTGTTTAGTGCTGGTAAAAGAATGCTGGTAGGTGAAAACCTATTCATGACAGCATTTACCAATACTGTTCAAGGTAAAAAACGCATCAGCTTTGCCTCACCTTATCCAGGTAAAATTGTTCCGCTGGATTTACAACAATTAGGCGGCAGGGTTATCTGTCAGAAAGATGCATTTCTCTGTGCTGCCAAGGGTGTGAGCATCGGTATTGAGTTTCAGCGTAAGTTGGGTACCGGCTTATTTGGTGGCGAAGGCTTTATCATGGAAAAACTGGAAGGTGATGGCATGGCTTTCTTACATGCCAGCGGCTTTGTGCAAGAGAAAACTTTACAGCCCGGCGAATTGCTGAAGATTGATACAGGTTGTATCGTTGGCTTCACTGCCGGTGTAGATTATGATATCCAATTTGTAGGGGGCATTAAGAACACCTTATTTGGTGGAGAAGGCTTGTTCTTTGCTACACTGCGTGGCCCGGGTAAAGTGTGGATACAAAGTTTACCGATCAGCAGACTGGCTGGTAGAATTCTTGCCTATGGTACGTATCAACGAAAAGAAGAAGGTTCTATCCTCGGTGGTATCGGTAATATGCTCGATGGCGATGGATGGAGATAAGATAGAAAAGTCCCGATGCACTCGGGACTTTTTATTTATAACCGAATCAATTGTTCTACTGCTTTATCTAAGGTCTCTTCTTGCTTCGCGAAGCAGAAACGTATTACCCGATCATCTTTGCCATCCTTATAAAAAGCAGAGACAGGAATGGTGGCAATACCAAACTCCTTTGTTAAACGCACTGCGAAGTCTTTATCATTTTCATCGCTAATACCAGCATAACTGTAGCACTCAAAATAACTGCCATGCGATGGAATACATTTCAATCTCGTTGATGCCATCAGCTTGCGGAAATAATCACGCTTTTGCTGTAGCATACTTCCTAAAGTGAGATAAGCTTCTTTGTTTTGGATATATTCAGCCAAAGCCACTTGCTTGGGTGTATCGCAACAAAAACCATTGAACTGATGCACTTTTCTGTATTCCTTCATCAATGCAGGGCTACTAATACAATAACCTAATTTCCATCCGGTGCAGTGATAGGTTTTACCGAATGAGAAGCACACAAAACTTCTGTGTAGTAATTCAGGATAGCGCAAAATGCTTTGGTGTGGAATACCATCGAAGATCAAGTGCTCATAAACTTCATCACTCAAGATCAGGATTTGTGTATTGCGCACAAGCTCCATCAACTGCAACATGTCCGACTCTCTCAACACAGCACCGGTTGGATTATGCGGTGAGTTGATCATGATCATGCGCGTCTTTGGGTTGATGGATTCCTTCACTTTATCCCATGGAATAGAATAGTCCGGATAGTTCAGTGGAATGCGCACAGCTATGCCGCCATTGATTTCAATATTGGGAATATAACTATCGTAAGCAGGTTCAAACACAATTACTTCATCTCCCGGTTGCAGCACGGTAGTCAAAGCTGTGTAAATCGCATAAGTACCGCCAGGAGTAATCGTGATATCTGTATCGGGATGTATTTCTGTTCCATACAACATGGCCACTTTGGCTGCAATACGTTCGCGCAGCAGAGGCAATCCGGCCATATGCGTGTATTGATTGAAATTATCGCGCATGGCTTTGGCTACTAAATCTGTCAGATCGCTACTCATCGGAAAATCTGGAAAGCCCTGACCGAGGTTCACAGCACCATGTTCAAGGGCCAATTGGCTCATCACCGTAAAGATGGTAGTACCAACGGTTGGCAGTTTAGACTGAATCAATGACATCAGGTTGATTTTACTGCAATATAGTTGATGTAATGCAGGATAGATAAGGATTTCAGCCAATTGTTAAGGAAGTTCGAAAAAGACTTTTCACATCTTTATGTGATGATGAACGGTGTAACGAAATGCTTCATTTGCCGTCAAATATGCAAACAAAACAAAATGAAAAAGATCAATTTTATCAGTTACGCTTTTATCATCCTGATGGTACCAATGGTCATGGTTGCTTATCTCTCTGGCAGTACACCTGCAGCTAAGCAATCTGTGCAAACAGAACAGGAAACAGCAGTAAAATCTGTGAAACCAGCGGGTAGCCAGGCTTAATCCTTGAGCAGGGTACTGGACAAACGCTTGAGTTCTATCTCAGCCACTTTGGCTGCATAACTCAGGTTAACCAGTCTGTAACCGGCATCTTCAAAGCTCTTTTGCGCTTCACGCACATCAAGGATTGTTGCCTGATTCAGCTTGTAACGCTCCATGATTAAATCAAGTAGGGTTTGTGCAGTTGCATAGTTCTTTAGTTCTGCATCTCGCTGCTGCAAGGCATTGCGATAGCCCTGATAAGTTCTTACTGCTCCAGCTTCCAAAGCATTTACGAGATTGTCTCTTTGTAAAGTGGCGTTCTTCACATCAATGCGGGCTGTTTTCTCCTGACGCTTGAGAATACCACCATTGTACAATGGCATTTGCAGGTTGATACCGGCAAATGGACCATAGCTTTGGTTGAGTATGAATAAACCAGCCTGACTATAGTTACGGCTGTAATTAAACCCTGTATTGAAACGAATAGCTGGATAACGCTGAGCCTGAATTTCTTTCTCTGCCTGTTCACTTACGCGGATCATTTGATTGGCAGATAGTAGTTGTGGATTCAAGGGAATCATCTTCATCACACTATCCAATACAATTGATTTGTCAACAAGAATTGTATCCTGAATATCAATCTTCAAATCAGGCTTCATATTCATGATATTCAGCAAATCTGTCTTCGCTTGATCCAGTATGAGTTGTTGTGTTTGTAAATCTTGCTTACGAGCATTCAGGTCAACTTCTGCCTGATAAATTTCTACGTTATTAGATAAGCCTGCTTCTTTTTTTGCTTGTAAAATTTCCAAGCGTTTAGCAGAAAGTTCAATTGACTGGCGTATGGTTCTAAAATAACTCTGCTGACGAACAATATCATAGTACTTCACCATGGCTTCAGCAATTGCATTCTGAATTTGCGCATTCAGTTGCTCCTTACTCATTAACTCTAACTCTTGCAAACGCTTTTGCGTTGCCTTCACACGAAAACCATTGAAGAGTAAGATACTTGCCTGCACATTAGGCGTTAAGGTATTGGCACGTGCACCAGCGCGCTCAATGGTATTACCATTATTCAGTTTTTGGTTAACGCTGGTAGAGTTCTCGTTGTAGTTGGCATTGAGGTTAACCGTGGGTAATCCACCGGCATTACCAATATTGTTGTTGATACTATTGATCTCAAGATTATTCTTGGCAATCTCAATGTCCAATGAATTCTTCAACGTTGTGTTCACCACATCGGCCAACGTAAAACGTTGCTGGGCATACGCTGCATTGCTTAGCAGCACAATGAATAGGAATGATAAGCGCCTCATGTTAGCGTGAAGTTAGGATGCCCCCTCCTTGCCCGAAAAAAAATTACGCCAGCGGTAATTAGCAAACCAGCGTACCCACATTCATACCCTGCACCACACTCATGAGGTTACCTGGCTTGTTCATATCGAATACGATAATGGGCAATTTGTTTTCCATACAAAGAGTGAAAGCGGTCATATCCATTACTTTCAGGTTCTTGCTGATACAATCCTGAAAGCTGATTTTTTCAAATCTTGTTGCAGTAGGATCTTTCTCCGGGTCTGCTGTATAGATACCATCTACACGTGTTCCTTTTAAAATCACATCTGCTTTCATTTCAATAGCGCGCAACGAGCCTGCTGTGTCTGTTGTAAAATATGGGTTACCAGTACCAGCACCGAAAATCACCACGCGACCTTTTTCCAAGTGGCGCATGGCTTTACGACGGATATAAGGTTCAGCTACTTGCTCCATATTAATGGCACTCTGCAATCGTGTGTACACACCAATCTTTTCCAGCATGGCCTGCATAGCCATACCATTGATGACGGTTGCCAACATACCCATATAATCACCATGTGCACGTTCAATACCACTTTCGGCTTCATTCATGCCTCGGTAGATATTACCACCACCAATTACGATCGCAACTTGAACGCCCAGATTAATCACTTCTTTGATATCCTGCGCATACTGTTCAATGATCTGAGGATTGAATGGGTCTCCATTACGCTGATCACCTAAGAGCGCTTCACCGGATAATTTGAGGAGGATGCGTTTGTATCTGGGTAACATGTTGTGCAGTTGTTTCGCTGCAAAGAACCTGTTTTTTTGAAATAATGCCAAACGAAAAAGGGACGCAGTTGCGTCCCTTTTCAATATACCGATATACTTGTATCGAATTAACCCAGTGCTACGCGCTTGAAAGCGTTTACTGTTACGTCGCCTGCAGACTTCAGGTAAGCTTCTACAGTGATGCCGCCATCCTTTACGAAAGGCTGTGCCAACAAAGTGTTCTCTTTGAAGAATGCATTCAGTTTACCTTCAGCAATCTTAGACAGCATTTCATCAGGCTTACCAGCCATCTTAGGATCAGCTTTCATTGTCTCGATAACAATGGCTCTCTCTCTTTCGATGGTTTCAGCAGGAATGCTGTTTGCATCTACAGCCAGCGGATTCATCGCAGCAATCTGCATCGCTACATCCTTACCAGCTTCAGCTGCTTCTTTGTTCAAGGCAACCAATACACCCATTCTGTAAGCACCGTGGATATAAGAAGCTACATAAGGTGCTTCTACTCGCTCAAACTTAGCAACACCAATCTTTTCACCGATGGCAGCCAGCTTGTCGTTGATCATATCAGCAACCTTAGCACCATTGATGGTTACTTCGTTCAGTTCTTCAGCGTTCTTCACATCGTTTGCAACAGCTGCGTCTGCAATGCTCTGTGCAAATGCAACGAAATCAGCATTCTTGCTCACGAAATCAGTTTCGCAACTGATACATACAACGAAACCAGTTTTGTTATCAGCAGAAGTCTTGGCAATTACCACACCTTCTTTTGCTTCACGATCGCTACGCTTTGCTGCAACTTTCTGACCCTGCTTACGCAACCAGTCGATAGCTGCTTCAAAATCGCCATTGGTTTCTGTTAATGCTTTGCGACAATCCATCATACCGGCACCTGTGGCCTGACGGAGCTTGTTGATATCAGCGGCTGTAATAGCTACGGCTGTACTCATAATAATTATGTTTAAGATGTTATGTAGAGATATATGCGAATTGGGTCAATAATCAAACAGTGTACTGAATGACTAATGACCCAATCACTATCTGATCAATTATTTACCAGCTGGTCTGCGTGTAGCAGGAACGCGACGCTTAGGTGCGTTACCACCACGACCCTTACCACCACGGCCAGATTCTGCTTCAGCTTCAGCCAACAGACGCGCAGCTTTACGCTCGTTCTCGTTGGTATCATCAGAAGAATCATCATCATCTTTTGAAGCCTGACGCTCAGCCAGACCTTCAGCGATTGCTGCAGTGATGTAGTTGGTGATGATTGCGATACTCTTGGTAGCATCGTCATTCGCAGGAATAGCGAAGTCTACTTTGTTAGGATCGCAATTAGTATCTACCATACCGAAGGTTGTTACACCCAGGCGCTTGGCTTCAGCCAAAGCGATGTGCTCGTGACCAATGTCAACGATGAACAAAGCTGCTGGCAGACGACCCAGCTGAGCGATACCACCCAGTACTTTTTCCATTTTGTCCTTGTCGCGGCTCAATGTCAGACGCTCTTTCTTGGTCAGGCTTTCAGCGCTGCCATCGTTCAGCATCTTCTCAATGCTCTGCATCTTCTTCACGCTCTTACGAACTGTGTTGAAGTTTGTCAACATACCACCCAACCAACGCTCAGTAGCATAAGGCATGTTTACACGCTTAGCACATTCGCTCACGATTTCTTTGGCCTGCTTTTTAGTAGCAACAAACATGATCTTCTTACCGCTCTTCGCAATCTGCTTCATAGCAGCTGCAGCTTCCTGCAGGTGATCAACAGTTTTGTTCAGGTCAATGATGTGAATACCTTTCTTCTCAGCGAAGATATAAGGCAACATCTTGGGGTTCCACTTCTTACGCAGGTGACCAAAATGTACACCGGCTTCGAGTAATTGCTGTTGCAATGAAGTGTTATTTTCCATTGTATGATTTGTATAAAAGTTTCAAAATTAGTTTGTCGATAGTCTCGCGAACCATGGACCATCGACAATGGACCATGGACATTGCTGCGATTAACGCTTGCTGAACTGGAAGCTTCTGCGGGCCTTTTTGTGACCGAACTTCTTACGCTCAACACCACGCGGATCACGCTTCAGGTAACCGGCTGCTTTCAAAGCAGGACGGAACTCTGGGTTGATCTCGAGCAATGCACGGGCAATACCCAATTTTGCAGCTTCAGCCTGACCTTTCAGACCACCACCGGCAGCGTTGATGAGTACATCAAACTTACCTACCACATCGGCAGTCTTTAAAGGCGCTTCTACCTGATTCTGCAGGTATACCAGCGGAAAATATTCTTTATAATCCTTGTCGTTTACAGTGATCTTACCGTCACCCTTGCTGATGAACACACGGGTAACCGCTTCTTTACGACGACCAACTGCGTTTTTTTGTTTTTCCATTTATCTGTATTTGGAATGTTGTTGGAATTAGAATTTCAGCTCTTTGGGATTCTGTGCAGTGTGCGCATGGCTGCTACCTGCATATACAAACAGCTTCTTGTACATCTTACGGCCCAGACGGTTTTTAGGTAACATACCTTTTACCGCTCTTTCTACAACCACTTCAGGACGACGCTTCAGCAAATCCTTAGCGATTTCTTCTTTCAGACCGCCTGGATAACCAGAGAAGTTCTGATACACTTTGTCTTCAAACTTGTTACCAGTGAAAACAACCTTGTCTGCATTGATCACGATTACGTAATCACCACAATCAACGTGAGGCGTGTAATACGCTTTGTTCTTACCACGGAGAACAGCTGCAATCTTAGAACACATACGACCCACGGTTTGATTAGTACCGTCTACAACGTACCAATTGCGTTGCACGGTAGCCGCATTCGCATGCTTGGTGGTGAAATGAAGTTTACTCATATTAAAAACATTTTAGGTGAACCGGCGCTAACCCACCGGATTGCTTCCGAAAAATTTCGGACGGCAAAGGTAGGCACCACCAGGCCGTTTCACCAAAGAAAATGGAGATTATTTTTTAGCGCATCTTTGCAACTAATTGATTTTCAATAAAATTTTAGCGCAATAAAATTTATTTCTTCGTAAAACCCTGATTTTGCAGCCATTCCCAGAACCTTTCTATCCAAGAATCGCTGGGTAATTGCTGTTGCTTAACGCCAAATCCATGTCCGCCGCTGGCATAAGCATGCAATTCTACCGGCTTTTTGGCGGTATTCCACTTAGTATATAATGCCACAGAATGGTCCTGCAGGTTTAGCTGATCGTTAGATGCCACTGTCAGAAACAGCGGTGGGGCATCGGCAGCAACAGTGCCTTGCATATCAGGAGGCAAAAAAGCATAAATAGGTGCAGCAAAATCAGGCTTGTTCTCAGGGGTATAACCAAATAAGGCGCTGCCAGCCACAGTACCGCCAGCAGAAAAACCCATGATACCAATTCGTTTTGGATCAATACCAAAGTCCGCTGCATGCGAACGCACATAAGCAATTGCTGCTTTTCCATCAGCAATACCCAGCGGTATAGATGCTTGTTGTCTGCTTTGAATGGATTTATCTGTAAAAGAAGCTGTAAAATCCTTGATGGGGTCATTACCCGATGCTTTGGCCAAACGATACTTGAGCACAAAACAGGTAACCCCTTTTTCGGCCAGCCAGCGTGCTGCACCAAATCCTTCGCTTTCTATTGAAAGTGCCAAAAAACCACCACCGGGACAAATCACCACTGCTGCACCATTAGCTTTAGCTGCTGCCGGTTTGAAAACAGTTAATGTGGGATCTGCTACATTATAGACGATGGGCGTATTCCAAGCATTTTTCTCTAAGTATTGCTCAGACCAATTCCAATCTTCTGAACCGGGCGCTTTACCGGGATAGAGTTTAATCACTTCCTGTGCTTGAACAAAACCAGTTACAAATAACAGCAGACAAACCAATCGAAGACAATGCTTACGCATATACAAAGTTTTCAGAAAGTTACACGAATTCATATTCGATGCAAGAGAGCCAATCAATAAATTGACATGCATCAAAAACAAAATACCCGGGAGCCGCACAGACTAGGTCTGTGCACTGTACCGGGACTTGGGGGTAAGCCCTTAGAACAAAGCTTATTTCCAGCCGCCGCCCAAGGCTTTATACATATTCACCTTGGCCTGTAATTGCATAAGCTTGATTTCTATCAGTTCAATTCTGGAATCCAACGCCTCTTTCTGTGTCAGTAAGACTTCAATATAGTCTGCCCTTGCAGAACGAAAGAGGTCATTAGAAATCGTAATAGACTGGGTTAGTATTTCCACCTCCTTGGCTTTCGTCTCAAAACTTTGGGTATACTGCTCAATGCCAGATAATTGATTCACCACTTCAATGTGTGCATTCAAAATGGTACGTTCATACTCATAAGCTGCTTGCACCTGCTTCGCATTAGCATTGAAATAGGTTGCTTCAATCGCTTTTCTATTAATCAATGGTGCAACAGCATCTCCGGCCAGTTCATACATCAATGCGGTTGGCCTCAATACATATGCTGGATTGAAAGCATTCAAACCCATACCCGCAGTTAAGCGAAACGAAGGAAGAAAATTGGCTCTCGCCACTTGAACATCCAGCTTTGTAGCCGCAAGTGCTAATTCTGCCTGACGGATATCCGGTCTATTGGTGAGCAATTGTGATGGCAATCCTGCAGCAACATCACCTACACCCAATTGATTAAACCCTGCTGTATTACGCGGCACCGGCTGAGGAAATCGACCTGTAAGCAGATTAATCCTATTCTCCGTTTCTACAATCTGCTGTTTGATGGCAAACTGTAGATTCTTTGTGTTGAGTAATTGTCCCTCAAACCTGTTGACAGCCAACTGCGATACTTTGGCGGCATTTTTTTCCAGCTTCACAATTTGCAAAGCAGTACTCTGCAGTTCAATATTCTGCTGAATAATGGCCAAGAGATTATCTAAAGCCATCAACTCGTAATAGCTATTGGCAATCTCTCCAACAATGTTGGTGATCAGAAAATTCTTGCCTTCAATAGTAGACAAATACCTCAACACAGCTGATTTCTTGGCAGTGCGCAACTTCTTCCAAACATCCAACTCCCAAGACATCGTTGCACCTAACACAAAGTCGCCGTAATACTTCGGTGCTTTATCTGGATTGGTTTTTAAGTCTTCTTCGTTGAATCCATTCCATGTGTACTTCCCATTTTTATCTGTTAAAGCACCTGCACGTAGTTGAACAAAAGGTAAATATTCTCCTCGTCTGGCCATTACCTCATTGTTGCTCATTTCAATCTCGCGCAGCACAATATTCAATTCCTGATTATTGTGTAGTGCGGTATCGATTAAAGCTGTGAGGTATGTATCATTAAAGTAACTACGCCAAGGAATGGTAGCAGAGTTAACGCTGTCTGTAGATTGCTGATATGCGGCAGGAACAGTTTTATTTTCTGTCTTGCCCGTGATAGCAGGAATCTTACAACCACCCAGCCATGTGATAACAACAAAAGCTACCACATATTTAACTGTTATTTTCTTCATCGTTATTTTTCCTGATTCGTTTGATAATTTTTTGAATGCGCTTACTAAGTGCAGCCTCATTTCTGGACTCTACAAAATCTTCGCTCAATGGGTTTTCATCTTCATTGCGAATAAGATGTCTGCCTTCCTGTAGTTTACCGAAGATGTAATAGAGACCAGGCACCACAATTACACCGAAGATGGTTCCGAACAACATACCACCTAATGCAGAAGAACCAATGGTATGGTTACCAATAGCACCTGCACCCTTGGCTATAACCAATGGTATTAACCCTGCAATGAAAGCAAAAGAGGTCATCAGGATGGGACGAAAACGCGCTTTGGCACCTTCAATCGCTGCATCAAATACAGACATGCCTTTGTTGTGTTTCTGCACAGCAAACTCTACAATCAATACGGCATTCTTTCCTAATAAACCCACAAGCATGATCAGGCCAACTTGCGCATACACATCATTCGCCAGACCCATGGATTTCAAGAGCAAGAAAGAACCGAATATGCCCGGGATGATCGATAGCAACACAGCAAAGGGCAATAAGAAGCTCTCATATTGTGCAGCCAAAATCAGGTAAACAAAGAAGATAACTACTAAGAAAATATACAAAGCCTCATTACCTCTTCTGGCTTCATCGTATGACAAACCTTCCCATGCAATATCATAGCCGCGTGGTAAGGACTGCGCAGCTACTTCTTTGATCGCATTAATAGCATCCCCAGATGAATAGCCTTTTGCAGGAACACCATTGATTAAGGAGGAGATATAAAGATTATATCGGGAGATCTCATTAGGCCCCTGCGTTTTCTTGATCTTCATGAACGCAGAATAAGGCACCATCTCTCCATGATCATTCTTGATATACATGTTCAGGATATCAGAAGGTTGCTTCCTGAATTCAGGACCTGCCTGTGTATATACTTTATAAAAGTTATTGAAGCGAATAAAGCCTTGCTCATACGTACTGCCGACCATGATATTCAGGTTCTCCATTGCATCACCTACTGACACACCCTTCTGCATGGCCAAAGCATTATCTACAAAAATTTCATACTGTGGATACTTGGCTGAATAAAAGGCGAACAGACCAGCCAATTCTTTTCGCTTTTTCAAAGCAGCGAGAAATTCAGCATTTACCCTATCAAATTCCTGATAATCCACATCACTTTGCTTATCCAATAAACGCAGTGAAAAACCATCAGATGTACCATAGCCAGGAACAGCAGGGGGTTCAAAGTATTCGATATTAGCCGGCAAGTCTTTTGACTTCTCTTCTAACTCTTTGATCACTTCTTTTACTGATTGCTTTCGCTCTGACCAATCTTTCAGGTTGATCAAACAAGTACCTGCGTTAGAACCGCGGCCTTCCGTCAAAATTTCATATCCAGCCAATGAAGTAACAGAAGACACAGCCTCTACTTCTTTCGCTAAATGCTGCAGTTTTCTGGAAATTTCATTGGTACGCTCCAGTGTTGTACCCGGAGGCGTTTGAATGATGGCATATATCTGCCCCTGATCTTCACTTGGAATAAACCCAGCTGGCAATACTCTATTAACACCCACGATACCTAAGCCAAACAAGAATAGAATACCATAAGTCACCGTTTTTCTATTCACGATTAAGAGCAGAAACTTGGTGTATTTGCCCGTTGCTTTCTCAAAAGTTTTATTAAACCAATCAAGAAATAATGTAACCGGCGTTTTACGCTTAGGCTTTCCATGTGTATTCTTCAGCAATATTGCACACAAAACAGGTGTTAAGGTTAATGCCACAAAACCTGAGATGACAATGGCACTTGCCATGGTTAATGAGAACTGACGATATAATACCCCAACCGGACCATCCATGAATGCAATCGGCACAAATACAGAAGTCATCACCAACGTAATGGCAATGATGGCGCCACTGATTTCTCTGATCACTTTTTTCACCGCCGCGAAAGGAGAGAGATGTTCCTCTTCCATTTTCACGTGTACTGCCTCTACTACCACGATAGCATCATCTACTACTACACCAATCGCCAACACCAATGCAAACAATGTAATCAGGTTAATACTTAGCCCGAATACATTCATCAACACAAATGCACCAATCAATGAAACAGGTACAGCCAGAATAGGGATAAAGGTTGAACGCAGATCACCAAGGAAAACAAAGACCACAATCGTCACCAGTATAAACGCTTCAAACAAAGTATGTAATACCTTTTCTATTGAAGCATCTACAAACTTCGATACATCATAATTGATTTCATAATCAATACCAGGCGGGAAGTCTTTTTTCAAAGATTCCAACTTGGCCTTTACATCCTCAATAACAGTTCTGGCATTACTGCCGGGGTTTTGCTTCAATACCAAGGAAGCTGAAGGGTGACCATCTTTATTAGAATAAATATCTACGAATTCACTACCCACTTCTACCTGCGCGAGATCTTTTAATTTCAGAATCTCCCCATCTGGGCTGGCTTTGATAACAATATTTTCATACTGTTCAGGGGTATTGAACCAACCCTTATACGTAAACACATATTCCTGCGACTGTGCTGTTTTACCCGAACTCAAACCCACACGACCGGGACGAGCGAGTACACTTTGTTCATCAATTGCTTTCAATACTTCATCTGCTGAGATATTGTATGCACGCATTCTATCAGGATTCAACCATACACGAATAGCAAATGCGCGGCTACCAATCGCTTGCGCAAAGCCCATACCCTTGATACGCTGTAACTCCGGTAGAATATGGGTATTGGCATAGTTAAAAAGGAATTTCTCATCTACACTATTGTCATTGCTGTAGAGGTTGAGGTACATCAACATGCTGGGCTGCAGGGGCGAGATAATCACACCCTCTCTTTGTACCAGTGGTGGCAGATTGGTCATGACCTGATCTACTCTGGACTTTACCCTTACTGCTGCAAGTGTAGGATCTGTACCTGGCTCGAAGATGACTTCAATACTTGCTTCACTGGCGCTAGTGGCATCAGACAACATGTACTGCATACCCTGCACTCCATTGATCGCACGCTCCAAAATCGTTAGCGTTGATTTCACCAACACATCTGCATTGGAGCCTGGAAACTCAATAAATATATTCACCCTTGGCGGGGCAATTTCCGGAAACTGTGCAACCGGCGAGGTCTTGATTGCCAATAAACCCATGAACACAATAGCTACGGATAAGGCAATAGCAAGAACCGGTCTTTGTATAAACTTGTTAAACATAATACTTCTTTTTACGGTTCCTGCCTTACTCGGCGTGCAAACGATTTAACTCAGCGAGCTCTTTCTCATAGGGAACAAAATTGTATTTGATCTTCTCATTGTTCCTAACCTTACCAAGACCTTCAGCAAGGATCTTGTCTTTAGGACCAATACCTGATGCAACCACATACACGTGTGGCATTTCTTGTGCGATGGTGATTTCCCTTGCCTTCAGGGTATTATTTTCATCTACCACATATACATACTTTCTATCCAGCACATCATAAGTAGCTTTTTGCGGAATCAGTATGGCACCTTTAAAAGCAACGGGCATAAGAATATTACCCGTTTCACCATGGCGTAATATGCCCTTTGGGTTTGGGAAAGTGGCACGGAAAGCAATATTGCCTGTTTCATTATTGAAGTCTGCTTCAATCGTTTCTACCACACCCTGTTGATCGAACAACTGCTTGTTGGCCATTTGTAACAAGACTTTCTGGTTACGATCTGATTTGGCTTTCTTCACATAATCCAGATACTCTACTTCGGGCACATTAAAATACACCCACATCTTACTGTTATCAGACAAACTGGTGAGCAATTCTCCTTCATCAATTAAACTACCCAATCGCTTTTGTAGCCTGTCCATAATGCCGTTAAACGGCGCACGGATATCGGTAAAGCCTAAATGAGCTTGCGCCAAAGACAATTCAGCTCTGGCCTTATTTAGTTTTGCCTTGGTTAGTGCTAACTCATTGGGCGAAACAACATTATTGTCGGCCAGACTTTTGGTATTGTTATACTCTATCTCTGCATAGTTTACTTCAGCTCTGGCTTTCTCTACTTCAGCCTGATAAATTACCGGCATGATTTTGAACATGAGCTGCCCCTTGCGTACAAACTGGCCCTCATCTACAAATATTTTCTCCAGATAGCCTTTCTCTTGTGAGCGTAACTCAATGTGGCTGGCAGAATGGATCTGACCAACATACTCCTTATACAAAATAGTATCTCGTTGTATAGGGCTTGTAACGATAAAAACGGGTTCTTCTTCTTTTTCTTCGTGCTTGTTACCACAAGCGGAAACAGCAAATATTGTTGCCAGTAAGGCAAATGTAAAAATATACTTCATGAAATAGTACTTGTTTGTAAAACGAATCGTCAGCAAGGATGCTGAGTACAAAGTGAATGTCCATGCAATGCATGGTACAAGCAGCCTACATAGCTGTAGCACTGCGAAATAGTACTATTTAGATAAGGTGGGCTTTCCAGGAATGATGCAAAACGAACAAAGGAATGGATTCATTTTGCTGAGCAGCCAATTGAAAACGAAACGTTTTTACTTGCTGCAACTGCTGCAATATCTGTGCAGTATTATGTTGAACATAATCAGCGAAGAAAGACGACCGCTCTTCATCATCAGATTCATTAGCACCATCTTCATCTACGGTTTCATTGCTTTCCGGCAGTTGAGCAGGATCTACAATACCAACTAAAGGTGCAGGCGGAACAACAGGTGTAATAACAGCATGACCAAATTGTGCTTGTGAGCCACTTGCTGCTAATGCAGGACCAGCAATACTGGCCGCAAGAAATACCAATATCCAATTCAATGCGGCAAAAAAACCTGCAACAGATTTATAGGTTGACAATAAACGTGCTTGCTTAAACATGTACCTGCTTTGAATAGATATGACAAACATAGTTAATATTATGTGTTGTTTCCGATTTGCCTGGGCAGATTCACAATTCCTTGGCATTTGATGGCGCATATACTAACAAGTGTTATTGATTGTGTGCGCTTAGTCACAAATATGAATGGCCATAAGTTTTAATACCTTCGGATAAATATTCGCTTGAGCTACCAAAAATTTCTTGCAGACCGTTTGTTTACCGGCAAAGAGATGCTGCATCAATCGCTTGTGGTCATTACAGATAATCAGGGTAATATTCTGGATCTGGTGAATGAGGCTGAGGCCGGTGATGATGTGCAGTTAGTTCATGGCACCATATGCCCGGGATTCATTAATGCGCACTGCCACTTGGAGCTGAGCCATATGTACAGTATGCTTCCTGAAAGAACAGGACTGGTTGATTTTCTCATTGGTGTATTTCAACAAAGACATTTTCCGGAAGAGACAATAGCAAGCGCTATTGAAGCAGCAGATAAGGCAATGCATGAAGCAGGAATTGTAGCTGTTGGCGATATCAGCAATACGCCATTTACCATTCAGGCAAAACAAGCCAGCAAACTGCGCTATAGAAACTTTATTGAAGTAACGGGCTATGTGCCGGGTATCGCAACACAACGTTTCGCGAATATTGAACAAGTATATCAGGCATTCATCAATGCTTTGCCGCATGTATCTATCGTGCCACATGCACCTTACTCAGTTTCACCGGAGTTGTTTGGGATGATCAATGCACACAGCAAAGGAAAAATCATCAGCATCCACAATCAAGAAACTGCTGCAGAAGATACACTGTATCAAGATGCTTCAGGTGATTTCTTTCGTCTGTATGAGACTTTGGGTGTTGACATCAGCTTCACCAAACCTTATCACCAAAGCAGTGTACAAACCTATCTGCCTTGGTTGCGCGATACCGCAGCCACATTGTTGGTACACAACACCTGCATCAGTGAAGCAGATCTGCAGTTCATCAAAGCGCAGCATCAAGCGATTCATTACTGCTGCTGCATAAACGCCAATTTATATATCGAAAACAAAGTGCCGCCAATTGAGCTATTGCGCAAGCATGATGCACAAATCTGTTTAGGTACGGATAGTCTCGCTAGCAATCATCAACTCAGTATTGCAGCAGAGATTAAAACTATTCGTCAACATTTCCCACAAATACCATTTGCGGAAGTATTGCAATGGGCCACTTACAATGGTGCTGTTGCTTTGGGTTTTGATGATACGCTGGGCAGTATTGAAAAAGGTAAGCAACCTGGATTACTCTTGATAGAAGATACAGATACGATGACGGTAAAAAGATTGATCTAACCCAATACTTCCTGCAATACCGGCCAACTTCTGAGTTCGCCAAAATCAGGAATATGCAATGCCATAAATGTTTGATACGCTTGTAAGATTTCTCTACGCTGCACTCTATTAGAAGTGATTACACCCAATTGTGAAACACTATTTGCTTGAATGATAGCTGCAGTGATTGCAGCCGCCGCACCTTCAATATAATAAGGATGATCAGGTAAGGAATGAGTAAAGCATCCTTCTTTCAAATCAAAAATATCGCCACTCAAATCACCAGCTATTTGAAACCCTAATTCAGCACACAATTTCAAAGTGAAGTATAAAGGCAGGTTTGCAGTTACACCATCATCGGCCATATCCAATTCCTGCAAGCTTTCTGCAATCAAGGCAAACATTTCCGGATTAGCTTCCGGCTGTTTCAAGCTATGCTGCAATATTTCAATCATATACATAGCTACCGCATGTTTCACCACATCGGTAAACAACTGGCGATACACATAGGCCCACTGATACTCTTTGACAAATTGTAATTGCTTGAACTCGCTATGGTATACTTCCATATCCAGAATAGAGCCGGGCTGAAAATACATCACACGACTTGCAGATTTCTTACTGCTTTGTCGCACCCCCTTAATGAGGTAACTCTGAATACCGAATAATTCTGTGTAGGCAGATACAATTAAACTGGTATCTCCATACTTGGTTTGCCTAAGCACTACTGCCCTTGTATGAAATACCTGCATATGTTTATTTAAACAGCGCCGGTAAACTGCTTGAGAAAGCGCACATCATTTTGTGAGTACAAACGCAGATCGTTTACACGATACTTCAATTGACAGATGCGCTCCATGCCCATACCAAAAGCGAAGCCGGTGTATTTATTGCTATCAATGCCGAAGTTTTCTAACACGTTGGGATGCACCATACCACTACCTAAAATCTCTACCCAACCAGTGTGCTTACAAACATTACAGCCCTTGCCCTCACAAATCAAACAACTAATATCCATTTCAGCACTAGGCTCTGTGAAAGGAAAATAACTTGGGCGGAATCGCACTTTCACATCCTTACCAAACATCTCCTTCACGAAGAAGTATAAGGTCTGCTTCAGATCAGCGAAGCTTACATTTTCATCGATGTATAAACCTTCTACCTGATGGAAGAAGCAATGCGCTCGAGCGCTGATGGTTTCATTGCGATACACTCGACCGGGACATATTACCCGAATCGGAGGCTTCTGGGTTTCCATCACCCTTGCCTGTACACTACTGGTATGTGTGCGCAGTAACCAAGATGGATTTTGATGGATATAAAACGTATCCTGCATATCACGCGCAGGATGATCTTCCGGCAAATTCATGGAACCGAAATTGTGCCAATCATCTTCAATCTCGGGACCTTCTGCCAAAGCAAAGCCCAGTCTGCCGAAAATATCGATAATCTGCTTGCGCACAATACTCAAAGGATGTCTTGTACCAACGGCAATCGGATCGCCTGGTAATGACCAATCTCCCTGAAAACCAGCAGCATCGGCGCTGCTTTCCACGGCTGACTTCAATGTTTCATAGCGTGCTTCAGCAAAACCCTTGAACTCATTCAAAATCTGACCAAACTGCTTTTTCTGCTCATTGGGTACGTTTTTCATTTCGCCCATCACGGCTTTTACAATACCCTTGGTACCCAAAAAACGAATACGGAATGCCTCAACTGCATCGGTATTTGCAGCTTCAAAAGCCTGCATTTCTTGTTTGTATCCTTCTATCTGATTGATCAGTGCGTCCATGCCGCGAAGATAACGAAAGCCCCGGCCTCAACGCCACTGAAGCCAAAATCCTTACATTTGTCTGCACTAAGTAGATTTCATGGAATACAATACAACGAGGAGCCACCTCGGTATGCGCGAATATGGCCGTCATATTCAGAAAATGGTTGACTTTCTCCTTACTATAGAAGACAGGGACAAAAGAAACGAACAAGCCAAGGTGGTAGTGGAACTCATGGGTTTTCTAAACCCCCACTTAAAAAACGTAGAAGATTTTCGCCATATGTTATGGGATCACCTCTTTGTGATGAGTGATTTCAAATTGGACGTTGACTGTCCATACCCCATACCTCAGCGCGAAACATACAAGGCCAAGCCTGATCCATTGCCTTATCCTAAGCGTCATCCAAAATATTCGCACCTGGGTAAGAATCTGGAAACAGTGATCAATAAAGCATTGGAAGAAACCGATCAAGAAAAGAAAGATGGCTTTGCCCATACCATTGCTTACTATATGAAGCTGGCCTACAGCACTTGGCACAAAGAGTTGGTGCATGATGATACGATCCGTGCAGAACTCAACAGCCTCACCGGCGGTGGATTGGAGTTCAGCAATACTCCATTTATCAAACACCGCAACCAGATCGAAAGAGATGATTATGGTCGCGGACCACGCAGACAGCAAAACTTTGGCGGCCGCGGTAGAGATAACCGTGGAGGCGGAAGAGACAATCGCGGTGGTGGTGGCGGTAATCGCAATAACCGCAACGGCGGTGGTGGTGGCAGTCGCGATAACAGAATGGGCGGCGGTGGCAATAACCGTAGTGGCGGTGGCAATAACCGTAGTGGCGGTTTCAAAAAACGTTATTGATATAACGCAATCGTGTATAAAAAGAGCGCTGCATTCCGCGGCGCTCTTTTATTTTTAAGCGCTAATTGTTTTCTTATGAGCAGTTTTGAAGTACGGGGCGGAAAAAAACTCAGTGGCACCATCACACCCCAGGGTGCCAAGAATGAAGCATTGCAGATACTCAGTGCTGTATTGCTTACAGATGCACCTGTAACCATCCATAATATTCCAGACATTCTGGATGTAAACCTGCTCATAGAATTGTTGGGCGATATGGGTGTGCGCATCAATCGACACAACAGACATAGCTGCACTTTTCAAGCAGATCAGGTAGATGTGGACTATCTGGCTTCAGATGCATTTCGCAAAAAAGGTGGCCGACTGCGTGGCAGCGTGATGGTGGCCGGACCAATGCTGGCGCGATTCCGCAAAGCCTATATACCCAAACCCGGCGGCGATAAAATTGGTAGAAGAAGATTAGACACCCATATCATTGGCTTTGAACAACTAGGTGCTGCTTTTTATTACGATGAAGATCATGGCTATTTTCGTTTAGATGCGCCACAGCTGCGTGGTGCCAATCTCTTATTGGATGAACCATCTGTAACAGGTACCGCCAATATTGTAATGGCTGCTGTTTTGGCTGAAGGTAGAACAACCATCTACAATGCCGCTTGCGAACCTTATGTACAACAGCTCTGCACGATGTTGAATCAGATGGGTGCTAAGATCAGCGGCGTTGGCAGTAATCTCTTAATCATTGATGGTGTAGCGCAATTAGGTGGAACCACACACACCATCTTACCGGATATGATTGAAGTGGGCAGCTTTATTGGCTTGGCAGCGATGACACAAAGCGCCATTACCATTGAAGGTGCAGGTGTTGCTCATCTTGGTTTAATTCCGGATAAATTCAGACAGTTGGGTATTGATGTACAAATTCAAGGTGACAATATTTTCATTCCTGAACAAGAGACTTACGAAATACAAACTTTTCTTGACGGTGGTATCCTCACCATTTACGATCATCCCTGGCCTGGGTTTACGCCCGACTTGCTGAGCATTGTCTTAGTAGTGGCTACACAAGCAAGAGGCAGCGTATTGATTCATCAGAAAATGTTTGAGAGCCGACTCTTCTTCACCGATAAACTCATTGACATGGGTGCGCAGATCATACTCTGCGATCCGCATCGCGCCACTGTCATCGGCCTTGGCCGCAAACAAGCTTTGCGCGGCATCACCATGAGTAGTCCGGATATCCGTGCCGGTGTGGCCTTGCTGATTGCAGCGCTAAGTGCAGAAGGCAAGAGTGTGATTCAGAATATTGAGCAGATCGACAGAGGCTATCAATACATTGATCAGCGATTGCAGGCTTTGGGTGCGGATATCAAACGCGTGTAAGCGAAGCGGATTTTTCCGTTCTTTGCGCATGGCTTCACTCAATAAAAAGATCGTCATCATTGCTGCGCCATCCGGCTCAGGTAAAACATCTATTACCCGATACCTATTGGGTAAGTATCCTAAACTCGCATTTTCTATTTCTGCTGCAACGCGTCAGCCACGTGGTGCCGAAGTGCATGGCAAAGATTACTACTTCATCAGCGTTGCTGAATTTCAGCAAAAGATTCAAGACAATGCATTTGTAGAATGGGAGATGGTTTACGAGGGCAAGTACTATGGCACTTTAAAAGAAGAGCTGGAACGTATGTGGACTGCAGGGCAAGTGCCTGTATTGGATATTGATGTGAAGGGTGCGTTGCATGTAAAAAAACAGTTTCCCGAACAAACACTCATCATCTTTATTGAACCACCTTCCGTGGAAGAATTGGAAAAGCGCTTGCGTAGCCGTGGCACCGAAACAGAAGAAAGTCTGGCTGCCCGGGTAAACAAAGCTAGTTATGAGCTAACCTTCAAAAACCAGTTCGATAAAGTCATCCTGAATGATGTGCTGGAAGATGCTTGCAAGGCAACAGAAAAAACAATCTGCGAATTCTTAGGCTGGTAAACCGCTTTTGCAGATATTTAGTATCCACAAAAAACGATTGGTATGTCCATGCAAAACAAAACTGTATTTATAACTGGTGCCAGCAGGGGTATTGGTAAAGCGATGGCACTTCGCCTCGCCAAAGAAGGTGCGAATATTGTGATTGCAGCTAAAAGCGTGGAAGAAGATCCGCGACTGGGTGGCACGATCTATTCTGCTGCGGAAGAAGTAGCAGCAGCAGGCGGTAAAGCCTTGGCCATTCAGTTAGACATTCGTTTTGAAGACCAGATTCAATCAGCAGTACACAAAGCCGTTGACACTTTTGGCGGTATTGATGTGCTCATCAACAATGCTTCTGCCATTCAACTCACCAATACAGAAAACACAGAATCCAAACGCTTTGATCTGATGCATAGCATCAATGTGCGTGGTACATTTCTCATGACCAAGCATTGTATTCCCCACCTAAAGCGTGGTAAGAATCCACATATCATCACACTTTCTCCCCCCATCAATATCACACCCAAATGGTTAGGACCACATGTGGCTTATACCATGACCAAGTTCAACATGAGTATGATGGCATTGGGCTGGGCAGCAGAATTAAAAGAAGATGGTGTAGCCTCCAATGCACTCTGGCCAAGAACCACCATTGACACAGCTGCTGTGCGAAATCTATTGGGTGGTGAAATGCTTGCCAAGATGAGCCGCACACCAGACATTCTTGCTGATGCTGTTTACCATATTGTCACCAAGACCAATCTGGCTTACACAGGTAATACATTCATTGACGAAGAAGTTTTGGCCAAGGAAGGCATTACTGATTTGTCGCATTACTCTGTTGTACCTGGGGCACAACTGTATCAAGACCTATTCGTCTAGTTTCACATAGTTATGTGATTGTACAAGCTTCTTGCTGAACATAGGTTTGCACGAAACAAGCAACTATGTTTAGAAACTTTGTATTGGCCACATTGGCGCTCCTGCTTTTCTCTTGCAAGAAGGATGTTATCAGAGGAAGTGGGAATACCATTGAGCAAACAAGAACGATTCCTGCTTTTGATGCTGTTGAAGCGCATTATGATATCAAAGCAGTTATCAGCTATGGTACTACACAGTCCGTTCGTGTTCGAGGCTATGAAAACTTATTGGGTATTCTGGAAACAGAAGTGGTAAATGGTGTATTAAAACTCAAATACAATCACCAGTACAACACCATTCGCAATAGTAATATTGTGGCTTATATACAACTACCTGCGCTTAAGAAAGCAACCACACATGGTAGTGGTGATATTAGTATCTCCGGCTTTCAGCAAGGACAAGAAATTGAAGCACGTATTCATGGCAGCGCAGACATCAATATATCCAACTCAACCTATAATAAAGCCTATCTAAACATTTACGGTAGCGGTGATATTGATGCACAATCTTTATGGGCTAGAGAGGCAGAAGTGAATGTGCATGGAAGTGGTTACTCGTACATCACAGCTGGTGATAAACTAAAGGCAAGTATCTACGGCAGTGGTAATATTTATTACTGGGGAAGTCCGGTTACAGATATCAGTATCAACGGAAGTGGAAGAGTCATTAAACGTTAGCGGAAGCACCTTCGGGTGCTTTTCTTTTTTGTGGATGCATGGCATGTTGCAAATGGGTACATTCGTACTCCAGAATTGTCAACCATGAGAAAACTTGTACTGATTTGTTTTACCCTTGGTTTGCTCACACAAGCAAACGCACAGAAGAAGAAAGCCGAGTTCAATCCGGCCGAGAAAATGAAAACAGCTGCTAGCACTTCGCTGGATGCTGCTTATCCCCGTTACAAAGACATCGCCCTGAAGATTTGGGACTTTGCTGAAGTAGGTTATAAAGAAGTGAAGAGTTCAGCTTTGCATCAGGAAACTTTGAGAGCAGCAGGCTTTCAGGTAGAAACGGGTGTTGCAGGCATACCTACAGCATTTGTAGCTACTTATGGTTCAGGTAAACCAGTTATTGGCATACTCGCTGAATTTGATGCTTTGCCGGGTATCTCTCAGCAAGCAATTCCTGAAAAAGCCAGTGCTGGGAAAGATGCGGGCCATGCTTGTGGACACCATTTGTTTGGTACCGCCTCTGTAGCGGCAGGTATCGCCATTAAAGAATTGATAGAGAGCAAACAGTTTACAGGTACCATTAAAGTATACGGTACGCCAGCGGAAGAAGGAGGTAGTGGTAAAGTATATATGGTGCGCGAAGGTTTGTTCAATGATGTGGATGCTGTCATCCACTGGCACCCGGGCGCAGACAATAGCATTACTATGACGAGTGCACTGGCCAACAAATCTGCCAAATTTCGTTTCCGCGGTATCTCTGCACACGCGGCAGCATCTCCAGAACGTGGCCGCTCTGCATTAGATGCAGTTGAGTCTATGAACTATATGGTGAATATGATGCGTGAACATATCCCGCAGGAAACCAGGATTCACTATGTAATTACCAATGGAGGTAAAGCACCCAATGTGATTCCTGATTTTGCAGAAGTATATTACTATGTACGTCATCCTAAGCGCGATGTCGTAAAATCTATTTTCGATCGCGTAGCCAAAGCCGCAGAAGGTGCAGCCATGGGCACTGATACCAAAATGGAATTTGAAATCATTGGTGGCACACATGATTTGCTCTTGAACAGAACGCTAGCTGAAGCTATGCAAGTGAATTTGGAGAAAGTAGGAGGCTTTGCTTATACAGAAGCAGAGAAAGCGTTCGCACAAAAGATTCAGTCTAGCTTTGATACCAAAGCACCTGCTATTGAATCTGCTGGAACCATCAAGCCATTGAAATTAGACATGGATGCTGGTGGTGGCAGCACCGACGTAGGTGATGTAAGCTATGCAGTACCTACTGTTGGTTTACGCACTGCAACATGGGTACCAGGCACAGCTGCACACAGCTGGCAGGCTGTTGCTGCAGGTGGAACAGAAATTGGTACCAAGGGTATGCTGGTTGCTGCAAAGACCATGGCACTCACAGCGATTGATCTTTTCACCAACAAGGAACTGATTCAAAAAGCGACTGAAGAACTCAAGAAGGCCAAGGGAGATTATCAGTACGAAGCATTGCTGGGCAATAGAAAGCCAGCTTTGAATTATCGTGACTAATCATCGTATTACATATAACAAAAAGGATCGCCGTGGCGATCCTTTTTTATTTACGGATAGATTCGTTAATCCATTTTCTCAGGGCGCATCTGCGGGAAAAGCAATACATCCTGAATAGATACTTGGTTCAGCATCATCATACACAAACGATCGATACCAATACCAATACCCGATGTTGGGGGCATACCATATTCCAGCGCACGCAGGAAATCATGGTCAATAAACATGGCTTCATCATCGCCACGCTCCATGAGTTTCACCTGCTCTTCAAAACGCTCACGCTGATCTACAGGATCATTCAACTCACTATAGGCATTCGCTACTTCCTTACCATTCACCATGAGCTCAAAACGCTCTACCAATCCGGCTTTGCTGCGGTGCTTCTTCGTGAGCGGACTCATCTCCACAGGATAATCAATGATGAACGTAGGCTGTATATAATTGTGTTCGCTGGTAGCACCGAAGATTTCATCAATCAGCTTACCCTTACCAATATTACCGGGCACATCAATATGTAGTTGCTTGCACACATCGCGCAGTCCGGTTTCATCCATAGCAGAAATATCGATGCCGGTGTTTTCCTTAATCGCATCAAAAATGCTGATACGCTTGAATGGTGCTTTATAGCTGATCATCTTATCACCCAACTGCACATCAGTAGTACCATGCAAGGCAATCGCTACACACTCCAACAGTTGCTCGGTGATTTCCATCATCCAGAAATAATCTTTGTAAGCGGTATACCATTCCAAAATGGTGAACTCAGGATTATGGGTTCTATCCATACCCTCGTTGCGGAAATTGCGGCTGAACTCATATACCCAATCAAAACCACCCACGATCAAACGCTTCAGGTACAACTCATTCGCAATACGCAGGTAGAAAGGCACATCCAATGCATTGTGGTGCGTAATGAATGGTCTTGCAGCAGCACCACCGGGTATAGATTGCAATACAGGCGTATCTACTTCCAATGCGCCCTTCTCATTCAAGAACTGGCGAATGGTATTCACCAGTAATGTGCGCTTAGCAAATACTTCTTTTACTTCAGGATTAATGATCAGATCAGCATAGCGCTGACGATAACGAAACTCAGGGTCTGTTACTGCATCAAACACATTACCTTCTTCATCACGCTTCACCACAGGCAGTGGCTTCAGTGATTTGGTGAGCAGGGTTAATGTTTGTGCATGTACAGAAGTTTCACCTGTCTTAGTAATGAACACAAAACCAGTTACACCGATAATATCACCCAGATCCAATCCGTGCTTCACCAGGTTATCCCAGTATGATTTATCTTCTTCTGGGCAGATATCGTCTCTGCGCACATAGAGCTGGATAATACCCTTGCTATCCTGAATCTTGATGAAGAATACCTTTCCCTTATCGTTGATGCTCATGATACGGCCTGCAACGCAGACATTGGCATAAGCTTCTTTGTTTTCCTCTGTAAAGCCTGCTTTGATATCAGCAGAATATTGGTTCACCGGATATAATGGTGCGGGATAGGGCTCGATGCCCGCCTCACGCAATTTGGCCAGTTTCTCCCTGCGGATAATCTCTTGTTCACTCAGATGTTGACTCATAATGATGTTTTCAAGGCGGCAAAATTAGCGGATTTCGCCTATGAAGGGGGGTAAAGGGTTTAGGACTTACCAAAGAGGCTGTGGTACAGGGCTTTTTCCTCCATTTCTATGCAATCGCCCGGCTGTATGCCCTCGATAGTGAGGCTGCCAATACGATAACGCACCAAACGCAGTGTCGGAAAACCTACAGCAGCAGTCATGCGCCTCACCTGTCTATTCTTCCCTTCTCGAATAGTGATACTGATCCATGGTGCGGGAATGGATTTACGAAAACGAATGGGTGGATGACGATCGGGTAACGCAGGATCGGTTGTAAATTTTTTTACCGTCGCGGGTAATGTGCGATGTTGTTTTCCATTCACTTGTATCTGCACACCTTTTTGTAATTGTAGAATCGCATCATCTGTAATAGCACCATCTATCTGTACCCAATATTCTTTTTCCTGATGTTGTTTGGGATGTAACAATCGTTGATTCAATGCTGCATCATTACTCAAAATCAATAAGCCTTCACTATCATGATCGAGTCTTCCAACAGGATACACATCTTTTGGTACAGACAAAATATCACGCAAGGTGCGCTGATCACCTTCTGGTGAAAATTGCGATAAGACGAGATAAGGTTTGTATATAATGAAGTAACGATGCATGACGAATGCTGTAAAACAAAAGTCCCGCAGAAGCGGGACTTTGTATATGGATGGGTTAGTAAGTACCGGGAAATAAATTTCCCTACACAATATTAAATATTGTTTTATCCAAAGCAAAAAATTTTTCAAACAATTTTATTCACATTTTTTGGCGCTTTGTGAATTAACCCCTTTATCCAATCATCAATAAAACATGTTACAACACTTCGTGAAAGATGATGATACACATCGCATAAAAAATCACATCGCCGCAAACACTGATGCAGCAAGTGTTTCAGCATATACAGATTTTATCTTCTTCATTAAACTATACATAGAAGATATAATCATTACTTAGAAAGACAGGCTTGTTTTCAGTTGGAAAAAGGGCGTAAAAAAAATTTCTGCAGCAGGCCGTCTACCTACCTTTGAACGGTCAAAAAACACGCTTATGCAATTTCCCACACCTGTTACCACTTCCTGGCTTGCTTCATTGATTGGTGCTGAACTCATCGGCAATCCAGATCAAGAAGTAACTGGATTGAATGAAATCAATCGCGTTGAAAATGGTGATGTGGTGTTTGTAGATCATCCAAAGTATTACGACAAGTGCTTGCAAAGTGTTGCAACTTGTATCATCATCAACAGTAAAGAAGTACAAGTTCCTGAAGGCAAAACGATTTTGGTGGTTGACCAACCTTTTGAATCTTATCTCACCATCGCAACACATTTTCGTCCCTTCACACCTTCAGCAACACCAATTAGTAGTTCTGCTATTATTGGTGAAGGAACTGTTGTAATGCCCAATGTTTTTATCGGTCATCATGTAGTGATTGGAAAGCATTGTGTGATTCATCCTAACGTAGTGATTCATGATCATACCATCATTGGTGATCATGTAGTGATTCAATCAGGTACAGTGATCGGTAGTGATGCATTTTATTATAACAGCAAGAAAAATCGTGAGGTATGGTTTCGCAGGATGAAAAGTTGCGGCCATGTAGAGATTGCGAACAACGTAGAAATCGGCGCCAATTGTACCATCGACCGTGGCGTTACTGCTGTGACCAAAATTGGCCAAGGTACCATCATGGATAACCTCGTACATATCGGCCACGATGTACATATTGGCAAAAATTGCCTGTTTGCTGCCCAGGTTGGGGTAGCGGGCGCCACCAATATTGAGGATGGCGTTACCCTTTGGGGACAGGTTGGCGTGAGTAAAACCCTGACAATCGGTGCCAATGCCGTGGTTTTGGCACAAAGTGGGGTTCCATCCTCCCTTGCAGGCGGCAAAACCTATTTTGGCTATCCGGCAGAAGATGCTGCCCAGAAAAGAAGAGAGCTGGTATGGATCAAACGCATACCTGCACTCTGGAAAAAAGTGATGGAATAATTATAGGCCGTGTTTAACGGTCAGCTCGCCGCAAATTCTTTTGATGCTATCTTCGAAAGGCGTGTACTGAAAATCAGGAAACTGTTTTAATAACTTACTATTGTCAAAACGGACCACCGCCTGCGCAGTGCGTGCAGTTTCTTTGGTCAGCAATGGATCTTTACCCGTAATCCAACCTTTGATGGCTTCCAAACGCCAAACAATTTCTGCCAACAGGGGTGTTACTTTTCGATGCGGCGGTTTTTTACCAAAGCCTTGTGCAATCATGGTGAAGATATCACGGTAATACCTGTTCTCTCCGCTGATGATGAATCGTTGTGCAGTAACAGATGATTCCATCAATACCATCGCTGCTTGTACAACATCCACCACATCCACAAAACCACTCATGCCGCTTGTATACCAAGGAAACTCATTGTAAGCTGACTGGAAAATTTCTGAAGAGCCCTTATTCCAATCGCCGGCACCTAGAATGATCACAGGATTGATCATGACTGCCTGCAAGCCTTCTCCGATACCACGCCACACTTCCATCTCGGCGAGAAATTTGGTCTTACCATATTCACTATTGCTGGTTTCTTCACTCCAGTTCATGCTTTCATCTACCATACCCGATTCTCTGATACGGCCTAATGCAGCAACTGAACTTACATACAGTAATTTTTGTACGCCTGCTTGTAAGCAAGCATTCACCACATTTGCTGTGCCTTCAATATTGGTTTGGTGTAATGCGGCTTTTTGTTTGGGACTAAAAGAAACAATGGCAGCGCAATGATACACATGGGTTATACCTTCCATAGCAGCTTCCAAAGCCACCACGTCCAAAATATCTGCCTGTACCCACTGCACTTGTTCTGCGCCTACTATTTGTGGTATGGATTTTCTGTAGAGCGCTTTTACCGGCTTACCAGCACTCACTAAAGCTTGTATTAAGTGAGATCCCACAAGGCCTGTAGCACCGGTAACAAGTATCATGTAAGGTTTAGTTTAAAGGTAGATTATGACTGGCAGTTCTTGCAAATACCACTTACCACCACGTCTGTTTGCTTGGCTTCAAAGCCATTCGGCATCTTGAGTGAAGGCACTGATACATGATCTAAGCAATATGTAGTATCACATTGATCGCAGATAAAGTGTACGTGGTTATCGTGATGATGACCCGCAGAACATTCATCCTTACACAAAGCATAACGTACAGAATTATCTGAAGTAGGAATGGTATGAATAATGCCTTTGTCAACAAAAGTCTGTAGTGTACGATAAATGGTCACACGATCGAAATGCTCAGCAGAACTCTGTTCAATATCCGCATGTGCCAAAGCCCCTTTCGATTGATGAAAGAGCTCTAATATTTTTCTTCTGCTCTCAGTAACACTGAGCTGATTGCGTTTGAGTATATCGGTAATCAGTTCCTGCATGCTTCAAATTTACTGGGGATTGTTATTGAAAATACCATTCACAAATCCACTCTTACCTGCTTTTTCTTTCAATAACTCACGAACCGTATTTTTCATCTCGTCCAGTTCTTTTTGTTTCAATCCATCATAAATCTGGCCACGCACCTGACCATTCTTATCTACTACTGCAAAAAACTGGGTATGGATAAATTGGTCTTCTATTTTTTCAACACTATTCTTAGGATCATCCAAGAGATAGCTATTGCGCGCCATATTATAGAGACTATCTTTTCTACCCGTAACCAATATCCATTTCTTGGTATCAATCTGCATGGAGTCTGCATAACGCTTCAAGCGAGGCACCGAATCTGTCTCGGGCATACAAGTATGGGCAAGAATCTGGAAGTCTGGCTCATCTTTGAAATCAGCGTACACGGTTTTCATATTGCTGTTCATGCGTGGACAAATACCCTTGCAGGTAGTAAAGAAGTACTCTACGACTGTTACTTTTCCCAATAGCTGTTGGTCTGTTACAGGCTGGCCATCCTGATTCATGAATTGGAATGGCTTCACATAGCTAATCACAGGTTTCTTGGCCTTCCACATATCGGTTCCCTGGAACAGGAAATACCAGAATGCCAATACCAACACTAGGAAAAACAATACGTATCCAATCAATTTCTTTGACATGGTGCAAATGTACTGCTCAAATGCGGCGAGCAGTGAGCCTGTTCAAGTGAATTACAATTTTTTTGCAACAAAGTTGCGAAATAGTGTATATTTGCGGTCCACTATGGGTTTTAAAATCAATTGGGACGCTTTAGGTATCAGTGCTTCTTTGGCCTGTGCTATTCACTGTGCGGTTTTGCCGTTGGTGATGAGCAGCCTACCCATTTTCGGTATGAACATCATTGATAATATTCGTTTTGAATATTTCATGATTTTCCTGGCATTGGGTGTAGGCGTGTATTCTTTATACCATGGCTGGAAAAAGCACCACCACAGCTTTCTACCAATTACCTTGTTTGTAGCCGGTATCGCTTTATTGTTTGCCAAGCAAATCTGGCATCAATGGCAGCTTTGGTTTTTGATACCAGCTGTAGTGTTGATAGTGGTAGCTCATTACATCAATTATCAGGCATGCAGGGTACATGATCATGCACATGCAGACGATTGCAACCACTAAACTTAGTATCCCTTCAACTGTGCCTTGTAAGCAGAATCTTTCTGTGCGTTGTTTAAGCCACGCTTGTATTGAATCAATGCATTCTCCCATTCGCCATAAATGGCATTGGGTAACACAATGAACTTCTTTCCCCATTCTGCTTGCACAGCATCGGTTTCAGCAAAACGATCCGCAATACTTTTCTTCTCAAATACCTTAGCAAAATCATTGAGGTTATCACCCAACAGCATTACAATATCATACTGTTCAGCCACTTTTTGTCTGCGCGTCTCCTTAGATGATTCGTTTGACAAGAATAAGAGATGCTCAGCTGTTGCATCAGGAAATTGATATGTCTGCAGGTTCTTCAATGTGGCACTTACTTCAGATGTATCTCTGTTGGAGATATAAAAAACATGAAAACCCATTTGCTTGGCTTTCTGGAAAAAAGCAACAGCACCGGGTAAGGGTGTTGCGGCAGCTTTGCTGGTCCAGTTTTTCCAATTTGCAGGATTGTATTCTGCATTGGTTTTGATGGATTGCGCTTCACTATAGCTATTGTCCAAAGCAGTTTCATCAATATCAGTGATGATGGCCAGAGGACGCTTATGCTTTTTTACTTTGATGGAGGCCAGACGCAATTCCGCCAAATTGAATGCCTGATAACACAACGCACGATACTCAGCTGCATGCTGATGCCACAAAACCGGCAAAAGCTTATTGGGTGCAGCTGTATGTTGAGCCTGCATGGTTTGAGCAGAAAGCTGTTGCAGTAATAACAGTAAGGCAAAGCTGAAAAGTAATTTCTTCATACTGAATGTATAAACAAAGAGGCCCGAAGGCCTCCTCATGGGTTATTGTTCTTTATTCTCTTTTTCAATTTGTGCAACCATCTCATCTGCATGTGCGAGGAAATCCTGCTTGCAACCCTCTGCACAGAAACCATATACTTTATCCTTATAATGAGCAGTATCGTTGATACCTGCTGTAACAGGCATACCACAAGAAGGATCTTTCTTATTGTACACCATTGCCGGTGTAAAGCGCGCAGTTTCAGCAGCAGCACTATCTGTAGTAGCCGGCGTCATGGCTTCTGTAGATTCTGTTTTCTCTCCGTTCTTACAGGCCACGGCTAAAGCCAATAAACAAAGCACACTGATCTTTTTCATGTAAATAATTTTAATTGTTAATACTCCAACTCACACTTCCGTCTTTCTCATCTTTGAGTTGTATACCCAAAGTTGCTAATTCATTTCGGATTTTATCACTGGTCACATAATCTTTTCTACTCTTGGCATCTTTGCGAATATCAATCAGCAGTTGTAATACACCACCCAGCTTATTGTCGTCATTCGCCTGTTCTGCTTTTAATCCGAAAATCTCTTCCAGAAACAGGTGAAAGTATTGCTGCATTTTGGCAATCGTACTTCCCGCTACAGCATTGGCTGCTGTTTGTCCGTGACGAATGCTATTGATAATCGGTGCCAGCTCAAACAAGTTCGCCAATACTTTCGCTGTATTCAAGTCATCATTCATGAACTCGTATAACTCAGCGAGTAATTGCTGTACTTTCTGATCCAGTGCCGTATCGGCTGCACTAGCATTATCCGTACTCAACTTCTGCAGGTTCTCATACGCTTCCCACAAACGCTTCATCCCTTTTTCTGCAGATTGTAATGCTTCATTACTAAAGTCCAATGTACTTCTGTAATGCGACTGCAGAATAAAGAAGCGAATCGTCATTGGATGATAAGGCTGTTCTAATATTGGGTGTGTGCCTGCAAACAGCTCACTCAGCTTGATCACATTGTTATAACTCTTACCCATCTTCTTACCGTTGATGGTAATCATGTTATTGTGTAACCAATAGCGAGCAGGCGTTTTGTGGTTGCACACCGTACTTTGTGCAATCTCACATTCATGGTGTGGAAACTGTAAATCCATACCACCGCCATGGATATCAAATTCTTCACCCAAATATTTTGTACTCATCGCAGAGCACTCAATATGCCAGCCGGGGAAACCTTCGCCCCAAGGGCTAGCCCAACGCATGATGTGTTCTGGCGGCGCATTTTTCCATAAGGCAAAATCGCTTTTATTACGCTTCTCTTCCTGATTATCCAATTCACGCGTGGTATCCAATTGCTCATCTAGATTACGACCACTGAGCATACCATAAGGCATACCCTTGGCGCTGTAATCGCGGTGATATTTCTCTACATCGAAATACACAGAGCCATTTGCTTCATATGCATAACCATCTTCGATGATCTTTTTGATCATCTCAATCTGCTCTACTATATGTCCTGTTGCAGTTGGCTCGATGCTTGGTGGCAGGTTATTGAACTGTGCCATAGCCCAATGATAGAGATTGGTGTATTTCTGCACCAGCTCCATCGGTTCTAATCTTTCTACTGCTGCCTTTTTGCTAATCTTATCTTCTGCCTCGCGACCTTCTTCTTCAAAGTGACCAGCATCCGTAATATTTCGCACGTAACGCACTTTGTAACCAAGGTGCATGAGGTAACGATACACCACATCGAATGTGATAAAGGGACGTGCATGACCAAGGTGACTTTCGCCACTTACTGTTGGACCGCAGACATACATGCCCACATGGCCTTCGATGATTGGCGTAAATACTTCTTTCTGACGGGTAAGTGAATTATAGACTTTTAATGACATGATGTACTAATTGAACGTTGATGCAATAGAATAATACAGCGGGTTGCGGGAATCAGCAACAACAACAACGAACTATGGACAACTGTATTGGCATCGAGGCTCGAAATTACATCATTTTCGCACACGCAGATCGGCAATCAGCATCTGGTGATCGCTGAGGCCTTCATCTACCAGATCACATTGCAGTACTTCCAGCTGCTGATCGGGCAGGATATAGTCGATACGCAGGGTTGGCGCCAAAGAATTATAGGTTCTGCCGATGCCAAAATCCTTTTTAAGAAACACATCCTGCCTATCTCCCTTAACACGGAAATACGTGTAAGATCCGGGCACATCGTTAAAGTCGCCGCAAATAAAGGAAGGCAGCTGATTTTGTGCTAAAGCTTGTGCAATCATATCTGCTTGCGTGCCTCGGTAACGGAAAGCTTCGCGCATTTTGCGCAGGATAGGACGTGATGAGCTAAGCGGATTGGCTTCGCCCTCTTTTAAATCGTACATGTTTGCATAATCTTCCATACCAAAATTGAAAGATTGCAAGTGGGTAGTATACACACGAATGGTGTCTTTGTCTTTTACCACATCAGCCCAGATCAGGTGCTCTCCGTTGGCGTAACGAATCTTACCCGTATCAACAATGGGCAGCTTGGAGAAAAGTATGGTTCCAGCTTGGTAATGATCGCTGAAAGCATAGTCGTGCGAAAAGTAATAATATGGAAATGCTTTTTGAAACAAACCAATATTGTCTGAACGCACTTCCATCTTAGTACTATGGTTGAATTCTTGCAGACAGATTACATCAGCACCAGACTCATCGATAGTCTTGAATATTTCTTCGCGAATCAGGCGCAATGTTGATTTGGTACCACTCAATCCATTAAATCCATGAATATTCCAAGTAATGACACGGATAGCACCGGTTGCTTTTGCTATCTGAAATCGCTCAGTATATTGAAAAGCAAAAATGGATGAAACCTGCTGATAACCCGCCAATAAAACCACTACAGGAAAAATGGCAATAATTGGGCGCATGATGAGCCAGAACAACACAAAGAACAACAACGTAATGATTAGGTAAGGCATCAAGAGCGACACAAAACCTGATGGCCAAAAATCAACCGGATTCAACAGCGGAGAGAAACAGCCTAGTGCAAAAAAAAGCGCTACAACTAAATTGATGATCAGAAAGAAAAGCCTGAAATAATATTTAAAGCCCGAAGCCTTGGTTGCCATGCACTAAAAGTACTAAATCAGCCGTATTCTTATAGCTCTTCTTCAGATGCTCTTTTCAAAAAAGCTTTCTCTTCTTCGGTGAGCATTTCATAGCCATGCTGATTGATCTTATCCAGAATAGCATCCAATTTTTGCTGTGTGAGCAAAGGGGTTTTGGTATATGGCTTCTTAGTAGAACGATAATATAATTGATCTTTACGCTTATCGGCATGATGCTTTTTCTCTGGATTGAATAAATCGTCTACCCAATGCACAAAGCTCGTCATCCACGCACCAAGGTCTCTGCCTTTGCGCAATTGATGAATGTAGATAAAGCCTATCACTGCACCTGTTAAGTGTGCCAAAGCAATACCTCCGTTGGCACTGGCGATAAATGCAAAGTCGATTGCAACAAAAATCAGTGTCAACACCCACAAAGGAATACCGCCATTCAGTAAAGGGAAGATTCTATAGTCAGGTGTCAATGTCGTAGTTGCAACAGCGATGGCCATTACTGCAGCACCGGCACCCATGAGATTGGGCATAAACTCGAGGTTGCGCTGAAAAGCAGGAACCAAGTTTACACTCAATAAGAAAACCAAACCGCCAATAAACCCACCATATAGATAAACTGGAATCAGCTTATTGTTTCCTGAAAGATCTTGCAGGATATAGCCAAAAGCCCAGAGCCAGAGCATATTGGAGAGGAAGGCCCAGATCTGCATATGCGTGAACATATATGTCAGCAATGTCCAGGGTCTGGTAAAAAACATATCCGGATCAGAAGGCAACACAAACCAATTCAGTATCTGCTTTCTGAAGAATAACTCAGCAGTTGCATTATCATCGTAGGAAAGAAAATAGGTAATCTTCAGAAAGTTCAGCAGGATGAACATGATGCCATTGATGGCAAAAAGCAACACAAGGCCATTATTATCCTGCCCTAGCAATAATTGTCTGCCCGATCTTGAATAAGCACTTGTTTGCACGGCTGTTTTTTTAGTAAAACGTTTTTTTATTCTTTTTGTTCCAAGTGAGTACGATGAGGAAGCCTACGATTGCTCCACCAATATGCGCCCAACGGGCCACATTATCACCGGCTGAGTTGCGTAAGGCAAACAGCACTTCATACCCGAAATACAATAATCCCAACCATTTGGCCTTGATGGGCACCAAAAAGTACAAATAGATATAGGTGTTGGGGAAGAGATAAATAAATGCGGCCAATACACCAAATACAGCACCGCTGGCGCCGATGGTTGCATTGTTGACTGCTGATTTATATGCTTTGGTAATACTCTGGAAAAGCAGGTCAACAGATTGATTGTCCTGCGGATTTTCTCTGATAAACTCCAGCGACTGTGCAGGGAAGCCCACATGGTATTTATTGATGAAATCAATCATGGCATTCACCAAGGCCTGATTACCTGCATCCTGCTTATTGAAAACATATTGATAATCTCTGGCCAGTTCTGCGAATTCATAGTTCAAGAACAACAAATGAATAAATGCTGCACCCAAACCGCAGACCAGGTAGAACGTGAGGAAACGCTTGGGGCCCCAAAGGTTTTCCAGAATAGAACCAAACATCCAGAGCGCAAACATGTTTCCGAAGATGTGACCGAAATCGCCGTGCAAAAACATGTGGGTGATCAATTGCCATGGGCGAAACAGTTCACTCTGCCAAGCATGTAGCGCCAGATTGTCTTCGAAAGAGAAACTAGCTGTTGGCCCGCTAAATGTCATCTGCGCCAGAAACATCAGCCCGTTAATGATGAGCAGGTTCTTGACGATGAGTGGTAATATTTCAAATCGCGTGGGTCTAAATTCAGTCATGGTAATTAGCGCAATTTCAATTGTACAACATTCTCAATGTGGTGGGTATGCGGAAACATGTCCACCGGCTGCATTTTAGTGACAGCGTATTTTTCATCCAACAAAGCCAAGTCTCTAGCCTGTGTTGCAGGATTACAGCTCACATACACAACTGTAGGTGCGCTGATCTCTAGCAATTTGTTGACGAGTTTTTCATGCATACCGGCTCTTGGCGGATCGGTAATCAATACATCCGGTTTACCGTGTGTGGCAAAAAATGCATTATCACAAATATTGATCACATCACCAGCCGTGAAATAAGAGTGCTGAATGCCGTTGAATGCTGCATTGAGTTTGGCATCTTCTATTGCATCGGCAATCAGTTCTACCCCAACAATCTTTGCAGCGCCCTTGCTGCAGAAAATACTAATACTACCTGTACCGCAATACAAATCGTACAACACTTCCTTACCGGTTAGGGCTGCAAATTCTCTGGTAACCTGATAGAGTTTTTCAGCCTGACGGGTATTGGTTTGGAAGAAAGACTTGGGACTGATCTTGAAACGAAAATCTTCCAGCTGTTCAATGATATAACCGGGACCATGATAGACTTCCGGTTTCAAATCATGGATACTATCGTTGTGCTTACTGTTGATTGTGTATAGTAATGTGGTAATCTGCGGAAACAGTTGCAGCAAATGATCGAGCAATTGCTCACGCAATGAACGCTGTTCGTAACCGAGCACCAAGTTCACCATCAACTCACCGGTAGTAGCAATGCGAATGATGATATTGCGCAACCAGCCTTGGTGTTGTCGAATATCATAAAACGGTGCATGGTGTTGTTCGGCAAAAGCTACTATGGCTTTACGAATGGCGTTGGTAGGTTCTTCCTGCAAATGGCAAGTGTCGATTTCCACCACTTTATCAAAGAAACCCCGTGCATGAAAGCCGGCTACTTTATCACTCTCAGGAAAAGTGCCCGCCTCTTTCATTTTGCGAAACTCTTCAGTAGGAATATAGCGTTGCGTAGCAAAAGTGTATTCAATTTTATTGCGATAGCCTTGCGTTACATCAGCCCCAATAATCGGCGGCATCTCCGGTAAAGCTACTTTACCAATGCGGGTGAGATTATCCAAGACCTGTTGTTGCTTATACGCCAACTGCTTGGCATAAGGCAAGTGTTGCCACTGGCAGCCACCACATACGCCAAAATGTGTACAGAAAGGGTTTACCCTATCGGGCGAATATTGATGAAAGCGAATGGGTCGGCCCTCTGCCCAATCTTTTTTGTTCTTTCCTAATTGCACATCAACGATATCTCCCGGAACAGTATGTTCCAGAAAAATCACTTTTCCATCAACCCTGGCCAAAGATTTACCTTCTGCGGCATAATCTTCTACCAGTACTTTCTCCAGAATAACGGGCGGTTTCTGCTTTCTCACGGCGCAAAAGTAAGGCTTGCCGCCCCGAATCTGCCGGGTATTAACAAAAAGCAAGAAGCCAATCCTGTAATTTTAACGCCAGAATGATGCGTATGAAAAGATTGGTACTGAGTCTATTGCTTATATGGGCGGGCACAGCTATGGCCCAAACGCCTGCGGGCAGAAATATCCAGATTACCCTAAAGCCATTGAAGAACTGTAAAGTATATCTGGGCAGCTATTACGGCAAAACCCGTGTACTGGCTGATTCGTGTATGCTGAATGCGAATAGTCAGGGCGTATTTAAAGGCAAGAACAAACTCACAGGCGGTATCTATTTTGTGGTATCTCCCGACTATGTGATACAATTTGAATTGTTGATGGACAGAACCCAACAGTTCAGCATTGTGGCAGATACGGCACAGAAGGACAAAGCCATCATCACCGGCTCGCCTGATAATGATCTATTTCGAAAATACTCTCAGTTCTCTACCAACAAGGGTATGCAGTTGCAAGCGTTGGAACAGCAACTACAACAATCACGCACTGCTGCAGATTCTTCAAAGCTGCAGTCGCTGATAACTGCTGTAAGCAATGAATTACAAGTCTATCGTAAGAACATCATGCAGCAACAGCCAAAATCTATGTTGAGCATGTTGTTTAAAGTAATGCAAACGCCCACTGCACCGCCTATTCCTATTGTCAATGGTAAACCAGATTCTATTTACCCTTATCGATTTGTAAAAGAACATTTCTGGGATGATGTAGTCTTCAACGATGACCGCTTACTGCGCACACCATTCTTTGAACCCAAGCTGGATGATTACCTCAAATATTATGTATCACCTGATCCGGATTCTGTGATTCA
>JAIETM010000004.1 GCA_019745155.1 Chitinophagaceae bacterium | reverse complement strand
GGTCAGCATCCCGACCGTAGCGTCGGGACTGGGATATCGTCTAATAAAAAATTAAAGTAGTCTCGCCCAGAATCGAATGCTGACGCTATGGTCAGCATCCCGACCGTAGCGTCGGGACTGGGATATCGTCTAATAAAAAATTAAAGTAGTCTCGCCCAGAATCGAACTGGGATATCAAGTTCCGGAGACTTGCGTACTATCCATTGTACTACGAGACCAGTGGAACAAAAATAGCCTTACTTTCCAAAGGCGGCAATATTACTGCCAAATATCTTCACGGCAATTGCCAGTAGAATTACGCCAAAGAATTTTCTGATAGCGGTTAATCCGCCCTGACCGAGAAATTTCTCAATCCATTTCAAAGACTTCAGCACGATGTATACAATGATGAGGTTGATGATGATGCCAGATAAAATATAGGCTTCTTCAAAATTGGCTTTTAAAGACATGATGGTGGTCAGTGTACCGCTACCTGCAATGATGGGAAATGCGATGGGTACCACCGTGCCAGTTTTTGCATCATTATCGCTTTTGAAAATTTCATGACCAAGCACCATTTCCAATCCGAGTAAGAAGATAACGATAGAGCCACCTACCGCAAAGGAGCGGATATCTACACCAAGTATATTCAGGAAAGGTTTCCCTACGAAGAGAAAGAGAATCATCAATCCACCTGAGATCAAAGTGGCTTGCAAGTTGCGGATGCTACCCATTTTTTCTTTCAAGGAAATGAGCAGAGGAATGGAGCCTACAATATCAATTACCGCAAACAGCGTAAAAGTTACGGTGAGCAATTCATCAATATTGATTCCCATGAGCTTGTTTTGGCCGCAAAATACAAACAAAAAACTCCGCGAATGCGGAGTTGATGATTTGTTCATGGAGTTTGATTAGAAACGGAGTTGCAGTGTAGCACTGACAGTTCTGGGTCTGGTGCGGTAGCCATTGAGTTCCAGGTATTCCTGATTAAAGAGGTTGAAAACAGCAGTCTGCAAACTTGCATTGGGGTGAATATTCCAGTTGGCAGAAAGATTGAACAATGTAAAACCTGCTACTGACTGCTTGCCCAATGCGCCAAATGGGCCGAGGTTTCCTACATAGGCCACATCTTGTCTGCTGCCAATGCTACGCATGTCTGCCTGTACCAGCCACTTTGTATTGGGTTTGTAGCGAAGACTAGCATTCACGATTTGTGCTGGCCTGCGAACTGTTTGATCATTCAAATTACCTGTAATAAAAGCACCATTACTGTATAACTGCACATGGTTGTTTGCGGTCTTACCTGCATTTAGGTATGATGGGTCAAAATATAATTTGCCATCGTTATTGCTGAAATTGGTGCTGAATGTCCATTTTGGTCCGAAGAAAATATCTAATCCTGTTTCAAAGCCACTGTTCACTTGCTTGCCTGTGTTCAGGTAAGTATCGCCTCTATAATCAGCAAAGCCTAAACTATTGATGGGCTTGCTGCCATTCCACAAGTAGACATAGTCGATATAATTATCAACTGTATTATGGTAAATCGCCAAACGAAACTGCATCACATCATCTACCAATGCTTTGATCCCAATTTCCTTACTCAGGCTTTGTTCTGCTTTCAGGTCTTTATTGCCCCGTGAGATACCGCTGGTGAAATTTCGTTCAGGTGCGTATGAGTGGTAGAGGCTAGGTGCTGTAAAGCCGGATGCGATATTACCGTAAAGGCTCACATTGTCTGTGAATACAAGTGATGCACCGAGTTGATAATTGATATATGAGCCAAAACGATTGTTATTGCCTGCTCTGATACCCCCTTCAACCAATAATTGTTGCTTGCCTAAATCAACCTGCCAATTGCTATTTATGTATGCAAAGGCAGTATTCATCTTGGCGCCAACTGTATCATAATTGGTTTTGGTAGAAAAATTGAATGCATAGTTCACATAATCAGTGCGCACATTCATTTTATCCTGCACAAAACCCGCACCACCTACTAATTTCAATTTGCCTTGCTGATAATTCAGTTGCAATTCGTTTGTCAGGTTTTCGCCATTGTAAGTTCCATCAAAAATGGTTCTATCGTAAGCGATAGGCGTGAGGCTGATTAGTGAAGAATCATTGAAGTCTCTACGTTCAGTTTTGGTATAACCTCCAAATACTTTAACGAAGAACTTCTCATTCAGCTTTTTACTGAATCCATAAGTAAACAAGTCTCTATTGAAACGCAGTGTATGGTTTTCATCATCCCTGAATGCGCCATTCGCGATATCGGCAATTTGTCTTACGCCTCTCCATGATACATAGGCATCCCAATCTTTTCCTTCAAATCCTGTTTTCACTGCATAATCTGCTTTGAAAAAATTCTTTGGGCGGTTGATGAAGAAACCTGTGGCAGGAGGTAATACGCCATTGAAACCTTTGTTTACGCTATTGGTGGCTTCTGCCTGAATATAAAAGCCATTCTTGGCTGCGAATTGTATACCGCCTTGTGTATTCCAGAAAGAAGTGTTTTTACCAAAACTGCCGATGGTATTGTTCAGCATGCCATGTAGCCCGAGCTTATTTGGTTTGCGCGTAATGATGTTCACCACGCCGCCAACAGCAGAGTTGCCATAGAGTGTGCCTTGTGCGCCCCGCACCACTTCCACACGATCTACATTGTTAAGCGACACTTCAGCAAAATCTAAACCATTATCCGGTGTTGAAGCATCACTCAATTTAATGCCATCAATCATGATGAGGTTTTGTCGGTTATCTGCTCCGCGAATAAACAGTGTTTGTAAAGAGCCCGGTACCTGAAATGTGCCCGGTACAAAAATGCCTTCCGCTTTTTGTAGCAGGTCGGCTAAGTTTTGATAAGCCTGCTCTTTAATGTCTTTGTTGCTGATCAGCGATACACTTCTCGGTGTATTAAGAATGGATTGGGCGCTGCGTGTAGCAGTTACGGTAACTGCTTTTAATTCATGAATGGTGCTGTCTTTTTGTGCGTAAACAGCGGTTGTGCCCATCATAAGGGCGGTGAAGATGTTTTTGATGCTCATAAACAATCTTTTTTGGTGATTGAATACAAGCTTTCAGATCAGATAGTAACAGACGTGAAACGGCTTCTGCAGTAAGACGAATCAGATCCATCGCTTTTCTCCCGAAAGCTCAAGATAATGCCGGATCTGGCAGGTCTTCTGGCTTATCCGTCACCCAAACATCCTTCCCATTCTTTTGAACAGTGGATTGTGTGGTTTGGGTCAGGGCCATTGCTGGCCTGGACTTACAGCTACGGGGATAGCGCCGGATTCACACCGGACTTCCCTTTTAATCTGTCGATTGAATCGGCAGAACCAAATCCGGAACAAATGTAGGGTTGGGTTGGCATTTTTTTTATGAAGTTCTTCACGCCACGTTGATAAGTGCTTGGGTTGAATCTGTACATTTAGCTTTCAGACTCATCTATGCAAGCCAATAAAAAACTGCAACTCTTTGATTTTACCATGATCGTCGTAGGACTGGTCATTGGTATGGGTATATTCCGTACAGCAGCCACATCTGCGCAATATGCGATTGATTCCAGTGTGTTTTTTGCAGCTTGGATCGCAGGCGGATTGATTGCTTTATGCGGTGCTCTGACCTATGCGGAGATTGGTAGCCGTTTCCCTGTAACAGGTGGTTATTATCGTGTATTCTCTTATGCCTATCATCCATCCATCGCTTTCGCCATCAATTGTGTAATCCTAATTTCCAACGCAGCATCCTTGAGTGGCGTAGCATTAATTGGATCAGGTTATATCAGTCAGGTTGTATTCGGCGAAGCGGCAACAGATACAACCAAAGCGTTGATTGCAACTGGAGCGGTCGTGGTGTTTTATGGAGTTAATCTCATGGGCTTACGCATGAGTGCGAAAACACAAACCGTATTGATGGTAATCAAGATTAGCATGATCCTGATGTTGATTGCTGCATTGTTTATGCCTTCCATTCATTTTACTGGCGCTAATGACATGGTGAATAAGGAGCTGGGTAATATTTCCTGGATACAATCATTTGGGATGAGTCTGATTGCAGTATCCTTTACTTATGGCGGTTATCAGCAGACAATCAACTTTGGTAATGAAGTAGATAAGCCCGCTAAAAATATTCCTCGTGGAATCTTCTTTGGTATCGCTATCATCATTAGCCTGTACCTGTTGGTGAATATGGCTTATTATAAAGTCATTGGCTTTGAAAGCTTGGGTAAGGAAAAAGAAATTGCTTCTATCGTTGCCGGGAAAATGTTTGGTGAAACTGGTGCGAGTGTGTTTTCAGGCTTATTGTTTTTATCCGTACTCGCTTATGTGAATGTATTACTGATGAGTAATCCGCGTGTGATGTTTGCCATGAGCGAAGACGGCACACTACCTGCAATCTTTCAAAAGAAATCAGGTAAGCAAGATGTGCTGGTGGTATCTCTTACCGCATTTGCGGCTATATGTATTGTGATCCTTTTCTTCTCGCAGGAGTTTGAAGCGATTCTCAACTTTTCCATTTTCTTGGATTGTTTTGGTATGGCAGCTTCTGCGGCAACCATCTTTTTCTTGCGTAAACGTACCAGGCATTTGGATGGCACGGGTATCTATCAAATGAAGCTGTATCCTTTGTTACCCATCATCTTTATTGCCGCGTATCTTTTCGTGGGTACCAGTATTGTGATTCAAACACCGCGTATTGCATTAACGGCTTTCCTGGTGTTGGCTTCCTTTATGTTGTTGTATTTCCTGACGAGAAGCCGTCAAAAAAACTAATATGGATATCTCCTATATTTTGAACGAGCTGGGTGAGGAGCGGGAAGATTATTTTCGCGCCATTGCGCCACCCATTGTACAAACTTCCAATTTTGCTTTCCCTTCTGTGGATTCGATGCGTAAAGCATTTCAGGATGAATATTCTACCTGGTTATATAGCAGGGGATTGAATCCTACGGTCGATATTTTACGCAAAAAGCTCACTGCTTTGGATGCAGCAGAAGATTGTTTAGTGTTCAATAGTGGTGCCGCCGCAATTTTTGCAGCAGTACTAGCCAATGTGAAAACAGGTGATCATATTTTAAGTGTGAAAAATCCTTACACATGGGCGCAACGCATGTTTGAAGTAATCCTGCCCAGATTCGGTGTAACGCATAGTTATATTGATGGAACAGATATCAACAATTTTAAAGCAGCCATTCAGCCCAATACATCGGTGATATACTTAGAGTCGCCCAATAGCTGGACTTATGATTTACAGGATTTACGTGCAGTTGCTGAGTTAGCAAAATCAAAAGGGATTATTACAATCTGCGATAATAGCTATTGTACCCCTTTGTATCAGCAGCCTTGTGCACTGGGCATCGATTTGTCTTTGCAATCGGCCACAAAGTATATCAGCGGTCATAGTGATGTAGTGGCAGGTGTTTTATCAGGTAGCAAGGCAATGATTGAAAGGATATTCAACAGCGAGTACATGAATATTGGTTCAGGTATTCAGCCCTTTAATGCTTGGTTGTTGATCAGAGGGTTGCGCACGCTTCAGGCACGTTTAGAGCGCATTACCAAAACAACAGGTCAACTGTTTACCTATCTACAGCAGCACCCTCAGGTTGAGCGGGTGATCTTTCCATTTAGTCCCGATTTCCCGCAATTCGCATTGGCCAAAGCTCAGATGAAGGGTGCTTGCGGCTTGATGACTTTTGTGCTAAAAGCAAATTCATGGCAGGAGATTGAAAGGTTTTGTGAAGCGCTGCGACATATTCTTATGGCGGTCAGCTGGGGTGGTCATGAGTCATTAATCATTCCAAAGTTGGCGGGGATGGAGCGCGAGGCTTTCAATCCTGCTAACCCTGAACATAGAATGGTTCGCTTTTATGCAGGTTTAGAAGAAGCGGATTACCTGATTCAAGACCTGGAAAGGGGTTTTTCAGCCATGAATCACCTTTCATAACTCCAAATGCCGCTTATTGGGTATAGTGCCCGCCTGTCTAATTTGTGGGCCGCCCCATTGTCATTGTCATAAATTTGTAACATGAGTAAGCAACATTTGTTATTGCTGGGTCTGGCAGCGGCCCTGGGTGCCCAGGCACAAACCACTGGTGATAAGTGGGATCTCCGCCGCTGTGTAGACTACGCTGTAAAGAACAACATCTCAGTGCAACAAGCTGATGTGCAGGCGCGTATCGCGGCTTTGCAGGCTGAGGCCAGAAAATTGGCTTTCTATCCAAACGCCAATTTTAACAGCAATATTGGTATGTCTTTTGGTCGTTCAATTGACCCTACAACAAACCAGTTCATCACCAGTCAGTTTGTTCAGAATTCTTATAACCTGTCTACAGGGATACAAGTTTTTGGCTGGGGAAGCTTAAAACACAGCTATGCTTCTGCTAAGTTTGGCGCTGAAGCTGCCAAAGTAGACATTGAGCGTGCAGGTAATGATGTGTCATTGAATGTGGCCACATTTTATCTGCAGGTTTTGGCTACCAAGCAGCAATTTGAGATTGCCCGTGTTCAGGTTGAGCAAACAAAATCTCAGTTAGATTTTACCAAACTGCGTGTACAGGTAGGTGCTTTGCCAGAATTGAATGCTGCAGAGCTTGAAGCACAGTTGGCAAGAGATAGTGTAACAGTAGTGAATGCTGATGCCAATCACCAGCAGGCAATTCTGCAGTTAAAAGCATTGTTGAATCTGGATATGGCAGCGCCTTTTGATTTAGATATTCCGCCTGTAGAAAGAATACCTATTGATCCTCTGGCTGAATTGGAGCCCGCCGGTTTGTATAAGCTTGCATTAACAACGCAGCCTTTGCAAAGAGTCAATAACCTTCGCTTCAAAGCTGCTGAAAGCAATTTGAAAGTGGCTAAGGCAGCCATGTATCCAACCATTAGTGTGGGTGCAGGTTTATCAACCAACTTCGCTAATCCCAGTCAGGTTGTTACTGGTGCTAATATCATTGGGGTAAAGCCAACAGCACAGTTTGTGAATGTGGCTGGAACCAATTATGTTGTACAAACTCCGGATGTGCAGTTTATTTCTGGTAAACGTTCTTTTTGGCAGATGTGGGATGGTTGGGGAACACAGCTCGACAGAAACTTTGGCCAGAACATTGGTGTGCGTATATCAGTACCCATTTTCAACAATGGTAACGCCCGACTGAGCTATGAGCGTAGCAAGCTGGACATGAAATTGCAAGAAACAACGATTCGTCAGGCCGATCTTACTTTACAACAGAATATCTATCAGGCGTATAATACCGCCATCGCTGCGTTGCAACGCTATAATGCTGGAAAGAAAAGCGTAGAGACGGCACAGAAGTCTTATGATTTTGCCAGAAAACGTTATGAATCAGGATTGGCAACAACACTGGATCTGATTACCAATCAGAACAACTTATTGCGTGCGAAACTTGATTTATTGAATAGTCAGTTCGATTATGTATTCCGCATGAAACTCCTGGAATTTTACAAAGGCCAGGGTTTGAAACTCTAATACAAACCAAAACAGAAAAACTGGATCATGAAGAATAAGAAATTATTGTGGTTAATCATTGCGCTGGTAGGCATTGTGGTCGTATTGATTGCATTGAAATCTGCCGGTGTTATTGGCAAAGAAGAAGGCATCAAGGTCTCTGTAGAGAAAGCTGCCAACAGAACCATTATCGAAACAGTGAATGCCAGCGGTAAGGTATACCCTGAAGTAGAAGTAAAAGTGAGCCCTGATGTTAGCGGTGAAATCGTTGAGTTAACCGTGAATGAAGGTGATAGCGTAACCAAGGGTCAGGTAGTTGCCAGAATCTTTGCAGACATCCTCGCTTCTCAGCGCGATCAGGCATCTGCTGTTGTGTCTCAGCAGCAGGCGCAGGTAGCCAATGTGAGTGCACAGCTCGGTGCTTTAAAAGCTACTTTGGATCAAACTGAAGCTAACTACAACAGACAGAAAAAGCTTTTTGATGAGAAAGTGATTTCACGCTTAGAATACGAGCAGGCAGATCAGGCTTATCGTTCTGCTAAGGCCAATTATGCTGCAGCACAGGAAAGTATCAATAGTAGTAAAGCTGCTGTAAGAAGTGCACAAGCACAGTTGACAAGAGCTGATAAGGATGTTGGTCGTACTGTTATCGTTGCGCCAATGAGCGGTATCGTATCATTGCTGAGCGTGAAAAAAGGTGAGCGCGTGGCTGGTAACAGCTTTAACGTTGGTACAGAAATGATGCGTATTGCAGATATGCGTAGTATCGAAGTGCGTGTAGATGTTGGTGAGAATGATATCCCTAAAGTAAAGATTGGTGATACGGCTTTAGTAGAAGTAGATGCGTATAGCAATAGAAAGTTCAAAGGTTTGGTATATAAGATCGCAAATCCACAAACTAGTGCTGCTCTTGGCGGTGCTGCTACAACCAATGAAGTAACCAATTACAAGGTGCATATTCGCTTACTGCGCGAAAGCTATACAGACTTAATGGGCAAAGGCAAATCATTCCCATTCCGTCCGGGTATGAGTGCCAGTGCAGATATTCAGACAAAGACAAAAGCGAATGTGTTGTCTGTGCCTTTGAATGCAGTTACTACACGTAGCAAAAAAGATGAAGCACCTAAAGCAGGTGATGATAAGAAATCAGATAAGCCAGCTGAGTCGAACAATACGGCTGAAAACAAAGCTGCTGAAGACGATATTGAAGAAGTAGTATTTGTATTGCAGAAAGACAATACCGTAAAAAAACTGAAAGTGAAGACTGCTGTTCAGGACCTGAACTATATTGAGGTGCTGGAAGGAATTAAAGCAGGTGATCAGGTAGTGACTGGCCCGTATAACACAGTAAGTAAGCTCTTAAAGCAAGGCGATAAGGTGAAAGTGGTAGAAAAGGATAAGTTATACGAGGATAAAAAAGATTAAATCAAATGATTCAGCGCAAATCCCGCCAACGGCGGGATTTGTTTTTTGTATGGACTTACTTAGTATGTTTGTTGCCAACCTAATGCCAGCAACATGCAGTTTGGAATGATTGGTAGTGGAAGTTGGGCAACTGCACTGTCCAAAATTCTCACAGATAACGGTAATCACATACACTGGTGGATGCGTAATAGTGATTCCATCAAGTATATGCGCAGCAGACGCCATAATCCACATTACCTGAACGCTGCTTATTTCAACATGGCTCAAATTACGCTGGATGATCAATTGTCTACCGTAGTTCAGAATAGTGATGTGCTGGTGGTTGCTGTACCATCGGCATTTGCTGAAGATGCCCTCAGTGCCATCAAACCAGAAGAGTTGAAGGGGAAAAAAATAGTCTCTGCGATAAAAGGGATGTTGCCTACTCATAATCAATTACTTCATGAGTTTTTGGCCAACCGCTTTCAATTTCCATTGGAGGATTATTATACTGTATTAGGTCCCTGCCATGCGGAAGAAGTGGCTGCGGAGAAGCTCTCCTATCTTACTTTCTCGGGAAAGGATGCTCAGCAAACTGCGGATATTGCTTCAAACTTTAGAACGGAATATTTGAACACTGTTGTTAATTCTGATGTTATCGGGGTACAGTATGCAGCAGTCTTGAAGAATATTTACGCACTCGGAGCAGGTATTGCCCATGGATTAGACTACGGCGATAACTTTCAGAGTGTATATATTGCCAACGCCGCCGATGAAATGGTACGCTTTTTGCGTAAAGCAAGCAGCACAGCAGAACAGCAGGAGGCGCCTATCAATTATGCTGCATCTGTGTATCTGGGAGATTTGCTGGTTACCTGTTACTCTTTGTACAGCCGTAACCGCACTTTTGGTAACATGATCGGGAAGGGGTATTCCGTTCGGTCTGCCCAGCTGGAGATGAATATGGTAGCAGAAGGGTATAATGCCAGTAAATGCATTTACCATACAAACCAGCTGATACAAGCCGAAATACCGATTGCGACAGCCATTTACCGGATACTCTGGGAGCAAATGCCCGCCCAGGAAGGATTCAGGATGATTGAGGAAATTTTGGTGTAAGCTTGGTTTTTTTACAGCAGAGGGATATTTTCGTATTCCTTGTTTGACCTCCACTGAAACCTGCCGACGCAGACTTTTCATCATTAAAAAAGGACTTTATGCCAGGTTCAGTTATTCGTAAGTACAGGGAGTTGAGAAACTACACGCAGGAGTATGTAGCTAAGCAGATGAACATTTCTCAGAATGCGTATAGTAAAATTGAAAACAACTATACCCAACTGACAGTCAAGCACGTAAAGGACTTATCGAGAATTCTCGAAGTATCCATTTTGGATTTACTGAAAAGTGATTTTGAGATTCACAAACCTGCTCAAATGCAGCTGGAGAGTGTGTCTAAAGACAACTTGCTTATGGTGCTAGATCAGCTTTCAACCAAGTTGAAAGACAAGCATCCGCAAAAGCATGATTTTTATCCCGTGGTAATGTCCATGCTGCAAGCGGTTGACAATACGCTGGAAAACGTTCACTAGTCCTCAAACAAAGCTGCTGCAATTCCATCGGCCCAGCTCTTTCCGCTGCGGCTGAGTATCAATACATCAGACTGATGTATAACTCTGCCGTCTTTTATAAAGGGCTCCGCCATACGCATGATTCTTGCTGTCTGATGTTCACCCCACGTGCCTGCTTTTTGCAGTGATAAACCCTCGGCCGTTCTCAGGCTGGTCATGATATATTCGTTGAGTTGTTGTGTTGCAGTCAGCATTTCAACCTCTGCAGGAATATCTCCTCGTTCGATAGATTGCACATAGAGGTTATTGTTTGATATATTCCACTGTCTGCTGTATCCATTGAAAGAATGTGCCCCTGGCCCTAATCCCAAATAGTGTTTACCCATCCAGTAACTACTGTTATGTTGGCTTCTGAAACCTGGTTTAGCAAAATTGGAGATCTCATAGTGTTCGTACCCCGCATCTTCCAGTTGCTGCATTAATATGTTGGACTGTCGTACTTGCTTTTCAGGATCCGTTGCAGCTGATTTTCCCTTCTCTACAAAATGTGCTAAAGCTGTTTGAGGTTCTACAGTTAGGGCATAAGCAGCAATGTGTGGTACCTGATGATCAACAGCGATCGCAATGTTTTTGCTCAGTTGCTCATCTGACAGCAGGGGGCTGCCATAGATGAGATCAATGCTGAAATTGGTGAATCCACTTTGTTTGATTAATGAAATACAATCCTGTGCCTGACTCGCTGAGTGAGCCCGATTCATCCAGCTCAATTCGTCCTGATCGAAGCTTTGTATTCCTACACTTAGCCGATTAACGCCCATTGCCCGCCAACTAACTAAAGCCTGTGGATGGATATCATCGGGATTGGCTTCCAGTGTGATTTCTGCAGTATCAGCTACTTGAAAGCAATGATAGATATTATCCAGTATTTTACTGAGTAATGCTGCTGGAACCAGTGATGGGGTGCCTCCACCAAAATAAATGGTTTCAATTTGCTGATGCTCGGCATATGCTTGCCGCAGATGCAATTCTTTACAAATTGCATCAACCATGGCTTCCATCAATTTTGTAGATGTGGAGAAATGGAAATTGCAATAATGACAAGCTTTTCTGCAGAAAGGAATATGTATATAAATCCCCGCCATTCAATCAAAGGTAATGTTCCTTCCAGATCGGATTGAATGAGATTGCTTGGGGCTGCATGCGCTGAAACCTTATTTTTGTTGCACACATGTTGCGTATCCTTTTTTTATGTTTCGGATTGATTTTCGCTGGTATTGCAGATGCTCAGCGTGATACGACTTTGCAAGTAGATTCTGTGCAAGCACAACAGGCATTACTGCCTGCAGATACCATGCCGATGCAGGCAGACGCTTTGGCCCTTGCAGATTCAATTCGTATTGCTGATAGCCTTGCTCAATTGTTACCTGTTTTGCCAGTTAAAGACACGAGCACATATGCAAAATGGATGATCCACCCTTTGTTACCGCTTCAAAAAGCTGCTTTGTGGAAGATTGATGATCCAAAGATTAGTAATGGTAAAGACGGCCTTTTTTATTTGTTAACAGGATTGTTTGCTTTACTAGCTTTCATCCGAGTTGCATTTGGCAGGTACTTCTCTAATTTATTTGCCCTACTATTTCAGGCATCTTTTAGGCAAAAGCAAACCCGCGAGCAAATGGCTCAGGATAATCTGGCCTCCTTGTTCCTGAATATCTTGTTCTTTGCTTCAGGTGGGCTTTACATTACTTTATTGGTGCAGTATTATCATTGGTCGGATGCAGGTTTTTGGTGGCTTTTCATGTTGTGTGCGCTTACTTTAATGGGTGTTTACAGCATCAAATTTCTCTTTTTGCGTTTTACAGGCTGGGCCTTTCAGGCCGATCAAGCTGCCTCTACCTATGCATTTGTTGTTTTTCTGATCAATAAAATAGCCGGTGTGTTGCTTCTGCCAATTGTATTGGTGATGAGCTTTTCGTCACGTGGTATGCAGGATGTAGCACTCGGTTTGGCTAGTGGATTGCTGATCCTGCTTTTCCTCTACCGCTATTTTATATCTGCTGGAAACCTCCGTAACATATTGAAAGTGAATTTCCTGCATTTTTCTTTATACCTTTGCGCCGTGGAAATTTTGCCATTACTGCTTATCTACAAAGTGCTGGTAAGCTATGTGGCAGGAACTCTTTAATTTTGCGAAACTTTTTGTAATAACCGCATGGCTAAGATCGGGGCGAAAAACACAGCAGCTGCCAGAAATAGTAAGACAATTCTCATTTCCCAGCCAAGACCGGAAAGCGATAAATCACCCTATTTTGATCTGGAACGTAAGTATCCGGTAAAATTGGTTTTCCATCCTTTCATTAAGTTAGAAGGCATTGCTGCTAAGGAGTTCAGAAAGCAGAAAATTGATATCGCCTTATACACGGGAGTCATCTTTACTAGTAGAAACGCAATTGATCATTTCTTCCGCACCTGCGAGGAAATGAAAGTGAGTATCAGCCAGGATACTAAATATTTCTGCATTACTGAGGCTGTTGCTTTGTATCTCCAAAAATTCATTCTCTACAGAAAGCGTAAAGTGTTCTATGGCGCAGATGGCACCAACAAGAGCATGTTCGATGTGATCAATAAGCATAGAGAGAATGAGAAGTTCTTATATGTGTGCAGCGAGAATCAGCAGGACAATGAAATTGTTAACTGGTTAAAATCGCACAACTGCGAATATCAAATGGCTTTCATGTACAGAAGCATCAGTAATGATATCAAGACTGTGATGGATGCCCAGCCAATTGATGTGATCTGTTTCTTTACGCCAAGTGGCGTAAGAAGTCTTTTCGACAATTATCCAGATTTCAAGCAAAATGGAACTGTTATCGGCGCATTTGGTAATAACACTTCTAAAGCCGTAGAGGAAGCTGGTTTGGAGTTGGCCATCAAGGCACCGGCTCCACAGGCGCCAAGCATGATTTCTGCTTTGGATATTTTCCTTTCTTCGACAACCGGTAAAAAGAAATAACCACAACTATTCTCGACATTTGACAACCCCTGCAAACGTGCAGGGGTTTTTATATTAAAGTATCTGTATCATGGCCGTATATACGAACAAGCTTATACACGAGAGTAGTCCTTATTTACTGCAACATGCGCATAATCCTGTTGACTGGTATCCATGGGGTGAAGAAGCTTTGCAAAAAGCGAAGGATGAAGACAAGCCAATCCTAGTCAGCATTGGTTATGCAGCTTGCCACTGGTGTCATGTAATGGAGCGCGAGAGTTTTGAGAATCCAGATACAGCTGCAATCATGAACGAGCATTTTATCAATATCAAAATTGATAGAGAAGAGCGTCCCGATTTGGATCACATCTACATGGATGCAGTTCAAGCCATGACGGGAAGTGGTGGCTGGCCTTTGAATGTTTTTTTATTACCGGATGGAAGGCCATTTTATGGAGGCACCTACTTTCCACCGGTAAAAGCTTTCAACAGAAGTAGCTGGCGCGAAGTCTTGCAGGGTGTGCATCAGGCTTATGTGCAAAAGAAAGATGAGTTAGAATCACAAGCAACCAATTTAACTGATCACTTAAAGCAGTCGAATGGTTTCGGCATGGTGAAGAAAGGAGCAGGTGATGGGTTCTTTAGCCGTGAGACTTTAGCAACTATTGCAGAAAATATTCTTCGTAATGCAGATACACAATGGGGTGGATTCGGTCGCGCGCCAAAGTTTCCGCAAACATTCTCCATCACGTATTTGCTTAGGCATTATCATTTTACAGGCGATCAAGCTGCTTTGGATCAGGCATTGCTGAGTTTGGATAAAATGAATGCCGGTGGGCTTTATGACCAGGTTGGTGGGGGCTTTGCCCGATATAGTACCGACAATGAATGGCTGGCTCCGCATTTTGAAAAAATGCTCTATGACAATGCTTTGTTATTAAGCACATTGGCTGAAGCACACCAACTTACCAAACGTGATGATTATGCGCGTGTGATGCGCCAGACCATTGATTTTTTGGAGCGTGAAATGAAGGATGCAGCCGGTGGTTTTTGGAGTGCCTTGGATGCGGATAGCGAAGGAGAGGAGGGTAAGTATTATACTTGGCAATACGAAGAAATACAAGATTTACTCGGAGCTGACGCCCCGGTTTTCTGTGCATTTTTTGATGTAAAACCTGAAGGAAACTGGCAACATGATGCGGCCCATCCTGCTGTAACCATTTTGTTTGCGCAAAAAAGTCTGGAAGCATTTGCCCTGGAGCAAGCGATGGATACTTTAGCGCTGAGGAAACTGCTGGATCGATGCTTAGAAATACTGTTGGCACATCGCCAAACCAGGATAAGGCCTCAGACCGATGATAAAGTGCTTCTTGGTTGGAATGCGCTGCTAATCAAGGCTTTTTGTAAAGTATATGCCGCTCTTGGCGATGAACACTATCGAAAGCTGGCCATAGCCACCCTGAGCTTTGTGGAATCGGCATTTGCCGATGGTGAAGGTGGCTGGTACCATACTTGGAGGCAAGATCAGGCCAAGATTCCCGCTTTCCTAGATGACCTCGCTTATCTGGTGGATGCGTACATCCATGTGCAGGAAATCACAGGCAATACTGCCTACTTAAACAAAGCACATGCACTTGCAATGCAAATAATTGCCTCATTTGAGGATACAGATACGCCATTTTTCTTTTATACATCTGAAAATCAATCAGATGTGATTATCAGAAAGAAAGAGGTCTATGATGGCGCAACCCCTAGTGCCAATGCAGTAATGGCACAAAATCTTTTGTATTTGGCTTTGGTATTCGATCAGCAAGCCTGGAGAGAGCGGGCAATGGCGATGTTAGACCAACTTTCACAAGCCATTGTAAAGCATCCAGGAAGCTTTGGCGTTTGGGCGATGGCAGTTCAATGGGTAGTGGAAGAACCATTGGAATTGGTAGTAGTTGGAAAAGAGGCGTTTATGGCAATACATCCTGTTTTAGAACGTTATATACCCTGTAAGGTGTTTCAGTTGGCCAGTGAAACGCCTGAACAAGGTTTTCCCCTGTTGGAAGGCAGGTGGCAGGAGGGTAAAACAAGCTATTTCCTGTGCAGACAATACAGCTGTCAGGCGCCTGTTAATACCCTGGAGGCTTTTTTAGCAATTGTGTAACATTGGAGCACGTAATTTGCATTCAATCCCTCCCTGCGGCGAAAGCCATGAATGACAAATAAAACAGTATCGTATAGACGATTTTTACCTGGTCAAACATTATTGGAAACTAACCGTTAAAGTTGGCTCAACAGCCATTGAAAACTATATATTTGTCACTATTCGAAAATGACTTTGTAGCATGAAAGGTATCCTGAGAAATATCCTATTGATCACCCTTGTAGTGGCTATTGCATCGTGCAACGCCTTCAAGAAGAACAAACCTGGTAAAGGTTTACCAGATAATGGTCAGCTGATGGGAATTGCGCCTGTTGCAAAGCCCAACATGGAACGTCCGAACGGTATGGTCTATGTACCACCTGGCACCTTCCACCTTGGCCCCAGTGATGAAGACATTAGCTTCAGCTATGTTACCCGTAACAGACAGGTATCTATCCCAGGTTTCTGGATGGATGCAACAGAAATTACCAATAACGAGTATCGTCAGTTTGTAACATGGGTAAGAGACTCATTGGCCTACAAAATTTTGTTTGGTCAGGGAATCAACAAGCCTGATGATACAACTGCAGTTGATTGGAAAAAAGTAAGAACCATCAAATGGGATAAAGCAACTATTGAAAAATTGAATGAGTTGAATCTCGCTCCCGATAACCGTTTGTTTGGTAAGGTGGAGATTGATCCAGATAAATTGGTGTATCGCGTTGAGTTCTTCGATTTGAATAACGCTGCTAAGCGAGAGAACATGGGTGTTCCCAGAAAGAACTTTATTGTAAGAAGAGATCAGAAAGTTTATCCAGATACTTTGGTGTGGATGCGCGACTTTACATACTCTTACAACGAACCAATGACCAGAAGATATTTTGCACACCCTTCTTTTGGTAACTATCCTGTTGTGGGTATAACGTGGAAGCAGGCTGAAGCATTTGCTAACTGGCGTACGCGTTACATGAACAACTATCTGGAGCGTAAGAAATTTGCCACAGATGGTGAGTACAGATTGCCAACAGAAGCTGAGTGGGAATATGCTGCTCGTGGTAACAGAACCGGTTCTATGTTTGGTTGGGGTAACTATTATCTGAGAAATAAAAAAGGTTGTTTACTTGCCAACTTCAAGCCGGGCAGAGGTAACTATGCTGAAGATGGCGGTTTCTATACTGTTCGTGCGGATGCATATTGGCCTAATGAGTATGGATTGTATAATATGTCCGGTAATGTTGCCGAGTGGACAAGCAGTCTGTATTACGAAGGTGCTTACAACTTCATGAATGATTTGAGTCCTGATATACGCTATGACGCTGCTGATAGTGATAAGCCGAGAGATAAGCGTAAAGTAGTACGTGGTGGTAGCTGGAAGGATATTCAATATTTCCTGCAGGCTAGTACCAGAACTTACGAATACCAAGACACAGCTAAATCTTATATCGGATTCCGTTGTGTTGTAGACCTTACCCCCCGAACCAAGCGATAAACCAAAACTAACTTTCCATCATCAAAATCAAACAACATGTCAGCAGGTGTTAATCCTACAGTAAACAGACTTGTGAATGTTTTCGTGTGCGTGGGTGCCGCAGTAGTAATCTTCGGCGCAATGGCTAAAATTCTTCACCTTTCATGGGCCGACTGGGCGCTGAAAATTGGTCTTACTACAGAAGCATTGATCTTCTTGATCTATGCGATCCTGCCTCCTCCTGACTCGGGTCCTTCTCATGTTGAAGTAGTTGAGAAAGGTAATCCTGCTCTGAAATCAATGGAAAAAATGTTAGAAGAAGCAGATATCACACCTGCTAATCTTTCTAAGCTGAGTGCCGGTTTCCAAAAGCTGGGCACTACAGTTGATAAAATGGGTGAAGTTGGCGATGTAGTAAAATCTACCGGCGATTTCTCCAATAAAGCAAAAGAAGCTACAGCTGCATTGGGCAATATTGCCGGCGTAGTTACGCAAGCTTCTAATTCTTTAAGTGCATTCAACCAAGCTTCAGAAAGCACCCGTACATTCCACGATCAGGTACAGGTGTTAACAAAGAACTTAACTTCTTTAAATACGATTTACGAACTCGAATTGCAGGAAAGCAACAACCACCTGAAGGCATTGAATCAGTTCTATGGTAAGTTGGCGCAGGCATCTGCCGCTATGCAAACCAGTGCTGAAGATGCTATCAGAGCAAAAGAGCAGATTACTGCACTTGCCAACAACCTTGGTAAACTGAACCAAGTGTATGGCAATATGCTCACTGCAATGCAGGGCAGATAACCAACCTGCGGAAACCAAAACGAATCGCTAAGTATTTAAACGAAAACGATTATGTCTCTACCCAAAGAACCGCGGCAGAAAATGATCAACATGATGTACTTGGTGCTGACAGCCCTGTTGGCACTAAACGTATCATCGGAGATTCTGCATGCGTTCAAAACGGTAAATGAAAGCTTAATTACAGCTAGCAATACTGTTGAGAAAAAAAATGTTGAAATATTCAAATCATTCGAGCGTAAACTGCAGGATCCTAAAACAGCTGAGAAAGCTGCAATTTGGAAACCTCTAGCCGATAAGGCAAAAGCGTTGTCGGATGATATGTATAAGTATCTCGAAAACTTAAAAGAGGAATTGATTCAGGAAGCAGGTGGTTATATCACCGATGAGGAAACAGGCTTAAAGAAGATCAAAGGAGAAGATAACCTGGATGCTGCAACAAGACTATTTATTTCTAATCCACCTGAAGGTAAAGGAAAAGGTAAGGAGTTGTACGAAAAGCTGAAAGCGTACAAGGAGCAGCTTTCGAATATCAGTCCTGAGATTCTGAAAGAAGTTGCACCTAATCTGCCTTTAGATCTGTCTATCCCTAATCCAGACAAAAAGAAGAATATTCAAGAATCTGAATGGGCTTACTCTTATTTCCACATGACACCAACCATTGCAGGTATCACCATCCTGAGCAAGTTTCAGAATGATGTGAAAAATGCAGAGTCTCAAGTGATTGAGTTTTGCCACAAAGAGATTGGTGAAGTGGAGATTGTATACGATGAGTTTCAGGCTTTGGCCGGAACCAATGCCACTTACCTAATGCCCGGCGATGAACTGGTGATTACAGCAGGTATTGGTGCATTCTCTAAGAGCGCTAAGCCTTCTGTATCAGTAGATGGTGCTTCTGCCTCTTTGAATGCTGATGGCATGGCTGAGTACAAAACAACTGTGGGTAATCCCGGTGAATATACCAAGCGTGTCAACATTAATTATGTTAAGCCAGATGGTTCAACAGCTAGTGTAGTAAAAGAAATTAAGTACACTGTTGGTGTGCCTTCGGGGCTGGTTGTTTCTACTGATAAAACAAGGGTGTTCTATCAGGATCTGGAAAACCCATTGAGTGTAATTGGTGGCGGTGGTGCTGGTGCTGAAAAAGTTAGTGTGAATGTCACTGGCCCAGAAGTTAGTTTCCGTAATGCAGGTGCTGGTACCTATATCGTAACACCTAAGCGTTTGGGAATAGCTACTGTTACAGCTAGTGATGGTAAAGGGAAGCCCGTTACTTTACAAATTCCAATTAAGCCAGTACCTGCTCCATTAGCAACAGTTGGTGGAAGAGCTGGCGGTGAAATGGCAGCTGGCATTTTTAAGATACAAAAAGGAGTAGCTGCGGAATTACGTGATTTTGTTTTCGAAGGCGTTAAGTGGAGTGTTACTTCATATATTGTATACTTCACGGGTAAGGGTTTTGAAGAAGGAGAACAATTATTTGAAGTAAATGGTCCCTATTTTAGTGACGAAGTGAAAACTTTTTTGAAGCGCGTGCAGCCTGGCACAACAGTAGTAATTGATGAAATCTATGTTACAGGTCCAGGTGGTCGCAAAAAGCTCGAACAGAATATATCCTTTACGTTAAACTGATATCTATGAAATTGAACAGATGGATGGTTGCCGGGTTTGTGGGTTTGTCTATGATGTCTATCATTGACGCCGATGCACAATATCGTCGTCGTACCAATCCGCCTGCTCAGCAGCAACAGCAGCCCGCTCAACAACAAGCAGGTAAACCAGATACCACTGGTAAGGGTAATTTGCGTGATCTGAATTTTAATCCGCCTGCGGCACAACAGATGCAGCAGCAATCTGCACCCCCAAAGTATGAGTATCGAGATACGGCATTGAGTCTTCAAACGCAAGTGGCTCAATCCATGAGAAATAACTATGCTGTTGATAGAAATCTGATTAAGGATAGAAAGCCACTTGCGTATGAGCATATACGTGAGGATGACGCTTTCTTCAGTGAGTTTATATGGAGGGAAATAGATGCACGAGAAAAAGCAAATCTATCTTTTAGATATCCAGCAATAGATGACAATGGAGATCAGCGGTTCATAGCTGTTTTGATATCAGCTATTACTAAAGATAGCGTTCTAGCTTTTGGGGATGAGAGATTTACAACGCCAATTTCTACTGCCAAGATTATTAATCAACTAGCGGGTAAACTTGATACTGTTCCAGTAAGCGATCCAGAAACGGGCGAGGTGACGTTTAGTATAACAAGAGCATCTTCTGTTAATTTCGATTCTATTTATACGTTTAGGTTGAAAGAACAGGTGATTTTTGATAAAGAATCAAGCAGATTGTATTTTAGAATTATTGGAGTATGCCCTGTTTTGAAAAGAAAAGTGGGAAACAAAGTTTCAAGTTTTGATCTTTTCTGGTTGTACTACCCTGATTTGCGTCCAACACTGGCTAAATATGAAGTATATAATTCAAGAAATTTTTCCGGACGTATGACTTGGGAAGAATTGTTTGAAAGTCGTTTCTTCTCTAGTTATATTACTAAGACTACGTGGAATAATCCGTCTAATCTTCCTTTAGCATCCTTAATCAAGGATCCTCTTTTCAGATTGCTGGAGGGAGAGAATATCAAGGAGAAGATATTTGCATTTGAGCAAAACCTCTGGTCTTACTAATGTTCATGATTTGGTTTAAAAAATCTCAACGGAAAATATAAAAGGGCCTTAAAACTAGGGCCCTTTTTATTTTTTTATGAAGAAAAACGGCACAGTCTTCTTGACTATTGATGAAATTCTTCTAATTTAGTTGCGGTTTTTCATAGGATATTGGATTTTAAAACGGGGCTGGATGTTTATCCTGGCCCCTTTTTTATGCCAAGTCCTTTTGCTTAAAATGGGCGATGACCAATCTGGCTTTTGCTAAGCCAACTACTTCAGTTAGTGCATGTTCTGAGGCTTCTGACACTTTTTTTACCGATTTGAATTGCTGTAGCAGTTTTTCTGCTGTCTGCTTACCAATACCTTCAATATTTTCTAACTGGTTCTTAAACGTACCGGCTGATCTTTTCTTTCGGTGAAAGGTGATACCAAAGCGGTGTACCTCATCGCGTATAAAGCGGATTAGCTTCATGCTGTTGCTATTCCAAGGGAGTTTTAATGATTCCTTATCGCCAACAAAGAAGATTTCTTCTTCATTCTTTGCCAACCCAACCAAAGTCATTTCACCTTCCAAGCCCAAAGCTTTGATACTATCCATTGCTGCGTTTAATTGCCCCTTGCCGCCGTCTATAATCACCAGCTGAGGTAAAGAGCTCCCTTCTTCTTTTAATCGGCGATACCTTCTGAAAACAACTTCCCGCATTGTTGCAAAGTCGTCAATGCCTGTTACTGTCTTTACATTGTAATGTCGATAATCTGCTTTGCTTGGTACGCCATCTTTAAAACAAACCATAGCACTTACCGGATAACTACCTTGAAAGTGGGAGTTATCAAAGCATTCAATATGTATAGGTGCATATTGTAGATGCAAGAAGGCTTGCAGTTCATAAATCACCTGCTTCTTTTCTTGATCTGAACGGCCTTCTAACTGCAGTATTTTTTTCTTCCTGATTTCTTCTCTGAAATAATTGACGTTCTTGGTAGAGAGATCCAGTAGCTTCTTTTTGTCGCCCCCTTTAGGAATCGTTATAGTCAATTCTCCGCTAAGTTCTATTTCTTCAGCAACCACCACTTCCTTAGCAAGGCTATTGAAAGTGGCGCGTAATTGTTCAATTGCAAAGCTTAATACTTCTGCTGCATCCTCTTCCAACTGCGTCGTTAGTTGCACCGTATGTGTTTGTACTATGGTGCCATGCTCAACCATCAGGTAGTTGACATATGCTGTATCATCCTCTTTTAAAATAGAAAAAACATCCAAGTGTCCTAAATGTCCTGATACAATCACCGATCTGGCTTGATAAGCTTCCAACTCATCTATTTTCTGTTTGATCAGGGCTGCTTTCTCAAAAGCGAGATCACTTGCATACTGTTGCATCTCTTCTTTAAGGTGTTGCATCACAGGTGCTAAATTGCCTTTCAGGATATTTCGAACCTGTTGTAATGACTGCTGATACTCGGCTTCAGCTTGCAGACCTTCACAAGGCCCCTTACAATTACCTAAGTGGTACTCTAAGCAGACTTTAAACTTTCCCTTTTGAATATTGGCAGTGGTTAAAGGAAGTTTACAGGTTCTTAGAGGGATGAATAGTTTGATAATGCCTAACAATTCTCTTACCCTGCCCGCTGAGGTAAACGGTCCCAAATATTCTGAGCCGTCTGCTATCTTTTTTCTGGTGAGAAATATTCTTGGAAAAGGTTCTCTCTTGATTACAATATAAGGATAGGTCTTATCATCTTTCAGGTTGATATTGTACCTAGGTTTATATTGTTTGATGAGGGCGTTCTCCAGCAGAAAAGCATCTTGTTCTGAATCTACTATCGTAAACTCTATGTGATGGATTCTTTGTACCAGCTCATGGGTTTTGTAGCTGGTAAAGCTTTTGGTGAAATAGGAGCTTACGCGTTTACGTAAATTCTTTGCTTTGCCTACATACAGTAACTCCCCATTCTGATGGAAGTATTTATAGATGCCCGGATCTGCGGGTATTGTATGGGCTATATGCTGGAACTGTTCAGCGGTCATTATTGAGTAAAGGTAACGGGCCTTTATCGTTCCATTTGATGTAGTTGATGGTTGTTTGCCTTATTGAGTCTTGGAACTTTTTGGTGGTACTGATCCAAAAGCTTTTACCGGGCTTCCACACACCATTGGTGAAGTAAACTGTATCGCCGGATAGCCATTGGTGGCGAACAAATATCCGCTTTACTTTATTGCTGTTTTCTTCTGCAGTGATGTCGGCCTGTTTTAAAGGAATATTGTCATCCTTGGTTGTATAGCTGAGCGTATAAGTCTGTGTAGTCTGGTCATTAAAGACTGCCTCATTAAACTTAGGTTTCCATTCAGGATCATTGAAATCTTTTTGCAAGAAGCGATTCGCCCAGATTTTTAAATCTGTTGTGTCAATGATGATGGAATCTTTTTGCTTGTCATTAATGGTATATGCAACTAGCAGATAAGGCGTTTGCACCGCATCTTTCACATCACCCATGATTAGCTCTTTAAGCGAGAAAAAGCTAACAGTGTCTGCCTTGGTTTGCTGTTCTTTACCTTCTTTACAAGAAAGCAAGGTGCTGCAGTACATGCATGCAATGAATAAGCCAATTGAAAAACGCATGCACAAAAATACGGATCAGTGAGAGAGCTTACTAATGTCTAATGGGGATTAACATACCCATTTTAACCCCAAAGTCTTTAAAGTTCTCTCTAATAGGGTAGGCATTGGTGTAGGTAGGCAGGTGCTGATAACGGAATTGTGGTCCGATTTGCCAAGAAACCTGATTGCTTGTGGTGTAAGAAAAATTCAGCCCAATGGTGCTATTCATGTTCCATCTTCTGATTAGGGCGCTACCATCGAAATAATGGTTCAAGTCTGTGGTGAGTGTGTAGAGCTTACTGTTTAGGTTAAGGGTAGGTTGTATGCTTGCATCAATCAATAAGCCCACTCTTTTACCTTTAACAATATCTAATTGTATGCCTACTGGGAAAGCCAGCTGATACAGTTTATTGTCAATAACAGTTTCTGTAAATCCGGCTTTATTATTGATACGGGTAAATACAGGCAGTTTTTGAACTGTTCTGTCGTCTCTTACCAGAATAACATCTGTTTGTTCATAGCCTGATTGGTAAGCCTCAATTAAGTACTGACGGATGTTGAATTGTACACCTGCTTTGATACGCAGTGCTGGCTTTACCTGATACAACAATGCAAGACCCAGCTCCAGACCTAAACCCGGTCTGTGTCGGATACTTGGTTGGTTATTACCTGAGCTAAATACGGCACTGGTAAAACCATTGTTAGGGGTATTATTGGCAGAATTGAGCAACCTGGCTGCACCTTCATCAAGATTTCTAAAGCCGGTAGATGGCGATGTCCAAAATTGATAGCTAAACTTGGTAGGCGTGCCCTTTTTCTTAATCACAGGGTTTTCTTTGTAGCCATGTTCATTCAAGAAATCATCTGCATCATGCTCATGTCCTGCAGATTTCTTAATCGATCTTCTGAAATCTCCTGCAATATCTTTTTCTTCAGCTGGTGCTTCTTTTACATTGTCTTCCGCTAGTTCAGGATTGTTTACTTCCTGTTGTATCATTTGCTCACCTATAATGGCCACATAGGGCTTGATCTTGTTAATGGCAATACCCGGCTGTACGAAAGCGATAGGTGCTTTATCCTGTACTTTCACTACAGCCTGTTGGCCCGCAAAGGCTGTATGGTTCAATATCGCTTCAAGCTCATTATGCTCTTGTATAATGAGTAAGGTTTGTGTAGTGAGATCTGCACCTGAAAAACGACTGATATAATGTTTGCCAGTACTAGATCCTCCTGTGGCTTTTGCTGAAGCAGCAATCTCTTGTTGCTGCGCTTGTTCCTGCAGATGAAGGATATATGCTTGTTTGTCGGGATGGTTGTTGAGTAAAGTAGAAACGGTGAGTGCAACCAATATGGCTAAGGCAACAATCGTGAGTGCCGGCCATGGTTTTTTGCCATGGATGTTCTCATGAATGTTCTGCCAAAGCTGATCTGATGGATACAAACGATGTTTATCTGTTTGTTCCTGCAGAAATGACTCCAGCCAATCGTTATGGTCTTGCTCCTTGCTCATATTCTTTCATCACAGGGTCGGCTCAAATACCGTTGAATGCTTTCAACCATTGCAGTTCTTCTTTCGGCTTTTCGATAATCCGCTTTTTGATCAACATGGTTTCGAGCATATTTTTTGCTCTTGTATATTGGCTTCGGCTTGTGCTTTCCTCTATGTCCAGCATGGTGCCGATTTCTTTATGGCTGAATCCTTCAATCGCATACAGGTTTAGCACGGTTCTGTATCCCAGCGGAAGCTGTCGGATACATTCCACTACCTGTCTGGCCTGCATCATAGAAGGAATGGTTTCCTCCTTGAAGTGAACAGTTTCAGCATATTCCAGCGACAGTTGCTCATGGAACTTTTTGTTCTTTTTCAGCAGGTTAATACAGGTATGAATAACAATTCTCCTGATCCAGCCTTCAAAAGCACCTTTGTTCTGGAATGTATGTATTTGGGTAAATACTTTGATGAACCCTTCCTGCAGCATATCCTCAGCATCTTCCCGGTTTTGGGCAAACCGGTAACATACACTTAGCATCTTCGGGCTATAGCGGTTGTATAGTTCCCGCTGTGCCAGAGGATCATTTTGTAAGCATCCTGCGATGATAGATTGCTCCGTCATGAAGGGGGTATTTCCCCTAAATATAGGACATCCTTTGTTTGGTTTTGCTGCATCAAACCAAAAAGATGACCTGTTTCCCCATCATTTTATGGCTTTTGAGCTGCAATTCTTAATTTCAGGTTGTCTCTTAAGAAGAAAATCAGGCACATGGAAAAACCCCCTCCAACGCCCTTGGCTCCGCCGAGTACGGGCTTACAAGCCTATACAGGAAACTGGGGCAGGGCAGAAGTGATTCATCTATTAAAGCGCAGCATGTTTGGTGCAGCTGTTGCGGATATACAATATTTTCTTGATAAGGGGATGCAAGCTTCAGTTGATGAACTCATCAATCCTCAAGCGCCTTTGCCAGCGCCGCCTGTAAAGGAATATGATACAAGTGGTGCGCTTACAGCACCCGATACCAATATTGCTGCAGGACAAACTTGGGTGAATGACCCGAATAATGATGGCACTATTCAATCTAGACGAAGGGCCAGTTTCAAAAAGTGGTGGATGGGTTGTATGGTGCAACAGGATAGAAGTGTTCGAGAGAAAATGACTTTATTCTGGCACAATCATTTTGCTACAGAATCAAACGATGTCAGTAATGCGCAATACCTCTATAAGCACCACAACTTATTGCGTACCCATGCATTGGGTAATTTCAAAGAATTGGTGAAGCAGGTAACTATTGATCCTGCCATGTTGGTATACTTAAATGGCCAGCTCAATAGTAAAACTGCCCCGGATGAAAACTATGGAAGAGAACTGCAAGAGCTGTTTTGCTGTGGTAAGGGTCCCGACTCCCTGTACACAGAAGCAGATGTAAAAGCAGCTGCCAAAGTGCTGACCGGTTGGCAGAATAATGCAACGCAGATAAATTCGGTTTTTACACTATCCAGACATGATACAACCAATAAGCAGTTTTCTGCTTTTTATAAGAATACGGTGATTACTGGTAGGAATACAGCTACAGCGGGATTAGATGAGTTGAATGATTTACTCAACATGATTTTTGCAGTAGATGAAGTGGCCAAATACATCTGCAGAAGATTGTATCGTTGGTTTGTGTATTATGAAATTGATGCATCTGTTGAGCAAAATATTATTACGCCATTAGCAGCAATATTTAGAAACAATAACTACGAAATAAAGCCTGTGCTCAAGACCTTATTGAGCAGTCAGCATTTTTACGATAGCCTCAGTATGGGCTGTGTGATCAAGAGTCCGCTTGACTTGGTTGTAGGCCTGTGTAGAGAGTTTAATATCAGTTTTCAACCTGCATCAGATTTTGTGACCAATTACGGTTTTTATAATTACCTGGTCAGCTCTTGTACGAATATGCAACAGAATCCAGGTGATCCTCCAGATGTAAGTGGCTGGAAAGCCTATTATCAAGAACCACAGTTTTATCAGATTTGGATTAACAGTGATACCCTGCCTAAGCGCAATCAGTTTACAGATACCATGATTGTAAATGGATATACTTTCAGTGGAAAGAAAATTCAGATTGATGGGTTATCCTATGCACGCTCACTCAAAAACCCGGAAGATCCTAACCTATTGATTGATGAACTTGTAGAAATATTGTTTCAAACAGAATTGTCTTCCGCAACCAAAGCACAACTGAAGAAGGATATTCTGCTGGGCGGACAAGCGCAGGATTATTATTGGTCTAATGCTTGGAATGGGTTTATCACAAATCCTAACGATACGGCGAATACCAATATCGTACGTACCAGATTGCGTGATTTAATCAAATACCTGATGAACCTAGCTGAATATCAGCTTTCTTAAACCTATTGTATGAAAAGAAGAGATTTTTTACGACAAGCTTTACCTGCGGGTATCGTATTGCCCTCTCTGATCAATGGGTTTACGGTAAAAGCTTTTGGTGCTGATAATCCCTTGATGCAGGCATTACTCATGCCTACAACAGAAACGGATCATGTTTTAGTCATCATTCAATTAAATGGCGGTAATGACGGATTGAACATGGTGATTCCATTGGAGTATTTTCCTGAGTATAGAAATGCACGTGCCAATATTTTTATTCCAGAGCAAAAAGTATTGCGCTTAGCCAATCACGATAAGATTGGATTGCATCCATCTATGACAGGCCTACATCAACTCTACCAAAACGGACAGTTAAGAATTGTACAATCGGTAGGCTATCCTCAACCTAACTTTTCACATTTCCGTGCAACAGATATTTGGATGAGTGCTAGCGATAGTAATCAGGTGGTGAATAGTGGTTGGACGGGCAGATACTTAAATTATGAATACCCGAATTTTCCCAATGGGTATCCCAATAGTAGCATGAGCGATCCACTGGCGATACAAATAGGCTCTGTAAGTTCGCTCACACTACAAGGCCCCGCTGTGAGCATGGGTATGAGTATCAGCAATACATCCAATTTTTATAATCTCTTGAATGGTGCGCAAGACCCTGCGCCGGCTACACCTGCTGGTAAAGAGCTGACTTATATCCGAATGGTATCGCAGCAAACACAACGATATGCTACGGTTATTAAGGATGCTGCAGCAAAAGTTACGCAACAGGTAACCTATCCAAGTGCCAACAGTTTAGGCGATCAGCTCAAGATTGTGGCAAGGTTGATTAAGGGCGGATTAAAGACAAGGGTCTACATGGTTAGTTTTGATGGTTTTGATACACATGCGAGTCAGGTAAATACAACTGATACCACCACAGGTACACATGCTAATCTACTCAAAACAGTGAGCGATGCGATTAAAGCATTTCAGGATGATTTGAAATTTTTAGGTGTTGATGAAAGAGTTGTGGGCATGACTTTCTCAGAGTTTGGCAGAAGAGTGAAGAGTAATGGTAGTAATGGCACAGACCACGGTGCTGCAGCGCCATTGTTTGTATTTGGTAAGCAAGTGATTAATGGTGTTTCAGGTGCAACGCCTGTGATTCCAGCCAATGCCAATGTAAATGACAATATTCCTTTTCAGATAGATTTTAGAAGTGTGTATGCCACATTGCTGAGTAATTGGCTTTGTGTGAAAGATGCGGATTTGCAGCAAATCATGCTAAAGAATTATCAAGTATTGCCCTTGGTACAGTCTGCAGCTTGCATGAAAGCCATCAATCTTTCTGGCGAGGAGTTGATTCGCAACTATCCCAACCCATTCACATCTACCACAACGATTACCTATAAAACCAATGGCGGACATACCCTTGTGCAAGTAATGGATACCATGGGGCGTGTGTTGGCTAATCTCATTGATGAGGAACTGCCTGCTGGAAGCTATACGGTTCAGTTTCAAGGCAGTCAATTACCAGCCGGGGTATATTATGTGCGCTTGCAGAACATGCACCAGCAACAGGTGAAGGCCATGATCAAGGCGAAGGGCTAATTTTTTGCAACATTGTTGAAAAAATGCAGAAAGGCCCTATTTTTACAACCTTGTTTCAAAAATGAAGTGGTCATCTATCTTGGTTGTCATCATGTTGTTGGTGAGCAAAACCGACGCACAATGCTTTCTGCAAATTAGCGGAAGGGTTAAGGATGCAGATACCAGACAGTTTTTGGCAGAAGCGACCATTCGTATTCCTCAACTGAATATTGCTGTTAAGACAGATAGTGCGGGATTCTTTCGCATCAAAGGACTTTGTCCCGGTAATTACACGCTTACAATCGATCATGTAGGCTGCAAGCCTGTTCAGGAGCATTTTCATATTGAGCAGGATATGCAGCATGATTTTGTATTGGAGCATGCTGCCGCGGCTTTGCAAGATGTTTCAGTAACAGGGTTTAGTACTACAGCAAAGCGCATAAGTTTTGCTTCAGATATTAAGGGTAAAGATTTGGAAGCAGTGCGCGGACTTTCCCTTGGTGAATCCTTAACCAAATTAACTGGGGTTACTACATTACAAACAGGCACTAATATTTATAAGCCAGTGATTCACGGTTTGCATAGCAATCGTGTACTGATTTTGAACAATGGTATTCGTCAGGAAGGTCAGCAATGGGGAAGTGAGCATGCGCCTGAGATTGATCCGTATATCGCGAATCGCTTAACAGTGATTAAGGGTGCTGCTTCTTTGCGTTATGGTGGTGATGCAATAGGTGGTGTAGTATTGGTAGAGCCAAAATTATTACCGGTGGTGCCGGGTGTTCAGGGCGAATGGAATCTGGCTGCTTTTTCCAACAATCGAATGGGCGTTATCTCCGGAATGATGGAAGGGAATAGCGCTCAAAAGCCAGCTTTCTCTTGGCGCTTACAGGGTAGTGCACGTAGGGGTGGCAATGCTGCTACAGCGAATTATGTATTGGCGAACTCAGGTTTGAGTGAAGCAAATTTCTCGGCTACAGCCGGATGGAGAAAAGCAAATAAGGGACTAGAATTATTCTATAGTTTATTTAAAACAAGATTGGGTATTTTCTCTGGTGCGCATATTGGAAACGTTACAGATTTGATGAATGCCATTGCGCAAAAAGAGCCGCCCGATTATATCCGTAATGTTGAGTTCACCTATGCAATTGATCGTCCTTATCAGGATATTAATCATCATTTATTTAAGTCAAAAGCATATTGGAATACAGGCGATAAAGGAAGATTGAATTTCATTCTTGCTACGCAGGTAAACAATCGTAAGGAGTTTGATGTAAAACGTTTTCAAAGCAGTAGCGATGCACCAGGGCTTGACTTAACCATCAGTACTGTTTCAGCAGACCTAACTTGGGATCATTTTCAATACAAGGGTTTTAGAGGTACAATGGGTATCACCAGTGCCTATCAATTAAATCGTTATTCGTTTAGGTTATTCATACCTAATTATGATGCGCTGAATTTAGGTGCATTCATCATTGAAAAGATTGGTACCGGTAAGTTACAAGGTGAATTTGGTCTTCGTTTTGATCAGCGATCCATGTTTCATGTAACGGCGAATAATGGACGTACCTATACTAGTCGATCATACAGCAGTCTATCAGGCAATGCCGGTATTCAGTATGCAATAAGTAAAGCTGTTCAGTTGAGTCTGGGTATCTCCTCCGCTTGGCGTGCCCCACAGGTGAATGAACTATACAGCGATGGTCTGCATCATGGCTCAGCAAGAATAGAGAAGGGTAACGATCTGCTTAAACCAGAACGCGCCAATAGCATGATGGCTGGTATCCACGTGCATGCCAATCGTTTTTCCATGGAGTTAGAAACCTATCATAAACAGATTGACGGGTTTATCTATCTCTACCCAGTGTTTCCCCCTGAGCTAACCATCAGAGGCGCATTCCCCACGTTTAAGTTTGGACAAACCAACACTGCTATGACAGGTGTTGATTTGAATATTGGCGTTGAACTTACTGCGCATCTTCAATGGCAAGTGAAATCCACTATACTCAGAGCATGGGATAAAACCAATAATGATTGGATGATCATGATGCCTGCAGACCGTTATGAAACTGGTTTGCAATACACTTTCAGTGATATTGGTAAATGGCATGAACCTTATATCAAAATGTCTGTGCAACATGTGTTAAGACAGTCTCGCTTCCCCGGAAAAGGAAATATACCTGTACTCAAGCCGGATGGATCAACAGCTATGGAAGCTGATTATATACAACCACCTCCTGCTTATACGTTGATTGGCGCAGAAGCTGGTATAGAGCTGCATGGTAAAAAACAACCCATACAATTTATCCTTTCTACAACCAATATGATGAACGTGGCTTACCGAGAGTACTTAAATGCATTTCGCTATTTCTCTGATGAGATGGGCAGAAATATTAGTCTCCGTGTTCGCCTTCTATTCAACGTACATCATAAACATTCATAAAACAAAAATCAAATGAAGCAACAATTCATTCGTTTCTCTGCAATGTGTTTATTGTTTTCTGTAGCAGTTATTGGCTGTAAGAAAGATGATCATGCCCATGATGAGTCTGAACTCATTACTACTGTAAATGTGAAATTAACAGAGTCTGGCACAACCAATGCAACCACATTTACCTTTCGCGATACTGATGGTCCCGGTGGAAATGCACCTACAAAGTTTGATACCATTAAGCTAGCGCCTAATAAAACCTATAATTGCGAGATCACTGTGTTGAATGAAAGTAAAACGCCAGCGGAAGACAAGACTTCAGAAATTAGAAATGAGGCCAATGATCATCAGTTTTACTTTGCTGTTACTCAGGCAAGCATTACTGTGAGCAATCTGGATACAGATAGCAGAAGTTTGCCGCTGGGTTTAACTAGTCGCTGGACAACCACCACCGCTACCCCGGTTGGCGTAACAGGTTCTGTGCGAGTGACCCTCAAGCATAAGCCAGGTGCAAAAGCAAGTGGTGATGATGTATCTAAAGGTGAAACCGATATTGAAATAGCGTTCCCTGCCGTTGTGCGCTAATAACTATCCCCTCTACGGCGAAGGCTATCCATATGGATGGCCTTTTTTGTGTACTTTGGGTTATGGAAATATCCATTAATACACCTGCACTCTTGTTTCCGGCTATCACATTTTTGATGCTGGTTTACTCGAATCGTTTTTTAGCATTAGCTAACCTGATCAGGTCTTTGCATGAGCGTTACAACAAAGAGCCTGATAGTCGTAAAAGTATTGTGCAGCAGATTAAAAACCTACGCATGCGTTTGTCTATGATTCGTTTTATGCAAGGCTTGGGTGTGATTAGTTTTTTGATGTGCATGATCTGCATGTACCTTATCTACATTGGTGATCAGTCGCCCGCAAGATGGTTGTTTGCCCTGAGTATGTTCAGTCTGATGATTTCTCTGGTGTTGTCTTTTCTAGAAATTCGAATCAGTACCATCGCGTTAGAACACGAGCTCAGCGATATGGAACATGAACTGGGTGAGGGCAATATGATCAAAGACTACATCAAAACCCGCTTCGATTAAGCAGGCTGGGCTTGTTTTTCCTTGAGTTTACGTTCGCCAATCTGCTGACGCCACATAGCATAGTACAGACCTTTCTCTTCAAGCAATTGTTGATGGCTACCTGTTTCTACTACTTGTCCGCGTTCTAGTACAAAAATCCTGTCGGCATGCATGATGGTGCTTAACCTGTGTGCAATCATCACAGTGATCTGTGCTTTTGCTGCAGAGATGCTGCGAATGGTATTGGTGATTTCTTCTTCTGTAATACTATCCAGTGCTGAAGTGGCTTCATCAAATATCAGCAAGTGTGGTTTGCGTAACAGCGCACGTGCAATAGACAATCTTTGTTTTTCACCGCCACTCAGTTTCAAACCGCCTTCGCCAATTACTGTTTCGATGCCTTTCTCTGCTCTGGATAATAAATTTTGACAGCTGGCTTTCATCAGGGCATCTGTTACCTGCTCATCTGTGGCTTCAGGGAACACAAATAGCAAATTTTCTTTAATGGTACCCGCAAATAGTTGCGTGTCTTGCGTTACAAAGCCAATCTGACTGCGTAGTTCATCAAAGTCCATATCCTTACCATCAATACCATTGTAACGAATGATGCCTTCCTGTGGGCGATATAAGCCTACGAGCAGTTTTACTAGGGTGCTTTTGCCTGCACCTGATGGGCCAACAAAGGCAATAGTTTCGCCTTTTTTCACATCGAAGGAAATGCCGTCCAGTGCTTTGTATTGTGCAGTTTGGTGTTGAAATGTTACACCTGCAAATTCAAGCTCTTCAATCATACCCACTGTTTTTGGATGATCTGGCTTGGGTTCCACAGGCTTGGTCATGAGGTTGTGGAAGTTATTGATGGATGCTTCTGCTTCGCGATAGCTAAGGATGATATTGCCAATTTCCTGTAGTGGTCCGAAAATGAAAAAGCTATAAAACTGAAGGGCGATTAACTGTCCTGTTGTAAGCACATCGCGATAGATCAACCACAATAGGGTAAAAGTGATGATCTGTCGGAGGAAGTTGACCATGGTACCTTGAATAAAACTCAATGCACGAATGCTTTTCACTTTCCTCAGTTCCAGTCCGAGTATTTTATAGGTATTGTTATTGAGTCGTTTTACTTCTTGCTCTGTTAAGCCAAGGCTCTTCACCAACTCAATATTGCGGAGTGATTCGGTGGTAGTTCCTGCTAATGCAGTTGTTTCTTTTAGAATCACTTTCTGGATGGTCTTGATCTTCTTACTCAGCAGATTGGTGACAAATGCAATCAAGAGTGTGCCACCAAAGTAAATGGGTACGATGCTCCAGTGTTTTTGTGTGGCATAAATGGAAACGAAAATCACACTCACCAGAATGCCAAATAAGACATTGATGAAGTAGCCGATAAACCGCTCTGTATCTGATCTTACCTTGGTTAATATGGACAAGGTTTCACCGCTGCGCTGGTCTTCAAATTCCTGATATGGCAGACGCATAGAATGCTTCAGGCCATCTGTAAAGATTTTGGCACCAAACTTTTGGATTACCACATTCACGGTGTAATCCTGAAAGGCTTTGGCTACACGGCTAATCATTGCAGTTCCTACCAATAAGAATAGGTACCACATGATCCCATTGATGAATTGACCTTCAGTTCTGTGCGTACCATCGTCGAAGGTCTTGGGGTGATTGGCAAAATGGTCAATTAGCTTACCAAATAGCATGGGGTCGAAGAGTGAAAATGTCTGATTAAGGCCTGCCAGCAGGAGTGCCAGCGCAATCAAGCCCTTATAGGGTTTCAGGTATTGTATCAGTAATTTCATGTGTGTGCTTGTTCTATGTGCAGTTAAGCAAAAAGAAGTCTAAGCTAATTGTTATTTTTGATAATGGCTATGCAGCAAGCACTGGTTTCGGTAGTTCTGGCAACATATAATGGTGAGCGGTTTTTGCCGCAGCAATTAGACTCTATTTTGCAGCAAACCTACCCTAATCTGGAGATTGTGGTGGTAGATGATGGTTCTAAAGATGGCACTATCGCGCTGATACAGGATTATGCTTCTCGCTACCCTAATCTACGCCTGATACAAAACGAAAAAAACCTGGGTGTTACCAAAACTTTTGAAAGAGGTATTCAGGAAAGTCGCGGAGCCTATATTGCTTTTTCCGATCAAGATGATTTGTGGCTGCCGGAGAAATTGCAAGTGCTGACAGAAGCTATTGGTGATTATGATGCTGTTTATGCCAACTCATTGTTGGTGGATGAACATGGACAATCACTGGGCCGATCCTTCACGACCATTATGAATATGGCTACTTACACCCATGCGGGTTCCTTCTTGTTGTCGAATTCTGTTCCTGGCCATGCTATTTTGGCTAAAGCCGATTTTCTGAAAAGTATTCTGCCAATACCTGCTACAGTTCTGTATGATTTGTGGATCGGTTTCTGTGCAGGAGGTAATAATGGTATTGCGTTTGTGGACAAAGTATTGGTGCATTACAGACAGCACGATAGCAATACAGTTGGTACAAGATTGTCGTCTAATAAGCGAAAGAAAAAATCCGCGCAGCAAGAATTTGAAGAGAAGAAAAAGGAATTACAATTATTGGCACAAGCGCCAGTGAAAGATCCTTTCACCAAAAAGTTGGTAAATGAAATGTTACAGCATTTTCATCAACGCTGGAGTTTTGCCCGATCTGCTTTCTTCTTCCGTAATTTTGATGCATTGTTGTTCAGCAAGCAAAAGCCTCGATTCCGTAAGAAGCTCTATTGTCTAAAGATGTTTTTTAAGCCGAATTATTAAAGCGGTTTTTTCAAGTAGAGTGCGCCCATATCGCCATCCATGGCTTTGTTGCGTTCCTTCATCATTTGGCGAAATGCTTTCACTTGTTCTTTCGTGAACATGCTTTTCTCTTTATTCACCATCCAGCTATTGGGTGCATTTAGGGCGATGTTCTGCTTGTATTGCTCACTGCACCACACTACATAATCGAAGCTGTCGTAATAGAATTTGTCTACCACAAAGCCTGCTTCTTCAGCCATTTGTTTTAATCCTTGTTCAGATGGAATGAAGATATGTCGCGGTGCATCTAATCCGCACCAGTAACGGCCATAGGTTCTCCAGCCATAATTGTTCATGATGGGAATGCGTACCAATAGGGTTTTGCCAGGTTTGATGATCTCGAATGCTTTACGCAGTGCAGCTTTGGGGTCAGGCATGTGTTCCAGCGAGTGGTGCATCATTACCAGATCGTATTGTCTGGTCACATCGAAGATGGATTTGCGTTCGATGCGCACATTATCATAGCTCACTTCCTTCTCAATGAATGGATCAATGCCGGTAAGGTCTCTGAAGCCTGCTTGATAGAGTTTGGTTAAGAGGCTACCATTACCAGTGCCAACATCCAGAATGGCATCATCATATTGTGCTCCGGCATTTTTCATCCAATCGATGAATTCGTTTACAGTATAACCCAGCGTAAGTAAATGCCCGATGATGGGGTATTTGCCAAAAAGAATATGTCCAGTCTGAATCTTGCGTACGATGTTTTGTTCCAGTCGCAACTCCAGATGGAAAGAGTAATAATTATCGTTTTGATAGTAAGGTGCAAAATCTGCTGGAGGATCTAGCAATTGCGCTGAATGACAAGCACCACATTGTTGGTAATGGAAGAGATGGCCAATACCCATTTGATGTTCTTGCACTTCAAAGCTAGTATTGTTTTGCGTATTGCCGCAGATGGTGCAGGGAGCTGACATTGCTAGATGCGTTTATAATTCTTGTAAATGAAAAACTGTTTGCCGGTGAGCTCTTCCAGCAGTTTCATCAGTTTTTCTTTTGGCGTCATATTATTTTTCGAAGGATCGTAGCTGAATTGCCAATCACAAGCCTGAATATGCGGCTGCATCAATGCAGGATGGATACCCTTGAATAAACGCAGGTAGTCATATTCATGGTAGTTGAATCCATCGCCATGCTTGGCTTCATACACTTTCACATCATACTGGTCATCCGGATAGTAGCGCTTACCGAATTCCAATTGTTTGAGTTTTTGTACAGCTGGTGGTTTTACGTAGCTGTAATGGAAAATGCGTGCATCAATTTCTTTCACATGTAGTTTTTCGCCTTTGGCTTCATTCGCTTTGGATGGATCATCGAATCTGCGGAAGCCTTGAGAATCGCGATAACTGCGAATTTGTTTATCGTTTCTGATAATACGAATCTCATGCTGGTGATACCTGCGTGAGGGTGCATAGTATTGATAATTGCCGTAGAAATTCAAGAAGCGAAATAGTAAGCCTTCCACTTTTGGCTGGTTTAGGTATTGCTCCATGGCAGCACGCACTTTAGTTATATCCTCTTCATGCAATACTTCATCGGCTTGGATATGAAACAACCAATCTGCGTCGGCGCTGCAATGGTCCATACCGATGTTAGATTGCTGAGAGAAGATCAATCCGCCTTGGCGCATAGAATCATCCCAGATGGTATCCACAATTTTTACTCTGCTGTCGTTTAGTTGTTCAACTGCTTCGCGCGTGCCATCGCGGCTATCGCCGATCACCACAATTACTTCATCGCATAAGGGTAGTACACTGCGGATGGCTTCCAGAAAAGGATAGCCCAATTCTAGTCCGTTGCGTACATAGCTGAATGCACTCACTTTCATGCGGGAAAGGTAGCACGAAATAGGGATTATGCAGATATTTGCGCAAATCTGAACAACCATGATGCTGACACCAGACAATAAGCTGAAGAAACTGATTGTGATTGGCGACAGAGTCCTGATTCGCGTGAGTAAGCCCAATGAACGTACTGATAGTGGTTTGTACCTGCCCCCCGGCGTTCAGGAGAAAGAGAAAGTGCAACAGGGGTATATTATTAAGACTGGGCCCGGTTATGCCATTCCCATGCCTGTGGATGATGAGCCTTGGAAAAACGATGACGAGCAAGTGAAGTATGTGCCCTTACAAGCAAGAGAAGGTGATTTGGCAATTTTCCTCTTGAGTGGTGCCACTGAAGTGATGTATGAAGGAGAGAAGTATTTTATTGTTCCCCAGAGTGCGATACTAATGCTGGAAAGAGAAGAGGATTTATAATGGCTTGAAAATAAATATTGTTGATGGGGTGAAAAATTCACCCCATTAGTTTTTTATAGGCAGCATCATCCATGAATTCAAGCAGGTCGCCGGGCTGACAATCCAATACTTTGCATATCTCTTCCAATGTAGAGAAGCGAATGGCCTTCGCCTTCCCACTTTTCAAAATACTCATGTTGGCAATGGTAATGCCCACGCGCTCACTGAGTTCAGTAAGGCTCATTTTTCTTTTAGCGAGCATCACGTCCAGATTAACAACAATGGGCATTTAGATGGTCAGGTTTTGTTCTTGCTGCAGCAAATATCCTCTTTTCATGAATCTACTCAACCATCCTAATCCAATGCCCAACCAAAGCATCCATGTGTGATTCAAATGCGCCAGTTTATACTGTTGATTGGTTAAGCTTAACACATCTTCGCGAAAGCTTCTATGCGTATAGCGTTCTATGAGGAAGTAAAGAATTAGTGCAACAGCTGCGGCAGCTAATAAATCTGACACATCTGTTTGAAAGAAATTGTCTTGGTTCAATCGAAACAACGCAAGCAAACTGCAGACATAAACTATTAGAAGGCTCAAGGCTTTAAGCGGTGACATACCAATTTGGTTATCCAGCACCAGTAAGTGATACCAGTTGTCGGTTTTTACTTGCAATCTTGGTGTTGCTACCAATGAAGCCTGATTGGATAGCGTAGTGCTGGCAAGATTAGTATTGTTGATAGGTGTTATAGCGAAGCTGAGTTGTTTGTCAGCGGTCATCAACACATCTACACTTTCCAATATGGTAAGGAGAATTAATAAGATCAGCATAAGCTTGGCTGGAAGTAATGGTCCTTTAAAATATTGGATGAACTGCTTCATAGCTCAAATAGTTAGGTCTTGTTCTTTTTGAATTTGATAAGCTTGCTTCAGTATTGTAGAAAATAGAAACAATACAATGGCAACAATCCATGCATAACGTATCCCTGGGTCGCCCATTCTATCTGCAGGAAGAAATTGCTTATTGGTGAGTGTTTCAACCAAGGTCCAGCGAAAATAGCTGACTACGAGGCTGAGCATCATATAAGCTGCTATCGTAATGGCCATCCAACGCATGAGCAGACTCAACTCTATACCAAAATTGCTGGTTTGACTGATTTTATTGGTGAAGCGGAGCATGAGTATCCCGGTGATGATACACATCAAAGCTGTCACAAAATCCTTCGCGAAGGGTAGATAAGGAATCTGCGTCAGCAGCAGTTGCTGGAAGAAATTGCTATTAGCAATGGATAAGTCGCCCGCTTGTATAGGATTGGTTAAACTGGTCGCGCCAATCTGCACAGCAGAATCTGTAAAATTTGATTTTTGATGCACCGGAATTATGGTGCTATCAGCAAGTGCAATGAGCAGTATAGCGAATAGGCCGAGGAATATCTGTCCGGCAAAAAAGTAACGTAGATAGTAGCGAGCATTTTTGCCAATGAAACTTTGATTCATATCGCTAAACTATATGTATTTATTGAAAAACAATAAAAGTCAATCATTTTTTCATGAGATTGTCTACAACTGATGGTTTTATTACCTTACCAAAAATTTTGCTATGTCTACGGTTGCAGCATTTACAGAAGCGGTCAAAAGCGGGTATCAGTTTAAAGGCACACACGTGAAAATTGGTAAAGCCATGTTTGATGGGGCTGTTACTGATGCTGATGTTTTCCTGCCATTGAAAACCATGAACCGCCATGGCTTAATTGCCGGTGCAACCGGAACGGGTAAGACCAAAACCCTGCAGATGATCAGCGAATGCTTGAGTGATCATAGTGTGCCGGTACTACTCATGGATATCAAGGGCGACCTCAGTGGTATTGCTGCAGCAGGAACAGCGAATGAAAAATTACAATCACGTGCACAACTCTTGGGTATTGATTGGCAGCCTTCGGCTTATCCTGTGGAGTTGATGACCTTGAGTGATCAACCGGGTGTGCGTTTGCGTGCAACCGTGAGTGAATTTGGTCCGGTATTGCTGAGCAAGATTTTAGGTTTGAATGATACGCAGGGCGGATTGGTTGCCATGATTTTTAAATATTGCGACGACAATAAAATGCCCTTGGTTGATCTAAAAGATTTCATCAAGGTCTTGCAATTTGTGAGTGATGAGGGCAAAGCTGAGTTGGAGAAAACCTATGGTAAAATATCTACAACTTCTACCGGTACGATTCTGCGTAAAGTAATTGAACTGCAACAGCAGGGTGCAGATGTGTTTTTTGGCGAGAAGAGTTTTGAGGTAGAAGATTTGATGCGCATCAATGAAGAAGGTAAGGGCATGATTAGTGTGTTGCGGGTAACGGATATGCAAGACAGGCCCAAGCTGTTCTCCACCTTCATGTTGCAACTATTGGCAGAATTGTATGCGTCTTCTCCGGAAGAAGGCGATTTGGATCAGCCCAAGCTGGTCTTGTTTATTGATGAAGCGCACTTGGTATTCAATGAAGCCAGTGATGCTTTACTGCAGCAGTTGGAAACAGTCATTAAGCTTATCCGCTCTAAGGGTATTGGTATTTTCTTCTGTACGCAGAATCCGCAGGATATTCCTGCTGCTATTCTTGGTCAGTTGGGTTTGAAAGTGCAACATGCATTGCGTGCATTTACTGCTGCAGATAGAAAAACGATTAAACAGGCTGCGGAGAATTTTCCTGAAACGGAATTTTATGATACAGCTGAACTGCTGACGCAGCTGGGTATTGGTGAAGCATTTGTTACCTTATTGAATGAAAAAGGCATTCCAACGCCATTGGTGCATACGATGCTTTGTCCGCCCAAAAGCAGAATGGATGTATTAACAGATGGAGAGATTGACAGCATCATTGCGAAGAGTAAGTTGGTGCGTAAATATGGTGAAGCGGTTGATCCGGAAAGTGCGTACGAAATACTCACGCGTAAACTGGAAGCCGCAGCAGCGCAAGAAGCTAGTCAGGAGGCGGAAGAAAAGCCATCATCCCGCAAAGCGGAACCAAAGGAGCAAACCATTTTCGACAATCCTGTTGTAAAACAGATTGGCAGAACCGCTGCCAGTGTGATTACCAGAAGCTTGTTGGGCGCATTAGGTCTGGGTGGCAGAACCAGTAGAAAGAAATCAGTCTGGTAGTCTGGCCTGGGCTTTTATCCAATTAAGAATAAAAGGGTTCACAGCATTGCCCGCAATATGTATCGGCATTTCGCTGAGCTGTTGGTATAAGGTCTGCATTTTTGATTTGCGTGTGCCTTTATCCGGCTGATGGGCAATTTCATTGAGCGATTTTACGAAGTATTTTTCCGGCTCATGCCAGATAGCAATCTGTTGAAGGTATTTCTTGGCTTGTGCAGCGAGATAGTCCATAATCTCAGTATTACCCTCTTCATAATGTAACATCATCAGGTAGAGCCTTACCGCACCTTGGGTTCGTAATTCTACTTCTACAGAAGGGCCATGTAAAATATCGTTCCACATGTGGAGTGCCTGCTTGTATTCTTTTCTGAATAAGTGCACCAATCCAGCACAAGCTTCGATATAGATTTTAAAGTCTTTTCTGAAACGAATATTCTTCTCCAGAAAGAATTGCTGATAAATAGTGACAATCTCAGCAGCAGCAGTATAGTTTTTCTGATGCAGGTAATACATCAATCCACACCAGCAGTAATTGTGCATACGGCGGATATTCACCTCAATGGTTGGTGCTTCAAAATCCCAGATCTTTTGTAAGTAGTAAGAAAACTCATCCCAGCGGTTAGCTTTCTCGCAGGCTACCAGAAAATTATAATAACTGGCCAGCGGGTCCAGATTCTGTAATGGCTGTTTCTCAATTTGTTCCTCGCGTATCAGGATACAGGCCTTGCAATGGGTATAATTCTTTTGTTGGTCGTTGATGAGGTTATAGTACAAACTCCAGGTGGCATGAAACCTGAATTTTGAATTGTATGAAGTGTGTGGCTCTTCCTGCATGATTTTAGCAGATACATACGCATCTGCTTTTTTGCGGATGGTTTCTGGTGGTAGTATACCAATTTCCATTTCCAGTATGGTGAGGTAATGCCAGATATGTCCTAATAAGGTATGTGTGTAAGACACATCAACTGCTTTGATGTCTTCTGCAGCTATGGGATCAAAATCTTTCAATGATTGTTCGTAGATGCGGAAATTTCCAAACAGATATTTTTCAATGTGCAATACATCCATGATCACATAGTAGTATTCATACTGCCATGCTAAAGCCTTTGTTTTTTGTATCAGCTTTTCTGCTTCAGCATCCAATCCTTTACTTGCTAGAATTTTGATTTGCGAATAATAGTTCCTGATTTTCCATTCAATGAAGTTTTCTTCATTGTACTCACGCATGGCGTTCAGGATAATTTGAAACAAATAATTCTTGGTTACGCCAAACTGTTTTACAAAAGTTTCTTTTCGAAATTTTTTCAGCAAGTCATCCTCATCATATTTATCCTGCTCATTGATTGCTTCAAAGAGTTTGAAGTAGTTGGTTGATTTTTTCTGCACTTGACGTTGTGCATAGAGTTTGAAGTAACGCTTCTCTGAAGGAGACAGCGAATGGATGAGGCTGTGCAGTTTGTTCATCTCCTAACTGATTGATAATAAATATACTAAACAAAACAGGCACCCCTCTGAAATTTAATTTAATCAGGAAAAGGTGCTTGTATCAGGCTGATATTCATGCTTTTTTTACATCAGATCAGTTGGTGAATGAAGATGCGTGTAGCTGAACAGCTGACTGGCAACTTACACAGGAGGTTGCTTATGAATTCGCTTTTTTGAGGGGGATTAGCAGACGCAGATGTAGCCATTCGTGGCAGGAGCATTCGTAAAGAATGCTCCTCCTCATCTGCACGTGGGGTACTACAACTTTCGGGTGATTTTTAAAGAATCCTACTATAGTATGAGCACAGGCAGGCCAATCATTCAGAGGTTTGCTATACCAAAAACAACCAACATGAAAAAGAGCAACATTATTCGATTAGAGCATTTACTCTTATTAGTGCCAGCATTAGCTTACGCTATCTTACATGCGTTTTATCCAGCGCTGAATCGTTATATCATGTTAATGGATGGCGCAAGTACACTTGATTTCTATGATGTATTATTTGTACAGACCTTGTTCATGATCATCACATTTTTTGTGCACAAACTCATGCAGGTAGCAGGTGTACAATCTGCGCAAATAAAACTATTGCAGGTAAGCGCTTCTTTAGTCTTGATATTATCAATGGCTATTGTATTTATCAATATTCCTGATGTTGGCAGACAATGGCATAACCAAATTTTTCCAACACCAGCGTATGAGCGTTGGATGAGCATGAGTTACTTCTGTACGATGGCGATGGGGTTATTTCTGGTGTTACAAATTGGCTTTATTGTGTTCGGTATTGTACGTACGGTAGTGCGCAGTAATCGTAGAACGAAGTATGCATCAATATCTGCAGCTTAATTTATCCTTGCTTTAGGATATTACCTTTTTCATCAATCGAGATATGGCGCTCATTCACTAAGAGATCAAGGTATTGCCATATTTCCGACTCCTGATGATTTGCCAGCTTAGACAATAAGTCCTTAACAGTTGGATTTGGCACCGTTAGGAGATATTGATCAATACTTTCTTTGATGGATTTATTTGTGCCACCTTGTTTTTGTTGTAGGCAGTTATCACATATGCCACATCTTGACGATGTTGCTTCACCAAAATAAGCAGCGATGTATTGGTTTCTGCATGAAATAGCTTCAGTGGTGTAGCCAATCATTTTTTCCAGCCGATCAACAAAAGCTTTTTTTCTGGCATGATAGCGGTCAAGGTCAATATGCAGGTGCTCCGCTGGTGCACGATTGAGTAAGAACTGTATTTGCGGACTTTCTTTTCGAGGAATATACTCAACAATACCTAATGCATGTAATTGTTGCAGTTGTTGCGTAATCACATTCGCATTGGTTTGTAATATTCTAGCTATTTGTCGTTCAAAAATGGATGCGGGGTGATGTAGAATGCCTTCGTAAGTGCGCAGCAAGGTTTTAACGAGCGGATCTAGATTGGGATAGCCACTTTCAATCGATTCTAAGAGCTCTCTATCAGCAGTAAATACCAGTTTTGATGGAATCAGTCCGCCTTCTGTTAACAAGATATGTCCTTCCTGTTCCAATGTCTTTAAACATTGTGCAGTAGTGGAAGTGTCTAACTGAAAACGCTCAGTGAACTGCTGAAGATCAAAGTCAAAGCGGTCGCCTTCACCTAGGCCAACAGGCAATTGCACATAATCAGCAATGCATTGATACACGTGCTTAATCAGCTGAACTGGTGGGTAGCGTTGTTCGGGTAACTGTTGCAGTGTGCGGATATCTTCCGATTGGTAGAGCGCTACAGCATAAGCGCGTTTGCCATTTCTGCCTGCTCTGCCTGCTTCTTGGTAATAATTTTCTAGACAGTCGGGCAAATTATAATGAATCACCAGTTGTACATCTGGTTTATCGATGCCCATACCAAAAGCATTGGTGCAGACAATCACCCTGATATCATTATTTAACCATTGTTCTTGTACAAAATTTCTTTCTTCATGGCTAAGCCCGGCATGATAATAAGCGACTTTGATTTGTTGCATGCCTAATAGCTGCGCAACTTGCTGGGTTTGTCTTCTGCTATTGCAGTAAATGATGGCTGAGCCAGATAGCTTACTGAGAATATCAATACACCTGTTGATCTTGCTCTCTACTTGATTAACAGAAAAAGAAAGCTGCGGCTTGATAAAGCTTTGAACAAACCTGTTTGTTTTGGGAATATGCAGTTGGCTGCAAATATCCTCCTGTACTGCTGGTGTGGCTGTTGCTGTAAGTGCAATCAATGGCACATTAGGTAGCCAGCTACGCAATATCTTAATACGCAAATAAGCTGGTCTAAAATCATAACCCCATTGTGAAATACAATGTGCTTCATCCACGGCGATAAGGCTTATGTTGAGCAGATCAGCATAATCCTGAAATAGTTTTGATTCCAGGCGCTCAGGTGATACATACAGCAGTTTGAATTTGCCCGCTGCTGTTTGCTTTAAAGTGTCAATTACCTCGGTGTACTTCATGCCGCTGTGAATAGCAGTAGCTGAAATACCTTTTTCCTGTAATGCATTGACTTGATCTTTCATCAATGCCAAAAGAGGGCTTACCACCAATGTTACACCATCTTTGATGAGTGCAGGTACTTGAAAGCAAATAGATTTGCCACCACCTGTAGGCAATAATGCCAATACATCTTGGTTTTGGAGTACAGCATCAATAATCGCCTGCTGGTTGCCTCTAAAAGTTTTGTGGCCCCAGTACTTTTCTAATATGCTGGTGGGTGATGCATGCATGAATCACTGCAATTAAACCACTTTTTTCCAATTCAAGCGTACACTGTTTACAGCCAGTACCACATCGCTTAAGCCCATAATCAGAGCGCCGAATGTTGGGCTTAAAAATCCGAAAGCAGCAACAGGTATTGCTACAATGTTATAAGCAAATGCCCAGAACAGATTTTGTTTGATGGTGAGATAAGTATGCTTGCCGAGTCCCAGTGAGAGCGGTAGATTCTTCAGGCCATGGTTCATTAAGACAACCTGCGCACTTTGCATTGCCAATTGTGAGGCTTCACTCAAAGAGATACCTACTGTTGCTTTTGCCAATGCTGGTGCATCATTGATGCCGTCGCCAACCATGGCTACAGGTGCAATGCTGTTTAATTCAGCAATCTTAGCAAGCTTTTGTTCTGGTGTTTGTTCGGCGATGACTTCATCAATGCCTAGTTGCTGCGCTACCTGTTGGCACTTGTCCATTTTATCACCACTCAGCAAAATGGTTTTGATCCCCATTTGGTGCAAAGTGCCTACAATCACTTTTGCTTCCTCCCGAATATCATCTTGCATATCTACCCAGCCAATAAGCTCACCATTTTTGGTGACATAGATATTGTGATTGGCTTCATTGGTTAAAGAAGCAACTGCTTTATAGGCACCGGCAACAAACTGATTCCCTTCTTTGTCTGTAGCCTGCATACCCATACCCTTTACTTCATCAATGTTAGACCAACGGATATCTGGTTTAATCTTCCATTCGTGAGTAATAGATTTGGCAATAGGGTGGTTGGAATATTTCTCCATTGAAGCCACAATGCGCTTGAACTCTGTTTCATCAATAGTGCTGTGAAAAGCAGCAATGCGAAACTTGCCTGTGGTTAAAGTACCTGTTTTATCAAACACTACCTGCTTCACATCCTTAAATACTTCCAGGCTTCTAGCATTTTTGAACAATACACCATTACGTGCAGCACGGCCTAAGCCTACAGCAACTGCTGCGGGAGTAGCCAAACCCATCGCACATGGGCAGGCAATTACCAACACAGCAATGCTTCTCAACAAGCTTTCGGTAAAGCCATGATTGGTAAAGAAATAATTGATGGCTAGTGTGACTAATGCAATACTTACGACGGCAGGTACAAAAATGGCGCTGATTTTATCTGCCAATAACTGTACAGGTGGTTTTTCTGTTTGCGCATCTTTGACCAATCGGAGGATATTGCTCAAGACAGTGTCTTCGCCAACTGCTGTTACATAAGCTTTAACCTGACCGTTTTCAATCACTGAGCCTCCAATCAGGATATCATTCATTTTCTTTTCAACTGGAATGCTCTCACCGGTGATGATGGCTTCATTCACACTCGCATCGCCCCAGAGAATTTTACAGTCCATCGGCACGGGCTCGCCTGTGCGAATTAAAACTAGATCACCTACTTTCAGTTGGGTGCTCTCTACTGGAAATACATGCTCCTGATGTTGATCATCATAAGCAATCATATTGGCCATTACCTTTTGGTTAACTGCTAGCTTCTTTAATGCAGCTTGTGTAGTTTGCACGGATGTGTCTTCCAGATAATTACCCATGAACACCAGTGTGATGATGGTGGCGGTTGTTTCATAGAACAAATACTTTTCCGCTTCACCAATCATGGTGCCATATAAGCTATACCCAAATGCGGCAGTGGCACCAATTACAATCAGCACATTCATGTTAGGTACCCCTTTGGTCAGACTATGGAAAGCGCTTCTGCCAAAGAACTCCATTCCCACGATATACACAGGTATGGTAAGTGATAGTTGCACGATGGGATCCATCAGCCAGTGAATATGCAGGCCTGGGATCATGTGCAGCATCAGCGGTGCAGTAAACACAAAGCAGAACCAAAAGCGTTGTAGATGATTGGTAAACCAGTATTTCTTTTTGGGTGCTGCAGGTATTTCGGCAGATTCTACTTCATAGCCCAGCTTATTGATGCCTTTGGCAATCTCTTCTTTTGATAAGGTTTCGTCTATTTGAAAGCTTACATCACCACCGATGAAGTTTACTTTCACCTGTTGCAGTCCTTTTTGCTCCAGGTATTTATGTATGGTCAGCGCACAATTGGTACAATCCATGCCGTTAACCTTCCAACTCACTTTTTCCATAACATATCCATTTCATGGTAAAGTTACCAAGCAATGTTCAGTAGGTATTTTCGATAGTGGGACAATATTTCTGCATCTACGATTCAAAAGCGGCAGGCGCTGAGTTATCTTCGCGTTATGGATATGATTTTTACGCATGATCAATTGCGTTTTGTGGTCGCTGCAGCATGGAAAACCCATCAAAAGCAAAAGGTTTGGGCTTTTCATGCGCCTATGGGTGCTGGAAAAACCACGTTTATCCATGCATTGTGTCTGGAATTAGGGGTGGCAGAAGCTGTCACCAGTCCCACATTTGCCATCATCAACGAATACAAGGGTAGTGCACAAACCATTTTGCATATGGATTGGTATCGCCTTGCTGATACAGAGGAAGCAGAAGCGGCTGGGGTTGGTGCTGCTTTGGATTCAGGTGCGCTTTGTTTGGTAGAATGGCCTGAAAAAGCACCCGAACTTTTGCCTGAGGATACACTGCACATCTATATTGAAGTACTGGATGCACAGACCAGAAGAATCTATACGTCTGACTGAAATCAGTTAATTTTATTGACACCCAAATCTGAACCGCACAACCATGGCTGCAAATAAACCTGTGATTAGTACCTCTTTTAGTTATGAAACCCTGGAAGAGACATTAGATATCAAACCCCATGGCGCCAAATTGCATATCGGTATTCCCAAGGAGATCGCTTTTCAGGAGAATCGTGTTTCCTTGATTCCAGACGCGGTGAGTGTGTTGGTAAGCAATGGTCATGAGGTAACCGTTGAGCATAATGCCGGTGCGTCTAGTCATTATACCGATAAAGAATATGCAGAAGCAGGTGCGAAGATTGTCTATGATAGAGCTGAAGTAATGAAAGCGCCTATTCTGTCTAAAAGCGCCCCTGTAGTAGAAGAAGATTTACCCTTGCTGCAGTTGAATCAAACCATCATTTCGCCCATTCATTTGTCGGCCCTAAAGAAAGAGCATATTGAGAAAATGATGGAGAAGCGCATTACCGCGCTGAGTTATGAGAATATGAAGGATGCCAGTGGTACATATCCCATCGTGCGTAGCATGAGTGAGATTGCTGGTAGTGCAGTGATGTTGATTGCAGGTCAGTACTTGAGTAGTTTTAATAAGGGGAAGGGCGTATTGTTAGGTGGCATTAGTGGTATTCCACCAACCAAAGTGGTGATTATTGGCGCAGGTATTGTAGGCGAGTTCGCAACCAGAAATGCCTTGGCATTGGGTGCGAGTGTAAAAGTGTTTGACAACAATGTCTATCGTTTAAAGCAATTGCAAAATAATCTTGGGCAGCGTGTTTGGACGAGTGTTTTAGAGCCACGTATTCTTGCCAAGCAGTTGAAGACTTGTGAAGTGGCTGTAGGTGCGCTCAGTAATGAGTTTGGCCGAGCGCCGGTGGTTGTTACTGAAGAAATGGTGGCAGCAATGCGTCCCGGCAGTATTATCATTGATGTGGCCATTGATCGTGGTGGTTGCTTTGAGACCAGTGAACTCACCAGTCATGAAAGTCCCACATTTGTGCAGCATGATGTAATACATTATTGTGTGCCGAATATTCCGAGTGGCTTTGCACGTACTGCTAGTCAGGCCATCAGTAGTGTATTGATGCCATTGTTACTTGAGATCAGTGATGAGGGCGGTATGGAAGAAAAAGTATGGCACGATTTCAACCTGCGTGAAGGGATTTACATGTTCAAAGGCGCTTTGACTGATTTTTATATCAGTCAGAAGTTTGATTTAAAGTACACCGACTTGAATCTGCTGATTGCCAGCAGAGGCTAGTATCATAGTTTCGTGCTGTCGCAGAAGCGATAGAGTGCACCATCTTCAAATTGCACCACCGGCTGCAATTGCTTGAATTGTCGGATACTATCCAAGGAAATCAATTCCGGATTATCAGCATCTCGAATGAATACAATATAGCCGCAGGGCAAATTTTTCAGTCTATTAATTTGCCAGTCAAACTCTTTTTGTGGTAATTGTCGGCTATAGATGCCGGATAAAAAATGTACTGCATCATGTGCGTTGGCATAGATAGAATCTGCCGCCTGAAAATCATTCTTGTGTTTGCGGAGATACTGTACGATCTCCATTTCGCCCCACATTTGTTCGCGATAGCCTGGTACGCCTGCATCTTTCACGCCATCCCAAGTTTCCCAGTTGATAGGATAATACTTGTATTGCCAAAAAATACTTATTGCGATGATGAAACTACTAGCAATAAAAGTAGATAGCCGTTTACGTTGATGCAATTGATAAATTATATCGAATACAACTATTATCACTGGTAAAAGGATTGCAGCTAATAACCTACTGTTGAGTTGCTCGTGTTTACTCGTGCTGGCAGAGATGATCATAAAAGCTGCATAAATCAATGCAAAGCTATACACGATCTTTCCGTAAGCATCTTTTCTTCTTAACCATAAGCCAGCAATCATCAGCAATAGTAGTATACTGCCCACTATCCAAGTATTTGTACTGAATGCCAAGAATAACCATTGCGCAATGGTATCGAATGTGAAACCAAGATTATCAATGATGCCTGTTGTAGCAGGCTTGCGTAAGCCAGTAAAAGTATCTGTGTGCATTTTATTGCGAATCAGGTTGATAGCTAGTGGCAGCGATGCAATCAAGCCAAAGCGTATACTATTGCGTAACCCTAGTTTCCAATTTGATTGGAGTAATACAATCAAGCAGCCTGTAGCAATGATGGTGATGCCTGCGTATCTGGTAAGTGCTGCATAGCCTGCAATAATGGCTGCAAGCACCCACCAATGTTGCCGATTATTTGGAGAAAGTACTTTGCCCATTACGAGAAAAAATAAGACCAGCAGTAGTAAGAAACTGGTCTCTGACCACAGCATGGCATAGATCTCTATCATGGCAGGACTAACCACTAAGCATCCTAGGACAGCAATTTGTAACCATGGTTTATTTGGAAAGAATTTTTGTGTAAGTCTCCCACTAAAAAAAATCAAGCATGCATATAAAAAGGCGTTGAGTATAGTGCTAAATACTAGTGGATCTGATTGAGTGATCCACGAAACAAAGGCCAATAGTAGTGGGTAACCTGCAGGAAAATCAACAAGTGGTAGGTGATTGAAATCTTCTAATGCATGGTCTTGTATCAATTCTTTGGCTGCTTCTAGATAGAAAACAGAGTCGGGTGATACGCCCATGCCAGATTGTTTGCCCATGGCAATGATACATGCAGCGCCGATAGCTGCAAATAAGAAGAGATGCCATTGCTTTTGAATCAGGTCACGCATGATTAGTTTCGCGAGTTGATTTTTGCAGCATGTGTGCCAATTAATTGTATGGTGCTTTTGTCTGTATCATACACACTATACCAGCCTTGTTGTTCATGCGGAGGATCGCCAATATACGCATCACCTTTTTTCCAATATCCGCCTGATTGCGCAGGCCTTCCTTCTCCACCCCAAGCCCAAAAGTTCACACCACGCAGTGCACTATTGCTTTGAATCAACTGTGCAACTTCTTCAAAAACCTTGCCGTAGTAATTGTCGCGGACTTTTACTGCTGCTGTAATATCCATACTGCCTTTGTCGCGACCAATACCAAACTCTTCCAGTACCAATGGCTTATTCAGTTTGGCAGCCAATGTTACATGCTTACGGATGTATTCCTGCATGTATTTAACCGTATTACGATAAGTAAGCTCATGTCTGTTTGGGTCGTAGATATTCCAATTTTGTACCCATAGATGTGCCGTGGTATAATCAATGAAAGGAGAGTTGGCATCCTTTACGACATCCATGCCGGCATATGGAGCATCATTGGTTTCGCCTTCAACACCTGCACAAACGAGGTGATTTTTGTCGATGGATTTGATGAGTTGTGCTGTGTTGTGTATCCAATCCCTGAAAGCGTCTAACTGGCGCATGCCTCTCGGTTCATTGCATAATTGCCAGCTCATGATGGTAGGATCATTCTTGTAAGCTGTTTTAGAAATACCATTCACTCTTTCTACCATAAACTTCACATGATTGTGAAAGAGGGTGATAGCTTCTGGCTCTTTGTAAAATAATGCAGCGAATACTTGGTATCGGTGCCAATCGCCATAAGGCTGGGGAGGCGGATAGGGAATATGTAATGTATTGTTTACCCAAACACGATACTGCGCCATACCGCCGCTCCATGGCCAGAAATTATTGAGCACAACTACTGCTTTCATGTTACGCTTACGCATTTCCACGAGCAGCTTATCCATTCCCTTCAGTAATGCTTCGTTGTAAACACCGGGTTTGGTTTGTAATGCGGGCGACATCCGCCAGGGTTCCTCATCAGGTCCTTCGCTGCTGCCTAGAATACGCAGGTTTTGAACACCCATTGCTGCTAGTCGGTCTAGCTCTCGAATCAATCTTGCTGTATCATAAGCGCCCAGATGATGCCCATACCAAAAATTTGTACCCAAAAAAGTATAAGTAGAGCCGTTCAGTAAAAATTGTTGGTCCTTCACCTGAACGAATGCAGATTTGGATTGTGCCTGCATCATCATCGGTAAGAGTAAACAAAAGAGTAACAGGTTTTTCATGCTTAAATGTACAAATAAGCCTGTAATGATTAGGCTTGCTTGTATTGCATGATATTGAGCTGGTGGGTGCAGAAATCATACTCCTGCGTATCGTTGCTGCAAACGATAATCAATTTGTTTGCACAATAGTCGCGAATGAGTTGATGATACAAAGCATAGCCCTGCTGATCCAGATTAGTGCAGGGTTCATCAAGCAGTAAAACGGGTGTGTCTGTAAAAATGGCTTGTGCCAACTTGATGCGTTGCTTCATGCCGCTGCTGTAATAGCGTATTTGTTTGTCTGCTGCATGCTGCATATTGATCGCTTCCAAAATACTCTCTGCAGTGAATCCTTTTTGAAAGGGTTTGAATTGCTGATGAAACTGAAGAAATTCCTTTGCAGTCATTTCTTCAATCAATTCCAAATATGGTGCAGCAATAGCAATGTTTTGGTAGATGTTTTCTCCATCTATATTGTTGCCACTATTATCGAAGCTACATGCGCCTTCGCTGGGGTTCATCGCGCCAGCAATTACTTGTAGCAAAGTGCTTTTGCCACTGCCGTTAGCACCGATGATAGCATAGGATTGTCCTTGTTCAAATGCATAGCTTAACCTGCGGAAGATCCATTCCCTGTTGAATCGTTTACCTGCATCGGCTAAGCGGATGGTGATCATGCTGAATTAATCTTCGTCTGTAGCGCCTTTAGTGAAGCGCTTAATAATGCCTCGGCCGCTCTCGCGAATAAAAGTTAGAATTTCATCACGTTCATCACTGGCACTTACTTCTTCTTCGATGTATTCCAAAGCCTGAGAAGTATTCATGCCCTTGTTGTAAATGATGCGGTAGATATCGAGGATGTGATTGATCTGATTGTGGCTAAAACCTCTGCGCTTTAAGCCAACACTATTCACACCACCATAGCTTAATGGTGTACGAACTGCTTTGATATAAGGCGGCACATCCTTGCTCACCAAGCTACCTCCACCGATATATGCATGCTGACCAATATTCACAAACTGGTGTACAGCGCAGACACCTGCGATGATGGCCCAGTCGCCCATGGTTACGTGACCTGCAATCTGGGAGCTGTTGCTGATGATGCAGTTACTGCCGATGATACAATCATGTGCAATATGGCTGTAAGCCATGATCAAGCAGTTGCTACCTACTTTGGTTCTGCCTCTATCGTTGGTACCTCTATTGATGGTCACAAATTCACGGATGGTGGTATTGTCACCCACTTCTGCAGTGGTCTTCTCACCGCTGAATTTCAAATCCTGTGGAATAGCGCCCAATACAGCACCGGGGAAGATGCGACAATTCTTGCCGATACGTGCACCATCCATGATGGTTACATTACTGCCAATCCAAGTGCCTTCGCCAATCACCACGTCACCATGAATCACCGTGAAGGGATCAATTTTAACGTTGGGCGCAATTTTAGCGTTAGGGTCTATGTAGGTAAAAGGATGTGTCATAATTGAATTTGATGCGGGTTATTGGGCTTATCCGCGTTTAACTAATTGAGCAACCAGATCGGCTTCAGTGGCTACTTTACCACCTACATATACAGATCCGTGCATTTCGCAGATACCGCGGCGAATAGGTGCAGTCATCTCTAATTTGAGAATCATGGTATCACCGGGCACTACTTTCTGCTTGAATTTGCAATTATCAATTTTGAGAAAATAAGTATCGTATTGTCCCTCAGGCATAGCATTGATGGCGAGAATACCACCTGTCTGCGCCAAAGCTTCAACCTGTAATACACCTGGCATTACGGGGTTGCCTGGAAAATGTCCCTGGAAAAACCATTCGTTGAATGTGACATTCTTGATACCAACAATGTGTTTGTCGGTTAATTCAGTGATCTTATCTACCAACAAGAATGGGAATCTGTGTGGCAGTGTTTTTTCAATCTTTTCCAGGTTGTATACCGGTGGCATAGTAGGATCGTACACGGGTACATCCTTTACATGCTTATTCTTCTTGATGTATTGCTTGATCTTCTTTGCAAACTCTACGTTGGTGCTATGACCAGGTCTGTTGGCAATAATTCTGGCTTTGATCGGATAACCAATCAGGGCTAAATCACCTACAACATCCAAGAGTTTGTGCCTTGCTGGTTCATTCGGGAAGCGTAGCTCCAAATTGTTCAAGTAACCTTCGCTCTTCACTTCAACTTTCTCGCGCTTGAAGATTTTGGCCAAGCGACTCATCTCATCATCTGTAACAGGTTTGTCAACTACCACAATCGCATTATTGATGTCGCCGCCCTTAATGAGGTCGTTATCTAAGAGCATCTCCAGCTCATGCAGAAAACAGAAAGTTCTGCAAGGGGCAATTTCATTTCTGAAATCGCGCATGGTTTTTAAACCGGCGTGCTGGGTACCCAATACCGGACTATTGAAATCAATTAGCGTGGTGATCTGGTAATCCATGGCTGGCATGGCCACCATTTCTACGCGCTTGCCTTCATCGTAATGGAAAATATTTTCATCAATACTATACCAAGCTTTGGCAGCTTCTTGCTCTAGCACTCCAGCTTTTTCAATCAGCTCAATAAAGGGCATAGAGCTACCATCCATGATGGGAATCTCTGGTCCGTTCAGTTCAATCAGGCAGTTATCAACCCCCATTCCCACTAGTGCAGCCAATACGTGCTCAACAGTGCTCACTTTGGCGTCGCCAACTTGAAGGGTAGTACCGCGACTGGTATCGGTTACCAGATCGCAATCAGCTTTAATAATGGGTTGATTGGGCAGATCGATACGCTGAAAATGGATACCAAATCCGGGATTGGCCGGTTTCAGCGTCATATCTACCAGAATACCCGTGTGCAGACCTGTGCCGCTGATACTCACTGAGCTGGCCAGGGTATGCTGCATATCGGGATTGAAGTGTTTGTCCATGCCTATGAATTGTACAATACTGATTATCAATGAATAGAGACGCGAAATTAGCCGCTATTGCAGCTTGGTCGCATCGTAAGTCAGCAAAAATAAGTTAAACAATGGGGCGGGACGAATTTCAGGCGTTCAATCTTTCCGCCTGTAGCTGGGCAACCAGCTTTTCCAATTCCTTCACTTTTCGCTCCAATTCGGGCAGGTTTCTGCTAACTGCCTGAGAACGAAGGAAGGAAGTGTGGTCGTATGCCGGGTTGCCGTTCACCGCTGTATTGGGTTCCTTGATACTCTTTGTTATGCCGCTTTTACCGTTGATACGAGTTTTATCAGCAATGGTAATATGGCCAACAACACCAGCCTGGCCACCAATCATCACGTATTTGCCCACCTTGGTGCTACCGCTGATACCCGTTTGGGCGGCAATAACGGTACTTTGGCCGATCTCTACATTATGTGCAATCTGTACCAGGTTGTCCAGTTTTACCCCCTTGCGGATGATGGTGGAACCCATGGTTGCACGGTCGATAGTAGTATTGGCACCAATTTCCACCTGGTCTTCAATGATCACATTACCTAGCTGCGGTACTTTTTGGTAAGTGCCATCGGCTTGAGGGGCAAAACCAAATCCATCGCTACCGATAACGGTACCAGCATGGATGATTACATCATTGCCAATTACACAGTCGTGATAGATTTTCACGCCAGCATTTATCACCACATTATTGCCAATTTGCACACGCTCACCAATAAAACTGCCGGGATGAATTTTGCTGTCTTCACCAATACTGGCTTGTTTGCTGATATAAGCGAAGGCGCCGATGTAGACATTGTTGCCAATAGTAGCGCTATCTGCGATGAAAGAAGGTTGCTCAATACCGCTCAGCTGTTGGGCTTGTAATTCTTGGTATTTAGCCATCAACGAAGCAAAAGCGGAGTAAGGGTCTTGTACGCGAATCAGGGTAGCTGCAATGGGCTGCTTCAGTGCCAATGCTGCATGAATGATGACGATGGATGCCTGGGTGCTGTACAGGTATTCCTCATATTTTGGGTTCGCCAGAAAAGCCAATTGTCCGGCATGTGCTTCTTCAATTTTACCAAAGGAGGCTACAGATGCTTGTGCATCGCCTTCAACTTGTCCGCCAGTCATCATGGCGATCTGCGCAGCTGTAAATTGCATAAATGCTGATTAGTGACAGTGTAGCGGCAGCTTACCGCAATGAACAAATGTAGAATTTTTTAACGGGTGCTGAGAGGTTTTGCTGGATCAAGGCATTGTCTACTTCAGAGATGTCTTTCACACTACCATCTCGGTATAAGATATTGATGCGCTCGTCTTTTGTCTGATACATGGTATTACTTGCATCGCCTGTAAACACAAAATTGGCAGCATCTTCCAACGTAATGCCCAATTGCTGTGCAGCTTTTTCTTGTAAGGACTGTACCAAAGCTGTTTCTGGCGGATTGGGTGAGATGGTGATTTTCAGCAGACTTCTATTCAGTAGCATGGTACACAGCTGACTTAGTACTTTGTCTGAATGGTTGGCCCATTTCTTTACAGCAAAGCTGATATCGGCATCATCCAATAAACAAAACTTCGATAGCGCATATGCATCCATCTTGCCGGAGTAGGTGAAAAAGAAATAATCCAATGTGCCGCCTGTTGCAATCTCTGTATCACCTGATGCAACTAGTTTTCTGGCTCTATCCAGAATATGCACCAACATTTTCTCAGCAGCCAATACAGTCTTGTGTAAATATACTTGCCAGTACATGAGTCTGCGCGCAACCAAAAACTTCTCAATGCTATAAATGCCTTTTTCTTCCACCAGTAATTGGCCTTCATACACCACGAGCATTTTGATGATACGGTCATAACCAATCACGCCCTCATTCACGCCGGTAAAAAAGCTGTCGCGTGTGAGATAATCTAATCGGTCCACATCCAACTGCCCGCTAATGAGTTGGTGCAGGAATTTTTTCGGGTATTGATCGGTGAAAATAGCAATGGCCATATCCAGCGCACCATCAAACTCCTGATTCATTGCCTGCATGATTTGTAGACTCAAGGTTTCATGATGCACATCCTGAATCAATACATGCTCCAAAGCATGTGAGAATGGTCCGTGACCAATATCATGCAATAGTATCGCAGCCTTGGCTGCCAATGCTTCTTCCTCCGTAATAGCTACACCCTTTGCTTTCAGCTCAGTAACGGCATTGCACATCAGATGATAGGCGCCAAGCGAATGATGCAGTCTGGTATGTACTGCGCCAGGGTAAACCAAATAAGCCATCGCCATCTGGTGAATGCGTCTTAAGCGCTGATAATACGGGTGTGTGATGATGCGAAACAGCAGGGGATGATCAATGGTGATAAATCCGTGCACTGGGTCGTTGATGATCTTTCTTTTCGCGGTCATGCTGTTGGGGCTTTGTTAAAGCAGTGAACAAATGTACAATTTCAACACCGATCCGATACTTTTGAACAAACAGCGCCTATCGCCCAATACTACCCAATCTTTCAAGTACATTCACGATATGAGTAATGCCACGATTCTCTGGGTAGATGATGAAATCGAAAGCCTGCAATCACAAAAGCTTTTTTTAGAAAGCAAGGGTTATACTGTTACCACTTTTACCAATGGTTTTGATGCAGTAGATTTTGTGCAAGCGAATCACGTTGATGTGGTCTTGCTCGATGAGAGCATGCCCGGCATTACAGGGTTGGAAACACTTACACGTATTAAAGCAGTGCGACAGCATTTGCCTGTGGTGATGATTACCCGTAATGAAACAGAGAATCTGATGAATGAAGCGATTGGTAGTCAGATTACCGATTACCTCATCAAACCAGTAAACCCTAATCAGGTTTTATTGAGTCTGAAAAAAATTCTGGAGAACAGAAAACTGGTTGCTGAGAAAACCAATACAGCGTATCAACAACAATTCCGCGATTTGTTTATGGCCTTGCAGGATAATCCGGGTTACAGAGAATGGATGGATATCTACAAGCGATTGGTGTATTGGGAATTGGAGATGGAGAAGAGTGATAGTCCTGAAATGCGGGAAGTATTGCAATCGCAAAAAGACGAAGCAAATACCGCTTTCTTCAAATATATCAGCAAGCATTATGCAGAGTGGATCAATAACAAAGCAGCTGATGCACCGGTGATGAGTCACCAATTGATGCAGTACAAAGTGTTACCGCATGTAGAGAAAGGAATTTCTACTTTCTTCATCCTCATAGATAACCTGCGTTTCGATCAGTGGAAAGCCATACAGCCCATTTTTGCAGAGAGTTTTCGCATATTGGAAGAAGAAACTTTCTTTAGCATTCTGCCCACTGCAACGCAATACAGTCGTAATGCAATTTGTGCAGGCTTGTTGCCCCTGCAGATTCAGCAGCAGTTCCCGAATGAATGGAAACATGATGATGATGAGGGCGGAAAAAATATGAGTGAGGAATTGTTTCTGCGTGCGCAGCTAAAGCGATTGAAGAAAGAAGATATCCGACTTAGCTACACCAAAGTGCTCAATCATGCAGATGGGCAACAACTAGTGAACAATGTACATAATCTCTTAAGCAATGAGTTGAATGTGATTGTCTACAATTTTGTGGATATGCTCAGCCATGCACGTACAGAAATGGAAGTGCTGAAAGAGTTGGCAGCAGACGAAACCAGTTATCGCAGTTTAACCAAGAGTTGGTTTGAGCATAGTCCGCTTCACCAAGCATTGAAGAAAATTGCCGATAAACCTGTTCGCATTGTGCTGGCTACAGATCATGGCAGTGTGCGGGTGAACACGCCGTATAAAGTGCAGGGTGATAAACAAACTACAGCCAATCTGCGGTACAAACATGGCCGTAACCTGAATTATGAGGCCAAGGAAGTTTTGGCATTCAGAGATCCTAAGGAAGCCGGACTGCCGGTACCAGGGATTAACTCGTCGTATATTTTCGCCAAAGAAGATGGGTATCTCTGTTATCCTAACAATTACAACCACTTTGTACAGTATTACCGCAATACCTTTCAGCATGGTGGGGTGAGTTTGGAGGAAATGATCATTCCGGTGATCAAAATGGCGTCTAAAACAGCTATTTAAGCAGGTCTTGTGGATAATTCGCCTGCCTGTAAACCCGCATCCCGCTTATTTTTGAATCTGTACCTGTTATTCCAAAAGGAGTAAGCAACTATGAAATACACGCAAGGCACTTTAGATAAATTGGAAGATATTTTAGGTGAATCGGATTATGTGGTTCGCTATGAGCGCGGCACATTTCAAAGCGGCTGGTGTTTGCTTGAGGCCAGAAGAATTGTGGTGCTCAATAAATTTCTCAATGTAGAAGGTAGAATCAATACGCTGCTGGAACTGATTCCGCAGTTGAATATTGAAATTGATAAGCTCACCCACGAGAGTCAGAAACTCTATGATGAGGTGATCAAGCATTCAGCTGTAGCATAAGGCTGCTTTATTCGTTACTTTAGCGGTGTGAAATGTCCGCAGCTCACCATTACATTTTTAGGAACAGGCACCAGTACAGGTGTACCCATGGTGGCATGTGATTGTGCTGTTTGCAGGTCTGATGATATGCGCGACAAACGATTACGCACCAGCATTCTAGTACAATCAGCAACTACCACATTTGTGGTGGATACCACGCCCGATTTTCGTTATCAGATGTTGCGTATTCAGAACAAAAAGCTAGATGCAGTTTTATACACCCATCCACATAAGGATCACATAGCAGGTTTGGATGATGTGCGTGCCTACAATTATATCCAGCAAAAAAGCATGGATATTTATGCCAATACTTTAACGGAAGAAGCATTGCGCAGAGAGTATTATTATGCTTTCTCCGATACCAAATATCCAGGTGTTCCCCAACTGAACCTCAACACCATTGATGAGCAACTATTTTACATTGGTGATATTCCGGTACTACCGATTGTGGTATGGCACTTGAAGATGCCGGTCTATGGTTTTCGCTTTGGCGATTTTACGTATATCACAGATGCCAATCGGATTGATGCAGATGAGTTGGCAAAAGTGCGTGGCTCAAAACTGATGGTTGTAAATGCATTACGCAGAGAGCCGCATCTCTCGCATTTCACATTGAGCGAAGCAGTAACTTTAGTACAAGACCTTGGTGTACCGGAAGCGTATTTCACGCATATTAGTCACCAGTTAGGCAAATACTCGGATGTCAGTCAGGAATTACCAGCTGGTATTCATCTGGCATACGATGGTCTGCAACTCCATGTTTAGCCTCCTTTGAAGCAAACCTTGTGTTATGCTGAAAAGGATTATTCGCGATTATTTTTATTTTTCTAAGCGTGAGCGCAATGCGCTGATACTAGTCCTATTGATTACAGGTGGGTTTTATTCATGGCCCTATTTCTATACAGTAAAACGTGATCCGCCCTTAACCGATGTGGAGTTATTAGCTGTTGTTAAGCAGTTGCAGGAAGATGATCGCGGTCGCGACAATTATTCATCTTCTGCAACAAGCAGTTCATTTGCCGTTAATGAACCGGTTAAAATGTTTGTATTTGACCCCAATACTTTGGATGAAGATGGCTTTGTGCGTTTAGGGTTGCCGCCAAGAACAGCAAGAACCATTATCAATTATCGAAACAAGGGCGGTCGCTTTCGCAAACCGGATGATTTACGCAAGATCTTTACATTAAGACATGAGGATGCAGACAGATTGGTGCCTTACGTGCAGATTGCTGGTATGCAGCAAGCACCCAATGGCTATTCTTCTCAGCGAAATGAAGCAAGACCTTCCCTCCGAATAGATTTAAATACTGCAGATGCAGCAACATTAGAACAATTGCCGGGCATAGGTAAGGTATTATCTGAACGCATTGTGCGTTACCGCGAAGCATTAGGTGGGTTTTATTCTGTGCAACAATTGAAAGAAGTGAGTGGCATCAATGAGCAGCTGTTTGAGCAGATTCATGCGCAATTGATATTACAGTCGGGTAAACACGAGCGATGGTCCTTAGCTACAATCACGAAGGAACAACTCAGTCGGCACCCTTATTGCAGCAAGGCTACAGCAGAAGCTATTATTCGTTTTCGGCAGGCGAAAGGCGTCATTCGGTCGGTAGAGGAGTTGAAAACCATCACCGAAGTATCTCCGGAAATACTGGCAAGATTACTGCCGTATTTAAAAACAGATACAGATTAACATTTTTCCGCATAAAGAAATTTGGCTGTTTCAAAAGAGCCCCTATTTTTGCTCCCGAGAAACTAACTAACGATTGTTTGTTTTCAGGAGGTTGCCGATTTAACGATTGCTTGTTACTGGCAACCTCCGTCTATTTAAACCATTGACAATGAATTTTCTGCAGGATGAACTAACGGCACAGGTGGCGCAGACGGCCCGCGATTTTGCGCAACAACATATCAAGCCATATGTGATGGAGTGGGATGAGACGCAGGAGTTTCCCGTACATGTATTTAAGGAGATGGGAAAGCTGGGTATGATGGGTGTGTTGGTACCTGAAGAATATGGTGGTGCAGGTTTGGGTTATTTCGAATACAATGCCATCATTCAGGAGATTGCCAAGGTTTGTGGTTCTATAGGATTAAGCGTTGCTGCACACAATTCTTTGTGCACTGCCCATATACTCTTATTTGGTAACGAAGCGCAGAAGCGTCAGTACTTGCCAAAGCTGGCCACTGCCGAGTGGATTGGTGCCTGGGGTTTAACAGAACCCAATACTGGTAGTGATGCGGGCAATATGAAAACAACAGCTGTGCGCGATGGTGATCATTGGATCATCAATGGTACCAAGAACTGGATTACGCATGGAAAAAGTGGTGATGTGGCTGTGGTGATGTGCAGAACAGGTGAGCCTAGAACAAGCGGTAATGCAACCGCTTTTATTGTAGAGCGTGGCACACCTGGTTTTACTGGCGGTAAGAAAGAGAATAAGTTGGGCATGCGTGCCAGTGAAACCGCTGAAATGATTTTTGACAATTGTCGAATTCCTGTCAGCCAGCGCTTGGGTGAAGTAGGCGATGGTTTCCGTCAAGCATTGAAAATATTAGATGGTGGTCGTATCTCTATTGCAGCATTGTCGGCAGGTATTGCAAAGGGTGCGTATGAAGCAGCTCTACAATATGCGAAGGAACGCCATCAGTTTGATCAGCCTATCGCCAGTTTCCAAGGCATCAGCTTCAAGCTCGCTGATATGGCTACAGAAATTGCTGCTAGCGATTTATTGATCTGGCAGGCATGCGATAGAAAAAATCGTGGCGAGAAAGTAACACGCGAAGGCGCGATGGCGAAATACTATGCTAGTGAAGTTGCTGTAAAAACTGCTACAGATGCTATCCAGATATTTGGTGGCTATGGTTATACCAAAGACTTCCCTGTAGAGAAGCATTATCGTGATGCCAAACTCTGCACGATCGGAGAAGGTACTTCTGAAATTCAGAAGCTGGTTATCTCCAGAGAAGTGTTAGGTAAATAATTTCTTAGAAAGTGTAGCGATTAAGCTGCATCATCCTGACTAGCGCCAGCAGCGAAAATATTGTCGACTGCGCCGCCCAGCATAGGAAACTTCTCTTTTACAAATCCTGCAATAGCAGCAATAGCTTTCTGTGCTTGCTCTGGTGTGATGCCTGCTTCTTTACACAAACGCTCAATCAATTCATTCATAATGGTCAGTTTTGCTGCAGCAAATTACTGGCAGACAATAAAAAAGCGATGGAAACTTATGCCCATCGCTTGTATAAAAAATTATGTTGTTTGATTATGCTACTTTCAGCATGTTGAGTTTGCTCTTACCAAACATTTGTTCTGCATATTCCATGGTAACATCTAGCTGTTTCTGACCCGTGCCTGGCATTTCAAACATGGCGTCAGTGAAAATGCTTTCGCAGATGCTACGCAAGCCACGCGCACCGAGTTTGTATTCCATGGCTTTCTGTACCATGAAGTCGAGTACTTCATTATCGATCTTCAGCTCAATACCTTCCAGCTCGAACAAGCGGGTGTATTGTTTGATAAGTGAGTTCTTCGGTTCAGTAAGAATACTGCGCAATGTAGCAGTATCTAAAGGATCCAAATGTGTTACGACTGGCAAGCGGCCCAGTAATTCAGGAATCAAACCAAAGCTTTTCAGATCTTGTGCGTTGATGAATTGCAATAAGTTCTTGCGCTGTTCTTCCTGCAGGTCTTTATTGACATTGAAGCCAATGGCATTGGTGTTTACCCTTCGGGCGATGATCTTATCAATACCATCGAAAGCACCACCGCAGATAAAGAGAATATTGCGGGTGTCTACTTTCACCATTTTCTGCTCTGGGTGTTTTCTGCCGCCTTGTGGTGGAACCAATACTTCAGTTCCCTCCAACATTTTCAGCAAACCTTGTTGTACACCTTCACCGCTTACATCGCGTGTAATAGAGGGGTTGTCACCCTTACGTGCGATCTTATCAATCTCGTCTACATACACAATACCACGTTCTGCAGCTTGTACATCGTAGTTGCAGTTCTGAAGTAAACGTGTGAGCATGCTCTCCACATCTTCACCTACATAACCTGCTTCCGTGAATACAGTTGCATCTACAATGGCAAAAGGTACATTCAATAAACGGGCAATAGTTTTTGCGAGTAAGGTTTTACCCGTACCTGTTTCACCCACCATGATGATATTGCTCTTATCAATTTCAACATCATCTGCTTGTTGCTTGTAATTGATACGCTTATAGTGGTTGTATACGGCAACAGACAATACTTTCTTGGCATCGTCCTGACCGATTACATATTCATCTAAAAACTTCTTGATCTCTGCGGGCTTGCGTACAGTGAGTTTAAAATTCGCACCGCCTGCAGTGCCATCAGGTCTTAGGTTTAATTCCTGATCGATAATTTCCTGGGCTTGTTCTACGCAGTTTTCACATATATGTCCTTCCTGTCCGGCAATGAGGATTTTTACTTCATCGCGACTTCTACCGCAGAAAGAACAATGTAAATGGTTTTGCTTGGCCATATGTGCAAAAGTACAGTTTCGGTTTACAAAGCTTTGCTTAAAAAGGCTGAATGGCCTGTGGTAATGCTACTACAGGGGCAAAAAATGCCGGCCTTTGTACAAAAGCCGGCATCAGTATCAATGAGTTAGGGATTATATCTTGTCCATAATGCCATCTACAATACCGTATTCAACGGCTTCTTTGGCATCCATCCAATAATCACGGTCGAAATCTTTCATGATTTGGTCTACAGTCTTACCGCAATTATCTGCCAGAATCTTAGCACCCAATTCCTTGGTTTTGCGAATCTGGTTGGCTTGAATTTCAATATCAGCTGATGTTGCTTGATAATAGCCACCCAAACTTGGTTGGTGAATCATCACTTCTCCATGTGGGAAGATGAATCTTCTGCCTTTAGTACCACAGCTCAGTAGGATAGAACCCATGCTAGCAGCCAAGCCCATACAGATAGTACTTACCGGACTGCTAATGAGTTTGATGGTATCAAACATCACCATACCGCTGGTTACTACACCGCCGGGACTATTGATATATAATTTGATTTCTTCACCTGGCTTATCAGCTTCTAATAAGAGCAATTTAGACACTACATCTTTCGCACTCTTATCATCTACTACACCCCAGAGGTAAACAGCACGGCGATCGAAGAAGAGTTTTTCCATCTTCTTCATCATCATACCACCCATTGGTTCTTGCTTCTCTTCTTTGTTATTGTTTTCTTCTTCGTCGTCCATTCTAAAAGGATCAACAAAATATTTCGATGTCATCATGATTCAATGCTTTTGATTATTTCTTTTCTTTTCTGGGGTTGGTCAGTAATACTTCATCCACCAGTCCGTATGCTTTTGCTTCTGCAGCAGTCATCCAGAAATCACGGTCGCAATCTGCAGCAACTGTTTCAATGTCTTTACCTGAATGGTTGGCAACTACTTCGTACAGTTCTTGCTTGATCTTCTTGATCTCGCGTGCGGTGATTTCGATATCAGTAGCTTGTCCGCCAATAGCACCACTCGGTTGATGCAACATGATGCGGCTATGCTTAAGTGCCGTACGCTTACCGCTAACACCAGCGCAGAGTAATACTGCACCCATGCTTGCAGCGATGCCTGTACAAATAGTACTTACATCTGGGCTGATGAATTGCATGGTATCGTAAATGCCCATACCTGCATACACACTACCGCCGGGGCTGTTGATATACATTTGGATATCGCGTGTTCTGTCTGTGCTTTCCAAGAAAAGCAACTGTGCAGTAACGATATTGGCTACATAGTCGTTGATGCCTTCACCCAGAAAAATAATGCGGTCCATCATCAATCGGCTGAATACATCCATGCTGGCTACATTCAGTGGTCTTTCCTCAATGATATAGGGTGTAAGATTGGTGATATGATTGCCGTAATTGTGCAGTGTCGCAGAGCTGATATTGCGGTGTTTGATCGCAAACCGTTCAAATTCTTGTCCAAGACTCATGAGATATTGTTTATGGAATGAAGATAAGTGTTTTACTTGTTTAGGTAGTACGGGTGCAAATACTGTGCAAAGAATCAAATGCGCCAAAAGGGCAGGTTAGTCCTTCAATAAAAGGCGGGCTAAGCGTTCCAGTTCAGTTTGTTCGGGTGGCGTTAGCGAATGATGCTTGTGCAGTTTTTGTTGCAGTAAAAGCACGGCCTTGTGTTGCGGATACTTAGCTAATAATTGATCGATCAGTTGGGCTTCTTTGGAGGGTTCTTCTTGCTTGGTATTGGCTAGTGTTGCCGCTGCTTTTTCCCTAACAGGCATTTTGAGGATGGTGGCTTCTAAGGTCGCCAGCCAATTGGGTGGCATGTCTTTTACCTTTTGTGCTTTTAAGAAAAGACCTTCGAGTTGTTTTCTACTAAGACTACCTCTTTCCTCATATTGGTGCATCAGGCTCATGATGAACAAAGCATCTGGGTTATGCTGATAACAGGCGTTCAGCACTTTGTCAATAACATCGATGCGTTGTTTCATGGCGTAAAGAAACGAAAAGACATAAAAAAGCCCCGTCTGAATTTGACGGGGGCTATGTTGGTTGTGTTCGATTAATGATGGTGGTGGTGCAGTTTTTCTGCGAAAGCTTCAGCACTGATCTTTTCAGGTGTAGCATTCACCAATGTTTCCAGTGTGCTGAAGAGTTTATCAGTGCTTACACGGTGGTAAGTATCTTCAACAAACTTGCGGTCTTGCATCATACGGTTTACGTAATCTTCAACCCATGGCTGGTTTTCATCCAGAATTTGTCCGCCCATGTAGCTGAACAATTGCTGTCTGGCGAAAGCCTTGATATCATCAGGATTTACTTCAATATTATTGTCTGCAATCAATTGGCTGCTGATCAAAGTCCACTTCAATTGACTAGCAAAAGATGGGAATTCCTGCTCAGCTTCTTCAGCTGTTTTAGGCTTCTCACCGCCGGTTTGTAACCAACGCTTCAAGAAAGCTTCAGGTAATTCAATGGTTGTATGATCAATCAGGTGGTGATAGATCTGATCGTGGATTTGGTTGCGGCTTTGTGACTCATAATAACGAGCAATCTCAGCCTTAACCTCATTGCGGAATTCTTCTGCAGTCTTTATTTCCTTGTTTGGATAAGTAGCCAAAAAAAGTGCTTCTTCTAATGGCGCCTTCTCTACCAAACCAACTTTGGTGATCTGCAAGTTGAAATGCTTGTCGGCATCTTCCTTAGTTAAACCTAAATCGCTCAGGATTACTTCCAGTTCCTTGTCGTCAAAAGCCTTGCTCAGTTGCAGGGTAACAACATCATCCTTTTTCTTGCCGATCAGGTTCTTGCGGAAACCTTCAGCGAAGTATTTTACCAACAAAGAATTGTCTTTATTGATACCACCTTCTACTGCATTGCCTTTAGCATCTGCTTCTACGAATTTCACGTTTAATACGTGCTCTTCTGTTTCCAGGCTTTCGGGCTCTGTCATTTTGCCATTGCGCACCTGCAGACGGCTAACTTCTTCATCAATCATGGCTTCTGTAACCTCGATTTCATACTTAGTTACTTTGATACCATTGGTGTTGATGTTAATAGCAGGCTTAAGGCCGATTTCAAAAGCGAAAACATAATCGCTGGGGTTGTTCAGGTCCAATGCACGGGCATCATTATCCAGTGGCAGTGGCTGCGCAAAGATTTCCAGCTTTTCGTTATTCAGGTAGGTGTTCAGTTCTGTTTCAACAGTGCGCAATACTTCATCAGTAAATACGCTCTGGCCATACATTTTCTTCACCAGTCCGGCAGGAACCATGCCCTTACGGAAGCCTGGGATATTGGCTGTTTTGGCGTATTTCTTCAGGCTTTGTTCAAAGCGGGCGAAATAATCGTTCTTACCCACGGTTACGGTCAGTTTGTCTGTTAACTGACCGATGTTCTCTCTTGTAATCGTTGCCATAATAAATTGCTTGGCCTTTCGGCTATAAAATTGTGCGGATGATAGGAATCGAACCTACATGCCTTGCGGCGCTAGATCCTAAGTCTAGTGCGTCTGCCAGTTTCGCCACATCCGCTTCCCGATTGGGGGTGCAAAAGTAGGGTTTTTTGTACAGCAAATACCCCTGAAACAGCCTTGTTTCTATGAAAGCCTAGCTACTTACTTCATCCAGCAGGTAAACCAAGTGGGTATAAGGCCTGCTACTATGGTGGCTCAGGGCCATTTCACAAGTGCGTGCTGTGCTGTAATATCCCTCAGAATCAACGAGATATGCCAGTTCTTTGGCGCTGGCCGATTCGGTAAGCTCAGGGAAAATAAAGCCTCTATCTCCCGCCATTCCACAACATCCTGAATAGGCTGGCACATGCACTTTTTCGCTGCACATGGCTGCAGTAGCCAGCATAGGCTTGCTTAAGTTTAGTTTGATGGCAGCGCAAGAGGGGTGTAGGCTAACCTGCTGCTTTTTATTCTTGATGGGTAGTTTGGGAGCCACGTTTGTTTGCAGGTACTCGATACAGTCGAGCAGTTGAATACGACTGAATTTTTCCTGATATACCGGTGATAAATGGGCTTGATTTTTCAAGAAGGTATAGGTGCAGGAAGTAAAGTCGCACACGACGGGTATGGCGCCATTATTTGTCCAGCGCAATAAAGCATCAATGGTTTTTTCTTCCATATGGTTGGCGGCCGACTGATACCCTTTACTGCTGAATGCTTGTCCGCAACAATGTCCGGGCAAATCCTCCGGTAGATATACTTGTATGCCTGCTTTGTTACAGACATCCATAAATGTTTGTTGGATGGATTTAGGTTCTGTGCCGCCCATCATTCTATGTAAACAAGAAGAGAAATAGACCACACCTGGGTTATTTGCTTTTGTCTTTGGTAATCTTGGCGCTGGATGCAGTTCATTCCACCAGCGCGGAAAGCTTGGACTGATTTTTTGTAGCAAACCTGTGAAGCGATACATGAAGGAGGCGCCTAATAGTTTATTGGCCAAAGAGCCCGACTGTAATGCAACACGAATCATTTTCTCTGCAAAGCCAAAATTTCGGGCTACCCATGCGGCAGTTCGGTTAGCTGTTTTGCTGTGGTTCTCGCGGCGTAACCTTTTGACCAGATCACCTGTGTTGATGTATACAGGACATTCCACTTGACAAAGTCCGTCAGTTGCACAGGTGTCTAATCCTGCATATTGGTATTCCTTTAAAAGAGTGTTGTACGATGATTGATCGCCTGCGGTTTCTAGTTGTTTCAAAGCCCTTCTTACCTGAATGCGTTGTCTGGGAGAAAGCGTGACATCTCTGCTAGGACAAAGTGGTTCGCAATAACCGCACTCAATACACTTGTCAACTTCTGCTTCAACAACCGGCATTTGTTTTAAGTGGCGGATATGCGCATCCTTATCTGAATTAATGATGACGCCGGGGTTGAGGATATTGTTTGGATCAACTGTTGATTTGATGGTTTGCATGATGGTATACAAGTCGCCACCCCATTCTGCTTCTACAAATGGTGCCATATTTCTGCCGGTACCATGTTCTGCTTTCAATGTGCCCTTGTATTCATGTAAGACTAAGTCTACCATCTCTTTCAAGAATCGATCATAGCGATCGATTTCTGCTGCTGTGTCTAAAAGCTGAGTAATCACAAAATGGATATTGCCATCTTTTGCGTGGCCGAAGATGATGGCATTATCGTAAGCGTATTTTTTAAATAAGGCCTGCAATGCAGTAACGGCATCGGCCAAAAGTTCCACTGGGAATGCTACATCTTCTAAGATAACTGTTGTGCCTCTTGCTCGAACAGCACCCACACTAGGGAACATGCCTTTGCGGATTTTCCAATAGAAGTCGCGTTCTTGATGATCGCGGGTAAATGCTGCAGGATGCAATAGTGTCAATCCATCAAGTATCGATGCAGCTTTTTGTAATTGTATGTCTAATGTTGTTATATCTTCTGCTTGGTATTCACACAATAAGCAGGCAGATGTTTCTGGTAGTGTTGTAAAGAAGTCAGGTAGCCCCTTCATCGTCTCTACACTTCTGAGAGAGGCTCTGTCCATTAATTCCAATACTGCAGCACCAGTAGCATTCAATGGTGCAATGGCTGCGCAAGCAGATGAGATCGTAGGGAAGTAGAGCATTGCTGTAGCTGTGGCGGGTTGCACAGGTATGGTTTGCATCACTGCCTCTGCAATGAAAGCCAGTGTACCTTCCGCTCCAATTAATAAATGCGCAAATATGTCGAGCGGATGCTCGTAATCAATCAAGGCATTTAAGCTATAGCCAACTGTATTTTTGGTTTTGTATTTGTGTCTTACTTTTTCAAGCAATTCTGGATTACTGAGTATTTGTTTCCGTTGCTCAGTTAGTAATGTTGCTAGCTGAGATTCTTCTTCAAGAAACATTGTATAATCTGATTGAATTGCGGTATCATAAGTATTGCCATCTGGAAGAATGAATCTGATGGTTTTAAGTGTATGGTAAGAATTATAGGCAACACCACAACACATGCCAGAGGAGTTGTTGGAAAGAATGCCACCCATCATCGCTGCATTGATGGAAGATGGATCTGGTCCGATCTTGGTTTTATATGGTAAAAGAAAGTAGTTCACCATACTGCCAATAATACCTGGCTGCACTTTTACCAATTTGCCATTCTCTAATGGTGTAATGCCTCGCCAATGCTTGCCAATATCTACAAGAATGCCATCTGTAATGCTTTGTCCGGACAAAGAAGTGCCTGCCGCTCTGAAACATAGTGGTGTCTTATAGCTGTTAGCTATTTCAAATAATATATTGATTTCATTTTCGTTGATAGGCTGTACAACTGCTTTGGGCAATAAATGGTAGAAGCCTGCATCCCCCGCATAGGCCATTCTATCTACCAAACTGGTTTTGATGCGTTTGGGAGAAATTTCTTTAGTTAAAGTATGTATCAGTATGCTATCCTTGTCTCTAAACATGGTATGAAAATACTTATTTCATTATAGATCTGATAGTTAGGTGTTATCATCATTTTTTGAACATGATTTAAATCAGGTTTTTTACTGATATGTATCATTTATCACAATTCAAATGCGTCCTAATCTTGTATTGTCAAATCAAAACCTACAACAATGGAATACACTAAAAAAACTTTACTAGCCTTAGCTGCATCTTTTTTTATTTTGTTTGCTACAGCTCAAGCTAAGTATAGCGCTAAAGACAATATGAGTCTCATTGTCAGCGGAACCTCCACTTTGCACGACTGGGATATGAAATCTTCTAAAGGTGATTGCGCAGTAGCATTTGCAACAAACGCGTCCGGAGCATTAACTAGTTTAACATCCCTCCAGTTTTCAACAAGAACAGAATTTTTAAAGAGTGACAAATCAGCTATGGATAAAAATGCCTACAAGGCATTAAAAGCTGATGCTAACCCAGTAATCACTTTTACTGCTAATGCTGGCACTGTTACTGGTTCTGAAGCAGCAGGCTATCAGATCAAGTCAACCGGTAAATTAACCATTGCAGGAGCAACAAGAGATGAAGAAGTTGTTGCCTTCTGTAAAGTAAATCCCGACAAAAGCATCACTGTAACCGGAAGTACCAAGATCAGTATGAAAGATTTTGGAATGGTTCCTCCCTCATTTATGATGGGTACGATCAAAACCGGTAATGATGTAGTCTTAAAGTTCAACCTAACCCTGAAAAAATAAATTCTAATCTCTAATCCTTAACATTTAAAAACACACAGTATATGAAACAGTTATCAACCTTAAAGACGCTCGCCTTTATTATGCTGGGCAGTTTGCCAATCGCGCTTTTTGCTCAGCAACCCAAGATCGCTAACTGGCGTCCTTATGATAAAACAGGTATCAATGTTTTTGAAACATCTAAAAATGATACAGCTGCTTTTGATGGTTTAAAAGTTCGTTTTGGTGCGGGCTTTACACAGCAGTTCCAAAGTCTGAAACATGAAAACAGCGCAATCAATAACACTGGTACAGGTGCGAACAGATTGTATCCTTTGGCTCCAGGTTTCATGACAGCTCAAGCAAACCTCTTTGTTGATGCCCAGCTGGCTGATGGTATCACTTTGAATGTGACTAACTATATGTCTTCCAGACGCCACAATGAATTCTGGGTTAAAGGTGGTTACATTCAATTCGACAAGCTGCCTTTCAAAGGCCAGTTCTGGAGTGATCTGATGAAGATTGCTACCATTAAAATCGGTCACTTTGAAGTGAACTATGGTGATGCGCACTTCCGCAGAAGCGATGGCGGCCAAACATTGTGGAACCCATTCATGGAGGGTAATATCATGGATGCATTCGCAACAGAAATTGGTGGTGAAGTATACCTGCAGAAGAATGGTTTCATCGGTATGATTGGTGTTACAAACGGTATGATTAAAGGTCACGTTGACTCAGTAATCGCTACTGTACAAGATGCAAATACAAACCGTAATCCTTCTTTCTACCTGAAAGGTGGTTATGATAAGCAAGTTTCTGAAAAAGTACGTGTTCGTGTAACAGGTAGCTTGTATACAAACTCTAGTCAGGCAGGTAGTGGTTTGACATTGTATGGTGGCGACCGCACTGGTTCTAACTATCAAAACGTAATGGAAAAAGGTGTGCCAGGAGCATTACCTGCTTCAACAGCTGTTGCTTTCTCTGGTCGTCTGAACCCAGGCTTTAGCAAAAAAGTTACTGCCTTTATGTTGAATGGTTTCCTGAAAGCCGGTGGTTTGGAAGTGTTTGGTACTTATGAGACTGCAAAAGGTCGTACTAAAACAGAAACTGCTGATAGAAAAGCAAATCAAGTAGCTATTGATGGTGTATACCGCTTCGGTAAAAATGAAAACCTGTTTGTAGGTGCTCGTTACAACACAGTTACAGCTAGACTGGCTGGTATGGCTGCTGATGTAACAGTAAACCGTACTGCATTGGCAGCTGGTTGGTTCCTCACAAACAACGTATTGCTGAAAGGTGAAATCGTTAATCAACAATATAAAGACTTCCCCACTACAGATTATAGAAGCAGTGGTAAGTTCAACGGATTTGTAATAGAAGCTGTTGTAGGTTTCTAAAGGTTAAGGACAAACCTGATACATGTGCAAAGTAAGCCGGGATGATTTTTCATCCTGGCTTTTTTACTATCTTTTCAGCCCTCATGGTTATTAGAAAATTTTCAATATGGATACTCTTACTTGCAGGTATTCACTTTGCATTTAGCCCTGCTACGCCCAGTTATCGCTGGTCTGTACTCAAGAGCAGTAATCTTCGTGTTTTTGGCACTACTAATGTCAACAAATTCAATTGCGATATCTCAGAATATGCAGCATTAGATACTATTTCCTGTAGCAGAGCAAAGCAGAAAGAAGGCTATACCATGGCCGGAGGTTTGCAGTTGGATGTGAGAAGTTTCAACTGCCATAATCCCATTATGACCAGTGATCTCAGAAAAACATTGAAGTCAAAAGACTACCCTTATCTCTATGTACGCTTTATCAATATTGCTAAGCTGCCAGATTTAAAGCCAAGTGCTGAAAATATTGGTGGTTGGGTAGAAATTGAGATTGCAGGTGTGGTGCGCAGATTTGATATGCAGTACACTATTTCATCTGCCAGCGCAGACCAAGTGGTTTTATCAGGTAAAAGGCAACTCTTGTTTTCTGATTTTAATATTACCCCGCCATCACGTTTGGGTGGAATGATTAAGGTGAATAACGAACTCGAAGTGTCATTCACGCTGCAGATGCGTCCCGTATAATCAAGGATTGAGTTTGGCGAAAACGATACCTGCAACACAAGCTTGAAAAAGCCCATATAGCCACCAAGTGCTAATCATCAGAAAACTAACATCCCAGGCGCCATAAGTAATCCATAGGAGTGGTAGCAGTGCAACAACTGCATAGATCAATCCAAACTCCAATCCTCGTAAGACAAAAACACCTTCAAACAAAGTTTTGAATCTTTCCCAGAACCAGGATAACGCCAATGCCAGTACAAATGGATGCGAGTAGAAGAAGAAGTATCTGTCGCCGCCGCCAGAATTGAAAACCGGACTTAGGTAATCAACAAAGAATTGCGGGAAAAAACGGATAGCCAGGAATAAACCGCCATAGGAAGCAATAAATAATATTATACCAGCAATTAGCCCTGAACGAATAACGCTTCGCATAGAACAAGTTTATGCCCTAAAGGTAACTCAATTTACCTGCTTAGAGACTGAAACTCCAGCCATCACGGTATTCTCTGCGCACAAACTGATTGGCTTCATCGAAGTTGGTGATCTTCATATTGGCTGCATCCCATAAAAGCTTCTTACGGCCTAGATATTTATCGTCCCAGCCTTTGAGTTTGGGATTCTTCATCTGCCAGCTTCTGATCGCTAAGTTGCCCATCAAAATACTTTCAGTAAATGGACCAGCAAAATCAAAGCTAGAACTGGTTTCTGCTTTACCATAACCAGCCATACAAGCATTTACCCATTCGAGGTAATGGCCCTCAGTAACACGCTTTAAAGTTGGTTTGGGTAAGTTCACTTCTTTCATGCGCTTGGTTGGTAATAATGTTGGGTTTTCACCATAACAGCCGCACATCATTTTACCCTTGGTACCTTCGAAAATCACACCACCATCCCAGTTGCCCATGGGTTCATCTGGCAACAATTCATCAGGGCGCTTAGGTTGTAAACCACCATCCATCCAACTTACTTTGATGGTGCCTTTCTTGTCTTTTCTTGGATAAGTAAGGTGAATAATGGATGCAGGCGGACAACCATCTACATAGTTGCCTTCGTTCCACATTTCTTTCCAAATATTCGCAACACTACATTCTACTTCTGATGGATACAGAATAGGCAGGATACGGAAAACAGGATCCATGATATGACAAGCCATATCACCCAATGCGCCTGTACCGAATGCCCACCAGCCGCGCCAGCTGAATGGTACATAAGCAGGGTTGAAATCAATATACTTCGCAGGGCCTAACCAGAGATCCCAATTCAATTCTTTTGGAATATCATGTTTGCCTGAAGGGGTTGGTACACCTTGTGGCCATACTGGTCTGTTGGTCCAGCAATGCACGGTATGCACATCGCCAATCAGTCCGGCCATATACCATTCCTTCATTTTGCGTACACCTTCTCCGCTACCGCCTTGGTTACCCATCTGCGTAACCACTTTATATTTTTCGGCAGCTTGGGTTAGAATGCGCGCTTCATAGATATCATGCGTGAGTGGCTTTTGCACGTATACGTGTTTGCCCAATTGCATGGCAGCTAAAGCAGCTACCGCGTGTGTATGATCTGGTGTAGAAACAGATACGGCATCAATATTATTTTTTTCTTTCTCCAGCATCTCGCGGAAATCCTGATAATAGCTGGCTTTGGAAAACCTGTTTCTGGAAACCTTGCTCATGCGCTCATCCACATCGCATAGCGATACAATATTCACGTTGGGGCTCTTGGCAAATTCAGCCAAATCGCTTTGTCCCTTTCCACCTACACCAATGCCGGCGATATTGAGTTTATCGCTGGGTGCGATAAAGCCTCTGCCTAATACGTGACGTGGAACGATGGTGAATGCGCCTGCAACCATGGCGGCGTCTCTGATAAACTGTCGGCGTGGATATTGCTTTTTCATGGCAAAATGTTAGTGCCAGAAAGATACTGCAAAACTTTATCCGAAAAATGGAGAATTGATCAATGATCAACGAATCCATTTGCCAATAAGCGGCAGCTGTTGTAATTCTTTTTTTTCTGCCCAGATTACTAGGCGACTGAACAGGGCAAATAAGAGAAAGGAGGCAGTAAGGTTAAGCCAAACTGCATCATATAGGTAGACTATGCCTCTGTGTATACCATAAGCCAGCACCACTACAGTAATATAAGCAGTCAGCTTTTTTATATTGTATGGAACTGGATAATAGCGTTGCCCTTGTATATAACTGATGATCATCATGAACAGGTAACAGACAAAGGTGGCTATGGCTGCGCCGAGGTAATGCAATCTGGGTATGAGTACGATGTTCAACGCAATGGTAATTACAGCACCACCGATGGTGATATAAGCACCGTAGAGATTCTTATTGGTGAGTTTATACCAAATGCTGAGGTTGTAATAGATGCCGAGGAAAACATTGCCTAATGCTAGTAAGGGTACAATGTATAAGCCTTCTACCCACAATGGCTTATTGATAGCCATAAAGAACCAGCCAAATGCATCAATGAATAAGCTGATGAAGAGGAACATAAAACAGCAAGCGATGACAAAAAACTTCATTACGCGTGCATAGACTTTCTGTGCATCATCATTTTTTTGCTGACTAAAAAAGAATGGTTCTGCAGCCATGCGGAATGCCTGAATCATGATGGTGATGAGGACTGCCAGACGGTAAATATTGCCAAAGATGCCCAGCTCATGCTTGGCTGCTTCTTCCGGCAGGTTCACTACATGCTGATAAATCAGTCTGCTCAGCATATCATTCACCATGCCGCCCATACCTACGATGATGAGTGGATAGCTGTATTGCATCACTTTCTTCCAGAGTTGGAAATCTAGTTCAAATCGGATGGAGCTAAACTCTTTGAAGAGTAATAAGAAAGTAACGATACTGCCAACCAGATTGCCCAGCAGGTAATAATCAATGCCCAATGCATCATTCCAGATATAGTGGAAAAATGATTCGGGATGATTGGGCATATAATTGGGTAGAATACCCAGAAATACAATAACTGCTGTAAGGTTGATGATGACGCTGCTAATCCTTACCAATGCATATTTTTTTGGACGATTCTCCTGACGAAGCTTGGCAAAAGCCAGGGTGCTTAATGCGTCAAAGAAAATAATGCCCGTCATCCAGTAGGCAAAGTTGGGATGTGCTTCCAAGCCTGCCCAGCTGATGATCTGGTCTTTCATCAGTAATAAGCCGGCAGCAAACAAAATACTTGAGGCGAGTAGTGAAACCGAAAGTGTGTTGTATAGTTTCTGTTGGTCTTCTTCTTTACTAAAACGGAAATAGGCTGTTTCTAATCCATAAGTAAACAATACATTCAAAAACGGAATCAGCGCATATACCTGTGTGAGGTCAGCAGTTTTTGCCGGCATAGCAAAAAACAAAGGCAGGGATAGGTTCATGAGATAACCCAAGAACCTACTGGCAATGGTGGGTAAACCATACCAGAGCGTTTGTCCTGCTAATTTTTTGATGCCGCTCAATGGAATGCTTTCAGTTTTAACGAAAAATGATGGGTAAAAGTATTGCTTCAGCAGCAATCAGCCGCTATTTCACTTCGGCAAAGCGTGGGTCTTTCGCAAAGCTGGAATCACTAAGTGTAAAGAGAAATGCTTGTAACTGACCAATTTCAAAATTGGTGAGTGCGATTCTGTTTCTCAATAATGGATCGGTTGTGCCACCGTTCACTACTTCGCTGGTGTAATGGGTAAATACATTCTGTAAAGAGAACCAACGCCCGTCGTGACCATAAGGATTGGTGTAGGCGATATTCCTTAGACTTGGTACGATGAACTTCAATGAATCGGCAGCAAGTTTTGTAATCCCCATTCGGCCAAAGTCTTTCAGGAAAGGATCGATAGGCGCACCGTTATTGCGATAACTCATATCGGTGAACAAAGGTTCCTTGTGGCAGCTAGCGCATTTGTCTTTGAAAATGGCATAACCCAATTGTTCTGGTAGTGTGAAACTGGTTTCGCCGCGCATCACTTTATCGTACTTACTGTTGGCGCTTACCAGCATCAGCATAAACTGGCTTAACGCTTGGGTCATTCGTTTTGTATTAATCTCAGCGTCACCAAATGCAGCTTGAAACATAGCTGGGTAGCGTGGATCTCGCTTGAGTTTATTCAGCACATTGCTGATACTTTCGCCCATTTCATTGGAAGCGGTAATAGGCGCAAGTGGCTGAAGGTCCAGATGATTGATGCCCCCATCCTGATGGAAGTTGGCTTTCCAAGCCAGATTGAACAAGCCTGGTGGATTGCGTTTGGTGGATTGATTATTGATGCCGTGTGCCAGTGGATGATCGGCATGGGTGAATGCAGCAAATTGCTGGTGACAAGAGCCGCAGCTGATGGTATTGTCTACGCTGAGTTGGGGATCATAAAACAATCTTCTGCCCAGTTCAAAACCTTCTTGTGTAATTCGGTTGCTGTCGAAATTGTATACAGGTGCAGGCCATCCAGCGGGTGTGGTAAAATTGAGATAGTTGGGATTGTAGACAAATGCGTCTTTCTTTCTGCAGGCATGTAAAATGAATAGCAGTAGGATGCTTGCGCTGAAAAGATATATTATGGACCATTTGCGCATTAGTTTCTAATAGCGGTTACAGTAAACATTCGCTCATAATTATCGGCATACTTCATCGCGATGCCGCCCGGACTCATTACTTCAAACTGATCCGTAATTTTCAAGTTGTGTTGTCCGCTAAACCATTTGTTGAGTTCTGTTGTAACGAGAATGGCAGCAGTGCCAGCCGTACTAATATTTAAATTACCAAGTGTGCCGAAATTGAGGGTGATTCTTCTGGCCGCATTTTCACCCGTTTTGAAACCACCAATATGGTAAGTGATTCTGTTGCCAGCTGTTGCAGCAATGCGTGACGTGGCTTCTAACTTGGCCATAATATAACCGCTGTTCCATGTCCAGAACATACCCTTGGCGGGGTCTAAAGCACCTGTTTGTACACCACTCACATTTCGTGTGCTGTCTACACCCAGTAAAAAAGAAACTGCTTTGTATTGCTGTTGTTTGGTTTGAAAAGCACAGATCATACTTGTTTTCTCGGCCTGATCAACGAGAAAATAGGTATCACTGATTTTTTCTGTTTGTCCGCTTATAGTTGTGAGCTCAATATTGCTAACATAATACTTGAATGCCGTTACAGTGTATTGTTCGCCAAAATCGTTGGTATAGCCATCGCCGATGGCTAGCGGATTGCCCTTTACCTGATTCTCGAATATGAGTTTCAGGTCATAACTGCTAGTAGCAGTTTCAGTTTTCTTTCCGCAGGCAAAGAGCAAAATGCTTACAAATAATGCTATTACGCGTGTCATATTAATCAGTTAAACGAGGTTTTTGTCTGAGTTGTTTATGCTGGCTGTGTTTTTTCTTTTGTTCCAGTCTTTTCTCTTTGGATTGCTTGGTAGCTTTTGTGGCAATCCGGGCTTTTTTCACGGTGAGGGCTTGTTCAATCCAATGATGCATTTTCTCAATCACTTGCTGCTTATTGGCCAGCTGTGTTCTCGCTGATTGTGCTTGTGCAATTAGGATGCCTTCTTTATTGATTTTATTGGCCAGTTTTTGAAATAGGATCTGTTTTTGTGCTTCGCTGATTTGTGCAGATGCTGCGATATCCCATCGGCCCTCGGCCATGGTTTCTACCTTGTTGACGTTTTGTCCGCCCTTACCGCCACTTCGTGCGGTACGGAAAATGATCTCATGGGTAATAGCTATCTTCACTACCTAAAGTTAGGCGCAAATTATTTAGCTATGCGGGTAGTGATACAAAGGGTTACTCATGCCAGTGTTAAAGTTGATGGATCTGTTTGTGGCAGTATCGAAAAAGGGTTGCTAGTGCTAATGGGCGTGGAAGATGCAGATACCCATGAAGATGTAACATGGCTAAGCAACAAGATTGTGCAAATGCGCATTTTCGATGATGCAGATGGTGTGATGAATCTCTCGGTAAAAGACATAGGTGGTTCTATTTTACTAGTGAGTCAGTTTACCCTTCATGCTAGTACTAAAAAAGGGAATCGACCATCGTATATCAAAGCCTCTAAGCCTGATAAAGCTATTCCGATGTATGAGGCTATGATCCAGCAATTGTCGGCTGATTTAGGGCAGCCAGTACAAACAGGCATTTTCGGGGCAGATATGAAAGTAAGTTTATTGAATGATGGGCCTGTGACGATTGTGATGGACTCCCGGAACAAAGAATAAATACAAGGATTACGCGGATTAATACGAATTACACGGATTCAAAACTTGAAGTGATGGAAAACAGTTCATTACTTTATCAAGAAGCATCTTATCAGATAATCGGCATCGCAATGGAAGTGCATCGAGAACTCGGGCCAGGCCTCAAAGAGGTGAATTATCAGGATGCATTAGAATATGAGTTTCAGCTGAATAAGATTCCCTACCAACGTGAAAAGCGATACAAGGTGATGTATAAAGGCAAGGTCTTATCTCGCCCATATGTGGCCGACTTTCTCCTTGATGATAAGATTATATTGGAGATAAAGTCAGTCCCTGTGATAATCGATCAACATTTTGCCCAGACTTTAAACTATCTAAAAGTATCCGGCACCAAGCTAGGTCTTATACTCAATTTTGGCGCCAAATCCCTGGCATGGCAAAGGGTTGTGCTGTAAGTCAAATCAGAATCCGTGTAATCCCATTAATTTGTGTAATCATGAACAATATTATGACAATACAGGAAGCCCAAGCCCAGGTTGATCAGTGGATCAAGACAGTAGGGGTGCGTTATTTTTCTGAACTCACCAATATGGCCATATTGACTGAGGAAGTGGGCGAATTAGCTCGAATCATGGTCCGTACTTATGGGGATCAATCTTTCAAAAAAACTGATTTGGGTAAGGATTTGGCCGATGAAATGGCCGATGTACTGTGGGTATTGATCTGCCTAGCCAATCAAACGGGGGTTGACCTTACGACCGCGCTTCAGAAGAACTTTGAGAAGAAAAATATCCGCGATGCTACCCGTCATCAAGACAATGAGAAGCTGCACTAGCTTGCCGGGCCGTATATTTGCAGCCTTATGAGTATGCAATCAGAGAACCGTTTTCAGGCAATTATATCCCACGCCAAGGAGTATGGCTTTGTTTTCCAGAGCAGTGAAATCTACGATGGTCTAAGTGCTGTCTATGATTATGGTCCCTATGGCAGTGAGCTGAAGCGTAATATCCGCGATTATTGGTGGAAGAGCATGACCCAGCTGCATGAGAATATCGTGGGTATTGATGCGGCTATTTTCATGCACCCAACTACCTGGAAAGCCAGTGGTCACGTAGATAATTTCAGCGATCCTATGATCGATAATAAGGATAGCAAAAAACGCTATCGCGTGGATCACCTGATTGAATCACATGCAGAAAAGCTGTCAAAAGAAGCAGGCGAAGCTTTGATTACCGAAATGGAGGCTTTGCTGGCTAAAGAAGATTTTGCCGGGTTGAAGCAAATGATTTTGGATCATAAAATCGCTTGTTCAGTAAGTGGTACGGTTAACTGGACGGATATCCGCCAGTTTAACTTGATGTTTGAAACAGAGTTTGGTGCTATCGCCTCAGATAATCCAGATGATAACAAAGTATACCTGCGTCCTGAAACTGCGCAAGGTATTTTCGTGAACTTTCTGAATGTGCAGAAGACAGCTCGTATGAAAGTGCCTTTTGGTATTGCGCAGGTGGGTAAAGCATTTCGTAATGAGATTGTTGCTCGTCAATTCATTTTCCGCATGCGCGAATTTGAGCAGATGGAGATGCAATTCTTTGTGCGTCCTGGTACAGAGGGTGAGTGGTATAAATATTGGAAAGAGGCTCGCCTGCAATGGCATTTAGGTTTGGGACTGCCTGCCGAAAAATATCGTTATCATGATCACGTGAAACTGGCGCATTATGCGAAGGAAGCATGTGATATCGAGTATGAATTCCCCATTGGTTTTAAGGAAGTGGAGGGTATTCACTCAAGAAGTGATTTTGATTTGATGCAGCATCAAACCTACAGCAAGAAAAAGCAGCAGTATTTTGATGCCGATGTAGATCCTGCTACGGGTAAGCCTTATGGCAACTATGTGCCTTATGTAATTGAAACTTCGATTGGTTTGGATCGTATGTTCCTCCTGATCTTATCGCATGCATATGATGAAGAAACCATCAATAAAGAAGATGGTACTACCGATAGCCGTGTTGTCTTACGCATTCCTAACAAATTGGCGCCGGTGAAATTGGCGGTGCTGCCTTTGACTAAGAAAGATGGTTTGCCAGAAATTGCGCGTGATCTGATGGATAGCTGTAAACCTTTCTTCCGTTGTTTTTATGAAGAGAAAGATGCAATTGGTAAGCGCTACCGCAGACAGGATGCCATTGGTACACCATTCTGTGTAACCATTGATCATCAGACAAAAGAAGATGGTACTGTTACCATTCGTTACAGAGATACCATGGAGCAGGAAAGAATCCTGTTGAGCAAGGTTCGAGATTTAGTAATAGAAGCTAGTTTATAAAGAAAAATCCCCCTACGGTAACGTAGGGGGATTTTTTATCCGTACAATTCTAGATGAATGTCTTTCTTGTCGTAGCCTAGTTGCAATATTCTTTGCTTGGCCTCATCTACCATGTTCTTCCAGCCACATAAATAGAAATGTGCGGGGCCTAGATGCAGGCTTTCTTCTGCTTCATGCATCATCTTTTTCGTTAGTGCTAAGTCTTCGTATACATTGTGTACATAACCAGTTCTGGAACGATGGTGTTTGCCGGGTGCTTCTTCTCTGGAGAAAACAGGGTGGTAGTGAAAGCCTTCCAGCTTATGCTCCAGCTCAATCAATGATTTTTCGTAGAGCACATCATCATATTTTCTGCAACCAAAAATGAGGTGGATGTCTTTGTGTGGAATTTGCTTATTGAAGATATGGTGCACCATGGCGTTAAAAGGTGCAATGCCGGTGCCGGTGCAAATCAGGTAGAGATCCTTTTCAATATTTTCAGGTAAGGTGAATTTGCCCTGAGGTCCTCTCAAAGAAATCACTGTACCAATCCCTGCTTCATCAAATAAATAAGTAGTCCCGGCACCGCCTTCTAATTTCACAATGATGAGTTCGAAAGTGTTGGTGCCATCTGGTGCAGAAGCAATGGAATAACTTCTCCAGCGTTTGTTTTTTTGTTCATGAATGGGTAGGTCAAGTGTTACAAACTGACCAGGTTCATAATCGAATGAATCTAGTTCTGGAACCTGAATCCAGAATTTTCTGGTATTGGCAGATTCGTTTTCTATTTTAACAATGGTTCCGTTTCTCCAAGGTTGTAGCATAAGGCTTGCTTAAGGTTTATGATCCGCTAATGGGTTGTAGTTGTTTGATTTTTGGTAGGGTTGCCGTTAAAATTGGTTGATTTTTTGACGAAAATCTAATTACGATATCATTCTTTTCTACCAATTTTCTAATAGCATTGATTGGCTGAACACCTTTGATGGGTTCTGAACTAATCAGCACTCGCCAAACATCAGCACTTGTTGAAGGTACGAGGGTGTCTGGGGCATTTTTCCCTCTTGGAATCAATAAAGGATTGGTGCTTACCTTTTCAATTTTTACAGCATACAGTTGCTGCTTCAGCCAGAAACGATGAAGTGTTATGTTGCTAATATTATTAACAGCTATATAAAATTGATAATCTGCAATACGTCCTTTTGGATTGGTGCCATCAGTTTTGATCACGCCATCTACAGTAATTTCACCTGTTGGTGCTACGCCACTAATAGTAGGTATTTCATAAGCAAATACCCGGATGCTTTGCTTTTGTGCGGCTACTGAAAATGCGATGATGGATATGATAACGCTAAGAGTGAGCTTGCGATGCATATTGATAGGTATTACTATAAAAATAAAAAAAAGAGACCGATGTGGTCTCTTTTCAGTGAATTAGTTTTTGATTACTTTTTGTAGGCTTCGATACTTTCTGTTATCGCTCGTTATTTCAATTACATAAGTGCCCGCAGCAAAGCGTTGCAAAGGTAAAGTGCCATCCGCATAAGCGACATTTGCTTGATAAACCGTTTGCCCGTCTATACTCAAGACGCGAACAGACATTTGTCGAATGCCCGTAGCATTACCTACTAAGTAATTAAAATTGCCTCTGGCAGATGATGGCAGTATGCTTCTGATAAAGCTTTTATCATTTACAATGGTATTCAGTGCAGTAGGATTATTGGGGTTAAAGTTGGCACCGCCTAATTCACAATAATACATACCATTGCCATGGGTGCCTACAACAAGCACATTGTCCTCAGGTCGATAATCCATGGTTGTAACAACCGAGAAGTTGATTAAAGATGGTGCTTCTCTTGTCCATGTAATAGGCTGGCTTGCTTCCAGTCTGTAGCCCATATTTTCGCAGCTGTATAAACCTACAGAAGTGCCGATATAGTATTCAGATGAAGTAGTTGTACCTATTTTCTTCGCAACAATAACACAAGAACGAACAGAGGGGCTGGTAAGATTGCCTTCAGCATTAAACCAAACTGGTGTTGCAGCTTTGGCGTTGCGTGTCCACCAAACACTGGTTGCATTGTAGTTCGAAACTACTGCCATAATCTCATTGTCATTGTTTGGGTTTACTGCAATGTCTTGAACGTTTCCTGTTAGGCCAACAGGCGTAATATCTATCGGACTTGTTGTTACGCTTGCATTCAGGTAATCATCAAGTCTGAATATTTTGCCGTTGGTAGTACCAAGATACATTGAATGCGAGCTCAGGTAAGGACCCCAAGAGAAATCAATCGTTCTAATAGAAATTGTACTGCCTCCTGCTGCGTTCACTGCGTTTTCTACGCCTGTCATACGATCCCATCCATTGCTTGTGGTTTGCGTTACAGTACTTGCCTGAGTGGTTCTGAATAGCCTGTTGTAGTTTACATAGAACAATGCTTCAGAATTGGCGTGGCTTAGTTTGAAAACTGTTACAAACTCACCAAATCCACTGCTGGGGTTGCTTTGTAATTGGTCATTAGGTGGTCTGATGGATACTTGCGTGGTAGTGAAATAGTTTAAAGCATCATCCCTGATCATCGTGCCAGTTTGAGCACCCAGGTAAAGTGGCTGTCGACCGCTGGCAATTCTACCGATGTCTACAGAAACACCATCGCCACCACCTACCATTTCATGATCGTTGATGGTAGGTCTGTAGCTTGGGCGAGGACCCATATTCAGTGATGCGTCGCGGTAATGCGAACCATTGTCCTGAGCGCCTCCGAAGAAGTTATTCTTACCGCTTTCAGGATCAATTGCCACATGATAGTATTGAAGCGTTTGGTAATTCCTGAGATAGGTCCAAACAACAGGTGTAGCAGTGATATCTTCTGTAACCTGTATACCGCCATCATTACCACAGAATAATCTTTTCGGATTAGTTGGGTCAAAAGCAAAGCTGTGAATATCGGGGTGACTGTTAGGATAAAAGCCAAATGGGTTATTGGTAGAACCTGAGCTACTTCCGAAACCATAACCACCAATCCAGTTTACAGTATTCGTTGCAAAAGAGTCCACTGATCTGAAGAGTACGGTTCCACCAATCAGCATGAGTCTTGGGTCATCTGGCTTAATAGCCACGCACATATTGTATCCGCCTTGTAAGGAAATGGGGTTTCTTAAATTAGAAAATGAACCTGAGATACTTGGTGCATTGGATGATCGATTGGTCCAAACAGGGTTGGCTATATCACTTACGTTGCAGCGGAAAATATCAAGTTCGGGTTGTAGATTGGGACTAGCCTGCGACTTGCCATTCTCGTAAATGGCATACAATAAATTTTCGTTTCCGGGCACCAAAGTAAGCAATATCCTTCCCCATGTTGCTGTAGTAGATTCATTTACAATCCAACCAGTAGGCGTATCATTTGCATTACCGCCAAGCAATGTCCACGCTCCTGTATTACCCGTTGTAGATGCCCATACACCACGATTGCTGGTGTTTCTTGAATGAAAAGCAGCGTAGATTCTTGTGCCGGTACTATTAATAACAACGTCTGTATTGCCCGTTGCAATAGACCCACCTAATGCACCCATTACTGCAGTCCAACTTGTACCGCCGTTTTGTGAACGTTGTATGGTATTTTGGCAGGCAGCATAAACATCACCATTCGCAGGGTTAACCACAATTTTATGTACCAAATCAAAGGCATTGTCAAAGGCAGTTAAACTGCCACTTTGTGTACTGGTAAGTGGTGTCCAGGTTTTGCCATTATCAGTTGATTTGAAAATGCCATGCCCAAGATAAAATGCACCTGTACCCGATGTAGAGTTACCCAAAGCTTCCCCTGTACCTGCATACCAAGTGTCTTGAAAACCGGGACGAGGATCTTGAGCCAAACTTGTTAAGCTATGGATTTGCTGATCAGGTCCTACGCGTGTCCAAGTATTACCGCCATCTTCAGTACGCATTACACCACTGCTCACGGAGCCGGCGAGAATCACTCGATTAGTAGTGCCGTTATATCTTTTGTCAAAGACGATGGTACGTGTTCTGCCACCAACATTATAGGGGCCAGCTTCCTGCCAATTATTGCTTTCGCCTGCATTGGTTTCATTTCCTCCGGCCTCGCTTATCCATAAGTCATTGCCATTTCGAAATGGTTTTATAGGCGCACTCTGCGCTTCTTTCAATTCTGCACTCCAGATACCATCAGGGATTTTTCCTGTTCTGGGATCTTTAAGCATATTGTATTCGTAGGCAGCTCGCTCTGCCTGCATCACTGATTTATAAAAACCACTTTCTTCTTCCTCATCTTCGCCACGCAATAAGTTTTTTTCAACTTTTGGCTGTAAGAGTAATACGCAAGCCAATGAGAAACCTGCAGATAATAAACCCAGGATAAGACCTTTTTTCATACACGTACTTTGATCGTTTGAAGATATTGATTGTTTGGGTTTATGCAGCCTCTTTGTGTAAGATTTTGCCCCTGTTCGTCCGCAACTTTTCTGCACAGTGATTGTTAGCTGCAGTACATTTGCGCCGAGGTTATGAATTTGCGTGTTCTGTTGGATGCCTATTTGCAATCCCCCCGGGTTTTACAGCTCGCGGACAGGTTACGTATTGCCTATGCCGAATACCCTGAGGGTCAGACAGAAAGGATAGGGCTATCCAATCTACGCAGTAGTAGCGCCGAGTTTTTGGTTACAGCCATTTTTCAGCATCCTGCTTGTGCTGACCTCAATCATTTGGTGATACTGAATGATGCGGAAGAAGCCGCCTATTTTCATAACACGCTAGAGAACCTCACTGATGCGTTAGACCTCTTCTATTTCCCAGCCTCATTCAAGAATAGACGCAATTTCCGACTGCTGAACAGTTCTCACGTGATGCTGCGCGCAGAAATGCTGACGCGATTATCCAGAGGAGGAAATAAAAAACTCATTGTTACTTATCCGGAAGCCTTATTTGAAAAAGTGGTTTTGCCTGAAACACTCAGCAAGAACATCATTCAAATCAAAACAAACGATACACTCAATCTGGAAAGCTTGATGGAGCTTTTCGTGATGTATGGATTTGTGCGCACCGATTTTGTGTACGAACCCGGACAGTTTGCACTTCGTGGTGGTATCCTAGATATTTATTCCTTTGGTAATGAGAAACCCTATCGTGTAGAGTTATTCGGTAATGAGGTAGACAGTATCCGCATCTTCGATCCGGAAACGCAGCTAAGTGAGCGAAAGCTATTACAAGTCAATATCATCCCAAATATTGAAACACAGTTTGAGAGCAAGGAAAAAGTGTCTTTGCTGGAATTCTTGCAAAGCAATACCGTTGTTTGGCTGAAAGACTGGGACGTGATTCTGGAGAAAATTGCAGAGCAGGAAGAAGACCTGGCCGCATTTACTTCATTACATCCGCAAGCTGCGCCTGAAGCAGAGGATACGGAAGAAGTGAAATACCTCAAAGAAGTGAATCCCGCAGACTTTCTGCCGGCTAGCACTTTTGAGCGTCAGGTATTGCAAAGACATTTGGTAGAATTTGGTTATAAGCCACAACTTGCGCAGTTTGACATCAGTTTCCAGACCAAAGAGCAGCCTGCATTTAACAGGCAGTTCGATTTGCTGATTAAAGACTTGAAAGCGCACGAAGGGGCAGGCTATCAACTCTTCATCTTTGCTGAACAAGCCAAACAGTTGGAAAGGCTCAACAGCATTTTTGCTGATTTGAATACGGAGATTCAGTTTACCCCTGTTGCTACTTCTATTCATGAAGGTTTTATTGATGATGAACTCAAACTGGTTTGTTATACAGATCACCAGATATTTCAGCGCTATCATAAGTATAAGGTTAAGCAAGCTTATAATAAGAACAAAGCGCTTACGCTGAAAACACTCAAGGATTTACAGCCGGGCGACTTTGTTACGCATATTGATCATGGAGTTGGTACCTATAGCGGTTTGCAGAAAATTGAAATCAATGGTAAACTGCAGGAAGCAGTGCGTATCATTTATAAAGACAGCGATATTCTCTACGTGAACATCAACTCGCTGCACAAAATTTCTAAATACACAGGTAAAGAGGGTACTGTTCCCAAGATCAATAAACTGGGTAGTGATGTTTGGACAAGGCTGAAAGAAAAGACCAAGATCAAGGTTAAAGAAATTGCTTTTGACCTGATTAAGCTGTACGCACAACGTAAGGCCCAGCAAGGCTTTGCACATACGCCTGACACCTACCTGCAAACAGAATTGGAAGCGTCTTTTATTTATGAAGACACGCCAGATCAAAGCAAGGCAACGGCTGATGTGAAAAAGGATATGGAAAGTCCGTCTCCAATGGACCGACTAGTCTGCGGAGATGTTGGCTTTGGTAAAACAGAAGTGGCTGTGCGTGCTGCATTCAAATCTGTGGTAGATGGCAAACAAGCAGCAGTGCTGGTGCCTACCACCATTCTTGCTTTTCAACATTACAAGACATTCAAAGATCGCTTACGCGATTTTCCGGTGACAGTTGATTTCGTGAACCGATTCAAATCCAGCAAAGAGAAAAAAGCTACCCTGCAAAAATTAGCAGAGGGTAAAATTGATATCATTGTTGGTACACATGCCCTGCTTGGAAAAGATGTGAAGTTCAAAGATTTGGGTGTGATGATTATTGATGAAGAGCAGAAGTTTGGTGTAGCGCATAAAGAAAAGCTCAAGACATTAAAGACAAATGTGGATTGCTTAACGCTTACTGCTACACCTATTCCAAGAACCCTTCAGTTTAGTTTGATGGGCGCGCGTGATCTGAGTATCATCAATACACCGCCGCCAAACAGACAACCCATTCAAACAGAAGTACAAGTATTCAATGATGATTTCATTAGAGATGCTATCTACTTTGAGACAGAGCGTGGTGGACAAGTATTCTTCATCCACAATCGTATCCATGGACTGGCGGAAATGGCTGCACTCATACAAGGGCTGTGTCCGGACCTGAGTGTCTCATTTGCCCACGGACAAATGGAAGGTGATCAACTGGAAGAAAAGATTCTTGATTTCATCGATAAGAAATATGATGTGCTTGTCTGCACCAATATTGTAGAGAGTGGAGTAGATATTCCGAATGTAAACACCATTATCATCAACAATGCACACCAATTTGGCTTGAGCGATTTGCACCAGCTGCGTGGTCGCGTTGGTCGAAGTAATAAAAAAGCATTCTGTTATTTGTTGGCCCCGCCGATGAGTACTTTGCCAACAGATTCACGTAAGCGCTTGCAAACATTGGAACAGTTTACTGATCTCGGTAGCGGCTTTCAGATTGCCATGCGTGATTTGGATATACGTGGCGCAGGTAATTTGTTGGGTGGTGAGCAGACAGGCTTTATGGCTGAGATTGGTTTTGAGATGTACCAGAAAATTCTGGATGAAGCCATTCGTGAATTGAAGCGTACAAAGTTTAAAGATGTTTTCAAAGAAGAGATCAGTAAGCAGGATGATTATGTAAGCGATTGTACGATTGATACCGATCTGGAAATCTTGATTCCGGATGCATATGTAGAAAGTATTACCGAGCGTTTGTCATTGTACACGCGACTGGATAATTGTGCCAATGAAACCGACTTACAAGCTTTCTATGCCGAGTTGCTCGATCGTTTTGGTGTTATACCAAAGCAGGTAGAAGATTTGTTTACAACAGTTCGTTGTCGCTGGAAAGCCATTGATCTGGGCTTTGAGAAAATGACCCTGAAAGAAGATACACTCCGTTGTTATTTCATTAATAGAAACGACTCACCCTACTTCGAATCTGATTTATTCAAAGGCATTTTGGCTTATCTCCAAACAGGTACCAATAAAGCAAGATTGAAGCAGGCGGGTAAGAATTTCTTGTTGGTTGTAGAGCGAATTGAATCTATGGAAGAAATGCTGGAATTCTTAACCAGAATGCACCAAGGGGTATTAGTCAAGCCCGAACCTGTACAGAATTGATTTTTTCTGGGTAAATTCGGATTAAATCTGCTGTATGATCGAACAACAATATGCTGAAATCGGGTTCCCGGATAATTATTCCCCTACACAGGATGAACGCAATCTTTCATTGATTGTGCATTTGGTCACATTTGTTTCTTCCTTTATTGCGCCGCTGATTATTTATCTAGTGAAGAAAGATGAATCCAAGTTTATTGCAGCGCATGCGAAGGAATCGCTCAATTTTCAGATTACGGTGGTGATTATCGGTGTATTGCTCTTTATCTCTATTGTTGGTATTCTGTTGTTGTGGATATTGGGTTTGGCAGCTGCTGTGCTGGTCATTGTTGCCACCATCAAAGCCAGTGATGGGAAACCTTATCGCTACCCCTTCAGTATCCGTTTAATTAAATAAAAAACCCTTCCGTTGGGAAGGGCTTATACTAAGTTTCAAGCTACGCTTAGAATCCTTTCTTGGCTACGCCATCAGCAATGGCTTGTAAGGCTTTGGCCTCGCTCAGAATAGCAGCCATTTTGTTGCCCTTGCCATCGTGGCCGGCAGCCATATAGCCACCTTTGGCCGTCTTGGTAACCACTGCATCCTGCATAGGAACGTTTTTCTCCTTCGTCTTCAGGCAGTATGCTTTGATCATTTTTGATGTGTCCATGATGTTGGTTTTAATGAATGTATGGGTTAGTGATTGTTAAATTAGTCCTTTTCGTTATAAATGCCTGATTTCCCTGTCGGAAGTAATCCACATTACACATCCAGCTTGGCATAACGGGCATTACTTTCGATGAATTCGCGGCGTGGCGCTACTTCATCACCCATCAGCATGCTGAAAATGCGGTCTGCTTCTGCAGCACTATCAATGGTTACTTGTTTCAATGTTCTGCGAGATGGATCCATGGTGGTTTCCCAAAGCTGATCAGCATTCATCTCACCCAAACCCTTGTATCGCTGAATGGTTACACTGTCTTCTTTTCCTGCGCCAAGCTTCTGCACCAATGCTTTACGCTGTTCTTCATTGTAGGCATACTCCTGCTCCTTACCACGTTTTACCAAATACAATGGCGGCTGCGCTATGTACACATAACCTTGCTCAACCAGCTCTTTCATATAGCGGAAGATGAAAGTGAGAATCAAGGTGGCAATATGCGATCCATCCACATCGGCATCGGTCATGATGATAAGCTTATGGTAACGAAGCTTCACCGTATTCAGTGCTTTAGGGTCTTCCGGAGTACCAATGGTTACACCCATGGCCGTAAAGATGTTGCGGATTTCCTCGTTTTCGTAGATGCGATGTTCCATCGCTTTTTCTACGTTCAGAATCTTACCACGTAAAGGCAGGATGGCCTGGAAACTTCTATCACGACCCTGCTTAGCTGTACCACCGGCCGAGTCACCCTCAACCAAGAAGAGTTCGCATTTCTCTGCATCGCGTTCTGAACAGTCGGCCAGCTTACCGGGTAAACCACCACCGCTCAAAACGGTTTTACGCTGCACCATTTCGCGTGCTTTCTTTGCAGCAACACGGGCCTGAGCAGCCAGAATGATTTTAGAGATGACATTCTTGGACTCCTTTGGATTTTCTTCCAGATAGGCTTCCAAAGCACGGCTCACGGTTGTTTGTACAATACCACTCACTTCGCTGTTACCCAGTTTGGTTTTGGTCTGACCTTCAAACTGAGGCTCAGGTACTTTCACAGAAACAATGGCGCTCAAACCTTCACGGAAATCATCGCCTTCAATTTCCACTTTGGCTTTCTCGAACAATCCTTCCTTATCACCATAAGATTTGAACACACGTGTTAAGGCGGTTCTGAAACCGGTTACGTGTGTACCACCTTCAATAGTGTTTATATTGTTTACGTACGAGAAGATATGTTCTTTGAAATCGTCATTATAGGTCATGGCCACTTCAACGGCTACGTTGGTAGCTTCATCGCGACCTTCGAAGTAGAGCGTCTTTGAAATCAGTGGCGTGCGGTTGCTGCTTTGATCCAGCATTTCTACAAACTCCACAATACCGCCTTCGCTGTAGAAAGTAGTGCTGTATGCATTACCCTGCTCATCTAATTCGCGCAAATCCGTTAAAGTGATGCTGATCTTTCTGTTCAGGTAAGCCAATTCGCGTAAGCGACCTTCCAGAATGCTGCGTTTGTAAGTAGTCACCTGAAAAATGGTATGATCAGGCCAGAAGCGCACTGTTGTACCAGTCTTATCTGTCGTGCCAATTTCTCTTACTGCGTATTGGGGAACACCAATCTTATACTCTTGCTCGAAAATCTTGCCTTCGCGGTGAACAGTTACGTGTAGGGTTGTGCTCAGTGCGTTTACACAGCTCACACCCACACCGTGCAGACCGCCTGATACTTTGTAGGTATTCTTATCGAACTTACCACCAGCATGGAGCACAGTCATCACCACTTCCAATGCACTTCTTTTCTCCTTGGTGTGCATGGCAGTAGGAATACCACGGCCATCATCCTGTACAGAGATGGAATTGTCTTCGTGAATGGTCACGAAGATGTTTTTACAATAACCGGCCAGGGCTTCGTCGATGGAGTTATCAACTACTTCATACACCAGGTGGTGCAAACCTTTTTCACCAATATCGCCGATGTACATCGCAGGCCTTTTGCGCACCGCTTCCAAACCTTCTAAAACCTGTATACTATCCGCGCCATATCCGGCGCCTGGAGTCTTCATTTCTTCGCTCATAAATTCCTTTGCCCGTCTGTATTTGGGTTCATTTGACGAGGCTGGCGAAAATACTGTTTTTCAGTGCCTTTACCGCATGAAAACAGCCCAAATTATTCACAAAATCTAATTGACTCAACTTATTGATAATCAATTATTTTTTGATTTTTTCGGAATACGGAAAAATGCAGTGTTTATGTGGGTTTTATGACTTCCTTACCAAGCCATCGCTTGGCGATCTATGTAGATACAGCTAATTTTGCCCCAATGTTGGAAGTAATGGACATATTGCGGGTGGCGCACAGAGAGGGGATTGAACCTAGTATGACCCTGCTGCATCAGAAGGAGCAGAACATACCCGGATCTATTCAATACTCTATCAGGCGCTATTATGCGCAGCACCCTTGGGTAGCTGATGATACCGGCATGATGGTCTACCATTATAATCCTTCCAAACCCAAGGATAACTACCTCGAGATCCGTTACTGTACAACGGGCAATCGTTATTGTGAAGAGCGTAGCTGCTCCATGTGTAAGCAATTGCCTACAGAAGATTGTGATGGCAAGATGCGCACTGTAGATGTGTTTGTGTTCCATTTTACAGCCACTTTCCTGCATCAGTTTGTGCATAATGTAAAGCTGTCTAACCGCAAAGACGAAGTGCTGGCATTTAAGCACCCACATGCATTTACCAAGGTGTTTGGCTTGTGCAATAAGAAGCGCAATGTGCTGGATGCTTTATTGAACCATAGCTACCATGGTGCTTTGGAGAACATTTTCGTGAATGCCAAAGTGCATGAGTTGTTACTGTACAGCCTCGACTGCCTGGTAGATGAAAAAGAAGAGGGTTTTACATGTAAGTTTCTGGCTGATGAGCGTGGCCGCGATGCCATTTATCAGGCAAGAGATATTCTGCTGCAACATATTGGTGATCCCATCACCATCAAGGAATTGAGCCGTAAAGTGGCGATCAATGAGTGTTACCTGAAAAAGGGATTCAAAGAAGTATTCGGTACTACCATCTTTGATTTCTATCAGCAACAGCGTATGGAGCATGCAAAATATTTGCTCTATGAAAAGAGCCTAAGCGTTACCGATGTATCTGCTTTACTGGGCTATTCCTCTATCTCGCATTTCTCTGCAGCCTTCAAGAAACACACTGGCTTGAAGCCCTGTGATCTGCTGAAATAAACACCCATCCAATTTTCGTGTTAAGGTGTGTAATTCGCCCTATTTTGCAAACTCAATTGATTGCTATGAGAAAACTATGTCTACTCGCTTCCATTCTTGTATTGTTTGCTTGTAATACCAAGCAGGCTGCCGACTTAATCGTCCACAACGCCAAAGTCTATACTGTTGACTCAGCATTTACAACAGTGAGTGCTTTTGCCGTGAAAGATGGTGTCATTCTCGAAACGGGTTCAGATTCCGCCATCATGGCTGCGTATGAAGCGAAGGAAATGGTGAACGCTGAAGGCAAAGCTATTTATCCCGGATTGATTGATGCACATGCCCACTTTGTGGGTTATGGTCGCGCTTTGTTTCAAGTGGATTTATTTGGTGCCAATAGTTGGGAAGAAGTGGTGCAGCGTGTAGCAGATTTTGCCAAAGCACATCCGGATGAGCCCTGGATTCAAGGGCGCGGCTGGGACCAAAATCGTTGGCCAGATAAACAGTTTCCTGACAATAGTAAGTTGAATGAATTGTTTCCTGATAAGCCAGTGGTATTAACGCGTGTTGATGGGCATGCATCTATTGCGAATAACAAAGCGCTGGAGCTGGCTGGTATCAAAGCTGGACAACAAATTACCGGTGGCGAAATCATGGTGAAAAACGGACAGCCTACCGGCGTATTGATTGATAATGCCGACAATGCAGTGTATGCACAAATACCCAAACCCACCAAAACAGATTACGCCAAATGGTTACTGGCAGCACAAAAGAATTGTTTTGAAATGGGCTTGACCACCATCACCGATTGCGGCTTGATGCATACGGATATTGATATGATTGACGCACTCCAGAAAGACAATCAGCTCATGATGCGTCTCTATGTGATGTTGAGCGATAACCCCGAGAATTATGCGAAATACTTGGATAAAGGTCCATACAAAACAGACCGCTTATTTGTAAAAGGTGTGAAAGTCTATGCTGATGGTGCATTGGGTAGTCGCGGTGCTTGCTTGTTGAAACATTACAGTGATCAGCCTGGTTGGCAAGGGTTCTTATTAAGTAAGAAAGAACATTTCGATTCACTCGCTGCAGTGCTTAGCAAAACTGATTTTCAAATGTGCACCCATGCTATTGGGGATAGTGCCAATCGTGAAGTGCTGAATATCTACAATCGTTATCTGCAGGCAGGTAATGATAAGCGCTGGCGTATAGAACATGCACAGGTAGTAAATGAAAATGATTTTGATCTCTTTGGTAAAGTAGCTGTGGTGCCTTCTGTTCAACCAACACACGCTACTAGCGATATGTATTGGGCTGGTGATCGTTTGGGTGCAGAAAGATTGAAAGGCGCTTATGCGTACCAGCGTTTGCTGAAGCAGAATGGTTGGTTGCCGCTGGGTACTGATTTCCCGGTAGAGGATATTTCACCCTTTAAAACCTTTTTGGCGGCTGTGGTGAGAAAAGATGCCAAAGGCTTTCCCGAGCAAGGATTTCAGATGGAGAATGCGCTTACGCGTGAGCAAACCATTCGTGGTATGACGATCTGGGCTGCTAAAGCCAATTTTATGGAAAAGGAAATTGGTAGTATCGAGAAAGGGAAAAAGGCCGACTTTATTCTCTTAGACAAAGACTTGATGACAGTTGCTGATCAGGAAATACTCAATACAAAAGTGCTGGCTACGTATAGCAACGGAAAGAAAGTGTTTTGATGAGATAAACAGAATAAATCATTCAACAAAGGTCTGCATGGCAGACCTTTTTTCCTTTTGCGTAAACCGCTTTCCCGATTTTGATACTACCTGAATTTGTTCTGTGCCACTTTCGCGCCGGAATAAATACACTATGATGAGCAAGATATACTGTTTTTTGGCCGGACTAATGATTATTGGACAAGTTGATGCACAACGATTCAAGGTTTCAGGCGATACCCTCTCTAAGGATGAATATCTCCCGGATGTAACCATTGTTGGTAGAAATACTCGTCAGGATATCCATCAGTTACCTGAGATCGTAGGCACCCACATATTTGCAGGCAAGAAGAATGCATTGGTGGTGATGGACCATGTGAATGGTAACGTGGTGATGAATAATATGCGTCAGGTGATGGCCAAAGTGCCGGGTATCCATATTTGGGAAAGCGATGGTAGCGGTATTCAAATTGGCATTGCAACCCGCGGTTTGAGTCCGAACCGCAGTTGGGATTTTAACGTACGTCAGAATGGATTTGATATCTCTTCTGATCCATACGGGTATCCTGAAGCATATTACCACCCACCACTGCAAGCAGTTCAACGCGTGCAAATTGTGAAGGGGGCAGGCTCCTTGGCTTTTGGTCCGCAATTGGGTGGAATGGTCAACTATGTGATGAAGAATGGCAGTGAGATCAACAAGCCTTTTAGTGTAGAAACTGAACAAACCATTGGTGGTTTTGGTATGATCAACTCTTTCAATGCCATTGGAGGGGAGACTAAAAAATACCATTACTATGCTGCTTTTGATCACAGAAGTGCTGATGGTTGGCGTCAGCAAAGCGGTTACCATACCAATACTGGTTTCGGTATGTTTACTTGGCGTTTTACAGATCGACTCAGTGCAACTGCTGAGTATACTCGATACAGTATGCTTAGCCAACAACCTGGTGGTTTAACTGATGCGCAGTTTCAACAAGATAGTCGCCGATCAACACGAAGCAGAAACTGGTTCAACAATGAATTTCATATTGGGGCTTTGAACCTGCAATACAATATGCGTGATAACAATCGCCTTGAGTTAAAAGTGTTTGGTTTAAGTGGTGATAGAAACAGTGTTGGTTTTATGCAGGCAATTACAATGAAGGATAGCCTCAATCCGCTTACAGGTCAATATGCCAACAGAACAGTGGATATTGACCAATACAGAAACTTTGGTGCCGAATTGCGCTATCTGCAGAACTATACATTCTTGGGTTTGAAGAATACATTCTCAGCAGGTTTGCGCTATTTCAATGGCTTAACAAGAAGATACAGAAACGGTAAAGGCACAGCCGGAACAGATTTCGATATGACGGTAGATGGCTTGTATCCTGGTGATCTTCGCTTTGGTTCCATCAATACCGCCATTAGTGCCGAGAATATTATTCATGTAACGGATAAACTGATTTTGATACCGGGTATTCGCTACGAGCGCGTAACTGCTGATGTGAACGGTAGAACCAATATCAGTAATGGGGTGGAAGTGAAGACAGCACCAACAACACGCGACAGAAACTTTGTATTGTTTGGTATGGCTGCGGAATACCATCTTGGTAAAACAGAATTTTATGCCAACTATACTGAAAGCTATCGCCCTATTCAGTTTGCTGATCTGAGTGTGCCGGCCACGACAGATATCGTTGATCCAAATTTGCGCGACTCGCGTGGTTACAGTATGGATATAGGTTACAGAGGAAAAGTGAAGAATTGGCTGATGTTTGATGTGAGTGCATTCTGGTTGAATTATGCTGATCGAATCGGTGCAATCACACAACTGCGTTCTGATAATAGCAGTTATAATTTGCGCACCAATGTTGGCAATAGTATTAGTAAAGGTGTAGAGGCATTTGCTGAAATCAATTTCATGCAGGCTGGTCTGTTGGGTAAATCAGCAGGTGAAATCAGTTTGTTTGCTTCTTATTCGTATACAGAAGCCCGATACGACAATGTGCGGGTGATCACGCGTAGCGGCAATAGTCTTGTAGAATCCAATCTGCGTAACAAATACGTGGAGAATGCGCCGGAGCATATTCTCAGAAGCGGTCTGAATTATTTCTACAAAGGATTGTCGGTAACTGCACAGATCAGTTATGTAAGTCAGTCTTTTGCAGATGCCAATAATACGGTAACACCCAATGCAACGGCAACTGCCGGATTGATTCCTGCCTATCTGCTCAGTGATCTCTCCTTTACCTATCGTTTCAAACAGCGCTATAGCCTAAGAGGTGGCATCAATAACCTAGGTAATCTGGCCTATTTCACCCGAAGAGCTGGTGGATACCCGGGTCCCGGTCTAATGCCGGCTGATGGCAGAAACTTCTTTCTGGGTGTAGGATTTAAGTTGTAAATGCCCCCACTATACCCTTAAACGCTCCCATTGGGAGCGTTTTTTATTTGGCGGAACTGATTTTATATTTATTTTTGGCTAAATAAAAATTTAGACAAGACTAAAAAATGAAATGGATTTATTGGATATGGGCCATGTGCGTAACAAGTGTTTATGGGCAGTCTGTCATTGAAGGAAGGGTGTTGGCCGAAGGCAAGCCTTTAGCGGGTGCTTATGTGAAGCTATCAGCAAAGCAAGCCGCACTTACGGATAGTATGGGCTATTTCAAATTGCCTTATTCAGCAACACATAAACAATTGCATGTGCATGCAATCGGTTATCAGCCTGCAACCACGCTCATTCATCCAGTACAACAAGTATATACCATCAATTTGCAGCCATCAGAACATGCTTTACAGGAAGTAGTGGTTACAGGAACCATGAAGCCGGTGCTAATGAGTGCTTCTCCTGTAACTGTTGAACAGTACAATAGTAATTTCTTTCGTAAGTCGCCTTCCATGAATGTGTTTGAAGCTTTATCCATGGTGAATGGTATTCGTGCGCAATACACTTGTAACGTATGCAATACCGGAGAGATTCGCATCAATGGATTAGAAGGAGCGCATACATTAGTATTGATTGATGGCATGCCCATCGTGAGTGCATTGGGTAGTGTCTATGGCTATATGGGTATTCCCAACAGCATCATTGATAAAGTGGAAGTAATGAAAGGCCCGGCTGCATCGCTCTATGGCAGTGAAAGCATGGCAGGCATCGTGAATATCATCACCAAATCACCGGAGAAAGCACCAGCAATCAGTGCAGATATTCAGGCAACCAGTTTTGGTGAACACAATACCGATCTTTCTTTCCGCTTAGGCAAAAAGAAAGTGCAGACACTCTGGGGTATCAATCATTTTGGCTTCAATCAAGTGATGGATAGAAATGCAGATGGCTTTACAGACATGAGCTTACAAAACAGGATTTCCCTGTTCAATAAATGGTCTTTTAAACGCAATGCCAATCGCAAAGCCTCCATTGCTGCGCGCTATGTATATGAAGATCGTTGGGGCGGACAAACCCAATGGAATCCTTCCTTCCGTGGTGGAGATAGTGTGTATGGTGAGAGTATTTATACCAATCGTTTGGAATTATTGGGGCAGTATTCCTTACCCATAGCAAGTGAGGATATTCAATTGCAGTTCTCGTATAATTATCATGGACAAAATTCTGTATATGGCAATACGCCTTATATGGGTAAACAACATATTGGTTTTGCACAGCTGTTGTGGAACAAATCTCTGCGTAGTCATGATCTGCTTTTTGGCGGAGGTTTGCGCTATACCTGGTTGGATGATAACACGCTCATCACAGCAGATGCCAATGGATTGAACCAACCTTCACGTATCAGCTTGCCCGGTTTATTTGTGCAAGATGAATGGACCATCAACGATAAGCATACATTGTTGGGTGGCTTGCGTGCAGATTATCATGCACAGCATGGGGTGATTTTGAGTCCGCGTATTAACCATAAATGGACTGTCTCAGAAAAAACAATATTACGTGCAGGTTTGGGTCGTGGATTTCGCGTCGTGAATGTGTTTAGTGAAGATCATGCCGCATTAACTGGTGCGCGTCAAGTAGTGATTGCTGAATCGCTGAATCCCGAACAGTCCTACAATATCAACCTACATTGGCAACAACATATCCATACAGATCCGGTGCATATCTTACTTGATGCATCTGCTTTTCATACCAATTTCAGTAATAAGATCATTCCGGATTATCTAACCAACGACAACCAGGTGATTTATCGCAATCTGGTGGGTAAGGCAGTGTCACAGGGCTTAAGCCTGAATGCTTCTTTGGAATGGCGTTTTCCCCTCACCATGAATCTCGGCATTACTTATCTGGATGCTTTTCAAGAGCAAACAAGCAATAATGTAAAAGAAAAACTGCCCATTATCCAAACGCCTAAATACAGTGCTACCTGGGCGGTGAGTTATCAGTGGCAGCAGCCTGCTATCAGTGTGGATCTAACAGGTAATTACACTTCATCCATGTTGATGCCTGTATTGGAAAATGATCCAAGACCAGCCATGAGTCCCGCTTTCAGCTTATGGAGTCTACAGCTCACCAAAAAATGGGGTAGTACACAATTGTATGCTGGCGTCAAAAATCTATTCAATTATCTGCCACGCTTTCCAATCATTCGTCCCGCAGATCCTTTCGATAAAAACGTCAATAACAATTTTGGCAATGCGCTGCTGAATCCTGCTGGCTTGAGTTTTGACCCCAATTACAATTATGCACCTATGCAGGGCAGACGATTTTTCATAGGGCTACGCTTCTCGTTAAGATAATGCTCCTTTAGAAATCTGTTGATGGTGTATAGAGACTGTTCTATCGTTTTTCATAACCAAATAGCCAGAGAAAATTAGTGCTAAGCCAATAAACTCGGTCACATATAAAACTTCAGTGTAACCGTATTTGGTAAAACTACCACCTATGCCCGGTAGTAAACCTCCAATTGCAATTAATACATTACCCCAAAATCTAATTTTATAAATAGTTTCTTTTTTATACTGGATAGCTGAGTAGATGGCTCCGCCTACGAGCATGATAAATGCATAAATATTGATAAATGGCGTGATATATCGGATAAACGTCCACTCTAAAATCTTACCAGTGAGTTTATTACCTGCCTGAAGAGAAAGGTTTAAAGGGGAAAGCAATGTGCATAATGCCGCAAATCCAATAATAATCAAACCAAGAAAAGTCAATAGATGCGCTTTTTGTTTAGGGAGTAATAAATAGGCAGATCCTGTTGCTAAAGGCCAACCACCCAGTAATGCTCCAGTGATGTACCAAAGTCTGAAATTGGTTTCATTCCAGCCAAACAAGGTGTTTACGCTTTCGGTAACTGTTCCGGCTCCATAGCATAGGATGCCAATCATCCACCAAAAAATATACGTAGCATTTTTTTTCTGTTGATAATGGATATACATGATGTAAAAGAAAACAAACGATAAGAGGGTAGTCAGAATTGGTATATACTGTATCATGATTTGTAATTACAAAGCAAAAATTTCTTTTAATAAGACTTGTTATGTCATCCTAATGTCAAACCTGCTGAGGCTGAATGAATATGACATTTTCATTACGAAGTCATTGTTAAGAGTTCCAAATTTTGCAGCTGCATGATTAGGATATTATTTATTGTGACTCTTATAGGTTGGTCAATACAACTAGGTGCACAAAGCTTAGATACATTATCAGGCACTGCTGATGAAGTTGTGGTTACGGCAACCAGAACAGAACGCAAATTGAGTAATGTGGCTGTCCCGGTTATTATTGTATCCAATAAAATAATAGAACGTGCTGGTTCTTTGCGTTTGAAAGATATACTCCAAGAACAAACAGGACTTTTTATCACAAATGGGTTTGGTGCTGGCGTTCAGTTGCAAGGATTAAGCCCAGATTATACACTCATTTTGATTGATGGTGAACCCTTAGTTGGCAGAACTGCTGGCGTGCTGGATCTTAATAGGCTTAATGTTGGTAATATTAAGAAAATCGAAATCGTAAAAGGTCCCGGTAGTAGCCTTTATGGAAGTGAAGCAATGGCTGGTGTTATCAATATTATTACAGAAAAACCAGCAGGTACAAAATTAGATGCGGGGCTTCGATATGGAACGTACAATACTTTCGATGCATTGACGAATGCCAGCTACAAGAAAGGGGCTTTCAGTGCTTCTGGTCACATGAATTATTATCGAACAGACGGTTTTAGTATTCGACCCTTCACTGTTGAAAGAACGGTTGCTCCTTTAAATAGATTTACTCAGCAATGGCAATTCGGCTATTCTTTTTCCACTAAAACTAAATTCACTGTCTCTTTTAGAAATGCTACTGAACAGATCACAAACGAACTAGGTGTAACCAATAATGGTGTGATTACTTATTCAAAAGGAAGGGAAGAAAATAAAGACGTAAATATTAATCCGGTTCTCACTCATCAGTTCAATGATCGAGTAAAAACAATTCTGAGACTTTACAATACGACATTCAGCTCATTGCAAGAGTTGAATACGACCGGTAATACTTTGTATAGCGACTATTTATGGCATCAATTTAATCGAATTGAAAATCAGACAGACTACCAAGCATCAAAAAATCTGCAATTGACTTTTGGGGCTGGTCAGGTAAATGAGTATGTTAGAAGTACTCGTTATGATAATGTAAATAATAAGCGATCAAATGATGTCACTTATGGCTTTACGCAAGCTGATTGGATAATCAATACATGGTTAACTGTGATAGGTGGGCTACGCTACGATGACAACCGTCTGTATGCGGCTGCTCTCAGTCCAAAGTTAGCACTAAGGGCAAAGCTGAACACCAAGCTTTTTGTAAATGCATCTGTAGGGCGTGGATTCAAAGCGCCTGATTTCAGACAGCTCTATCTTAATTTTACCAATACTGCTGCTGGTGGATACAGCGTATATGGTAGCCTAGAAGCCCAAAAAGTCATCAACGAATTAAATCGACTAGGGCAGATAGAGTCGCTTGAGGCAGATTTCTACAGACTCACAAATCTTCAACCCGAGCAATCAACTGGTTGGAATATTGGCATTCAATGGCTTCCGGAGAAAAGCTGGAAGTTCAATGTCAATCTATTCAGAAACGATATAACTAACTTAATCGATTCTCGCCTTGTAGCCTACAAGAAAGGGGGCTCTCAGATATTTAGTTACCTAAATGTGCGAAATGCTGTTACGCAAGGTGCTGAGTTGGAGTTACTATATCAGCTAAATAAGTATTGGCAGGTGCAGGCTGGATATCAGCTCCTTTATACAGCAGACTTGGCGCAGCTGAATGAGATTAAAGCTGGTCGTGTTTTTACAAGAGATGCGGGTGGTTTTAGTCGCTTGATGAAACGTAGCGAATACTTTGGCTTGCCCAACAGAAGCAGGCATATGGCGAACATGAAAATTGGTTATGAGCATCCCAAAAACTGGTTTGCAAACCTGAGAGCCATTTATAGAAGTAAGTGGGCAGTAAATGATATAGATGGCAATGGACTTTTTAATTCAAACGACGGTTTTGCGAATGGAATGTTGTTGGTAAATATCTCCGCTGGAAAAAAATGGAAAAATAATCTACAGACACAGGTTGGGATAGACAATCTATCCGATTATACTGATGTTTTCAACTTGCCTAATATGCCAGGCAGGCAATATTATCTAAGAATCAATTATACAATCATTCAAAATAAAAACAAATAAGATGAAGCATTTAGTTAAAGGAGTAGTTGTGATAATGCTAATGGGAGCATTTGTAGCTTGTTCTAAAAAAGATAGTAACGGCGATACACAGGTGTTAGCTGCGGTAACAGTGAATGATCTGCCTGCAGATACAATTATCGGGGTGTCTCCAAATGGACAGCCATATGGTTCCGGTAGATTTACCTTATACAGTTTAGAAAGAAATCAAGTTGTTTCCAATGTAGATAGCAATACTAATAAATGGGATATTGGTTTCAGAGGTACAACTGTTATTACCAATAGTGGCACCGGTGGTCCGGGTATGGGTGGTGGTTTTGTTTTTGTTGGCACTTTTGACAACTTAAAGAGTGTTCCGACTGATTCTACTATTCGTGTTGATGCTGCACCCTCAGCATATGCAATTACCAATGGCAGTAATAGGGGGTGGTATGTGTATAACCCTACCGCAAATCTGGTAACGCCGATTCCCGGTAGAGTTTTGGTTATCAGAACTGGTACTGGAAAGTTTGCGAAAGTGGAAATCCTCAATTATTACAGAGGTGGTGTTACGCTTCCTGCATCGGCAAGCGATGATGAAAAAACACGCAAACAGCGTTTTTATACCTTCCGTTTCGTATACCAGTCAAACGGGTCTAAAAATTTCTAAGCGTGCTCAACTGCAAATGAGGCGTTTGGAGCCCCGCACATGCGGGGTTTTTTTATGCCATTAGGCCAGACCATACAACCCCTCCTTTTCCTTACCTTCGCAAACCATAAAAATCGCCGTCAGGCAAGGATTCTATTGATTATGAGCGCAAAATACCAGGAGTTCGGCGGACTGAACCTGCCATCCATAGAGCAGGATATACTGGCCCGCTGGAAGAGCGAACAGGCATTCGAGAAAAGTGTGGAGCTGAGAGCAGGGGCCAAGCCCTTTGTGTTCTATGAAGGTCCCCCAAGTGCCAATGGCATGCCCGGCATTCACCACGTGATCTCCAGAACTTTGAAAGACATGGTTTGTCGCTACAAAACCATGCAAGGTTTTCAGGTAAAGCGCAAGGGCGGATGGGATACCCATGGTTTGCCAGTAGAGCTTGGTGTGGAGAAGGAATTGGGCATTACCAAAGAAGATATCGGTAAGAAAATTACGGTAGAAGAATACAACCAGAAATGTCGCGAAGCAGTATTGCGCTATAAGGATAAGTGGGATGAGCTGACGACCAAAATGGGTTATTGGGTTGACCTGAATGATCCATACATCACTTTCGATAACAATTATATTGAAACGTTGTGGTGGTTACTGAAGCAGTTGTACAACAAAGGACTCTTGTATCAAAGTGTCAGTATCCAGCCTTACTCACCTGCAGCAGGTACAGGTTTGTCATCACATGAATTGAACCAGCCCGGTACGTACAAGGATGTGAAGGATACCAGTGCAGTAGTGATGTTCCGTGCGGTGCAGGATGAAAAGAGTAAATTCTTGCATGATGCAGTGCATGGCGCAGAAGTTTTCTTCATGGCATGGACTACCACACCATGGACCCTGCCATCCAATCTTGGCTTAACTGTTGGTCCTGAGATTGACTATGTGTTGGTACAAACTTTCAATCCATACACGCATTTACCTATCAATATTGTTTTGGCAAAAGCCTTGCTGGGTAAGTATTTCAAGCCGGAAGGTGAGAACGGTGATTTTGATGGCTACAACGAGCAAGCAAAACTATTGCCTTGGAAAATCATCACCAGTTTCAAGGGTAAGGACATTGAAGAGTGCCGATATGAGCAATTGCTGCCTTATGAAGCCAATGCGCCGCAGCATGCAGGTGGCGATCCTTTCCGTGTGATTCTGGGTGATTTCGTTACCACAGAAGACGGTACAGGTATTGTACATACTGCACCTGCTTTTGGTGCAGATGACTTTAAAGTAGGTAAGAAATATGGCATCGGTATGCTTACCTTGGTAGATCGCGAAGGTAAGTTTGTAGGTGGTTTAGGTGAAGAGTTAAGCTATCGCTATGTAAAGAATTATAAAGATGATCCCAACTATGTAGATGTGAACGTAGACATCTGCGTGAAGCTGAAGAAAGAAAACCGTGCATTTAAAGTAGAGAAATACGAACACAGTTATCCGCATTGCTGGAGAACAGATAAGCCTATCCTGTATTATCCATTGGATGCTTGGTTTATTCGTACCACCTCGCTGAAAGAGCGTATGGTGGAATTGAATAAGACCATTCGTTGGAAACCGGCTTCTACCGGTGAAGGTCGTTTCGGTAACTGGTTAGAGAATATGGTGGACTGGAACCTGAGCCGTAGTCGCTATTGGGGTACACCATTACCTATTTGGAGAACAGCTGATGGTGCAGAGGAAATCTGTATCGGCAGCATCGAAGAGTTAACCGGTAAGATTCATCCGGATAGTCCGGTTCAAAATGTGACTGATTTACATAAGCCACAAGTTGATGCAGTGATCCTGCAATCGCCTTCAGGCAAACCCATGCATCGTGTACCTGATCTGGTGGATGTGTGGTTCGATAGTGGCGCCATGCCTTATGCGCAATGGCATTTCCCATTCGAGAACAAGGAAATATTCGCGCAGAATTATCCGGCTGATTTCATTGCGGAAGGTGTGGATCAAACCAGGGGTTGGTTCTATACACTGCATGCGTTGGGTTCACTCATTAAAGAAAGTGTAGAAGAAGAACTCAAGCAGGCTGGACTTTGGGATGCATCAGGCATGAAAGCCGCAGGCGATCAGGCTGGTGTAGCGTATAAGACAGTTGTAAGTAACGGATTGGTCTTGGATAAGAATGGTAATAAAATGAGTAAGCGCCTCGGCAACGTGGTGAATCCATTTGAAACCATCGAGAAATATGGTGCTGATGCTACACGTTGGTATCTCATCACCAATGCATCGCCTTGGGATAACCTCAAGTTTGATCTTGCCGGTATTCAGGAAGTGCAGCGTAAATTCTTCGGCACACTCTATAATACATATCAATTCTTTGTGCTCTATGCCAATGTGGATGGTTTCGCTTTCAAGGAAGCTTATATCCCGCTAGCGGAAAGACCGGAGATTGATCGTTGGATTTTATCATCACTCAATACCCTAATCAAAAAAGCCAGTGCGGCAATGGATGATTATGAGCCTACCGCAGCAGGCCGTTTGATTGAGGAGTTTGTAGATGAGCATTTAAGTAACTGGTACGTGCGCTTGTGTCGCCGCCGTTTCTGGAAGGGTGAGTATGAAGGCGATAAGATTGCGGCTTACCAGACTTTGTACGAGTGTTTGGAAACATTGATCAGACTGATGGCGCCAATTTCGCCATTCTTTAGTGATGCTGTGTTCCAGCGTTTGAATGCCGTGACTGGCAGAATTAATGCAGCAAGCGTACACCACGCAGCATATCCGAAAGCGAATGAAGCTGCCATTGATGCTTCTTTAGAAGAGCGCATGCAGTTGGCGCAGGATGTATCTTCATTGGTATTGTCTATCCGTAAGAAAGTCAATATCAAAGTGCGTCAGCCATTGCAGAAAGTCTTGATTCCAGTATTGAATCCAGAGATGAAACTGCAGTTAGAGCGTGTTGAAGATTTGATCAAGGCGGAAGTGAATGTGAAGGAACTGACCTATATCACCGATACCGAAGGGGTAATCAATAAAAAGATCAAAGCCAATTTCAAAGTGCTGGGTGCCAAACTGGGTGCGCAGATGAAGGAGGCTGCGGCTTTAATTGGACAGTTTACGCAGCACCAGATTGCTGAACTGGAGAAAGCAGGAGAAATCAGCATCCAACTTTCTGCCGGTGCTTACAGTTTGCAACTGAATGAGGTGGAAATTGTGGCGGAAGATATTCCCGGATGGAGTGTGGCTTCAAAGGGTAGTCTGACTGTTGCATTAGACATTACTTTGTCTGATGCCCTCAAAAAAGAAGGCGATGCACGTGAGTTTATTAACCGTGTACAAAATATCCGTAAAGAACAAGGTTTTGAACTCACAGACCGTATATTCGTGCAAGTGGCTCAGCATGAGGTACTCATGCCGTCCATTAATGAATTTAAGGACTATATTTGCGCCGAAATTTTGGCAGATAATGTGGAATTCCTGCCTACTCTGGAAGAAGGGGTGGAAGTAGAAATCAACGATATCTTGCTGAAAGTCAACGTAATAAAAAAATGATGCAATGGCAACAAAGAAACCAGCACCCAAAAAAGCAGTAAAGCCAGCACCTAAGGCTGCAGCGAAGAAAGCTGCTCCGGCCAAGAAAGCGGCTCCTGCGAAAAAAGCAGCGCCTGCAAAGAAAGCTGCGCCAGCCAAGAAAGCGGCTGCGCCTGCTAAAAAAGCAGCGCCTGTAAAGAAAGCTGCCCCCGCCAAGAAAGCATCTGCTAAGCCAGCACCTGCACCAAAGCCTGTAGCGAAAGCACCAGCTAAGCCTGCGCCTAAAGCGCCGGTAAAAGCAGAAGCAAAACCTGCGGCAAAGCCGGTTGCTAAACCTGTTCCGGTAAAGGCAGCACCAACAGCTAAGCCAGCTCCTGCGCCTGCACCTGCAGCAAAAGCAGCTCCCGCCGCCAAGCCAGCGCCGGTTGCTAAACCAGCACCTGCTATTGCACCTCCTCCTCCGCCCAAGCCAAAAAAACAGCCTGAGCCACCAAAAGAGGTGAAAGTGCCAAAGATTAATGCCAAATCGGCTGTGCCTTACAAACCCGGTTACACACCTATGGAAAAAAGAGCAGAACCTACACCTGCACCAAGTGCACCAATGGTTAGATATTCTGATGCTGATCTCACTGAGTTTCGTGAACTGATTAACAAGAAACTAGAAGCAGCTAAGAAAGAGTTATTGTATCTGCAGGGTCTGATTACCCGTAAAGATGAAATGGGTGGCGACAATGATGATGCGCGCTACATGACCATGGAAGATGGTTCTATGAGCATGGAAAGAGAGCAGCTGAGTCAGATGGCCAGCCGTCAGATCACGTATATCGATCACCTAGAGAAAGCACTGATGCGTATCGAGAGCAAGACTTATGGTATCTGTCGCGTTACCGGTAAGTTGATCGACAAAGCCAGACTGCGTGCAGTGCCACATGCTACACTGAGTCTGGAAGCTAAGCTGGGTTTGGTAAAGCCAACAGTTGAACAATAATTATTTTATTCAACGAATAGAAAAAGGCAGTCGAAAGACTGCCTTTTTTGTTTGATTATTTTTTGCCGTTGTTGGTGTTCTTCACCAACAACACTTTTCGCCTTGCCGCCGTTGCGTGGTGTTATCACCCGCAACTAGGAGTTTAACCTTTATAATGGGACAAGAAACTGAATTGTTCTAATCGTTCGCCATTGCGAGGTGTTATCACCCGCAACCAGGACTTTAGTCTTTATAATGTGACAAGAAGCTGAATCGTTCGAGTTGTAGTTCATAGAAAGCAGCAGATGAATACAAGTAATCTTCTGGCAGTAGCACCAAGCCAGCTCTTACGGGGTTGAGGTGAATATAATTTAGTTTTTGCACCATTACTTCTTCTGAAAAAATCTCAATGCTTAAAGCATTTCTTTTCCAAATTTGATACTGCCTGTCTTTTGCGTTCACCCTACATTTCTCTAAAAGCTCCGGGTTGTTTTTTTGGAGATAAAATTTAATTTGCTGTCCTGTATATTTTAGAAAATCTCTTTGTACATCCTCGGGTTTATGGTCGCCCAATATTTGCCAAATCATATGCAGGTGATTGTTCATGATCACGAAACCAAATACCCGAATCTTTTGCTTTTCAACTAAAAAAGATAGGCTGTTGAGGATGATATCTTTACTTTGAACATCTTGCAGTAAGTGCAGCCAGTTATTGCAGGTGGCGGTAAAAAATGTTGGGTATAAGGTTGGGAATTGCATGTATTTTTATTCCATAAATAAAGATATAGAGTAAACTATTCACTGTTGGTGATAACACCAACAGTGGCGTCAGAGAGTAAACTATTCACTGATGGTGATAACACCAACAGCGGAGTCAACTGCTGGAAATGTTTTTAATGCGGGTGCAGCGGTGTATCAATTTGCAGAAAACCCGACTATGGTAAATGCTACACGAGTAGCCGTTCAGGGCATTGCTGCTGCAGTTTCGTTTATTCCGGTAGCCGGTTGGGGTATCTCTTTAGGGATTGGTATAGCGGATGCAGTTTGGGGTGATAAATTTTATAATTGGATTGACAAACATTAAGCTATGATTGATTACTTGTATTACAAACTTTATCAAGCTACTTTAAAAGGTTCTTTACGCGATATACCTAGATACATAGCACCTATCTATTTGGGAGGATTAGTAAGTTTTAATATAGCAGTTGTTTATTTGTTTTTGGTTAAAATTGATGTTCTGCCATACTTTTTAAGTAGTGCTAAGCAAGGAGGATACATTTCACTTGTATTTATATTCGCTTCTTTTTTCTACTATAATAAAGTTAGATGTGCGAAAATTTTAAATCGGTATATTAATGAGAGCGAGAAGCAGAGGAAGTTTGGCAATTTTATTGTAGCACTTTATGTAGCTATATCGTTTCTCTTGATATTTGTGGTAGCATTTTATAAGCCAGGGTATCTTCCAAAGAGATAAATATGAATTAAACCAAAACAAGGCATCTCCTTCCGCCGTTGTTGGTGTTCTTCACCAACAACAGTTTTCGCCTTTCTGCCGTTGTTGGTGTTCCTCACCAACAACATTTCTACACCATTTCGCCTTTTCGGATGTTCTAATGGAAGCCGCCGATTCGTGGTGTTTTCACCCGCAACTAAGAGCTTATCCTTTACGCCGTTGTAAGTATGCAGCGTGGCTAAGAGTATACTATAAGCTGTAGGTGATAACACCAACGGTGGCGTCAGAGTAAACTATTCGCTGTTGGTGATAACACCAACAGGGGCATCAAGACTGCCTTTTTTGTTGGATTATTTTACTTCCTGCATCTCCACCAATCTTCGGTAGATGCCGCCTTGTGCAATCAGTTGATCATGGGTGCCGCGCTCGGCTATTTGTCCCTTCTGCAGCACGATGATTTCATCTGCATGACGTATGGTAGAGAGTCTGTGCGCAATCACAATGCTGGTTCTGTTCTGCATCATATTGTTGATGGCATCCTGCACCAGTCTTTCGCTTTCTGTGTCCAATGAGGAAGTGGCTTCATCCAAAATCAGGATAGGTGGATTTTTCAATACCGCACGAGCGATCGTGAGGCGCTGACGTTCACCACCACTTAGCTTACCACCGCGATCACCAATATTGGTATCAAAACCTTCGTCTTTGTGCTCGATAAACTGCAATGCATTCGCAACGCGCGCTGCTTCACGAATAGCCTGCATATCAGGCTTGGTGCCTAGGGCGATATTGTTAGCAATGGTATCGTTGAATAAAATAGGTTCTTGTGTTACAATACTGATCTGGCTCCGCAGGCTCTCTAATTGGTAGTCTTTAATATTTACACCATCAATCAATAATTCACCGCTGCTTACATCGTGAAAGCGTGGCACCAAGTCAGCTAATGTGCTTTTACCTGCACCCGAAGAACCAACGAGGGCAATGGTCTTACCTTTTTCAATAGTAAGGTTGATGTTTTGTAGAATAGGTGTATCGTCGTAGTAAAAAGACACATTTCTAAATTCAATGCTTTGTTTGAATTCAGTTAACTGCTTTCCATTTGGATTATCTGCAACAGCAATTGGTGTTTTCAAAATGGCTTCGATACGCGTGAGTGCAGAAGTGCCGCGCTGCATATTGTAAAACGCCGTGCTCAAAGATTTTGATGGATTGATGATCTGACTGAATACGCCGATATACATGATGAAAGCGGCACCATTCAAACCAAAACCTTTGTTCTCTAAAATCAGGTTGCCACCAAACCAGAGAATCACACAGAGTACCACGATACCAAGGAACTCACTAATCGGACTGGCTAGGTCGCGACGGAAATTCATCTTATTCTTTACATGGAACAATGCATCATTGGTTTGCAGAAACTTATTGCGGATATGTCGCTCTGCATTGAACGCCTTAATCACGCGCATGCCGCCCAGTGTTTCTTCCAAGATGCTTAAGCCCTCGGATGATTTTTCTGCAGCGATATTGCTTTGTTTTTTCAAGCTTTTGCTGATTCGACCAATAATGAAACCTGCAACAGGCAAAAGAATGAACAGCAATAAGGAAAGTTGCGGACTCAGGAATACCAGTGTGCCTAAAAAGAAAATGATGTTGATGGGTTCTTTGATCAGTCCATCTAAGGTGTTAGCAACGGCACTTTCTAACTCCCAAGTATCATTGGTCATGCGGCTGATGATATCGCCTTTCTTTTGTTCGGTGAAAAAGCCGATAGGCAAGGTGAGGATCTTATTGTAGAGATCATTACGTAACTGCACCATCATGCCGTTACGGATAGGACTCATGGAGTAATAGCTGAGGTATACAAAGAGATTCTTCAGAAAAATAGCGCTAACAATAAAGATGCAGACTAGGCCAAGTGCATAGGTTTTGCTATGCTCTTGAATAATCATGCTAAAATAATAACGCATAGAATCCAGCAGCCAGCCAGAGCTAAGTTCAAATACAGGCTTTTCAGTTACCAGCTTATTATTGAAGATAATTTCCAGAAAAGGGAAGAGCATGGCAATAGATACCACACTGAAGATCACCGCGAAAAGCACAAAAATCAGGTAGAGTACAATATTCTTCTGATAAGGCTTTAGATACTTAACAAGACCAAGGTATTTTTTCATCCGTTGAATTTAAATGCCGCTTGCTGCCTGATTTCAATACTTTTGCAGCGGAGCAAAGGTATCATTTATGCAAGAAGGTAAGCGTCAAAAACAGGTGGCAGCCGTGCTGCTCCATGAACTTAACGAAATTTTCAGAAGGCTGGGACTGAATATGATCAATGGGGGCATGGTCTCTATTTCGTCTGTAAAGGTTACGCCCGACCTGCTGGAAGCGCGTATCTACCTAAGTTTATTCAATATGGAAGATGAGCGTGAAGCCCTGCATATGATTGATCATAAAGCTTGGGAAATCAAGAAAGAGCTGGCCGATAAGGTGAAGCATCAACTTAGAAGAATTCCTGTATTACAATATTTCAAGGACGACACCCTCGATCATGTGTTCAAAATGGAAGAGCTGTTCAAAAAGATCGAGTCTGAGCGCAAACCTGAGGATCCATCCTGATTCAATAAAATAAGCCCATGCAGTCATTTTTTGCCTGGCGTTATTTCCGGTCTAAAAAATCCACTAACACCATTAACATCATTGCATGGATCAGTGTGGTGGCCATTGGCGTGGGTGCTGCTGCATTAATTATTGTATTGAGTGTCTTCAATGGTTTTGAAGACATGGTGAAAAGTCTCTACGCAGATTTCTATGCAGATATCCGCATCGCGCCAGCAACAGGAAAACGTTTTGTTGCTGATGCTGCATTGCGTAAAAAAATCCAAGCTGTTCAAGGGGTTGCTGCAATCACTTCAGTGGTAGAAGAAAAAGCTTTGTTGCGTAATGGCGATATGCAAAGTATTGTTACTGTAAAAGGGATTGAATCAAGCTATACAAAAGTGAATGCGATTCAACAGCATTTGGTGCGCGGACAATTTGCTACCGGCAATATCGATCAGCCCGGCTTGGTGATTGGTGCCGGTGTGGAGAATGCTATCGGCTTGGGTTTTGAAGATGCTGCATTACCACTTACGTTATATGTGCCGGATAAAAAGGCGAGAACCATTGCTCAATTAGAAGGGTTGAATAGTTACCAAACTGTGTATGCGGGAACCTTTCTAGTGCAACAAGAGTTTGATAATAAGTATGTATTTACCAATATCGATTTTCTCCGGTACATGCTGGACATGCCTGCAGAAGCAGTAAGTGCTGTTGAAGTGCATTGTGCGAATGCATCTGTTGACAAAGTGCAAGCGAGTTTGCAACAAGCTTTAGGTAGTGCGTTCTTAGTAGAAACGCGTTTTGAACAGAATAAGAGTTTGTTCAAGATCATGCGTTCAGAGAAATGGATTATTTATGCTATGCTCTCGCTGATATTGGTAGTAGCTGCTTTCAATATGATTGGTGCACTCACCATGCTAGTCTTAGAAAAACAAAAAGATATTGCCGTATTAAAAGCCATGGGGGCTTCGGCCAATTGGATACAAGGGATTTATCTAAGAGAAGGTTTATTGCTGGCAACCATTGGTGGCGGTGCTGGTATGCTGCTTGCTGCTATTGTGTGTTGGGCGCAGGTGAAATTCAAGTTGATTGCACTGCAAGGCAATTCTTTTCTGATAGATTATTATCCTGTAAAAATGATCTGGGAAGATTTTCTGCTGGTGGGTATCACCATTGTGGTGATTGCTTTACTGGCATCATGGTTACCATCGCGTAAAGCGAGTGTTCAAAACTTCTCTCTAAAAAGTTAAGGCCCCGGTTTCCCGAGGCCTAGCTATTAATAATCTCCAACAGTTTCTGGTAGTTGTGCTAATGCTTTGGCGAGTTGATCATCATTCGGCGCAATACCATGCCATTCATGGCTGCCTTCCATAAAATCAACACCTTTACCCATCGCAGTCTTCATCAAAATACAAATAGGCTTGCCATTTCCTGTAGCAGCTTTGGCTTTGCTGAGTCCGGCAACTACTGCATCCATATCATTGCCTTCCATTTCCATCACTTCCCAATTGAAAGCTTCAAACTTGGCGCGCAGGTTGTCGAGCGACATCACTTTACTGGTAGGGCCATCAATCTGCTGACCATTCCAGTCGATAGTAGCAATCAAGTTGTCTACTTTGTGGTGCGCAGCAAACATCACCGCTTCCCAAATCTGGCCTTCCTGTAATTCACCATCACCATGCAGTGAGTAAACCAAATGCTTATCGCCGTTCAACTTCTTTGTTAAAGCAGCACCAATGGCTACACTCATGCCCTGGCCCAAAGAACCGCTGGCAATACGTACACCTGGTAAATGTTCGTGGGTAGTAGGGTGGCCCTGTAAACGGGTGTTCAGCTTGCGGAAGCTAGCCAGTTCTTTTACATCAAAATAACCTGCTCTTGCCAGTACGGAGTAGAAAACAGGTGAAATATGTCCGTTAGACAGGATAAATATGTCTTCATTCACCGCGTCCATGGAGAAATTATTGGAATGCTCCATAGTCTTGAAATAAAGTGCAGTCAGGAAATCTGCACAGCCGAGAGAGCCTCCAGGGTGACCACTTTGTACAGCATGAACCATTCTAACGATATCACGGCGCACCTGTGTGGCCATATTTTTCAACTCAAGCGTTTCCATGGGTGATTTTTAGGCTGCGAAGATAGTCTTTTGGATATCTTTTCAAAAGTGAGCTGGTTCATCCGTTCATTATTTGTTAATCATGAACAGGATATTGAAAATCAATTAAAAACAATAGTAATACGTCAACGGGTAGCATAGTTTCGGCAAAAAAGCCTTACTTTGACCTTCCCCGAGCGAATAGGACTTAACTTATTCAACAACCAATTGTAAAATTTGCACATTAATCAGGTGGAAAACATTCTCTTTGGGTCAATACTAGCGTTTGTCATCACCTTCTATTCAATCCCGGTCATCATTTTGGTAGCCAATTGGAAGAAGTTGTATGATCTTCCCGGCGATAGGAAAGTGCATTCAGCACCGGTTCCTTCCTTGGGCGGCTTGGGTATATTCGTTGGTTTCATGTTGGGCGTACTGCTCTTTACCAATGCGCAGGATGTATTTAGTGTTTTCCAATATTTCATCGCTTGTTTTATCGTGATCTTCTTCTTTGGTATCAAGGATGATATCCTCATGTTATCGCCGATGAAGAAATTCATGGGGCAGATGGCTGTTGTAGCAATTCTGATGTTTAAAGCCAATATGTTGATTACCAACATGTATGGTTTTCTAAACATCACTTACATCGATCCGGCTGTGAGTTATTTGCTTACTGGTTTCACCATTTTAGTGGTGATGAATGCGTACAATTTGATTGACGGTGTTGATGGTCTTGCTGGCTCCTTGAGTGTGATTACCTGCCTTTCTTTTGGTACATTTTTCCTCCTAAGCAATGATGTATTCTATGCACTGCTGGGTTATTCATTTGCTGCCAGCTTAATGGCATTCTTGATTTACAATTATTCGCCTGCCCGAATCTTCATGGGCGATACCGGTGCGATGTTGGCCGGAGCGGTGAATGCAATTTTGGTGATACGCTTTATCGAAACAGGTGAGCAATCTCAAATTCTACCCATCTTAACCACGCCAGCCATTGGTTTTGGTATTCTGATGATTCCTTTGTTGGATACACTGCGCGTATTTGCTATTCGTATCCTGCATGGTCGCTCACCATTTTCACCCGATAGAAATCACGTGCACCACCTCATGCTGGACAGAGGCTATAGCCACCGTAAGATCACTTTGCTCTTGAGTGGATTATCCATCTTATTCATATTTCTCAGCTATTTAGCGATGCCTTTAGGTACCACCAAAGTGATTGGCCTTCAGGTATTGGTCTTCTTCGCTGGTATTTCAATATTGAAATTCTATCCGAAGCGAAGCGCGCAGATGCGTGTGATCAAAGGCAGTAAACTAGACCGTCAAGAACGTCTTCGCCGTTCAGTACGCAATTTCCTTTCATAAAGTATCTATGCAGTGCTGGGTATGATTTGCCCCAGCGATTGCAGAATTCTGTAGATTTGCCCACCCTAATTTCAAGGTTATGACAGATGATTTACAACTCGTGCTGGATGACGCAACAGAGCACATGAAGAAAGCCATTGATCACCTGGAAACAGAATTGATCAAAATTCGTGCTGGTAAGGCCAATCCAAATATGCTGGATGGGATTAACGTAGATTATTACGGTTCACCCACGCCCATCAATCAGGTAGCCAATGTAACTGTGCTGGATGCTAAGACCATCAGCATACAGCCATGGGAAAAGAATATGCTGGGTGCTATTGAGAAAGCCATTATGATGGCGAATATTGGCATCACACCACAGAATGATGGCAACCAGATTCGTTTGTTCCTGCCACCATTAACAGAAGAGCGCAGAAAAGAACTCTTCAAAAAAGCAAGTGGTGAAGGTGAGCATACCAAAGTAGCCATTCGTAACATCCGCCGCGATGCCATTGAAAACATCAAGAAGATGCAGAAAGATGGTTTAAGTGAAGATGCAGCTAAGGATGCAGAAGCTGAAGTGCAGGAATTAACCGATAAGCATATTGCTTTGGTAGAGAAGCATTTGGCCGCCAAAGAAAAAGAAATGATGACTGTATAAGCATCAAAATACTGAATGAAAATCCCCGGCATGCCGGGGATTTTTTATGCCTTGTATGTAGGTGTTCTATTGGCGATATACACACCTGCTAGTATCACGACCAATGCAGCTACATGCATGAGGGTGATGTGTTCGTTGTAATAAATGCCCCAGCCGATGGCTACAAAGGGTACGCCATAAGTAACTAGTGATGCAAACAACCCGCCAGCTCTTTTCACCAGCATATAGAACATGATGGAAGCGATGGCTGTACCTAGGATACCCAATACAGCACTAGCGCTGGTACCCAACATATATTTCTCTTCCGTTAAGGGTAAATGGAAATAACCACTGAAGAATAAGACAATCAATGCAGGTGGAATCAGCCCCGTAAATGCAACGGCTGCAATGTGCAACGAACCCACGTTCCGTAGTTTCTGCTGCACCATATTTACATTGATGCCATAGAGTAGGGTGGCGAGTAATACAAAGCCTGTGTAAGCCACATAGCCTAAGGAACGATTGGTATTGGCATAGGTAAGCAGCATGCATCCTGCAAAACCTACCAGCACGCCAGTCAGCTTTTGTCGATTCGTTTTTACTTGAAAAAACAATGCGCCTGTAATGATTACAAACAAAGGTGTTAGTGCATTCAGGCTACCAGCCAACGCTCCATCAATCTTGGTTTCAGCAATAGTGAATAAGAATGCAGGAAAGAAACTGCCGAGCCAACCACTGAGTAATACGGCTTTCCAACTACCCTCGGGCATTTTACGCAAAGCTGCTGGCAGAAAGGGTAGCATCACCAAACCCGATGATAACATGCGCAGTGCTGCAACATCAAAAGGAGAGAGCACGGGTTGCTGATTGGCATCGTACATGCCCCATTTCATGAGCATGAAGGAACTACCCCAGATGAGGCAGAGTATCAGGAATAATAACCAGTTGATGAATTGCTTGCTCAAGTAAAAAATTTGCGCAAAGGTCATCTTTCTATAGGAAACGGGGAAAACAACTTGCCGATTCGAGCATAATTTGGGATATTTAAAGCAATCAAAACCTCAACCATGTCTTTCGTTAAAGAATTCAAAGAGTTTGCCGTTAAGGGCAATGTTGCTGATCTGGCCATTGGTGTGATCATCGGTGGTGCGTTTGGCTCAATAGTTACGTCACTAATAGAAGATGTGATTACACCACTATTGCTGAATCCGGCATTGGAAGCTGCCAAGCTGCAGAATATCCAAGACCTGAAATGGGGCGCTGTGAAGTACGGAAGTTTCTTGTCATCCGTTATTTCATTTGTAGTCGTAGCGCTAGTTCTGTTTATGGTGGTAAAAGCCCTGAACAAGATGAAAAAAGCAGAAGAAGCTGCGCCTGCACCGCCGCCCGGCCCATCTTCTACAGATCGGCTCCTGATGGAAATCAGAGATGCGTTAAAAAAATAAGTTTTTCCGGCCCTTTCGGGAGGGCTTTTTGTGGATAACCAATGCCCGTCGGCCTTTCCCCGATGGGCATTTTCGGCTTTCTTTGTAGCAAATCGGTTTGCGTGAATACTACCAGTTATCAGATCAAATTACCCCAGTTCGAAGGTCCATTCGACCTGCTCTTATTCTTCATCGAAAGAGATGAACTGGATATCTATAATATTCCCATCAATAAAATCATTCAGGACTTTCTGGCTTATATCCACCAGCAAGAAAAACTGAATATTGAATTAAGCAGTGAGTTTATTCTCTTCGTTTCAACACTTATGCGCATCAAAGCAAAATTGTTGTTGCCCAGAAAAGAACTGGATGCGCAGGGTAATGAGATTGATCCACGTCAGGAATTGATCGATAAGATTCTTGAATACAAGCGCTTTAAAGAAGCAGCTGTGCAGATGGCTGATATGGAAGCCGTGCGTATGCTGATGGTGAAGCGTGGTAACCTGCAGAAAGAATTGTCTGAGATTGGTGAAGAAGCATCTGAAGGAACTGAAATCCAGACCATCACTTTATTCCGATTGATGAAGGCTTTTGAGAAAGTGATGCAACGTGTCCATGATCGCCAGAACAAACCCGTGCATACCGTTGTGCGCTATAACTATAGTATGGAGGGCAGCAGGGATTATATGACAGATTTTATCCGCAAGGAGAAAAATGTGTCATTCGAAAAAATCTTTGACGTCTGCGAAAACCGCATTCATGCTATCTTTCTTTTCCTCTCTATGCTGGAATTGATTCAGCAGAAATTCATGAAGATTATGACAGGAGAAGGCCGCAATAATTTTATTGTGGAGTGGAATGAAAACCGCGAAGCGGAATTGCAGGAAGAGGGCTTAACGGATGCGGATTTTGGTCCGAGTGGTTTTGAAGACAAACCGGTGGAAGACAATGAACAAAGTGAGCTGGGATTTGATCCGCAATTGAACTAATAGAAACAAAAAACCTCGTAATTGTTACGAGGTTTTTTTATAAATGAATGGGTCTGACTTATTGATGTGGCTGAGCTTTTTTGTACTGATTCCGCCAGCCACTGATTAATGATATTATTTGCCAGACAGATAAAACAACAAATAACCCCAAGCTTATCAATGGCACTGTTTCTTGAAAAGTACTATAGTTGTAAGCGCCGCCTTCGCTCATGAAAAATACAATCAATGAAAGCCACATGGCGCTAAGTCCAATCAATCTTTGTAGCCATGCGCCACCCAGAAAATTGTAGGTGCGTATTAAGTAAATAACTAAGCCGCCAATACCCAATATGGCATATGCAAAAGAAAGCGGATAAAATGCCGCAGTGAATAAGGTGATCAGTAAATAAGCAAGCCATGGACCACCGATATGCATGCCACTAATCATGATACAGCAATAGCTAACGCTAACCAATAACCTGAGTGTTGCAGGGTTTATTTTTTGCATGAAACAAGCATGTTTATTAACTATAAGAGCTGTTATAAAAACTATTTATTAATAGGCAATTGATACACTTCAATACCACCATTATTGATAAAAGTTTTTTCAATCTTGCGTTTATTCCACACCACACTACTGAAAACACTATTATCACCACTTGGGCCGGGATTGCTGGTGACAATCAGCTCTAAAGTGTCTGGAACCACATTTCTGTTTTTGTAGTAGAGATAAAATACAGCAGGATCACAATTGCTGCAATTGGTTGCAGTTTTGGTGATATCAAAAATTTTAGCTGACCGAAAAATAATCTCCTGGGTTCCTGTTGCCTGACTTGTGACAAATAAGCCTGTTTCACTGGATTTATTGGATTGAAAGAACACCGTATCCCCCAATGTGCTAATTGGTTTGCTCTGGTTATTCAATAGTAAAAAAGTAAAATCTTTCACTCCATAAGGAGGCGGTGCGCAACCGCAGTCGCAGGAAGTTTGAAATAAAATTATTAGGAGTGATAAAGATGATATGATCTTTTTCATAAGTATAATTTAAGGGTGAATATTAACAATGATCGATTTACAGTAGTTAAAATTAGTAGATGAGTTTGGTGCCCAATTATTATTTTCAAACCATCCATTATAGGACCCGTCCCATCCCCCTTAAATCATTATTTTAATCGGACAATAGTGATAAAAAATAAATTTTATGATTATAGTCTAAATGTTGCGCTTAGGAACAGCATCCTCGGAAGTAAATTATTCCTAGTGAACACATTTCTGTCAGTTGCTACACTATTAAAAAAAATTTCTTGATTGTTCAGAATATTTCTAAAATACAACTCAATAAATAATTTATTTGACTTTATAGTTTGTGAAAACCTAAAATCCATCAAAAAAGAGCTTCCCTTTTGACTTGCTTGTGATTGATATATATAACTTCCTGTAAGATTGGCTAAGGTGCCTTTTGTATTTGAGAATATTACGGATAACTCATTTCTTGTTGTATTTGCACGTATAAATTCACTCTTAGATAAATCTTGTTTAACAACTGATAAATCTAATAGTGAAAACTCAGATAAAATTCTAAAATTTATCTTGGATGCAAAACCGGACTTAAATTGAGCCGAGATTTGCGTAACATCTAAATTATTCTTGTTAACATCCTTTAAGAAATTATCATAATTAGTAATCCTTGAAAAAGATGTTAATACCTTAACTGTAGACTTTATAGGCGAAATAAACTTATCAATATCCCATTCCAGTTTTCTTGTTCTTGAAATAGGAGCAACTTGTACCATCTTATTTAGCAATAGACTACCCTCAATCAAATTATTATTCGAGAAAGAGTAGGTGTAATTAAAATTACTGTAAATAATAGACAACAAAGTGCCGTTTTCATAAAGCGTATTTCTTGAATACTGCAAAAAATAACCTTGATTATGAACTGGTCTTGGATGATTTGCTACCGAATATAAAGTGTTGTTATCTATAATTGTATTATTAAAGCTGAAATTATTATAAGTTGGAAATGAGAATGTACGTTGTACTGCAAATCCAATTTTATTACTTTTATTAAAACTATAAGCACCTATAATAGAGTAAATAAAATTCTTTAATTTATACGAACTATCTGTCTCAGAATTCAAATAGAATGGAGACATTATAATTTCTCCCTTAACTTTTGATGTTTTAAGGTTATACTTTATACTTGTGGAAATACCTGAATTATTGATATATATATCATTTGTATATTTTTCTATCGTACCAGAATTATTTCTAAAATTCAAGCTATCAATATTTGTAGAGGCAATTGATTTACTCTTAAAGAAATCTATTGAATAACTCAAATATTGATTCTTTTTAACTCTTAAATAATAGTTGAGCCTAAAGTTTGTATTTTGTCTATTCAAAAATTCAAATTGAGTTAACTCTTTAGCATTAAACAGCTGAAACGATTGTAAAAAACGCTCGGAGTTGGTTACAAGGCTATTAAGAAGTTCTTTATTGCTGTTTACAAACATTAATTCAAACACTTGAGTTTCACCAACTTTATTTATAAACGAAGCCTTAAAGTTGTAATTGGATATCATACTTTTATTCTGAAAGTATGAATAGCCACTAGGAAAAAAGTTGGAGCTTGTATTCAAGTCTAATAATTCATTAAGTTTTAGTCGGTTATAATCAAATTCAAATTTGAATTTAGTTTTATCAGTCATCTTGTATTCAAGAAAAAAATTAGTTGCAAGTGAGCTAGGGTTTGTTCGTTTAAACATATTATCGTTTACCCTTAATAAAACAGTATCTAAGAAGAAACTTGTTAACTGTAATGTTTGCAGATTTAGAGTATTTTTATTTAGATAGACATTACCCTTGAATAAGACCTTACTATTAAAACGAGAATTAATTTGAACACTATTAAAGTTTGGGCTTGAATAAATTGATGATTGATTAGTTCTATCTGTAGCTAATGCTCCTAAATTTCTGATTATACTATTCTCACTTGTTTCCGAAAATAAGTTAAATCCATTTTTTAGCGTTTGATTCAAGCCTTTAGCACCACTTGGCTCTATACCAATTGTGTTAATATTACTTATATTGACAAGTTTTATTTTATTTAAAAATGAAAATAAGTTTGTTTCAATTGAATAGTTTTTTAACGTACCAACCCCAACCTTTAACTCACCAAAAAGTTTAGGCTTTGATTTAATCAAACCAACATTCAATACAACATCATTAGAGTTTTGAACATTTTTAAACAGCTCTTCTTCTTGATAACCTTCATAAGCCTCTACACTTTCAATCAATGATGCACTTAGATTTTTCGAAATTATTCTGTAGTCGTTTGAGAAAAAGTCTTCCCCATCTAATAAGATTTTAGATATCTTCTTTCCCTTAAAAGAAACTATACCATTATCGTCAATTCTTACACCAGGCAATTTTTGTAGAACATCTTCTAATTTCTTTTCAGAACCATCACTTAATAGTTTTACATTAAAAATAGTTGTATCCCCAGAAATCTTAACGGCCTTTGAACCAGTACGAACAATTACATCGTTTAAAATTCTATCAAAAGGGACAAGCCGAAATACATAATTAGTTATATTATCGCTAACAGTAATACAGGTATCCTTAAAACCTAAAAAGGAAACGCAAAGTTGAGGTAAGCTTACATTCTCCTTTTTAAATTCTATTTCGAAATATCCACTATTATTAGACTTTCTAAATAAATAAACAGCTCCATTTTTTTTTAATGTAACTATTGCGTTTTTTAAAGGATCACCATTATGATCAGTGATAATTCCAGAAAGCTTAATATCTTGACTAAAGCAAAAAACAGGGGTTAATAGCAATAATAATTTGAATAATCTAATCATTAGTTGTTACTGCTTTTAAATACCCTGAATCATTTAATAATTTATTCTAATAGTTCTCCCTTGTTTCACCACCCTTCACAGTAACAGAGCTGTTGCCATCTTGACTATTGGCTTTTAATAGTGCTTCTAAATCGGCTTTACGCTTTTTTCGTTTTATGATGAAAGACTCCTCGTTAACAAAAGTGATTTGACGGTTAACTATATCTTGTTCAAATTTTAACGAAGGGAAATTAGCAGGGTAGATAATTTTATTGAACGAGAATAAATACTTTCCCTCTATATCGTTAGCCTCCAAAATTAAACCCGGTAAGCCATTAAGGCGCCATGGTCCATAGGGATAAGGAATTTCAGAAGTAAACCACGCCTCCCATTTTCTACCCAACAAATCAGTAGATGCCATCTGACACTTAAACTTTCCTATTGTTTTATATTGATCGCTAAGCACCCACTTAGGTTCAACATTTCTACCACAGTAATTTTCAAATTTTCTAATAACAAAATCAGATATATAAAAACTATCAATTCTATAATCAATAAACAGTTGGAATAGTAAAGCCTCATTAGACCGTAATACAACACTTGAGTTATTATCGGAATTACTAATCTTTGATATTGAAGATTCATTTTGCCCTAAAGAGGGATTCATTTCATAATAGTATGTTTTGTCTTTCTTAAAATGCAAAACACTGGTCGTAAATCCTGGTAATCCTGATTTAGAGGAATTGTTTTTTGCTTCAGTAATTGTATAGGTATATTCGATAAGTCCTGAATTGTTTTGGGAAATGGATTTATACCCGAAAGTGATTGCTAAAAGAGTAATAATAAAACAATGTTTCATAAATAATGAGGTTATATTTAAAAGAGGTAAGATTTAATTTATTCGGAAAGTAACCATTGCATTATTGCATCCATTGCGTACTGCATAGCTAGATTACAGCCAAGTTCCCCACTGAAATATGAAGTTCTTGTAACACTGTAAAGAATTTCACCCAAGTTGCCATACACAGTGATAGTTACAGTACAAATAAATTGCCCATTAGTCTTTTTCTCAGTTATTGTTGATGCTACTATTTCATACTGACTTTTACTTTGCTTTTTTTGGTTAACAATTGAGTTTTGGTGTGCATCACTAATTTTAAAAGTTGATGCCTCTGAATGCAAATTTGCAAACAACATCACAAGTAAGATTAATAAAATTTTTTTCATTTTTTTTAATTTTTGATTTAGAGTTATAACCTCATTATTTCTGGTTATAATATTTCTTATAACATGGCAAAACACTAATTATGATTTCAATTAAAAAATGGGGAATTTCCCGTTTTTTGAGGGGGGTGTTTTGTATCATTTTACCCGTTGTTTAACGGGATGCTGCCCCGTTAAACAACGGAGACGTATTCTCCATGTCCAATAAAAAAGCCGCTATTAGCGGCTTTAAGTAGTGCTATTATTGTTGATGCATTATCCTGCTATCTGACTCACCAGCACACTATCCTTCATCATCACGCGTGCTGTGTCTGCAATGGCTTTGGCATCATAGCCGCATTCTCTATGCAATTCTTTCAAGGTGCCATGTTCTACGATTCTATCCGGAATGCCCAGCATCGTCACCTTAGCTTGATAATTGTACTTAGCCATAAACTCCAGAATCGCACTGCCAAAACCACCTACAATGGTGCCATCTTCTACCGTGATGATCTTGTTGTACTTGCTGAACACTTCATGCAGCAGTTCCTCATCCAATGGCTTTACAAAACGCAGGTCGTAATGTGCGGGATCAATGCCTTCTGTGCGCAATTCACGAATGGCAGTGGTAGCAAAATTGCCCGGGTGACCAAAACTCAAGATCGCCAGTTCCTGACCATCTTTGATTTTACGGCCCTTACCAATTTCAATTGCTTCCAGTGGTGTTCTCCACTCAGGCATCACACCTTCACCTCTTGGGTAACGAATTACAAATGGATGCTGGTTCTTTTCCAACTGCGCCGTATACATCAGGTTACGTAATTCCTGCTCATTCATGGGTGCACTTACCACGAGGTAGGGAATACAACGCATGTAAGCAATATCATACGCACCATGGTGTGTTGGTCCGTCTTCACCCACCAAGCCTGCTCTGTCTAAACAGAATACCACAGGCAGTTTCTGAATCGCTACATCATGCACCACTTGGTCAAAAGCACGTTGCATGAAGGAAGAATAGATATTACAGAACACACGCAAGCCTTGTGTAGCCATACCGGCACTCAGGGTTACGGCGTGTTGTTCACAAATGCCTACATCAAATGCGCGGTGCGGCATTTTATCCATCATGAATTTCAGCGAAGAACCGGAAGGCATGGCTGGTGTAACACCCATTACTTTCTCATTCTTTTCAGCGAGTTCTATGATGGTATGACCGAATACATCCTGGTATTTAGGCGGCTGAGGTGCATCAATGGCTTTCTTGAAAATTTCACCCGTTACTTTATCAAACAAGCCCGGTGCATGCCATTTGGTTTGGTCTTTTTCAGCCAATGCATAACCCTTACCCTTAACCGTTACAATATGCAACAACTTCGGGCCTGGAATTTCTCTCAGGTCTTTTAGCGTATCTACCAGTTTGGTGATATTATGCCCGTCAATCGGACCAAAATAGCGCAGTTTCAATGCTTCAAATAAGTTGCTGCTCTTGCTCACCATACCCTTCATCGCATGTTCCAACTTACTGGCCACTTCTCTGCTGAAGCTCTTGCCTACCGGCAATTTGCCGAGGATATTCCATACTTCATCACGCACTTTGTTATAGGTGGGTGAAGTAGAGATATCGGTTAAATATTCTTTGAGCGCACCCACATTCGGGTCGATGCTCATACAGTTATCGTTCAGAATAATCAGCACATCGCTATCGGCAACACCGGCATGGTTCATGCCTTCGAAAGCCATACCGGCTGTCATAGAACCATCGCCAATGACGGCAACCACTTTTCTGTCAGGCTCGCCCTTATATTTAGACGCCATGGCCATACCCAATGCTGCCGAGATAGAGGTAGAAGAGTGGCCTACGCCAAATGTGTCGAATTCGCTCTCACTGCGCTTGGGAAAACCACTTAAGCCCTTGTATTTACGGTTGGTGTGGAAATTATCGCGACGGCCGGTTAAAATCTTATGTCCATAAGCCTGATGGCCTACATCCCATACAAGTTGATCGTAAGGGGTATTGTAGATATAATGCAGGGCCACGCTTAGCTCCACCACACCCAAACTGGCACCAAAATGTCCACCATGTACACTCACGATATCGATGATGTACTGGCGCAATTCGTCACAAACCTGGTGCAATTGCTCCCGGCTGATCTTTTTCAGGTCATCCGGGGAATTGAGCTGTTGTAACAGGGGGCCTGGTTGAATCTCCATGAATCCTTTTTTAGTTTGTAAAAATAGCTGTTTGCCGTTTAGGAAAGGCTATACAAAGAGTCAAAACATTCCACAAACCCATTAGTTCGCCGATTTTCAGCATTTGTTTCTGCCAGACAGCTACCGATTTGACCACTGGTCAAGAATACGCCCCTCTTATGCAGGGTGGTCTGTTATATTTGTACGGCATGAGGACTAGACTAGCATATTGGTGGTGCCAGCTGGGTGGCTGGTTGCTGTATGGACTTACCATACTCTTTTTTGCATTTGTTTTCGACCAGAAGATCTCAGTATTTCAATACCAACGACTGGCCTTAACTATTGTGATCGGATTCATCTTTACCCATGTGCTGCGTTACCTGTTCCATGCGTTCAAACTATTACCGCCCCTTCGCAAAAGAAGATGGATTGAACTAGGTCTGGTGGTTTTGGGTATTTCTGTCTTGTATAGTCTTGCTAATAGCTCCATCGTAGAATGGTTAAAGCTGTATAACCCAGAGCGTAAATTCTCATTAGAGCGTAGAACACTGTATAATTTCTTCAACGATACGCCGATTATCCTCGTTTGGTCGTCTATTTACTATATCTGGCATTATATCGAGTTAGGTCAGAATACAGAATTGGATAAAGTGCGTCTGGAGAGCTTAGTAAAGGAATTGCAGCTCAAAACATTGAAATCACACATCAATCCGCATTTCATCTTTAATGCCTTGAATAGCATTCGTGCACTGGTAGATGAAAATCCGGAAAGAGCAAGAACAGCGATTACTGAATTAAGCAATCTGCTGCGTAGCAGTATGCAGGCAGAGAAACTGGAGACTGCACCGCTGGAGCGCGAATTGAATATTGTGAAAGATTATCTGGCGTTGGAACATATTCGTTTTGAAGACAGGTTACGTGTAGAGTATGATATTGATGAAGATACACTGGATCAAGCTGTGCCGCCGATGATGTTACAGACCTTGGTAGAGAACGCAATTAAGCATGGCATCAGTAAGCAAAAAGAAGGTGGATTGATTAAAGTGATTTCTGATTTCCGTGAAAGTCACCACGAATTGATTGTGCAGAATTCTGGTAAGCTTGCTGCAGAGATCAATCAAGATGGATTTGGTTTATCAAGCACACAGCATCGTTTGCAGTTGTTGTTTGGAGATAAAGCTTCCTTTTCCATCACTGAAAAGGAAAACAGTATTGTTGAAGCGAAAGTTATTTTGCCCGTAGAAGGCGTCCTATAAATACACAAACATGGCCATTAAAGCAATCATCATTGACGACGAGCGATTGGCACGTAACGAGTTGAAGAAGCTCTTGCAAGTGCACCCTGAGATTGAGATTATTGAAGAAGCCGCAAATGTGGACGACGGCATTGAGAAAATTGAAAGTATGAATCCGGAATTGATTTTTCTGGACATACAAATGCCCGGTAAAACAGGTTTCGATTTGTTGACAGAAGTGGAAAGAGCACCCAAGGTGATTTTCACGACTGCTTACGACGAGTACGCGATCAAAGCTTTTGAAGTAAATGCTTTGGATTATCTGCAAAAGCCGATTGAGCCCAAGCGTTTGTCGGATGCAATCCACAAACTGCAGATGGAGATTCAGAAAGAGAAAGCTGGTTTGCAACAAGGGAATCGCGGCCCACTCACGGAAGAAGATCAAGTATTCGTAAAAGACGGTGAGCGCTGCTGGTTTGTGAAGCTAAGCGAAATACGTTTGTTTGAAAGCGTTGGCAATTATGCCAAAGTTTTCTTCGGTACCAACAAGCCACTTATCCTGAAATCCTTGAACGCGCTGGAAGAAAGGTTGGATGATAGAGTATTCTTCCGTGCTAACAGAAAGCATATCATCAACCTGCGTTGGATTGAGAAGATTGAGCCTTATTTCAACGGTGGTCTGCTTGTAGATTTGAAAGGTGGTGAGAAGATTGAAGTGAGCAGAAGACAAACCGTGAAGTTTAAAGAAATGATGAGTTTATAAGTACACAACCCCGAATTACTCGGGGTTTTTAATGAAACGATATGAAATCAAGTTTGCTAGTTGTATTAGGTTTTTTTGCTACTGCTGTAGTGGCGCAATCTCCTGAAAAAGTTATCAGTGTAAAAGAAGTTACCCGCATTGAAACAGCATTGGCTGCAGATGATATGATGGGTCGTAGAACCGGCACACCGGGTATTGAAAAAGCGGCAGATTTTATTGCTGCCGAGTTCAAAAAAATCGGCTTGAAAACCTGGCCTGGTTTAACCGGCTATTGTCAGGAGTTTTCCATTTTGCGTGCACGTGCTTTGTCTACTACTGCCAGCTGGAACGATCAATCGCTTGCTGCTAATGCGGTAATGGTGATCACGCCGCAGGCGGAACTAACGGTGAGTAATACTTCTGGTTATAACACGATCAAGATTGCTGCAGGTGACAATTTATTTGAAAAAGCACAGGAGATTGCTGCTAGCGGAAAAGCAGCGCTGGTGCTGGTTGACAAAGCACACGAGAAAAATTTTCCTCGATTGTCATTCTTGCGCAGAAGCATCACCAAGGATCAGTCGAATTTGGTGTTTGTGTTGAGCAATGATGCTGCAAACAGTTTTGCAATTCAATACAAACAGGAAGTAACTGAACAGAAAATGGCCAATGTGGTAGGGGTGTTACCCGGCAAGAGCAAGGCCAACGAATATGTGGTTTTCTCTGGTCATTATGATCATTTGGGTATTGGCAAACCTGATGCGAAAATGGATTCCATCTTCAATGGTGCGAATGATGATGCAGCGGGTACAACAGCCATGATTATGCTGGCCAAGTATTACAAGAAAGCGAAGAATAATGAACGCACATTGGTATTTGCTGCATTTACTGCAGAGGAAGTAGGTGGTTTCGGTTCTCAATATTTTTCCAAGCAAATGGATCCTAACCAAGTGATGGCCATGTTCAATATTGAAATGATTGGAACCGATAGTAAGTGGGGTAAGAATTCTGCTTATATCACTGGTTTTGAGCAAACCAATATGGGTGCGATACTGCAGAAGAATTTAGAAGGAACAGGCTTCAATTTTTATCCTGATCCTTATCCTGATCAGCAATTATTCTATCGTTCTGATAATGCTACATTGGCAAGATTGGGTGTGCCAGCACATACGATCTCTACATCTAAGATGGATAGTGAACCCAATTATCATAAGCAGAGCGATGAAGTGAGCACACTGGATATGGAGAACATGACACAGATCATTCGTTCTATTGCATTAAGTGCAAGAGGGATTGTTGCAGGTAAGGAAACACCTACACGTGTGAATACAAAAAACCTGCGTTAAGCATTAACGGGAATACTGTGAATGGCTGCGGCCATTTCTTTAATTAAGCCGGCATCTTTTTCGATGGCATTGCCAACGACGATGATGTCGGCTCCTGCTTTACAATTGCGGTAAGCTTTTTCAGGATCGGTGATGCCGCCACCAACGATCAGTGGTACATCAATACTTGAAGCTACTTTTTCAATCATGCTTTCAGTAATCGCACGTTTGGCGCCGCTGCCCGCATCCATGTAAATCAGCTTCATGCCCAGCATTTCGCCAGCCATAGCGGTACACATGGCAATTTCATTCTTATCTGCAGGAATAGGTGTTGCGTTGGAGATGTATGAAACAGTAGTAGGTGCACCACCATCAATCACCATATAACCGGTAGGCATGATTTCTAGTCCACTCTTTTTCACGAATGGTGCACTAATCACATGCTGACCAATGAGCAACTCTGGGTTACGACCAGAAATCAAAGAGAGATACAATAACGCGTCTGCATATCTGCTTACTTGTGATGGAGAACCGGGAAAAAGAATCACAGGAATGTCGCAGAGTGCTTTGATTTGCTGAATGCATTCATCCAAATGGCTGGAGATCACCAAGCTACCGCCGACAAAGAAATAATCCACACGGGCTTCGATGGCCAGGCTAACCAGTTGTTCAATGCTGGAAGCGTTCACCTTATCGGGATCGATCAGTACGGCAAAGGATTTTTGTCCGCGCTGCTTTCTATCGTTGATCTTGTTGTACAGTGCCTGATTCATGAATGCGTTTGAGCCCTTGCAAAAATGCAGAAAAAAGGCCGAATGGTTTTTGTTTAATCAAATCTGCACACAAAATAGGGTTCAAAACCATGCCCACAAAGCGTTTCGGCAAAAAACTCCTGTAAACCTTTCATCCTTAGCTTGTTCAACAAAAATATTAAGGAATTCCAGTCACAATCAGTGGCAATTTTTCAAAATTTCTTATGAACAGGTGTGAACATTCGAGCAAATGCAGCCCTGTTCGGCACTGCCAAAAAATCCACATCTGTTTTCCACAAACTGTGGATTGAATACCCCTTGTATTTCCCCCTGCTACAGATATTTTCGTCAACCACTCATCCAAAAAATGGCTGGGGCTGATTGTTAACCACATTTACTTACCCATACCCAAAACCAGGACTGCTTTATGGCTAACCCTCGCGCTAACAAAGGCTTGCAATTTTCTCGCCGCTTTACCAAAGACGATGTAAACGTTTTTGATTTGTTCGACTATGACTATCGTACCAGTATCATCCGCAACCCAAGCGGTGAAGTGGTATTTGAAATGAACAATGTTGAAGTTCCTAAGCAATGGAGTCAGATTGCTACTGATATCCTCGCACAAAAATATTTCCGTAAAGCTGGTGTGCCGCAAGCGGATGGTTCACTGGGTCGTGAGACCAGCGTGAAGCAGGTAGCACACCGTATGGCCAATTGCTGGCGTGTATGGGGTGAGCGTTATGGATATTTCGCTTCTGAAAAAGATGCGCAGATATTTTATGATGAATTAGCCTACAGCATCCTGAATCAAAGCTGCGTGCCCAACAGTCCGCAGTGGTTCAATACCGGCTTGTATGAAAGCTATGGTATTGCAGGTAAGCCCCAGGGTCACTACTATGTAGATCCAGTGGATGGGGAATTGAAGAAATCTAAGAATGCTTATGAGCGTCCTCAGCCTCACGCTTGTTTCATTCTCTCTGTTGATGATGATTTGGTGAATGATGGTGGTATCATGGACCTCTGGGTTCGCGAAGCGCGCATCTTCAAATATGGCTCTGGTGTGGGAACCAATTTCAGCCGTATTCGTGGTGGTGGTGAGAAACTAAGCGGTGGTGGTACTTCTAGTGGTTTGATGAGCTTCCTGAAAATTGGCGACCGTGCTGCAGGCGCTATCAAGAGCGGTGGTACAACTCGTCGCGCTGCCAAGATGGTGTGCCTGGATCTGGATCACCCAGAGATCATGGAATTCATCGACTGGAAAGTTGAAGAAGAGAAAAAAGTAGGCGCCTTGATCGCTGCCGGTTATCCAAGCGATTATGAAGGTGAAGCATATTTAACGGTTTCTGGTCAGAACTCTAATAACTCTGTACGTATCCCTAACGAATTCTTCGAGAAACTGGAGAAGGGTGAAGATTGGGAATTGAAAGCGCGTACGGATGGCCGTACCATGAAGAAAGTACCTGCCAGCAAAGTGTGGGAGAAAATCTCTTATGCTGCATGGCGTTGTGCTGATCCTGGTACACAGTATGATACTACGATCAACGAATGGCATACATGTCCTCAAGGTGGCCGCATCAATGCGTCTAATCCTTGTTCTGAGTACATGTTCTTAGACAATACCGCTTGTAACCTGGCTTCTATCAACCTGCGTAAGTTCTTCGATGAGCAAACCAACCTGATGGATGTAGAAGGTCTGGAGTATATCAGCCGTTTGTGGACTGTGGTGTTGGAAATCTCTGTGTTGATGGCGCAGTTCCCATCTAAAGAAGTAGCACAGCTGTCTTACGATTACAGAACACTGGGTCTCGGCTTTGCCAATCTGGGTACTGTATTGATGATCAGCGGTATCGCGTATGATAGCGAAGAAGCTCGCGGTATCGCGGGTGCAATTTCTGCAATCATGACCGGTATTGCTTATAAGACATCTGCTGAAATGGCTGCCCTGCATGGTCCATTCCCACGTTACAAAGAGAATAAAGAAGATATGCTGCGCGTAATGCGCAACCACAGAGCTGCTGCTTATGATGCAGAAGAAGCTTATGTTGGTTTGAGCATTAAGCCACAAGGTATCAAAGCCCAATATTGCCCTGATTATCTGCTGAAGAGTGCTACCAAAGCATGGGATGATGCAGTGAAACTGGGTGAGAAATACGGTTACCGCAACGCGCAAACAACTGTAATTGCACCAACCGGTACTATCGGTCTGGTAATGGATTGCGATACAACAGGTGTTGAACCAGATTTCGCACTGGTGAAGTTCAAGAAATTGTCTGGTGGTGGTTATTTCAAAATCATCAACGGTGCTGTACCTAATGCACTGAAGACATTGGGTTATACGCAAGACCAAATCAATGCCATTGAAAAATATGCAGTAGGTGCTGCTACTTTGGAAGGTGCTCCTTTCATCAATCCTGAAACACTGGCTGCCAAAGGATTTACTGCAGAAGAAATCAGCAAGCTGAACGGTGCTGTGAAGAGCGCATTCGAAATTGGTTTTGCTTTCAACAGATTCACATTGGGTGAAGCTTGTCTGGAAAGACTTGGCTTTACTGCTGAACAATACAATGATTGGAGCTTCAACCTGCTGGAAGGTTTAGGCTTCAGTGATGAAGAGATTGATGCTGCTAACGACTACGTGTGCGGTACCATGACTGTAGAGGGTGCACCATTCTTGAAAGAAGAACACCTTTCTGTATTTGATTGCGCCAACAAGTGTGGTAAGAAAGGTGAGCGTTATATCCATGCACATGGCCACATCCGTATGATGGCTGCTTGTCAGCCTTTCCTGAGCGGTGCGATCTCTAAGACCATCAACCTGCCTCACGAAGCATCTATTGATGAGATTGCTGATTCTTACATGCTGAGCTGGCAGTTGGGTCTGAAAGCTTGTGCCCTGTATCGTGATGGTTCTAAGCTGAGCCAGCCACTGAGCAATAAGTCAGACAAGAAGAAGAAAAAAGAAGATGCAGATGAAACTGCTGCTGAAGCAACCGTTGCGGAAGCGCCTGCAGCAGAAAGCAATATTGTTGACTTAACTAAGTTGACTGTAGAAGAACTGCTGGATGAAGTAACACGCCGTATGCAGGCTTCAGCTGATACCACACTGAAGCGTCAGCTGTCTAAGATCGTTGAGCGTAAGTCAATGCCAGCCAAGCGTCGCGGCTTTACACAGAAAGCCAAGATCAATGGTCAGGTAATCTTCCTCCGCACCGGTGAATATGCGGATGGTACACTGGGTGAAATCTTCATCGATCTGGCGAAAGAAGGTTCTACCGTGCGCAGCTTGATGAACTGCTTCGCAATTGCTATCTCTGTTGGTCTCCAGTACGGTGTACCATTGGAAGAGTTTGTAGAGAAGTTTGTCTTCACCCGCTTTGAACCGGCAGGTATGGTAGACCATCCGAATATCAAGACAACGACTTCACTGGTTGACTTTGTATTCCGTGCACTCGCTTACGAATACCTCGGCAGAACTGATCTGGTACATGTGTTAGACAAGCCTGAGATTGGTAACACCGGTGATGATGATGGGGACATTACTTTACTGGGAAAGCCTGAGCTGAGCAGTGTGCGTGTAACAGCACCCGTTGCTGCCAGCACTACACCCGCTCCTGCAGCCAAAGTACAGCGTGCAGCGGTAAATGCAGAGAACTCACTGGATATGGTGAATGCAGCAGCTAAGAATATGCAGAGTGATGCACCAGCTTGTAACACTTGCGGTCACATCACCATCCGTAGCGGTACTTGCTACAAATGTCTGAACTGCGGTAACAGCATGGGTTGCAGTTAAGTAAGTAGTAAGTGAGAAGTGAGCAGCAAAAAGTAAAAGCAAACAGGCTCACAATAATAAAGGCGATGGATTCCATCGCCTTTTCTTTTATCCGCCGTTACGGGCATCTCTTCTGTCTTCGCGTCTATCGCGTTTGTCTTCTTTGCGATCGCGGCGATCTTCTTTTTTATCGCGCTTATCTTCTTTACGGTCTCTGATATCTTCCATCTTGTCTCGTTTGCCGCCATTGTGTTTGGCATCGCGCACATCTTCTCTCGCATCGCGTTTGTCTTCACGTCTGTCGCGTACATCTTCTTTCCTGTCACGCTTGTCTTCTCTGCGGTCACGACGGTCTTCTACACGGTCGGCAATTTTCGCACGGGTTTGTGCACTTGCACTGTTGATGGTGAGTATAGTGGTGAACAATGCACCTGCAATGAATAATTTTTTCATGGTTTCTATTTTGTGGTTTGCAGGTATGACTTAGGCTTGAATAAATTCGTTTAAATTGATTGGCTTAATTTTTTTAAAATGTACTTAGTTGATGATTTTCAACGATTTGTGAATGTTCGAATGAGCGATTTAGCTATAACACAAACAAGCATTCTTCATTTGCAGCCTTATCTGTACATTTAGACAATATTTGACAAGTCATTTAAATGTCCTTTTTAGAGCTACGTGAAAGGAATCTAAAATCTAAGCCAATGACCGCAAACAATACTTTAGGTCATATACTCAGAACGCAAAGAGAAGCTAAGGGCTTGCTATTAAGACAAGTAGCTGCCGCACTTGACATGGATACCGCTTTGCTGAGTAAGTTTGAACGCAATGAAAGAAAGCCTAATAAAGAACAGGTGCAAGCTTTTGCAAAATATTATCAGGCAAATGAAGACGAATTATTGTTGGCCTGGTTAAGTGATAAAATCGCCGATGAAGTACAGCATGAAGTTTTTGCAAAGGAAGCCTTAAAGGCTGCGGAAAAAAAAGTGGACCTTTTTAAAAGAACAAAAAGATGAACGGAGAATCATTAAACATACTACAAGACAGGCTGGAAAAACTGAAAGCAGATTTTCCTGAAATTTTCACAGAAGGGAAAATTGATATTGAAAAGTTCAAAGCAACTTTTACTGATGATATTCATGTTAATAATGAGCGCTATGTCTTGAATTGGGCAGGTAAAAGTGACGCCTTCAAGGTTTTACAAATTCCGACAACGGCAACGCTGAAACCCCAACCGGAAGAGTCGGTAAACTTTGAGACTACTGAGAATATTTTTATTGAAGGAGAAAATCTTGAAGTGCTGAAAGTGTTGCAGAAAAGCTATTATGGAAAAGTAAAATGCATCATTATAGACCCACCTTATAATACAGGCAGTGATAGTTTTATTTACCCTGATAGTTTTAAGGAGAACAAAGAAGATTACCAAAAGCGTATTGGCGATAAAGACGAAGATGGTTACCTGATGAAAGAAGGGATGTTCCGCAAAAACAGCAAAGACAGCGGACATTACCATAGTAACTGGCTGAGTATGATGTATCCCCGATTGTTTTTGGCTAAAAACTTATTACGTGATGATGGCGTAATCTTCGTTCATATTGACGATAACGAAGTGCATAATCTGAGAATCATAATGAACGAAATTTTCGGCGAGGAGAACTTTGTTTCACAAATGGTTTGGCATAAAAAGACAGGCGGCGGTGCTAAGACTAAAGGATTCATTTCTCTTCATGAGTATATTTTTTGTTTTACAAAATCTTTTTCAGAAAACTGGGATATAGAAATACCTTATTCTGACAAAACTCGTGGAATGTATAATAAGAAGGATGAACACTTCGATAAATTAGGCCCTTATGCAACATGGCCGCTTGATACAACGAGTATGGCAGAAAGGAAAAATCTTAGATATCCCATCATTCATAATGGCGTTGAGATTTGGCCCGAAAAGCAATGGTTATGGTCAAAAGAAAAAACTGATAAAGCGCAAAAAGAAAATAAACTAGTTTTCAATTACAATGAGAAAGCAAATAGCTATTCTGTAAGATTTAAAGGCTATTTAAAAGATGAAAACGGGCATGAAAGAAAAGGGAAACCTCTTACTATTTACACCGGGCCATACACCCAAGAAGGAACAAAAGATTTTGAAGATATCTTTATTGAAAGAGATATATTCCCATTTCCTAAACCTGTTTCATTAATTAAACAGTTAATAAATATTTACATCAACGGCAAACCACTCAATGATGAGTACATATTAGACTTCTTCGGAGGCTCAGGAACTACAGCTCAAGCAGTTTTAGAGTTAAACAAAGAAGATGGCGGCAATAGGAAATTCATTTTAGTGCAATTAACTGAGCAATGTGATGAAAACGGTGAAGCATTTAAAGCTGGATATAAAACCATTGCAGATATCAGTAAAGAGCGCATCCGTAGGGTTATCAAGAAGATAAAGGTGGAAAATGAAGAAGAGAATAATAAGAAGTTGGCAGAACTAGATTTTGGTGAAAAGGAGGAAAAACTTCTTGATTTAGGGTTTAAGTCATTTAAACTGACTAATTCGAATTTCAAGATTTGGAGAGGAGGTGAAATCAATGAAGGAAATTTGGTGCAGCAGTTAGAGGTATTTACCAATCCGGTGAAGCAAGGGAGTGATTTTTCAGCTATGTTATTTGAGTTATTGCTTAAGTTGGGATATCCGTTAACAGCAGCTGTTCAGGAGTTTGAAATTTTGGTAGATCATAGTGACCCTGAAAAGGCATTTAGCACTTTTATTTACCTTGTAGAAGATGGAGAATTGATTGTTGCGCTTGATAAGATGAATGAGCATGTAATCAGCTCAATACTGGGTCTAAAACCTAAAAAAGTTATTGCATTAGACTATCTTTTTAAGGGTAATGACCAGTTAAAGACCAACACAGTATTACAAATGAAGGATGCGGGAATTGATTTTAAAACGATTTAGCAAAGAAGAAAACTATGAGTATACACTCTATACATATTGAGAATTTTAAATCTATAAGAGACAGTGGGCCAGTAAGGATAAGGCCTCTCAATGTTCTCATAGGCCCCAATGGGGCTGGAAAAAGTAATTTCATTGCTTTTTTCAAGTTTCTAAATATGTTGTTTCAAGAGCAACTGCAAAATCATATAGCCCGTAAAGGTAGATCTGACGGTTTTATGTATTTCGGTAGACAATCAAAATATATTGCAGGGAAGATTGTATTTACTAATGATGAAGATAAGATTAGTAATAGATATAGGTTTAAAATGGAACCCGATCAGGCGAATAGTCTTTTTTTTACAGAAGAGTATAGTGATTATAATATGCAGACACGGATTTCAAACAGTGTTTCGTGGAGTAATAAGCCAATTAACTTTGGAGGTACTACTGAAACAAAGCTTCATGATGTTGCTTACTCAAAAAGAACTGAATTCTTAAAAGATTTTTTTCAGTCATTCAAGGTATTCCACTTTCATGATACTAGTGATTCATCAAAGTTGAAAGGCTTTTGTAATGCTACTGATTATGAATCTTTAGTAGAGGATGGGAGTAACCTGCCTGCATTTTTGTACAGGATGAAAGAAACATCGCCAAAGCATTTTAAAATGCTGGAATTTACTATCAAGTCAATAGCACCTTTTATTGACAGTCTTTACTTACAGCCCGATAAAATTAATCCAAACCAAATAGAACTACGATGGAAAGAGAAAGGATATGATAATTATTTCAATGCTTATTCTCTTTCAGATGGTACACTTCGATTTATATGTCTTTGTGCCTTATTAATGCAGCCAGAACCACCTAGTACAATTATAATTGATGAGCCGGAATTAGGGCTACATCCGGCTGCAATTAATAAGCTTTCTGCTATGATAAAGAGTGCATCTGAATTTGCTCAGATAATTATTTCTACACAATCAACTAATTTATTAGATCAGTTTAATCCAGAGGATATTCTAGTTGTAGAAAGAGAACATGATCAAACTGTTTTCAAAAGACTAAGTGAAGAGGAGCTTGGTGAATGGCTAGATGGTTATACTATAAGTGAGCTGTGGCGAAAAAATGTACTGGGGGGCAGGCCATGAAAAGGGGAATTTATTTTATAGCAGAAGGGGCAACGGAAGTGCAGTTCATTGAGTCAAGTCTTCGTCATTATTTTATAAGTAAAGGTATATATGATATACGCGCATTTGATATGGGTGGATCAAATAGCTATAGCAAATACTATAGGGATGTTACAACATTCTTGAAAAGGGAGGAGGATATTATTGTAACAAGTATGATTGATTTTTTCCGCTTACCAACAGATTTCCCTGGTTACAATGAAGCGAAAAAGTTAAAGGGGGCTGTAAATCAGATAACAGCGATAGAAAAAGAAGTTAGTAATCAAATCAAACACAAGAGATTTGTCCCATACATTCAGCTACATGAATTTGAAGGCTTGTTGTTTACTGATATGAGGGGATTTAGTCAGATACCTTCCTGTGATGCTAAAGCCCTATCAGAGCTTAAAGAAATTGTAGATACATATCAAAATCCAGAATTAATCAATGATGGTCCTGAAACTGCACCCTCAAAAAGATTAAAGAAAATTATACCAGGCTATGATAAACCCCTTTACGGGTCATATATAGCTTTAGAAAATGGATTGGAATCTATTATTAATAAATGCCCACGGTTTAGAAACTGGCTAGAGATATTAGAAGCTAAAGCACTATTATGAGATTTCATTTCGATAGTAACCAGCAATATCAGTTAGATGCTATTAAAGCTATAACCGACATCTTTGAAGGACAACCTCTTAGTACTGGAGATTTCGAGTTTTCAATTTCCTCACATGGTGGTTTGATTTCTGAAAATGGTCTTGGAAATCAATTGTTGCTTTCTGAGGATCAAATCCTTCAAAATGTTCAAGCAATTCAGCAGCGCAACGAGATAAAGGATGAGGTTTCTTCATTGCAGGGAATGAACTTTTCAGTAGAAATGGAAACGGGTACAGGTAAGACATATGTATATTTAAGAACTATTTATGAGCTTAATAAGCTGTATGGTTTTAAAAAGTTTGTGATTGTAGTTCCTTCAGTTGCTATACGAGAGGGCGTTTTGAAAAATTTACAAATCACAAATGAGCATTTTCAATCACTTTATGATAAGGTGGCTGTTAATTTTGATACTTACGACAGCAAAAAGGTATCATATCTCAGAAGTTTCGCTTCGGCTAATGCCATTCAAATTTTGATTCTTAACATTGATTCCTTTGCTAAGGATGAGAATATTATTAATAAGCCTAATGATAAATTAACCGGTAAGAGACCTATAGAGTTTATTCAAAGTACGTTTCCCATTGTGATTGTTGATGAGCCGCAAAATATGGAGACAGAAATTAGAAAAAAGGCAATTAGCAATCTGAATCCGCTTTGTACTCTTCGCTATTCCGCTACGCATACTAATCTATATAATCTCATGTATTCACTGAACCCTGTTAAAGCTTATGATTTGGGTTTGGTTAAGCAGATTGAAGTTGACTCAGTTATTAGTGAAAATGCACTAAATAATGCTTATGTAGAGCTCGAAAAAATTCAAGCAAGTGGTAAGAATAAGATAGTTGCGAAGCTAAAAATTGATGTGAATACGCCAAAAGGAGTAGTAAGGAAATCAATAACAGTAGATAGAGATAAATACGATCTGTATAAGCTTTCCGGTGAAAGGGATGTTTATCGTGATCTGAAGGTGGTTGAAATTGATTTAGGTAATCAATTGGTTACATTATCTAATGGACAGATGCTTGAAGTTGGACAGATGCAAGGTGGCTTAAATGACGAAGTACTCCGTTACATGATGCAAAAAACAGTTGAAGAACACTTAAAGAAAGAAAAGCTTTACAAGGGTAAAGGTGTAAAAGTTTTGACCTTATTTTTCATTGACAAGGTGAAAAATTATCGGGATTATGATAGTAATGGTAATTCTATCAAAGGAAAATTTGCAGAATGGTTTGAAGAGATTTATCAAAGTGAGATTCGTAAACCAATATTTGCAGGTATGAGTACGTATTCGGCAGAAGAAATTCATGATGGTTATTTTTCACAGGATAATAAAGGCAGGTTAAAAGATACAGGAGGTGAAACGCAGGCTGATGATGATACATACAAACTCATCATGCAGGATAAAGAAAAGTTGCTCGATATTGACACTCCATTACGTTTTATTTTTAGTCATTCTGCATTACGTGAAGGTTGGGATAATCCCAATGTGTTTCAAATTTGTACTTTAAATGAAACAAAGTCAGAAATTAAGAAAAGGCAAGAAATTGGAAGGGGTTTGCGCTTGTGTGTAAATCAGTTCGGGCAAAGAATGCACGACAGAAATATTAACAAACTCACTGTTATTGCCAATGAAAGTTATGAAGACTTTGCAAAGGCATTACAGAAGGAAATAGAAGACGATTGTGGTGTTAAGTTTGAAAACAGGATAAAGAACAAGGCTGAAAGAAAGAAATTGAATTACAGAAAGGGCTTTGAAGCGGATCCTAAATTTTTACAGATTTGGGAAAGAATTCGGCATAAAACACGATATAATGTTTCCTATTATACACCCGATTTGATTGCTCTTGCGGCTAAAGCTGTTAAGGATATGCCTCAAATTCTCAAGCCAACAATTAGAAGTACAAAACAAAAACTATTTATTACAGATGAGGGCATTTCAGGTCAATTAGTAAGTGATAGTGGATTGGATAATTATGTGCATCACATAGAGATTCCGGATTTACTTGCGTATGTTCAGAGTAAAACAGAGTTAACTAGGGATACCATCTTAGAAATTTTAAAAAAATCTGATAGGCTAAAAGATATTTTCATCAATCCCCAAATGTTCATGGATTATGCCACAAGCGCAATTAAGGCAGTTTTATATGACTTAATGATCGACGGCATCAAGTATGAAAAAATTGGTGGCAAAATGTATGAAATGTCATTATTTGATGATTCAGATTTAGAGATTTACATTGATAATTTTACGCATAGTGTAGCTGACGCTGATAAAACAATTTACGCAGACCTTATACCACTTGATAGTGGAGTTGAAAATCAGTTTGCGAAAGATTGTGAAACGAGTGAAAATGTAGAGTTTTATTTTAAGTTGCCGGGCTGGTTTAAGATACCTACACCGATCGGGAATTATAACCCTGACTGGGCTGTTGTTTTTAGAGGCGAGAAGAAAATATACTTTGTAGCTGAAACAAAGAGTGCTGGACAAGAGCTTCTTAAAAGCGAAAAGCAAAAAATTAAATGTGGAATTAAGCATTTTAGTGAATTCGAAGAGGTTGTCTATAAGCAGGTGTCATCTGTAAAAGACCTTTCAAATCAATAAAATGCAAATCCCTCCCAACAATGCTGTGGGGAGGGATTTGATGATGAAAAGTCTATTGAATTAACTTACGCCGGCACCCGGATTGATCTTGTCTTCCGGATTCACGAAATGCAGTTTGCCATTGGCATCTTCTGCCATCAGAATCATGCCCTGGCTTTCAATGCCGCGCATTTTTCTGGGTGCTAGGTTCACTACTACAGTCACTTGCTTACCAACAATATCTTCCGGTTTAAAATGCAAAGCAATACCGGAAACAATGGTGCGTGTTTCAAAACCCAGATCCACTTGAAGTTTCAGTAGCTTGTCTGCTTTCTCTACTTTTTCTGCTGATACAATTGTGCCTACTTTCAAATCAATCTTCGCAAAATCATCAAACACGATCTCAGGTTTTACTGCCGATGTTGCAGGGGCCGGAGCAGGTGTATTCGTATCCATTTTTTGTGTGCTCTTGTTTTTCAATTTCTCAATCTGAACAGCAATCTCTGCGTCTTCAATCTTGCGGAACAATAATTCCGGTGCACGCAGACTATAGCCTACACTCAAGAGTTTCAGTTTGCCTGCATTCTCCCATTCCAGCATTTTTTCTACCACTTTCATCATGTGGCACATTTTCTTCGCTGTGAATGGCAAGAAAGGATTGATCAGTATCGCCAGATTCGCTGTCAACTGCAAACAGATATGCATGCAGTTGTCAATGAGTTGTTGGTTCTCGGGTTTTTCTGCCAATGACTTGGCCACAATCCAAGGTTCTTTTTTCTGCATGTATTGGTTACCCTGACGTGCGAGATCAATCACTTCAAACAAAGCATCGCGGAACTTATACTGCTCCAACAATGCTTCCACTTTCTCTTTCGTCGCGCGGAAAGCATCAATCATGGCTTTATCGGTCTCGTCTGCAATCTCTGCATGCAGTGGTGGTACTTTACCATTGCAGAGTTTGTGCATCAGCACGAAAGTGCGGTTCACAAAATTGCCGAAGATGGCTACCAGCTCGCTGTTATTGGCATCTTGAAAACCTTTCCACGTAAATTCACTGTCCTTGCTCTCTGGTGCAATAGCGGTGAGGTAATAGCGCAATACGTCTGCCATTTGCGGTCCGCCATTTTCTGCCTTGATGAAATCATCAATATATTCTTGCTGATCCAGTTTCCAGTTGCGGCTGGTACTCATTTTATCGCCTTCCAGATTCATGAACTCATTGGCAGGCACATTTTCCGGAAGAATATGTCCGTGCAGTTTGAGCATGATTGGGAAGATGATGCAATGGAATACGATATTGTCTTTACCGATGAAGTGTACGAGTTTGGTATCGGCATCTTTCCAGTAAGGTTCCCAATCCTTGCCATTGTCTAAGGCCCACTGTTTGGTGGCAGATACATAACCGATAGGGGCATCAAACCATACATAGAGTTTTTTACCGGCAGCATCTGCTACAGGTACATCCACTCCCCAGTCGAGATCTCGGGTTACTGCACGTGGCTGCAAACCACCATCAATCCAACTTTTACATTGACCCAGCACATTGGTTTTCCAATCCTCTTTGTGTTGTTCCAGAATCCAGTTGCGTAGAAAATCTTCGTGCTTATTCAAAGGCAGGTACCAATGCTTGGTGAGTTTTTTCACTGGTGCTTGTCCGCTTAAAGTAGACACCGGATTAATCAGTTCATCGGGACTCAAACTCTTACCACAACGTTCACACTGATCGCCATAGGCGCTGTCGTAACTACAATTGGGACAAGTGCCTTTGATATAACGATCGGCTAGAAAAGTCTGGGCCTGTTCATCAAAATACTGTTCGCTTTCTTTCACTTCCAGCTCGCCAGCATCATTCAGGGCAGTAAAGAATTCCTTCGCTGTTTCGTGATGAATAGGCGCACTGGTACGGTGATAGATATCGAATTCAATACCAAGATCCTGCATGTTTTGAAACATGATAGGATGGTATTTATCAATCATTTCCTGAGGGGTAATGCCTTCTTTGGCCGCCTGAATGGGAATAGCTGTGCCATGTTCATCGCTGCCGCAAACAAACACCACATCGCGCTGCTGCGCACGCAGGTAGCGGGCATAGATATCAGCAGGGAGGTAGGCACCGGCCAGATGGCCGATATGTTTCAGCCCGTTGGCGTAGGGCAGGGCGGCTGTAATTAAGTATCGCTTCGGTTGGGTCATAGTTGCTTCAAAAGAGTGCAAAAATAAGCATTCGTTCCGGCCTGAAGCTTTAATATTGTTGCATGATTCGTGTTCCAGCGCCGCTGAAAAAAGGCGATACCATTGGGATTGTTTGTCCGGCCGGCTATATGCCCGCCAAAAATGCGGCTATTTGTATTAGCACCCTGCAACAATGGGGCTTTCAGGTAAAAATTGGCAAGACCTTAGGTCATCAGCATCATTATTTCTCCGGAACAGATGCAGAAAGACTCGCCGATTTGCAGCAAATGCTGGATGATGCTTCCGTAAAAGCCATTTTGTGTGGCCGTGGTGGTTATGGCGTGAGCCGAATCATTGATCAGCTTGATTGGACCAAATTCAAAAAGCAGCCCAAGTGGATTATTGGGTATAGTGACATCACCGTGCTGCATGCGGAATTGTACACCAAACTCAAAACTGCTTCTTTGCATTCACCCATGGCGGGTGCTTTTAATGATGGAGGAGTGGATACACCCTTTGTACAGGCTTTGAAACCGGCATTGCTGGGTAAAGCCTATCGATATGTTGCCGATGCACATGCGTTGAATCAATTGGGACAAGCTAGTGGCGAACTGGTAGGTGGCAATTTATCGTTGGTAGCGCATCTGGTTGGAACGAAATCGGCTTTCAAGACAAAGGGCAAGATCTTGTTTCTGGAAGATGTGGGTGAGTATCTCTACAATATCGACCGCATGTTCATTCAACTGAAAAGAGCTGGCATCTTGGATGGTTTGGCAGCGCTGATCATCGGTGGCTTCACAGAAATGAAGGATACCACCACACCATTTGGGCAAGATATCCTTACTATCATCAAAGAACAGGTGAAGGAATACAGCTATCCTATTTGTTTTGATTTTCCTGTGAGTCATACTGAGCGCAATTATCCGCTTTGTGTGGGTATGCAGCACAGCATTAGCATCACTAAAAAACAAGTTGTGCTGAAACGGCTGTAATGCTTTTGCATGCAGTAGGAAAGCCTTAATTTGCTCCAATTCTTCATCATCGCCACTGGCAAACACATGAAACTCTTTTTCATTCGCTATACCAAATTGTTGTTTGTTTACTTGCAATTGCATCGGGTGTTTGGCTGGTTGTCCGGGGCTTTTGCCAATCTATATTACCTAACGCGCTTTTCTGCATGGGCTTACAACAATCGAAAAGTAGCGTACAATGATTTTCCCTGCAAGTGGGATTATTTCCGCAGGAATAAAATGTACCAGTGGGTGATTGATCAGGAAGGATTGAATCATGCGCCAATTAATTATCTGGAGTTTGGTGTGGCATGGGGTGAATCATTCAAGTGGTGGTTATCGAAGAATGATCATGCCGACAGCCGCTTTTATGGCTTTGATACGTTTGATGGTTTACCCGAGGATTGGGGGCCTTTCAAAAAAGGCTCCTTCAGTAGCAATCATGCACTGCCAGAAATTAATGATGCGAGAGGCAGTTTTCACAAGGGACTGTTTCAGCAGAGTCTGCCACCTTTTTTACCAAGCCTGGATAATAGCAAGCGCAATGTGTTGATGATGGATGCGGATTTGTATTCAGCAACCTTATATGCGTTAACGACGATGGCGCCTTACCTCAAAAAAGGTGATATTATTTTCTTTGATGAGTTCATTGTGCCTACGCATGAGTTCAAAGCATATCTGGATTTTGTCAGCAGCTACTATATCAATCTGGAATTGATTGCTGCGGCAAATAATTATTATTTCACCGCTTTTAAAGTTGTGTAAGATGCGTAAAGTTTATTTGTTCTTGGTGTGTGTTATGGCACTTAGTTTGGTGAAAGCACAGGATGGTGGCGACCGTATGGGTAATTTGGTGGATACACGCTTTTTTGATCGCTTGTTTGAAGCGCGCTATATGGATAAGCCGCCGGTATTCACGTTTGGTGCAGATTCACTCAAACGTTATTATTTCCGCAATTTCCCTGCATTTGATACAGTGTTGGCACAAACAGTGAGTCGCGGTGATACGGCGATGTATATCCGTATTTGTTTTTCATTTACAGTTGATAGAAATGGTTTTGTTGGACAGCCCGAGTTTGATCGTGTAGCCATTACGCGCAATCCCAAATCAGATCAGGCAAGAACATTGAAATATTTCAATAGCCAGAAAGATTATTTCGATAAAGCAATCAAGCAACTCTTCTTGAAGATGCCACAATGGAGGCCGGGCTTGCAGAGTAACCGACCAGTAGATGCACGCGTGGAAGATTATCTGCAAATATGGGTGGGCATCAATCCGCCTTCGGGTACCTAATTACTGTAAAGCTTGTTGAATAGCCTGCTGCACTTGGAGTGAATCGGTTAGTCCATTGTGTTTACCACCGCGAATGGTGATGAATTGATCTCCCGGCTTGAATGATTTTTTTAACCTCAGTGCATTGCTGTAAAAGGTTGTCCAATCGTTGGTGCCATGCACAATGGTGATGGGTGCTGTCACTTTTTTCAGGTATTCAGCTTGTGGAATTGTATAAGCCATCAATTGTCCAATAGGGTAGATAAACGCAAATTGTCTTGCCAATGAGGTAATACTATAATAAGGCGTTTCTAGAAATAGTTGTTTGCAATCACGCTTTGATGCGAGATAACTCGCAATGCCTGTGCCCAGTGATTTTCCATAGATGACAATTTGTTGTTTCTCGTATTGCTGTCGGGCTAGTTTGTATACCTGCTCAGCCTCATCGTAGAGAACAGTTTCTGTTCTTTGTCCCACAGATTTACCAAAGCCGGGATAATCGCACATCCATACCGCATACCCATATTTGGTAAATAGTTGGGCATACTTGGCGTAGTGGCTAATATTTTTTCTGTTACCATGGAAGTACAACACAACACCCTTGGTGCTATCTGTGCTGGCAGGAAATTTCACCAAGTGAAATTGGGTAGTACTATCGTAAGTGATGAACTGTTCTTCGTATGGTTTGGGAAAATCATATACATGATAAGCAGCAACCGGTTCAGGATGGAAGAGGAGTTTGTCTTGTGTATAAAAGAGAATAATGCCACCTACTGCATAGCAGAGTAGGAAAAGTTTAAGCCAGCGATAATTGGGTTGATTCACCGTGTAAAAATAGGTCTTGATCAGTACTTGAGGATATCGCGGATAAAGTTGTGGTATTCCGGAAAAGAAGGTAGGTTATTGTGCCCGCCACCTTCAATGGTAATCAGGGTGATTTTTCTGGGATTGATGGCTTGCAGTTTTTTACTGTGTTTGATGGGTATGAGCCAGTCGCGCGTGCCATGAATGATATAGGTATGGCATTGCACACGGGTAATCCAGCGATCTGTTCTTAAGTGATAGCGCAGTAAAATTCGGTGTGGTAGAAAAGGCGTAAACCGTTCTGCTACTTTGATAAAACTGTAGTAAGGTGCATCGAGTATCAAGTAGCGCGGGCGATTATCAGCCGCGATTTTTGTAGCAAAGCCACTGCCCATACTTCTTCCATACACCAGCAAATGTTCTTCAGGATATTTCTCCAGCAGTTTAAGATAAACCCACTGCATGTCTTTCAACATTTCTTTCTCACTGCGTTTACCTGTGCTCTTGCCAAAGCCACGATAATCAACCAGTATCACATCGTAATTATATCGATAGAAATCCTTAGCATACTTGGCCCAGCCCTTAATACTTCTCGTGTTTCCGTGGAAGTATAAAATCAAACCCTTGGGTTCTTTGCAATAAAAGTGAAGTCCATTAATACGCACACCCGGTGCTACATCAAAAAACAATTCTTCAAAAGGCGCTTCATACTGGTAGGTAAAATCCTGCGGTAGCTTTTCCGGTTTGAAGATGAATTTCTCCTGAACCAGATAAGCAATCAATAGAATAGCCAAATAGGCAATGATGACGATTTCAATCGTGCCCATAGCAGTAGCGGTTGCTTGTAAGTTAGTCCTTTCAGTTGAAAATATCAGGGGCGTGCCAATCCAGCTTTATGCCAGGCATCCATACCACCTTCCAGGTTAATAAGGTTATCGAAACCAAAGCGGTCCTCCAGTTTCTGAATTGCAATCAGGCTTCTGATGCCTTTGCGGCAATAGATGACTACCGGCTGATCCTGAGGGATGCGGTCTTTTTGATGGATGAGTTCTGCCAATGGAATCCAGATGCCGCCAATATGGAATGCTTCCCGTTCAAAATCTTCACGCACATCCAGTAATACTGGTGGTGTAGCACTTTGTAATGCTGCTGCTAAATCTGTTGCACTAATCTGCTTCATTCTTCTTCCGCGTACTCGTTGAAAATTCTGGTGAGACGCATATTGGATACAGGTGCCACAATGAGCGGGAATTTCTCGATGGTTACATTACTGGGGTCAAGACCAAAGCCACGCTCTTCGCCAAGGCTCACTTCCTTCAACCAGAAATAGATCTTCATGATGATGCGCTCTAGGAATGGTAGCTCATTATCCTGGCTCAAGTATTTTTCCAAAACGATGAATTGGAAATCGCCGACTACATTGTTGCGCTCTAAACTTTCGTAGCGTGAAGTGATATTCACTTCTTTGTTGTGTACCAAATCTTCCACCACTTTGCGGAACATCAGGTTGATGCGTTGTTCCACACGGAAACCAAGACGAAACTCTACACGAATAATGTCATTTGGGATGATATGATCTACACTGTATTCGCAGGTATAAGGATCATCTAATACATCTACGTGTACAAACCAGTAGATATCGGCACGCTTGGGTTTTTTGTTCAGGATGGAGTAAATGATTTTATGCTCAATTTCTTTGGGGTTATTGGCACTGGTCATATACACGAGGTGGGTAGCATATTTGGGGATGCTCTTATCATTACTGAGTTCCTGAATCATCGGAACATAGTGTTCCAATCGCACAAACTCCACATAGCGGTTCTTGATTTTTCTACTCCTGAACCAAACATACATTACGGCAAATAAGCCACCGCCTACAATCAGTGCCACATAACCACCGTGAGGAAATTTATCGAGATTGGCAAACAAAAAACTGCCCTCAATTACAGCAAAAGTGATCAGGAACAACCAGACCAATGCTGCATTCACGCGGTGTAATACCATATAATTGGCAAACAGAATGGTGGTACTGATCATACACAAAGTGATCGCTAAACCGTAAGCGGCTTCCATCTTGGATGAGTCTTTGAAGAATAGCACAATGCCAACACAACCTAGGAATAACAGTACGTTGATGCCTGTAATAAAGAGCTGGCCTCTTTCTTCAGTAGGATAGTTGATCTTCAACTTTGGCCAAAGGTTCAGGCGCATGGCTTCACTGATCAGGGTAAAGGAACCGCTGATCAATGCTTGGCTGGCGATGATGGCAGCCGATGTGGCGATGATAATGCCCACCAGTTTAAACCACTGTGGCATGATATTGAAGAAAGGGTTAACACTTAAATCAACATTCGTATTGAAAACCTCACCACTGTGTTCAGCCAATAACCAAGCACCCTGCCCCAGATAGTTCAAGATCAAGCAGGTTTTCACAAATGCCCATGACATACGGATATTGTCACGACCACAATGGCCAAGATCACTATACAAAGCTTCCGCACCTGTGGTACAAAGAAATACAGCGCCTAAGATCCAGAAACCCTTGGGGTAGTTGGTGAGCAAATCAAAAGCATAATAAGGGTTAAATGCTTTGAAGATGCTGATGTAATCAGTCAAGTGAGCAATACCCAAAATAGCCAACATGGTAAACCAGATCAACATGATGGGGCCAAAGAGCTTACCAATAGATGCTGAACCAAATTGCTGCAGGAAGAACAATACTGCCAGAATAGCAATAACAATGTAAACAATCGTCATAGTAGAAATATCGCTCAGGCCTTTCAGCTGTCTCAAACCTTCTACAGCAGATGTAACAGAGATAGGTGGTGTAATCATCCCATCGGCCAGCAAAGCTGCGCCACCAATCATGGCAGGTAAAACCAACCACTTTCTTCTGCGTCTAACAAGTGTATACAAACTGAAAATACCACCTTCCCCACGGTTGTCTGCCCTAAGGGTGAGGATTACATACTTTACAGTAGTCTGCAGCGTCAGCGTCCAAATGATACAGGATAAACCGCCCAGCACCAGTTGTTCGGTAATGGGTTTGTCATCAATAATGGCTTTTAACACGTAGAGGGGGGATGTGCCGATATCTCCGTAGATAATGCCAAGTGCAACTAATAAACCTGCAGCAGAGACTTTGCTGATATGCTTGCCCACAAAAAGCGGTATTGGTGAAATGGATCAAAATGATTCCTTAACAAATGTATAATAATTCACTTTCCATGCTCCAATGTTTTGCCAAAGTTTTGCAAGCCTTTTGCGACAAACCCTTTGAAGGCAGGCAACAAAACGTACATTTGAGTATCTGACTATTTAAAGACAGGAGGAGATATGCGCGTTTTGTTTGTAGCCTTTTTTTTACTCTTTGCCCTTTCCGGTACTCAGGCCCAGCGAATCATTTATTCTGAGCCCGACCGCGACGATGTTAGAAGCATGAATTTTGAAGTGATTGGAAAGCTGAGCGGACAATTCCATATCTACAAGGGCTACCGCGATATGCATTATGTGGCTATCTACGATGCAGAAATGCGTCAGGTAGAGAAGAATCGCCTTGATTTTTTACCTGATCGCATCTTTAATGCCGACTTTCTGGCTTTCCCCGACTTCTACTACATGTTCTACCAGTACCAGAAAAGAAATATCGTGTACTGTATGGCGGTGAAAATGGATGACAAAGGCAAGAAAGTCGGTGAGCCGGTTATCATGGATACAACAGACGTAACTTTTTCTTCTAATAACAGAATTTACACGGTTATTTTCAGTGAGGATAAGAGCAAGATTCTGGCATACAAAATCAACGCGAAGAATGATAAGGCACATACAGTAACCACCATGCTGTTTGATAAGCAGCTGGACTTGCTGCGGAAAACACGCTTTGTGGTAAACATGCCAGAGCGTAATGATTTTCTGGAAGAGTTTCAGGTAGATAATGAGGGTGATTTGGTTTTCCTTCGCGCTTCAGGTAGTGCGCAGAATGATAATATCAATAAGCTGTCGCTGATTTATAAATCGGCCATCGATGATGAGTTTTTAATCACCGATTTGCAATTGCCAACGATTAACCTTGATGATATTCGCGTTAAGGTGGACAACCTGAATAAGAAATACCTCATTACTTCTTTCTTCAGCAAGATGCGCCGCGGCAATATTGATGGTTTATACATTGCTATCTACGATAAAGCTGGCCGGAAGGAAGCCCTGAATACAACGGTTTTATTCAATGATAACCTGCGCGCAGAAGCCAAGAATGAAACCAGTATTAAAACAGCATTTAATGACTTTTATATCCGCAATGTTATTCTGCGAAAAGACGGAGGCTTTATCCTCACAGCAGAGAGTATGTATAGCAGTTCCAGAGGTGGACAGTTGAGTAGATGGGATTTGTTGTACGGCTCGCCATTTTGGTCACCCGCGGATTATTATATGTGGGGAAATCCATGGGCATGGAACAGTCCCTGGGCTTGGGGTGGTATGAATTCGATGAACTGGGGATTGAGCCCTTGGGGAACGCCCGGTGGCATGGGCGGCAATTCCGTTACACGCTTTTATGCAGACAATGTAGCCTTATTGGGTTTTGATGCAAGTGGTAAACTGGAGTGGAGTAATATGATCCGCAAATCGCAGTTTGATGACAATACAGATAATTTCATCGGCTTTGGATCAGTCGTCATGGGCGGACAAATTCATTTTCTCTTTAACGTACAGGAGAAGCGTACAATGGTCTTGTCTGATCAAAGTTTAACACCTGATGGACAGTTGATCAGAAACCCAACTTTCCGCAATATCGACAAAGGCCATGATTTTATGCCCAGACATGCTAAGCAAGTGGGTGCAAGGCAATTGATTATGCCCAGTATGTTCCGGAATTTCATTTGCTTTGCTAAAATTGACCTTTAACACCTAGCTGCGTGGTTTTTCTATTTAGGGATAACTCATTAATTGTACTGATACTGCTTTTGTTGTTGAGCTTGGGCGTGCATGCACATTTTTTTATGGTGCCCCCAATGTTGTCAACAGGAGATGATGGCGTGCTTTCACTTTTGTTGAGACGCTTTCTTTCGCAAACACCAGCTTGGGCATTGATTTGGATATATCATGCATTGGTCTTGTTACAGGCCATACAGCTCAATGTGCTGTTGAATAATTTTAAGATGTTGCATACCAACGCATTTACTACGGCGATGGCCTACATCTTATTCACTGGGTTTTTCCCTGAGTGGTCTGTGCTTTCGCCGGCATTGGTATCGAATTCCCTGATCATGTTGGTCTTTACCATGCTCACTAAGTTGTACAGCCATCAATCGCCTAAGTCATTACTATTTAATACCGGGTTGCTGATCAGCCTTACGATTATGGCCTATCATCCAACTGCTATGATGGTGGTGGTGGTCTTGTTTGCATTGGCTGTGGTACGTCCTTTCAGGCCTGCAGAATGGGTGGTCTTGCTCATGGGTGTTGTGTTACCTTATTATTTCATGGCTTCCTATCTCTTTTTAACCAATCAACTTGCTGCCATTAATGATTACATGCCCAACCTTGGAATTTTCTTGGATGTGGTACAGGGTGCAGATGCTTGGTATTGGAGTGCGGTGGGTTTGTTTATACTTATCGTATTGAATGGGTTTTATTACTGGCAATGGCAGAATGCTCGTATGGTTATTCAAATCAGAAAAAGCTGGAGTGTGTTGATTGTGATGCTCCTTTTGCTACTGCCGGTACCGCTTATTTTCAGCGGGGCAGATATTCATGCAGCCATTTTGTTATTGGTGCCAGCAGCCGCTTTTGCTTCCTGCGGGTTCCTTTATCCAAAAAGGTTATTGATTCCCAACCTATTATTCTGGTTGGCGGTGGCCATTATTGTCCACAATAACTGGGTTTTGGTTAAAAATTAGCAGTGCTCTTAACAGGTCAGCACTTACCTTTACGGCTCAATTTTTAGCGATGAAATTTGGCGTTGTTGTATTCCCCGGCTCTAATTGCGACAGAGATATGCAGGATGCCCTCCAGCAAGATCTTGGTAAGGAAGTAATCATGCTTTGGCACAAAGACCATGACTTGAGCATGTTTACTACAGATGATTGTATCGTATTACCTGGTGGTTTCTCTTATGGAGATTACCTGCGCTGTGGTGCCATTGCACGATTCAGTCCCTTGATGCAACAAGTCATTGAATTCGCCAATAAGGGTGGTAAAGTGTTGGGTGTATGTAACGGCTTTCAGATTCTTTGTGAAAGTCATCTACTACCCGGCGTATTACTACAAAATGCCAACCAGCAGTTTATTTGTAAAAACGTATTTATCAAGAACGAAAAGACCGGTGCGCTGCAAATTCCTATTGCGCATGGTGAGGGTCGTTACTATGCGGATGCAGCTACGCTGGATGAGTTGGAGAAAAATGGTCAGGTGCTCTTCCGTTATTGCGATGCGCAGGGGAATATTGATGCGGCTTTTAACCCGAATGGTGCTGAAAGAAATATTGCTGGCATCCGAAACAAAGCTGGTAACGTATTTGGTATGATGCCACACCCTGAGCGTGCTACATCTACAGCCCTCAATAATTTGGATGGCAAAAAAGTATTTGAATTACTCGGACTCAATTAATACCTATGAAGCGTTTGTTTGTTTGGATGGTTGCGGTGTTGCTGACTAGTTCTGTGGGTGCGCAGATTAAAGAGCCTGTTGGTTGGACTTTCAGTGCGCAAAAAAAATCAGCAGACACTTATGATTTGGTGATTAAGGCTGTAGTGCCCAAGCCCTGGCATTTATACTCTCAGTTCACACCGGATGGCGGTCCCGTTGCTACCAAGTTTACTTTTAATGCCAATCCTTTGGTGAAGTTGGATGGCAAAGTAAAAGAGATCGGTAAGCTCCAGAAGATTCAGGATAAAATCTTTGAAACAGAAGTGCGCTTTTTCTCTAATGAAGTCACTTTCGTTCAAACCGTTAAGGTAAAAGCTGGTGTAAAAACCAATGTAACCGGTAGCGTGTTGTTTATGGTGTGCGATGATAGCCAGTGTCTGCCACCCACAAATAAAAAGTTCGATATTAAGCTACAATAAGTATGAAGAAAATATTACTTGTACTCTTGGCGTTTTGCTCCATGGTACAGTGGGCCACTGCACAGGAAAAGCCTTTGCAGTTTGCTTTTGGATATACACGTGTGAATGATAGTGTTGTGCAGTTAGAAGCCAAACTCTCGATTGCAAAAGGCGTTCAGGTGTTCTCGGTAAAAAAACGTGGCGAAGACGATGCCTTTATAAGCAAGTTCATACTCGATAGCGTTGTAAGTAAGCGAACCGCAGTGACAGATACTGCTACAGAGCAGGGTAGCTTGATCATTGATGCGGAACAAAATAGGTTGTTTGCGGATAGTGTTGTGTTTTCAGTGCCTATTAGGCTTGCTGCTACAGATAGCTTAGTTATCAGAGGTTCATTTGCATGGTTAGCCAAGAAAGGCGATGAATACCCTAGCGGTGAAGAAAGTTTTCGTGTAATGGTGCCTGCCGCAAGTACTGATCAGCCTGCAGCTGTCAATGATATCACGAAAGACTCGCTCTGGAATATCTTCTGGTTTACTTTATTGGCAGGTTTTCTGGCCATCATCACACCATGTGTGTTCCCACTTGTTCCGGTAACAGTCAGCTTTTTCCTGAAACGCAGCAAAACCAGAGTTGAAGGTGTACGCAATGCGTTGTGGTATTCGGCTTCTATCATTGCTATTTACACCATCCCTACAATTGTATTGGTGTTGTTGTTTGGCGATGATATTTTGTATCAAATATCCACAAGCGCCATCAGTAACCTGATCTTCTTTGCCATCTTCATTGTCTTTGCGATTTCATTCTTTGGCGCATTTGAATTGGAACTGCCAAATAGCTGGGCCAACAAAGCAGATGCACAGGCAAGTAAAGGGGGGTTATCAGGTATTTTCTTCATGGCTTTAACCTTAGTGATTGTTTCTTTTTCTTGTACAGGTCCTATAGTAGGTACTTTATTGGGTGAGACAAGCAGACAGGGCATTACACTCGCACCAATCATTGGTATGCTGGGTTTTGGTGTGGGATTGGCATTGCCATTCTCATTGTTTGCATTCTTTCCTTCTATGTTGCAATCATTGCCCAAGAGTGGTGGTTGGTTGAACTCTGTAAAAGTGTGTTTTGGTTTTATTGAGTTGGCGTTGGCGTTGAAGTTCTTGTCTAATGTGGATTTGATTTATCACTGGCGCTTACTCGACAGAGATGTCTTCCTTGTATTGTGGATTGTGATCTTTGCTTTAATGGGTCTTTATCTTTTGGGCAAACTGAAGTTTTCGCACGATAGTGATTTGCCTTATGTATCTGTACCGAGATTATTCTTCGCGATAGCCTCATTCTCTTTTGCAGTGTATCTCGTACCAGGTTTGTGGGGTGCGCCTTTGCGTCATCTCAGTGGATTGATTCCACCAGAAGGTACACAGGATTTCAATCTCAACGAACTCAAATACAAGATAGGTAATGGTACACATGTTACCAGTAGCAATAACAGTGCTGCTCAACCACCTAAGCGCTTAACAGATAAGTTGCATGTGCCTTATGGTTTAACAGCTTACTTCACATTGGAAGAAGGCATGGCAGCAGCCAAAGCATTGAATAAGCCGGTGATGTTGGATTTTACCGGACATAGTTGTGCCAATTGTCGCAAGATGGAGCAGGAAGTATGGAAAGATCCAGAAGTGTTGCGCAGGATGAAGGAAGATTTTGTGCTGATCAGTCTATATGTAGATGAATCGCAGGAACTGCCTTTGAATGAGCAGTACAAGAATAAGGATGGGGAAATAATGCTGACAGAAGGCGCGAAGAATCTGGATTACGAAATCACCAAGTTTGGCTTCAATTCTCAGCCTTTGTACATGTTCTTAGATTTGAAAGGCGAACCACTCAGCAATATCAAATATGGCTATGATCCGGATGTGCAGAAATTCATTCAGCACCTGGATATGGTGAAAGCTGAGTTTACGAAGCGCAATCCCTGATTATTTTTTCAGCGGTCGCTTTTTAATCATACCACCCTTGGTGTCTTTGATGCTGTTCATCACCACAAAGGCATTGGGGTCTATCTTTTCAATCTCTGCATTTAGCTTGGCTACTTCCAGTCGGGTAACCACTGTAAAGACGATGCGCATTTCATGTGTGCTATGCCCTTTTTTACCATAACCACGCTCGCCTTTGTAGATGGTAACACCTCTGCGCAGCACATTGATAATCATATCTTGGATCTGTTCTGCCTTAGGGGATATGATGGTCACGCCTGTATATTCTTCCAGACCCTCGATAATGAAGTCAACAGTTTTCGATGCAGCCAGATAGGTTAGAATTGAGTATAAAGCTACTTCCAGTGATAAGAGCCATGCTGCAAAAGAGAAGATGATGATATTGATGATGAGTATGATATCGCCAATGGTTGCTCCTGTTTTTCTACTAATGGAAATAGCCAGCACTTCGGTACCATCCAACACGCCACCACCTCTTACTGCAAGACCAATACCAGCGCCCAGAAAAAATCCGCCAAATACTGCTACCAATAATTTGTCCTGCGTGATTTGTGGATATGGAATAATGGCTACTGCTGCTGCGAGTGCAATAATGGCCAAAGCTGTTTTAATGGCGAACTCAAGACCAATGATACGCAGCCCCATGATGATGAAAGGGGTGTTCACAATAATCAGCAAAGCAGAGAGCTGAAAACTGGTGGTCTCAGCAAGTAAAAGCGAAATACCAACTGCGCCACCATCTATAAATCCGTTCGGTAATAAAAAACCTTTGAGCCCAAATCCAGCTGATGCCACTGCAATCAGTAAGAGCACGATATCTTTCAGGTTGCGCCTTATATTTAGTCTGGCCAACCTTGCTTTTTTTGCATATTGATACCTTGATGGCGCAAAATGCTCCTTCGATTTTCCCGCAACTGACTGCATCACCACTCTATTCCAAAACGATAGCATGCTGTTAAGATATTACTTTATGCATGTAAATGCAAACAGCCCGCAAAAAGCGGGCCGTTCTCCTTTGTAGTTAGTATTGGTTTAGAGCGCAATTTGCTTTTCCACCATCATCTTACGCAGATTGATGAGGCCATAGCGCATGCGGCCCAATGCAGTATTGATGCTGCAATTGGTTACCTGTGCAATTTCTTTAAAGCTCATATTCGCATAGTGACGCAATACAATAATTTCTCTTTGTTCTTCGGGTAAGAGGTCCAGCATTTTTCTCACTCTGTCGTGGCTTTGTCCCTGCATCATCTTACTATCCATGCCAGGCTCAGCCAGATTGATCATTTCAAAAATGTCTTTGTTCTCGCTGGTCTTGATGGTAGGCGTACGCTTTACTTTCCTGAAATAATCAACACAGAGATTGTGTGCAATACGCAAAGCCCAGGGCAGAAACTTGCCTTCCTCAGTATAGCGTTTATTGCGTAATGTGTCGATGATTTTGATGAAGACATCCTGAAAGAGGTCTTCAGCGAGATAAGTGTCCTTCACAAAGAACAGGATAGAAGAGTAAATCTTGTCTTTGTACCGGTTGATCAGCGTTTCCAGGGACTGCATATCGCCGGCTTCCTGGAAAGCACGTATCAATTGCAGATCAGATGCCTGGTCCAATGTTTTCATAGCTTCAATTTTGGGTTAGGTACGGTCATTCACGGATGCTGGACGGCTTGATTATCAAAGTTGCATACGGGTTAATGCAACTTTCAGTACGAAAATTAGCCAATGGTTTATCGCTTTGCTTACTTGTGGAAAAGATTCAAACAGGGGGGTGCAGTTATTCACATGAGAATTGAACCATGAAATCGTTTAGATGTTATCTTGCTTAGCCATGGCAAAGACCGCAGTACAACCGAAACAACCCGCATTGGAGGCGCAAGAGCAGATACTCATCAAAGGTGCACGCACGCACAATTTGAAAAATGTAACAGTTGGATTTCCGCGTAACAAGCTCATAGTGGTAACCGGTGTTTCAGGTAGCGGTAAATCATCCCTTACGATTGATACCTTATTTGCAGAAGGTCAGCGTCGATATGCAGAAAGCCTCAGCGCTTATGCGCGTCAGTTCATGGCCAGAATGGTAAAGCCCGATGTGGATTATATCAAGGGACTTTGTCCGGCCATTGCCATCGAACAAAAAGTGATCACTCGTACACCCAGAAGTACGGTGGGTAGCATGACAGAGATTTATGATTACCTGCGTTTGCTTTATGCACGTGCGGGTAAGACGATTTCTCCTGTGAGCGGACAAGAAGTAAAGAAAGACGATGTAGCTGATGTGGTGAAATTTGTACAAAGCTTGCCACATGGCAGTAAAGTGGTTCTGTTGGTTCCATTTAAACAACATGCCAAGCGTGATAGTCGCGAAGAGCTGAACATCCTCATGCAGAAAGGTTTTTCGCGTATGTACTTGAAGACTTCGGATGGAGCACAATTGATGCGAATTGAGGAATTGTTGGAGCTGGATGATAAAGTACTGAAGCAAACGCTCAATAAAAAGGGAAATGCTGTCTATGTGCTGATCGATAGAATGGTGGTGAAGGATTTTGAAGAAGAAGATATCCATCGCCTCAGCGATTCTGCCGGTACAGCTTTCTATGAAGGTGAGGGTGAAATGTTGGTGGAAGTGGATGGTGCACGTATGCAATCCTTCAGCAATCGTTTTGAATTAGATGGCATTCAGTTTGAAGAGCCTGTACCCAATTTGTTCTCTTTCAATAATCCATTTGGTGCTTGTCCAACCTGTGAAGGTTTTAGCCAGGTCTTGGGTATTGATGAAGAACTTGTCATTCCTGATAGAAGATTGAGTGTCTACGATGGTGCAGTGGCACCCTGGAAAGGAGAGAAGCTGGGATGGTGGCGCGAGCAGTTTGTAAAAGGTGCTGTGAAGTTTGGTTTTCCTGTGCACAAGCCCATTGCGGATTTAACAGAAGAGCAGTACCAGACTTTGTGGAAGGGCAATGCGCATGCTTATGGTATTGATGATTTCTTCAAAGACGTAGAGCAGAACCTTTACAAAGTGCAGTTCCGCGTTTTGTTGAGTCGATATCGTGGTCGCACCACCTGTAACGATTGCAACGGCTATCGCTTGCGCAAAGAAGCATTGTATGTAAAAGTGGGCGATAAGCATATTGGTGAACTCTGCGAGATGCAAACCAAGGATTTGTTGCAATGGTTCAAGCAGCTCGAGTTATCTCCCTATCAGCAACAAGTAGCCAAGCGTATTTTATTAGAAGTGCATCAGCGTTTGCAGACACTGGTAGATGTTGGGTTGGGTTATCTTACTTTAAACAGATTGGCGAATAGTTTGAGTGGCGGCGAGAGTCAGCGCATTCAGCTCACTAGAAGCTTGGGTAGTAACCTCACCAATTCTTTATACATTTTGGATGAGCCATCGATTGGCTTACATGCAAGAGATACCGCGCGTTTGATTGGTGTGTTAAAATCTTTGCGCGATTTGGGTAATACCGTAGTGGTGGTAGAGCATGATGAGATGATGATGCGTGAAGCAGATCACATCATTGATATGGGTCCGCTGGCATCGCATTTAGGTGGTGAAGTAGTGGCTGCAGGTAATTACGATGCCATTATTGTGAATGGTAAAAGTTTAACCGGGCAATACCTATCTGGTAAACTCAGTATTGCCATACCTGATAAACCACGTAAATGGCATAATACCATTACTGTGGAAGGTGCCAGACACAATAACCTCAAGAATATTGATGTATCCTTTCCATTGAATACACTTTGTGTGGTGAGTGGCGTAAGCGGTAGTGGTAAGACAACTTTGGTGAAACAGATTCTTTATCCTGCTTTGCAGAAGATCAAGGGAGAGTTTGCGGATAAAGTTGGTTTTCATCGTGCCATTACTGGCGATATTGATTTGATTTCACAAATCGAGATGATTGATCAGAATCCAATTGGTAAATCATCGCGCAGCAACCCCATTACCTATATCAAAGCCTATGATGAGATTCGTGATCTCTATGCCAAACAGGCTTTGTCGAAGATGCGTGGTTTTCAGCCCAAGCATTTTTCCTTCAACGTAGATGGCGGCCGATGCGATACTTGTAAGGGTGAGGGTGAGCAAATTGTAGAAATGCAATTCCTTGCAGATGTGCATCTTACTTGTGAAGCATGTGGTGGTAAGCGATTTAAAGAGGAAGTGCTAGAAGTAACGTTTAAAGGCAAGAGTATTCATGATGTGCTGGATATGAGTGTGGATAATGCCATTGCTTTTTTCGGCGCAGCCGACAGCGGTAAAGAAGGTGCTACAATAGCCAGAGCCATTCAGCCTTTGCAGGATGTGGGTTTGGGTTATGTAAAGTTGGGACAATCATCAGATACTTTATCTGGCGGTGAAGCGCAGCGTGTGAAGCTGGCTAGCTTTTTGGGCAGGGGCAAGGCGCAGGGACATATTCTCTTCATCTTTGATGAACCAACGACTGGTTTGCATTTTCATGATATACAGAAACTACTGAAGTCCTTCCGCGCCTTGATTGAGCAAGGGCATTCGCTGATTGTGATTGAACACAATACGGATGTGATTCGCGCTGCCGATTGGGTGATTGACATGGGCCCCGAAGCAGGTGATGGTGGCGGACAATTGGTCTTTGCCGGCACACCAGATGCGCTGAAAAAGCAGAAGGGTTCTTACACGGCAAAATATCTCTGATACAACTTTTCTGTTTTGGCCTCAACTTCTTGTGATAACAAGTACTTGTTTTGAAAAAATGAGGGGATTAGTTTTATGTCACTAATCCCTTTTTTGTTTCCCCAATAGTATAACCAAAGTTTAACCTCCTGAACGCTTAAAAACTAGTGTTATGAGGTTTGTGGTTGTTCTATTGTGCAGCGTCTTCCTGCTGCTTCGTCTGGCCGCTCAGACTGATGGTGATTACCGTTCTGTTCGCTCCGGTAATTGGAGTGATCCTGCTGTTTGGCAAAAAAGAGCCAATGGTGTTTGGTCTGCTGTATTAGTTGCACCGGGTGCATCGGACAATGTCTTTATTCAACAAGCACATCGTGTAACCGTAGATCAGGCGGGGCTGGCTTGTAAAGATTTGCATCTGCATACAGGTGCTACGCTGGCTATTGGTCAGCAGAAATTAGATCTGCACGGAAAACTGCGTGCGTATACAGGAACTGCTGTTACCACTACTGCTGACATGGTTACAAGTAGTAGTGCGAGTCCGGGCGCGAGAACCATTACTGCCGGAATTGATGGACGATTACGCGTAGTGGGTGGATCACGTACTTTTTTGGCTGCTGGTGAGTGGGGCAATGCCGGCCTAACAGACTCAGGAAGGATTGAGTTTGCTGTTAACCCAACAGATACAGTCACCTGTTTCGCTGCTATCAAAGCACGTGCTTTTTATTTCACTTCAGGTGCAGTGAATATGCGTAACAATCGTTTGTCGGCAGATGGTGGTGTAGCCGCCAGCGGCGATGTTTTTATTACGGGTGGTACACTTCGCTCTGATCAATCTGCTACCAATCAAGTGATCACGCGTACATCCAGCAACAGGTGTGATACAGTGTATATCGGTCCCAATGGAAAGTTGATGCTCTTTGGTGCTAGTCCGAGAATGGAATGTAGTTTCTTCATCAATGAGGGACAAGTGATTTATGCGCGCAATGGATCGCAGAATTTATTGAGTCATTCTGCTGATCAGTTAGCGATGGATCCACAGCAATACCATCGCTTAATCGTTACTGCACCTGGAACGAAGACCATGCGCCACAGTATTAGTGTGCATGGCTTTGTGCAATTGGCTGATGGGGTTACACTCGCAACAGATACTTGCGCGCTGAGATTGAAAGCCACTGCTATCAACACAGCATATATCGCGCCGCTTGGAACTGCTACCATTACGTACGGCAGCACAGGAAAGATCATCGTTGAAAAATATTTTAGTGGTGGCGGCAGAGCTGATCAGTTTCCCAGCAAGCGTGCTTTTCGTTTCATAGGGCATCCTTTCAGACATAGTATTGGTTTGAATGAATTGAATGGTGCTGGAGAAATTGCTATTACCGGACAAGCAGGTACAGGTAATGGTTTTGATGCAAGTGGCACGAATAACCCTTCTGCCTTTTTATACAATCAAGCAGCTGCTATCAATGCTACACATGAAGGTTTGCAAGCCGGCTGGCAAGCGTTTACGCATACAAACGGACAAGCCAGCAATGCCTGGCGTGTTGGTCAGGGTATTAAAGTGTTTTATCGTGGAGCCAAAGAACAGGGCATGGATGGTGGTTTAGGTTATACGGTACAGCCCACCATTGTTGCCATGGAGGGCAAAGTAAATACGGGTAATGTTACCATCAATCTTACGCAGGGTCTGCATACTGGGTTTAATCTGGTGGCCAATCCTTATCCTGCATCTGTGCAATTGAAAAATGTACAGCGCACTGGTGTTGGCGATTATATTTATCTGTGGCAAATTGATCGTGGCACCAGAGGTGGGTATACGGTGCATGATTTCTCAGAAGATATGGTCCTGCCGATAGGTGGTGCTTTCTTTGTGGAAGCGCTACAGACGAATGCGCAGTTACAGTTTAGGGAATCAGATAAGACCATGCAGCCATCGGGTTTTGCTTTGTTTCAAAACAATACAGCACAGGCAGTAAAAAAAATATTACTCACACTTCGCTCTGACAAAATTATCTGGGATCGCTGGGTCTTGCATTTGGAAGACAGCGCGCAGGAGAATTTCACGCGGACTGATGCACCCAAGTTATTCAACCCGGATGCGAATCTTTTCAGTACAACTGCTGATGGCAAGCAGGTGAGTATTGATAAGCGTCCGCCCACAAGTGCGCAGGTACCCTTGGTGTTGCAACGGGTACAGCCCGGACAGTATCAAATCGATATACAAACTCACGAATTAGAAAAAGACACCAATTGGCTATTCATCGATCATTTCGCCAAAACCAAGTTTCGATTGCATAGAGATACTGTGTATCGTTTTCAAGTATCAGCGGATACGAATACCTACGGAACTAAGCGGTTTGAAATATTGAATCAACGCTATTATCTACCGCCGCGTAAGGAGCCTTATTTTATTGTTTATCCGGGTATTAGTCAGGATGGATTGCTGCAAATACGTTTACAGGCAGATACTGCTGCAGAAGCAAGCGTAGATATTGTTAATCTACAAGGTATGCGTGTTGCTGTGTACCATTTTGGTAAAACGCGCAGACTAGAGCAGACATTACGCTTGCAGCATTTACCCAAAGATCAGTATGTGATTCGTTTGCATTTTGGTTCCATGACGCTGGTGCGTAGATGGATTTACCGATAATCATTTGTATATGGAAAGAAGAAAGTGGATCATCCTCTTGATACTAACCTGTCTCTATTTTTCCGGCAAAGCGCAGCCTGGTTTCAACAACAATGTAGAAGATGCGCCTATTGATGGCGGGCTGAGTGTATTGTTGGCAGCAGGTGTTGGGTATGGGGCAAAAAAACTGCGCGATCAACAGATCGCGCAGCGGAAAGATGTTTGTGAAGAAGATTAACGCAAACCGCGTCTCCACAGAGTCTCAATGCCCCTGTTGGTCGCCCGACCAACAGGAAGATGAATTAGGATAACCTAACTGTTGCTGGTCAGGCGACCAGCAATGGCTTGGGGATGATTAAAGTAAACCGAGTCTCGGTGACCCTGTTTGTCGCCCGACCAACAGGAAGATGAATCAGGATAACCTAACTGTTGCTGGTCAGGCGACCAGCAACGGCGAAAGTCGCTTAAAGTGTTTTAGTATGATTCGCTTTGAACATTATCCATCCTTTTCTACGTTCACAAACTTTAATTGGTTGCGTTTATTAGAGAAGGATTCGTATAAAGAAATCATAATCCATGCTATCAAGACAAGGGTTGATAAGCAAGAACTGACTGTTTATGGTTTTGTAATCATGCCAAATCATGTGCATTTGATTCTTCAATTACATGATGGAGTCATGCGTTCGAACTTTCAACGTGATTTTTTAAAGTATACTGCGAAGGAGCTTATTTCAAAATATAGGCAATCTGGAGATAGCATCTTTGATCGATGTTTTGTTAATGATTCTGACCGAGCTTTTCAGATATGGGAGCGTAACTCTCTACATATAGATTTATTCTCTGAAAGGGTATTCATGCAAAAGTTATCATACATTCATCATAATCCGATAAAAGGGAAATGGCAATTAGCTAATTCACCTCAAGATTATTATTGGAGTAGTGCAAGGTTTTATGACACAGGTATTGATGATTTTGGTATTTTAACTCATTGGCGTGAATAGTTGCTGGTCGGGCGACCAGCAACGGCTAGGTGACCTGAAATAAACTTAAGCGATGTATAAACTAATTTACGATGAATTTGGTGCTATGATTGATCGTTTAGGCGATTACCATCTTGTTGATGAAACAGATCAGCAGATGCTTTTACCGCCTTATGGTTTGCTTCATTTGAAATATAGGAATCAATATGTCTTCATAAATATTTATTTCTCTGTAGATCACGCGATTAAAGAAATGCGGAGTGTGTTCCATGGCTATATATGGGGACGAGATTTTGTATTGGCAGATTTGGACAAATTCAGTAAGCTTAATTTTGGAACTGAGTCCCTTAAGTATTTTTCTTTAGAATACTATGAAGGTAGTACAGAAGAAAAAGTAAAAGCTGTTGCAGATTTTTTTGCTAAGTTACTAAGTCATCAAGAACTGCAGCCAATGTATCGAGGAGAGTACAGCTGGAGTAATAAATATATTAAATCTACTTGGAATGGTACAGATAGATAAAAGTGCCCCTGTTGGTCGCCTGACCAACAGGGCTGATTAAGTTGGATGATAATTTGGTTGCTGGTCAGGCGACCAGCAACGGCGAAATTTTTCAAATAATGGAACTAATACACCAAATAATTTACAGAGAACTAAGCATTAACATTAAAAATTTAGGTGACTACAACTTTGTAGGCACTATCAATGAATTTGTTTTGAAGGATGGACATAAAGCAGTTAATATTCTTTTTAAGAATAAATATTCTAAAATACAATTCTTCTTTGCAGAATACGGAGCAATAAGTGAACTCTGTAGTAGGTTTCAGGCTGAATTGTACAACGATAGATACATCCTTGTGCATTTAGATAAGTTCAGTGAAATTAAATATGGCAAAGAGTCATTGCGTATGTTTTCACTAAATGCATACACTGGTGACAAAGAAGAGTGCGTAAAAGCAGCTGCTGCATTTTTCTTTAAGTTGTTAAGCCACCCTGAACTACAGCCTATATATATTGGTCAGTTCGTTGAAATTAATGACTACCTTAAGTCTGTATGGGAACATACAGGTAAGTAAATTGCCCCTGTTGGTCGCCCGACCAACAGGGCGATGAAGTTGGCTGATAAATTGGTTGCTGGTCAGGCTACCAGCAACGGCGAAAGTACCTTAAGTCAGTGTGGGAGGGTACAGATAGATAAAAGTGCCCCTGTTGGTCGCCTGACCAACAGGGCGACGATGAAGTTGGCTGATAAATTGGTTGCTGGTCAGGCGACCAGCAACGGCTTAGAAGGATCATTTTATTCTATGGAATTAGATGAAATTTTTAGATAATGGAAAATATAAAATTACAGGCAGAAATCTTGAAAAGTTTGGACTTTCTTAGAACAAAGTATTCTTATGTTATTGCCAAAAATGAGTCTCATTGGCTTGGTGGAGTAGTTGTAGAGTATTCAAAAGACGACATTGTACTCTCAATTTTATATGACAAAAGAGAAGAATGCTTTGTGACGAAATTGTTTTCAAGACTTTTTGTAGACAAAACTCATATGTACTTAGTCGAGGAGTTGAGAGGTATTTGTCCTTCTATAAAGAAGCAAAGTATTTCAATTGATAATGATGAGGAGATAATTGTATTTCTTAGAACTTTCGGTAGATGTCTAGATCAAAATTTCCTTACTGTTATTGATAGTTATACAAATGGAAATTACTTTGGTGCTATCTTATAAAATGCCTTTCAATGCAAAACACGCCCCTGTTGGTCGCCCGACCAACAGGAAGATGAATTTGTTGAATCTTTGGTTGCTGGTCAGGCGACCAGCAACGGCAAAAGATGAATTTGGATGATCATTATGGTTGCTGGTCAGGCGACCAGCAATGGCGATAGAGTGGTACCTTTCGCTGCTAAATTAAGCCAGGAATTAGGTATTCATGTTCATCAGATAAAAGAATGGCCAAATTGGAGTAGCACTATGACAGTTGAACAGAATAGACAGTGGATTCAAAAACTAAAAGAAGAAGGTTATACAATCTACGACATAGGCGTTGATCCTAATCCACTCTTTGGAGGAAGCCTTGATAAAGGACCATTTTATGGTATGGAGTGGGATGAAATATTTGGTAATTAAAAATATTATCTATGATAATTCGCCAAGGATACGAGCATTATGAAAATGACTTGATTGAGTCATTATCTTTCCTCAAAAACTATGACCATGAAGTCATTGAACAAAGAACGGATGGGTCATTTTATGCATATACAGTAACTATACAAGGTAACAAGCTTGGGCTTATCAGGTATTATTATGAGTTTATAGAGCAGTTTTTGAAAGTGACGCTACAGATTAATGGTGAGAATACAACAACACTTGACTTAAATCAAAAATTGAATCTAGGATACAAAAAGTCGGACTTATTTCCTGTTGGTGATGAATATCAAAAAGTCCTACAAAATACCGCTTCTATTATCCAACGTGTTTTGAAGAATGAGTTGTAAATATTAAGCTCCTGTTGGTCGCCCGACCAACAGGAAGATGAATTTGTTGAATCTTTGGTTGCTGGTCAGGCGACCAGCAACGGCTTAGAAGGATCATTTTATTCTATGGAATTAGATGAAATTTTTAATTAGTTTGCAATATGAAAAATTATTTCTTTAATACGCCTATATATAAGATATGGATCGACATCATAAACTACCTGAATCCTCGAGCGTCCTTATTAATTGAAAATTTTCAGTATCGTTTTGTTTCAATAGTATGTCAACGAGAAGAGCTTGTTTATACATATCAAAAAGACAATCAAACTATTGAGCTTGTTTATGCGCATGAGTATAGGAAGTTTTATTGTAGGATATTCGTAGATGAACCGAATAAAGCACGACAAGCGATTTCTTTTGGGCAAGCAGAAGATTTACCATTGAATAGTTTACAGGACTTGCAAAACCAAATTGATTATGTAATGGATATGTTGAAGACAAGGTTATAAACTAAGCCCCTATTGGTCGCCCGACTAATAGGAAGATGCAGTTGAATGAATAATTGGTTACTGGTCAGGAGACCAGCAACGGCAAAATAAAAAGGGATACCAACGGTATCCCTTTTTGATGAATGCATTTCTTTATTAACGCAACCTATCCGCGCTCTTCACCAACTGATCATCTTGATAAATACCTCTTGCTGCCAACAGCAGAAATACCGGTACAAAAAAGGCGGTGAGTGCGGTAAGATCCAGATTGGCTTCTACAAAATTGGTCTTTTGCTGGAAGTACAATAAAATTGCTACTACAGATACTACTGTTGTTATGAGGGTAATCAATAACTGACGCTTACGATCTTTATACATGAAAATGGCAACCAATGCCGCAACAGCTATAGCAATAGTCAAAATAAGGATAAACACATTTTGCATCGCAGTGAATTCGATCCATGTTTTCTGATTAGTAGCTGCGTCTAATTTGTTGCCACTAAAAAAAGAGAGACGCAAAGTGGCTGCTTCCAGCACAGCCGCAAGCAATAACCAAACAGTTTGTAAACGTTGTAGCATAGTACTAATTTAACCAAGTTCAGGATATAAAGGGAACTGCTCCATAAAGCTGTTCACTTCTTTTTTCAATGCAGCCAGTTTTGCGGTGTCATCTGCGTTCATCAGCACACTATCAATGGTGTTCACTACAAACTCCATATGTGCTTCCTGCATACCACGAGTCGTAATCGCAGCCACACCAAAACGAATACCTGATGTTACAAATGCGCTCTTGTCATCGTAAGGCACCATGTTCTTGTTAGCGGTAATATCTGCATGGCCCAACACCTGTTCTGCTTTTTTACCACTGATATTTTTATTACGCAGGTCAATCAGCATCAGGTGGTTATCGGTTCCACCACTGGTGATATGGTAGCCTCTATCCACAAATGCTTTGGCCATGGCCTGTGCATTCTTTTGTACTTGTTGTTGGTAAACCAGAAACTCATCAGTCAGAATCTCACCGAAGGCAATGGCTTTGGCAGCAATCACATGTTCCAGCGGACCACCCTGTGTGCCGGGGAATACAGCCATATCAATCAGGTTACTCATCATGCGCAGATTGCCCTTGGGGTCAGTAAGACCGAAAGGATTTTCGAAATCCTTTTTCATCAGGATGATACCACCGCGAGGGCCGCGCAATGTTTTATGTGTTGTAGAAGTAACGAAATGGCAATGATCAAATGGGGAATTCAGTAAACCTTTGGCAATCAAACCCGCAGGGTGTGCCATATCTGCCATCACAAAAGCACCTACTTCATCGGCTACTTTGCGGATACGTGCATAATCCCAATCACGGCTATAAGCACTCGCGCCACAGATAATCAGTTTTGGTTTTATTGCACGCGCTTTTGCCTCCAACATTTCATAATCCACCAAACCAGTTTCTTTGGTAACTGCATAGAAATGTGGCTTGTATAATTTACCGCTGAAGTTCACTGCAGAACCATGCGTAAGGTGACCGCCCATGCTTAGGTCGAGACCTAGGATAGCATCACCGGGCTGCAGGATAGCCAGCATCAGTGCGGCATTAGCTTGTGCACCACTGTGAGGTTGTACGTTGGCATATTCAACGCCAAAGATTTGCTTCAGTCGGTCAATGGCAATCTGCTCAGTCTGATCCACGATTTCACAACCACCATAGTATCTTCTGCCGGGGTAGCCTTCTGCATACTTATTCGTCATCACATGCCCCATGGCCTGCATCACCTGCAGACTGGTAAAGTTTTCAGACGCAATCAGTTCAATGCCTCTTCTTTGTCTGGCCAGTTCCTGATTGATTAAATCAAATACAACCTGATCTCTTTGCATTGCCAAAATTTTCGCCAAAACTACTGCATGCCTAAGAGAAGTCCATAAAATTGTAGGCCTTGATTATCAAGCAACTATCCACAATCATTGCCCATTTTGGGGGATTTCCCTAATTTCACGCCCGCTTGAGGGCAAGCGAACAAGTGCGAATGAACCGAGCGTAAAATCCCCCTGGTTAATGAAAGCAATCATACCCGTGGCTGGTGCAGGTGCCAAACTGAGGCCACATACATATACCCAACCCAAGGCTTTGATCCCCATCGCGGGCAAAACCATCCTCAGCTTTATTGTAGATCAATTACATGAAGCAGGTATCAATGAGTTTATTTTCATCGTGGGTTATCTGGGTGAAAAAATTCATGAATACGTAGAGCAAACCTATCCTGATCTTACCACACATTTTGTGTATCAAAATGAAAGACAGGGTACGGGACATGCGATTGAACTCACCAAGAACATCGTAGGTGATGATGAAGTATTCGTAGTCTTGGGTGATACCATCTGCGAATTTGATGTGAAGGAAGTGTTGGATAGTCCCTACAGCATGTTGGGTGTAAAGAAAGTAGATGATCCACGCAATTTTGGTGTAGCCAGTATTGGTGAAGATGGATTTATTGAGCAGGTAGTAGAAAAGCCCGCTATTCCAAAGAGCAATATGGCGCTGGTTGGTTTGTATAAAATCAAGGAATCAGATTTTCTGTTTGAATGTCTGCATCATTTGTTTGTGCAAGATATCAAGAGCCATGGTGAGTATAACCTTACTGATGCGCTGGATTGCATGATTCGTCGCGGTGCCAAGTTCAAATCTTTTAAAGTGAAGAACTGGTTCGATTGCGGTAAGAAAGAATCCTTACTGGAAAGTAATGCCACATTGCTGAAGAAAACTGGCGGCAATGTAGAAGACGGTCATGGATTTCAGGATACGATTATCATTCCTCCGGTAAGTATTGCACCGGGCTGTACGATTAAGAATAGTATCATTGGTCCGCACGTTGCCATTGGCGCCAATACGACTATTGAATATTCCATTGTACGCGATAGCATCATTGGTTCTTATACCAATTTGTTTGAAGTGGTGCTGGATAATTCATTGATTGGTAGTGATGCTGCAGTAAAAGGTTTGAGCAGAAGTCTGAATATTGGCGACAATACCGAGATTGACTTTGGTTAATCTATAAAAATATTTTTAGTGAAGGACCCATTGGGTCCTTTTTTGTTATCAGCTGTTTACCTTTAAGTATGCAGATGAATCAACGTATCACCCAATTATTGGGTATTGAATACCCCATTATTCAAGCGGGCATGGTTTGGGTAAGTGGTTGGAAGTTGGCTAGTGCCGTGAGTAATGCTGGCGGACTAGGTATCATTGGTGCTGGGAGTATGTATCCTAATGTGCTGCGCGAACATATTCAGCAATACAAAGCGGCTACTAGTAAACCATTTGGTGTGAACCTGCCCTTGTTGTATCCGGATATTGAGCAACATATAGCGATCATGATCGAAGAAAAAGTGCCGGTAGTGTTTACGAGTGCAGGTAATCCTGGAACATGGACGAGTAAACTGAAAGCACACGGTATCAAAGTGATTCATGTGGTGAGCAGTAGCAAGTTTGCACAGAAAGCGGAACAAGCCGGATGTGATGCGGTAGTAGCTGAGGGTTTTGAAGCTGGTGGGCATAATGGTCGGGAAGAAACCACCACCATGGTGTTGATTCCTTTGGTGAAAGCAGCGGTAAAGATTCCAGTGATTGCTGCTGGCGGTATTGCCACAGGCCGACAAATGTTGGCAGCCATGGTCTTGGGTGCAGATGGGGTGCAGATTGGTAGCCGATTTGTGTGTACCCACGAAGCATCTGCGCATCCTGACTTTAAGCATGCTATTATCCAAGCAAAAGAAGGTGATACTTTGTTGCAGATGAAGAAAACCGTGCCAGTACGTTTATTGAAGAATGCATTTGCAGAACAGGTGCGCGAAGCTGAGTTGCGCGGTGCAGATGCTGCTGAGTTGAATCAATTACTTGGCAGGGGCAGAGCCAAGAAGGGTATGTTTGAAGGCGATATGGAACAAGGTGAGTTAGAGATTGGACAAGTGAGTGCGATGATGCAATCCATTCAACCTGCAGCAGCAGTTGTACAAGAGATCTGGAATGATTTTCAATCGGCACTCAATGACCCACTACACTCACTTGTGTAAGTAAAAAGAGTTTGCCTGAGCCAAGCAAGTGATGGTTAAATCATTGATACAAACATGCTCCGGTAAATTGGCGCAATAAAAAGCCGTGTCTGCAATGTCTTTTGCTACTAAGGGTTGATACCCTTCATACACAGTTGCAGCTTTGTTTTCATCTCCTTTAAAGCGCACAATAGAAAATTCTGTTTCTGCCGCACCGGGATGAATCGCCGTTACTTTGATGCGGTGTGGCAGTAAATCAATACGCATGGCTTTGCTGATGGCATCTACTGCATGTTTGCTGGCGCAATAGGCATTACCATCTTTATACACTTCTTTACCTGCAGTTGAACCAATATTGATGATATGGCCGCTTTTGCGTGCAATCATCAAGGGTAGTACAGCTTTGCTCACATACATTAAGCCCTTAACATTGGTATCCATCATCGTATCCCAATCATCCAAATTGGCCTGATCGAAAGAATCACGACCTAATGCAAGACCTGCATTGTTCACCAATACATCAATGCTTTGCCAATTTTGTGGGAGGGATTCAATGGCTGCAAAAACTGCTTTGCGATCTTGTACATCAAAGCAAAGGGTGTGTACAGCTATGCCAAATTTTTGCTGTAGTTCTGTTGCAAGCGAGTCAAGTCGGTCTGCTCTTCTTCCGGTGATGATACAATTCCATTTAGCAGCAGCAAAAGTTTCTGCAATCGCTTTTCCAAAACCTGAAGTGGCACCGGTAATCAGAATCGTCTTTGGCATATAAAGGGCTTTAAGGCGCAAAGGAATGAAAATAATGTATAGCCTGCGTTAGCGAATTAAGATGAAACTACCTTTTTTCTGCACGCGTTTACCTGTATAGTCTATTGCTTCAGCCTGATACACATAAGTGCCGGCTGGCTGTGCTATGCCGTTATAAAAGCCATCCCATCCTTTATTCATTTCACGCGTGGTGAATATGAGCTGTCCCCATCTGTTAAAGATGCTGAATTGAACGATAGCGCTAATGCCTACTGGTACTGGTTTGAATACATCGTTCCGGCCATCTTTATTTGGTGTAAATGCGGAAGGTATCCATAGTGCAGGATCGGACTGAAAAATGCGGACTTTGATAAAGTCTTCACCATAACAACCGCCTGGCCCTGTTACACGAATACGGTAGACGACTGAATCTGTACCCAGCCCAATGGTTGCAATAGGGTTAGGGATATTGGGATCATTCAGTCCAATATCAGGTGTCCAGCGGTACTGGTAATCAGCAGCACTGCTTGCTGCAAATAAACGTAGTGGCTGATTGGCAACAACAGCAGTATCCCTACCTGCATTCACAGTAATAGGAGGTACAACAGTAATTCTTACAGAGTCCTGAAATGGTTTGGGACAGCCAAGTGTATCTCTAACCGTTAAATAGTAAGTAGTAGTTCTTGAAGGACCCGCGATGGGATTGAGTGTATTACTGCCGAGCAGAGAGGCAGCAGGCGACCAACTAAAAGATGAACCAACAATTCTTCCATTTAATTGCACTCTTTCGCCAAAACAAATGGCAGTATCTTCTGTAACATTTGCTTGTGGATAAGGGGTAACAAAAACCGTCATAGAATCTCTCGCTTGGCAATAACCTAGATTGGCTGTTACAAGGTATTTGGTGGTTACCAAAGGAGACGCTATCGGATTTTTGCTTGTTGCGCTATTCAATCCTATAGCTGGCGACCATTGATAGCTGGTGGCAAAGCTCGTTGGTCTGATGATGAAATTATCTGTTAAGCAAATACCTGTGTCCCTAGGTAGATCAACTGAAATAAAATCTAAGACGTTTACTGTTAGGGAATCTATGTTCTGACAGCCATTATCATTCACGCTTACATAGTACTTGATGGTGTCTTTCGGAAAGACCAATGGATTGGCGGTACTCCCTCCAAGCATATTGGTTTTAGGAAACCAGTCAACAATGCCTGTTGGGATATTGGTGATGATGGGCAGGGTATCAATACTGCAAATCAAAGTGTCTTTGAAAGGCAGCGGTATGAAAGGTTTATCACGAACAATAAGTGTGATGGTTGTATCTGCTTCGCAACCTTTATTGTTCCGTATATATAATCGAATATCTCTGTTGCCGGGATTTGGGTAGGTGTATCTTGGATTGTATAGTGAGGATGTGTCAGTTGTGATACTTGTTTCGCCGAAGTCCCACGCAACACTATCAATCACACCATAACGAGTAAAAGAAGTGTTATTAAACTGGAATGGATTGAGGTAACAAGTGCCGGTGATATTGAAGGAAGGAATAAAACCCGGATATACTTTCACTGTTGCAGTGGTAGAATCTGAACAACCGCCGATGGTTGTTACTTTCAGTTTTAATCGGTAAGTGCCTGTGTCGGGATAAGTGAATGTTGGTGTAGGTTGTGAAGTGGTGTCAATGACTGGTCTGCCTGTACCGAAGGTCCAGAGATATTTATTGATATCAGTAGATGTTGATTGGTTGAAAAAGTTGAGTGTAAACCCATCACAGGAAATATACTGTGGATCTAATCTCGCAGCTGATATTTGGCAATTGGCAACGGTAACATGAATTTCTTTTCTGGTAACGCCTATCAGGAATCCATTTCTAAATTCACTAACACAAACAGCAACTACATAGTCTCCAACAGTACTTGGGGTTGTGCCAGTAATTAGCCCTGTTTTACTGTCAATCCTGACATTAGGACCCAAAGGTTGGCCGCCTGAATATCCGGGGTTGTAGAAGACACTTGCATATGGAGGAGGGCTGGGGGGATCTGGTTGCTGACCGCCATTGGCATTACTTCCTCCAACAATACCATCACAGAATGTATAGCTCAAAGAGTCGCCATCAGTATCAGTTGCGCTAAAATCAAAATTGATGGGCGAATTGTAACAAACCACAGCAGTATCTCTTTGTGCAAAAATGGGACTGCTGTTGTTGGCGAAACTAAAACTGGTAATGGTTCCCGGAATGGTATTGGTATAGGTAACACCAACGGTGTTTGACTGGCTGACATTCACAATGCCGGCTATGCGGCAACACCTTTGTACAGCTAAGGTGTAAGTGCCTGTGGTAACGGGAAGTTCAACAACCTGTTCATATCTGTCAATCCGATAACAAACGGTAGGTGGAGGTGAGATGCAAGGATCGAACTGGCTTTTGTTAAGAGTTTCTGTTCCGCTAAGTAGAACAGTATATCTTTGAACCAAGGTAGCGCCAGAGTATATTGCTAGGAATATTTGTTGATCGATTTGTCCTGCTCTGGAATTGCAATCAAGATACTGTCTCACAATAATTTGATATCGATTACTATTGTTAGAACCTGATCCAAGATAATTGTATTGTACCCAGCCTCCCTTAAGGTGATCGGCCATTGCGGGTAATGCAAATAGCAAACAGCAGTATAACCAGCAAATTTTCTTCATTGTGCCTTGAAGATGTCGGCTGCAAATTCAGCTACGTGTGCATTTACCTTTTTGGTTGCCTCCAGCATACCCATGTGCCCAACACCATCCAAGATATGAATATAAGCGGTTGAGGGTAAATGCACTTGTTGCAGTAGATCATTTAACGGAGCTGCAACATCTTCTGTTCCTAAGATGAATAAAACCGGTGTTTTGCTGCTTGACAATACATGGGTTCTGTCTGGCCGATTCTTCATGGCCTTATAATAAGCGCAGCAGGCTTCTGCCGTAAACGCTTTGGCTGATTCAATCAGTTCATCCAGCACCTTAGGTTCTTGCTTTTTATAGCTGTCAGCAAAGAGGTTGGGAATGGTATTACGCAGAAATGCATAAGTACCGTATTGTTGCATTAACTCGATGCCTCTTTGTCTATTTAGCTTCTTTTCCTCCGAGTCTGCAAATGCCGTAGAATGAATCAGTCCCCAGCCCAATAATCGCTCTGGATACGCTTCTGCAAAAGCAAGTGTGATATAGCCACCCATACTATGTCCCAGTATGATGCATTTGTTAACCGATAGATGATTCAGCAAGGCTTCAATGGCAGTAGCATAGGCTTCAATTGTATCTGGTGTTGAGAGCATGCTTGAATTGCCACTGCCAGGAAGATCGGGTACAATGAGCCTATAATTTTGCGACAATAAAGCAATTTGTCTGTTCCAGATTTGACTATCCTCTCCAAAACCATGTAGCAAAACAATGGTGTTACCCTTACCTATGTCGAGGTAATATATTTTACTTCCGCCAAACTCAAATATTTCTTGCATGTGCGTGCCATTTTTGCTGCATCACTGATCTGTACAGCAGTATTAAAACAAAATAAAACAGCGCAGGGTTGAACTCTTGTGGTAAAAACCACCAGCTTGCTAAAACGATGATGTATAGTAAAGAAGATACTTTGAAATAAGTATGCATCCATTTACGCTTTTTCCATAATGCAAAAGCGGCAATGGCATGTGTTGGCAGGGCCCAGATCAGGTTATAGTTATTGCTACAGGCTTTGTGATCAGTACCAACCCACATAAAGAGTAATAGGATTCCGGCCATGCCAGTAATGTAGAACAATGCAGAATCCAATATTTTGAAAAAAAGCGACCACTGTTCTTGCTTCCATTGTGATAGCAAGACTATACCAATCAATAAAATACTCATCACCAAGGTGGGCATATACATGCTATTGCCTGCTTCAATTACCGGTGTTTGCAGGAAATAGGTTTTTGGTTTGGCGAGAAGTGGTTTGCTACTATCCAATCCCTTCATCAGATAATCAGGCAAAAACATCGATGATGCAATGCTCACAGGTTCATCAATCTTGCTACCCAACAACAAGTCGATACCCAACTTGCTCCAGGGCTGATTGCCTTTGTCGAGATACTCATGTAACATGTTGCGATACGTGGTGCCTTTAGGAACAAGCGGCTGGGGAACAGTAAAGCCAGTTGTTTTGCTGAGTAACTCACTTACTCTAGTGGTACAATTGTCGAAGAGAAAATCGTACTGGTAGTATCGATTGTCGCCTTGCATATTGTTCAGCAGGGCATTGAATAAAGCTTGTTTTTGTGCGGGAGACAGATTGAGTTCTTGCTCCCAAACACTTCTGTTATCCATTTGATAACTATAGGCAAAAGAAGTTGGGTCTTCAGCAGACAGAAAATACAAAAGCTTGCCTCTAATAAACTTGGTATAGAAATCAGGATCACTAAAATCAAAAGTGCCGTAGTTGAAAATGATATCGCGCTGCGTCGTGCTGTCAATCACGCGTATAGCGGTATGTCCGAATGTGGCATAGAGTTCACCACCTGGTGCGCAGGTGAGTATGCTGATGCGTAAGCGGGAACTATCCTGTGCAAAGGAGAAAAATGTACCTGTCAGGAAACACAGTAATAAAAGGATTCTACGCAAGATCAAAAGGTTTTGCGGCAAGTTCGGTATAAGCCTGCAAATAAAAAACGCTCCTTGCGGAGCGTAGATGATTATTTTCTGCTGTAATTGGGTGCTTCCTTCGTGATGTCCACATCGTGCGCATGGCTTTCGCGCATACCTGCATTGGTGATTTGGACAAAAGTGGCTTTTTGCAGCTCACTGATATTCTTGGCGCCGCAATAGCCCATACCGGCTCTGAGTCCGCCAACATACTGATAGACTACTTCTCTCAGATAACCTTTATACGCAACACGACCTTCAATACCTTCCGGTACAAATTTCTTCACGTCGTCTTCTACATCCTGGAAATAACGATCGCCACTTCCTTGGCTCATCGCACCCAAGCTGCCCATACCGCGATACTCTTTGAACTTTCTGCCTTCGTAGATAATGGTTTCGCCCGGACTTTCCTCCACGCCTGCAAACACACTACCCATCATCACCACATTGGCACCTGCTGCCAAAGCTTTCACCATATCACCTGTGTAACGAATACCGCCATCAGCAATCAAAGGCACTTGCTTACTCTTTAAAGCAGCAGCCACTTCCATAATAGCAGTTAGCTGGGGCACACCTGCACCGGCTACAATACGTGTGGTACAAATAGAACCCGGACCAATACCTACTTTTACACAATCAGCACCTGCGTCGGCCAAAGCTTTAGCACCTGCTGCAGTACCCACATTGCCTGCAATGATTTGTAAGTTTTTGAAACTCTTTCGCAATGTCTTTAAAGCGTTGATGACGCCAGCACTATGGCCATGCGCACTATCCAATGTCACAACATCTACGCCTACTGCTTGTAAAGCCGCAGCTCTGTCGAGCAAATCCTTGGTAATGCCTAATGCAGCACCTACCAGCAATCGGCCCATGCCATCTTTCACAGCATTGGGGAAGTTGCGTAATTGTAAAATATCTCTGTACGTAATTAAACCGGTGAGTTTGCCCTGCTTGTTTACCACAGGCAGTTTCTCAATCTTATGCTTTCTGAAAATGATTTCTGCTTTTTTCAGATCAGTGCCTTCTGGAGCAGTCACCAAGTTATCCTTGGTCATCACTTCCTTCACTTTTCTGTTTTTGTCGTGTGTTTCAAAACGAAGGTCACGGTTGGTTAAAATGCCCACCAGTTTCTGTTGAGCATCCACAATGGGAATACCGCCGATCTTATTCTCTTTCATCATGCGCAATGCATCGCCTACAGTAGCTTCTGCATGGAGGGTAACAGGGTCAACAATTAATCCGCTCTCGCTTCGCTTCACCTTACGAACCTGTTCTGCCTGTTTTTCAATAGACATGTTCTTGTGCAGGATACCCAGACCGCCTTCGCGTGCCAGGGCAATGGCCAGATTGGCTTCTGTAACGGTATCCATGGCTGCTGAGAGCATGGGAATGTTGATGGTAAGCTGACGGGTGAGTTTGGTGCTGGTGTCTACATCGCGGGGTAACACCTGACTGAACGCGGGCATGAGTAACACATCATCAAATGTGAGGCCTAAACCGAACAGTCTTGCATCTTGGGATTTCTGAGCGGAGGATTTTCTTGTTGCCATGTGCAAAGATAATGGCAGCATCCCTTACGGGGCAAATCCAATTTTTCAGGCCAGTTTAAACATTTTGCCTGGCAGGCTAAGCACAATGTTCTGCATCTCTAAATTCAGCATGGCTGCGGCTACGGCACTGCTGCTCAGTCCACTTTGCTGATAGAGAAGGTCAATATGCAGGCTGTCTGCTTTTTGCAGTAGGTCTACAATCTGCTGCTCTGTTTCGCTGAGTTCTGGGAAGAGTAGCCTTTGCGATTGGCGTTTGACGGGTTTATTTAGCCAGCCGATATCCTTGAGGAATTGTTTAGGACTGGTATAAATCTGTGCTTTCTGTTGTCGAATGAGCTGGTTGCAACCTGCGCTCTTACTGTCAGAAATCTTTCCCGGCACGGCAAACAAATCGCGGTTATAGGTCCAGGCCAGTTCTGCGGTAATCATGCTGCCGCCTTTCTCAGCTGTTTCAATAACAATGGTTGCATCTGCCATACCGGCAACTATCCGGTTTCTGCGCGGAAAATTATGCCTGTCTGCTTTGGTACCCTGCGGGAATTCTGTCAACAATCCGCCGTGGGCGATCATTTCTTTAGCGAGTGATTTGTGTTGCGAAGGATAAATGCTGTCTATACCATGCGCCAATACGCCCACTGTTTCCAGTTGATTTTCTAGTGCTGCTTTGTGTGCAATTATATCAATGCCAAAAGCCAATCCGCTCACCACCAATACATCCATGCCTTGCAATGCTTCCAGTAATTCTTCAGTAATGGCTTTGCCATAATTAGTATTGTTACGTGTGCCAATGATGCTGATGATTTTTTGTTTGTTGAGATCAGCATTGCCTTTGTAAAACAAAACAGCAGGCGCATCATAACAATGTCTTAAGCGGCTGGGATAATCGGGATGATGATAGTGCAGAATTGTAATGTCGTGTTCAGTACATAATTGTAGTTCGGCTTCAGCGAAAGCGAGGTCTTTCCAGTTCACAATACTTTGTGCAACTGTAGTGCCAATACCTTCAATTGCCTCTAGTGTTTTCCTCTTGGCTTTGAAGATATCTGCAGCATTGCCGAAATGATCCAGCAATAATTTGGCTCTGATGGAGCCTATTTCAGGTACCATGCTTAAGGCTATGGCATAGAGACTTGCTTCATCCATAAGCTCAAGCTAAATAATCAGCTTGTCTTATATGGAATATCAAAAAACCAAAAGCTATATCATAGCCCGGTAATGGTGAAGGCTGTTCTTCTATTCTTAGCCCTGCCGCTTTCTGTCGTATTGTCTGCAATGGGTTGTGTAGCTCCGAAGCCTTTCCAACTCAATCTGCCTGCGGCAACGCCTTTACTCATGAGGTAATCGGCAACAGATTTTGCACGATTCTCAGATAGTTTCAGGTTATCATCGGCCTTGCCCACATTATCTGTATGGCCACTGATCTGAATTTTGAGCGTTGGGTTTTCTTGCATCACGAGTAGGAGTCGGTCTAGCTCAACCAAACTGATGGGCAATAATTGATACGAAGCAGTTGCAAATTGAATATTGTTGAAGACAAATGTGCTGTTGAGTATTACCGGTTGCAGCGCAATGTCTTTTTGATACGTGCTGTCTGCAGCTTTGCCGCTTAAAGAGTATTGTTCTGTATAGTAGAGATAGCCTTTTCTGTTCACAGAGAAAGTATAGTCTTTGCCGATAGGCAAAGTGATGAAATAAGCACCACTACCATCGGTCTGAATTTTCATCAGTGGTTGGTTGATGCTATTGTCAATCAGCTCAACAGATGCGGGTACAGGTTGTTTGGTTTTGGCATCAAATACATTGCCTTTTACGTACAAGGTTTTGTAAGGACGAATGTCTTCGCGTAATTCAAATGTGTATAGATCAAGTCCCCCGCGACTATCGCTTCTGTTGCTGGAATAGTAAGCGGTTTTACCATCTGCAGCTACTGCAAGACTACCATCATTCTCAATGGTGTTGATGGGATAGCCCAGATTTTCTGGTTTACTCCAAGTGCCGCCAGCTTGCTTTCTGCTGATGAATAAATCAGCACCACCATAACCAGGATGGCCAGATGAAGTGAAATACAAGGTTTGATTATCTGCGTGAATGAATGGTGCCATTTCATCGCCTGCTGAATTGAGTATGGGGCCCATGTTTTCTGCAGCACCCCATTTGCCGTTGGGTTGCATGTAGGATACATAAAGGTCTGAACCACCCACACCGCCTGGTCTGTTACTCGTAAAATACAAAGTGCGTTTATCGGGACTCAGCGATGGTGTTGTTTCCCAGAATTCTGTATTGATTTTATCGCCCAGATTTACCGGTTCACTCCAGCCTTCGTTGGTCCAATAAGTAATATAGAGATCAAAACTACCTAGGCCGCGACCTGAAAAATCTGCTGCAAAAATCATCCACTCACCATCTGGCGAAAGTGTGATGGCGCCTTTCTTTGGTTCTTCATTCAAAGAGCCTGGGATGGTTTTCCATTTGGTATACTGATTGTTACCGCTGATTCTACTCTCAATGAAATCTTCGCGCATACCATCCACCAAGCGAGTAAAAACAATGAGGCTGTCTTCGATGGTTACGCAAGGCAAGTATTCAGAGCGAGCAGTATTCACGCTATCACCCAAGTTCATCGGGTTAAAAAAATACTGTTGATTCGGATGCGTTTTTGCATAGTTGATGGCAAACTCATAAGTGGCTTTGCGATAGGCCAAGCTTTTTTTGCTACGCTCACTGAGATTGGGTGTTGATGCGAAGACTTCTAATGCTTGCAATGCTGCTTCGTATTTACCCAGTCCTGCTAGATTAATGGAGTAGGGCAGGTAGTAGAAACTAGTATTTGTCTTGTCTTGCTTGAATGCATTTTCGTATTGTGCTGCAGCGCGCTGATAATCTTTGATCTCGCCATAAGCACCGGCTAAAGTGAGGTTGGCCTCCAGAAAATTACTATCCAGTTGCAGGCTTTGTTGTAAAAGTGGGATGGCTTTTTTGGGTTCACCATCGCGCAGTAAAATGGCTGCTTTTTCAAATAACTCAACTGCTTTGGCAGCAAAGAGCTTGCTCTTTCGGTTATTCTGAGCCGAAGCAGTAGTAAACAGCGCGATCAACAAAAAGGATAGTAAATATTTCATGTTCCACAATGATGCTGTAATATCTGCAAACTCAGTGGAATACAGCTGTTAAAAATGCATCAGGGTACGTTGATGTACTTATGCGTTTGCAAGCTTAATGCCCATTGTGGGTTGGCTTTGATATAATCAACAATCAGCGGAGTAACTGTAGCAGCTTTATCCCATTCCGGTTGGAGGTATAGTTTGCAATCAGGGCTTACATGTGCCGCATATTGTTCTGCCCACTCAAAATCATGTTTATTGAAGATCACCACTTTTAATTCATGGGCCAGTGGCAGTATCTCAGGTAAAGGTGCTTTGAATTTTTTTGGTGAGAGACAGATCCAATCCCACTCACCACTTAAAGGATGTGCGCCTGATGTTTCAATATTGGTTTGAAAGCCAGCTGCTTTTAATGCTTGTGTGAGTGTATCTAATGGATGCATCAAGGGTTCGCCGCCAGTGATCACCGCAATAGATGGTTGCTGATTGGTTTCAGCCAATGCTTTTGTTACTATGGCATCAATGCTGTGTTTGGGATGTTTGTTGGCATCCCAGCTGTCTTTTACATCGCACCAAACGCAACCCACATCGCATCCGCCGAGACGAATAAAATAAGCTGCTTTACCTTGATGGTATCCTTCACCCTGCAGGGTATAAAAAGATTCCATCACGGGCAACATGGTATGGATATGTGTGGTACTATCCTGCATTGCGCTGGTAATATGCCTGTAAAGTATTTTTCAGTAAGCCTGCGATGGTCATAAGGCCAACACCACCGGGTACTGGTGTTAATGCGCCGGCTACAGCAGCAACCTCATCAAAAGCAACATCGCCTTTGATGCGGAAACCTTTTTTGGCAGTTGCATCCTCTACGCGGGTGATACCCACATCAATCACAATAGCTCCAGTTTTTACCATGTCGGCTTTTACAAACTCTGGTCGGCCTAAAGCGGCAACCAGAATATCGCCTTGCAGGCAAATTTCTTTGAGGTTGGGTGTATGAGAATGACAAACAGTAACAGTAGCGTTGCCATATTGGCTATTGCTGCTCAGCAAAATACTCATGGGTCGGCCCACAATATTGCTTCGGCCAATGACTACGGCATGTTTGCCCTTGGTAGTAATATTGAAATGCTCCAGCATAAGCATGATACCATAAGGGGTAGCTGGGATGAAGGTGGGTAAGCCCTGAACAAGTTTACCTGCACTTGCTGGGTGAAACCCGTCTACGTCCTTGGAAGGATCAATGGCCTGGATTACTAATTGCTCGTTAATATGCTTAGGGAGCGGCAGTTGAACAAGAATACCGTCGATTTCTGGCGCTTGGTTCAGTTCGCTGATCTTGGCGAGTAAATCTGCTTCTGTGGTGGTTTCAGGCAAACGAACCAGGGTGGAAGCAAAGCCGATTTCCTCACAATGCTTCACTTTGCTGGCCACATAAGTCTCGCTGGCACCGTTATTTCCTACAAGAATTGCGGCCAGGTGAGGGGTTCTTTTACCCGCGGCTTTCAGGCCGGCTACTTCTGTTGTAAGCTGCTGTCTTACAGCTGCTGAAGCAATTTTTCCATCCAATAGTATCATGCGGCAAAGGTAGCGGGCAGAGTGAGAGTAGCCAATTATTTAGAGAAAGCTATTTCACTAAAAGAAACTTTGAGGCATAAAAAATTCTTGATTTTTCAGAATTTACCTATCTTAATTACCTCATTTGCAGTTTTAATTTTATGTCGGCGGAACAGTTCTCTGTTCCGCCCTTTTTCTATCTTTCTGAATCAAAATGTTTTATGAAGCGTATCTTTTTATCTCTGGTTGCCATTTTTTTTCTTTCAACAGCTATAGCTCAAGTCAAAGACTGGAAATTGGGTATTCAACTCTGGACCTTTCATATCTCCAGTTTTCATGATGCTTTAATACGTGTAGATAGTACTGGTTTGAAAACTATCGAAGTTTATCCCGGACAAAAATTGGGTGGGGGTTTAGCTGGCGTTTTTGGCCCGGCAATGGATGCCGCGCAAAGGAAAACAGTTCGTGACTGGTTGGCATCGCATAAAATAGACGTACATGCTTTTGGTGTTGTGGTTTGCGACAAGCCGGAAGAATGGGAAGCTTACTTCTCATTTGCAAAAGATATGTCGATACCCGTCATTACTGCTGAACCTGCAAAAGCGCATTTAGATGTAGTGAATGACTTAGCAGGAAAGTATGGTATTAAAGTAGCTATTCATGATCATCCTAAACCAAGTTTATATTGGCATCCTGATTCTGTACTGGCTGCTGCTAAAGGCAGGCCAAATATTGGCGCTTGCGCGGATATTGGTCATTGGGTAAGAAACGGCTTAGACCCTGTGGAATGTTTAAAAAAACTCTCAGGTAAAGTGTATGGTTTGCATGTAAAAGATGTGGCTGAGTTTGGCAATCCCAAAGCAGATGATGTCATTTTCGGAACTGGCAAGAGCAATATTGCTGGTGTATTAAAGGAATTGAAGCGTCAGGGTTTCAAAGGATTTTTCTCTATTGAACATGAAGCTAACTGGACAAGCAATGTACAGGATGTGATTGCAGATGCACAATACTTTCAGCAGCAATACAAACAACTGAAATAATATGTCTAACAGACGAGATTTTATACGAAAGATCGGTGGATCAGCCATTGCCATCACAGCGGCTTCATTGCAAGACCTTGCTGCAAGAGAAAGGCAAGAAATTTTGTTGCAATCAGCTCAAAAAGAATATGCAGCCAATGATCGTATTCGTGTTGCGGTAATTGGATTCGGCATCATTGGTTTCAGAAATGCGCAAACCTTTATGCAGTTGCCGGGAATTGAATTAGCAGCTGTTTGTGATTTATATGATGGCAGACTGGCCAGGGCAAAAGAATTGTATGGTCAATCTTTAATCACCACTCGCGATTATCGCGAATTGATTAACAGAGAAGATATTGATGCCATCCTCGTTTGTACTTCTGATAACTGGCATGATGCCATCAGTATTGATGCCATGCGTGCTGGTAAAGCGATGTATTGTGAAAAGCCTTTGGTGCATCAATTGCATCAGGGACAGGCTTTGCTGAAAGTACAGCAGGAAACCGGTGCTTTGTTGCAGGTGGGTAGTCAGCGTGTGAGCAGTATTGCTTATGCAAAAGCGAAGGAATTGTATAAAGCTGGTGAAATTGGTCAGCTCAATTCTGTAGAAGCAGCTTTCGACAGACAAAGTGTATTAGGTGCATGGAAATACACGATGCCTGTAGATGCTTCGCCTGAAACTGTTGACTGGAAAAGATACCAGCGAGGTAAACAGCAGGATGTATTCGATGCCAAAAAATTCTTCTGGTGGCGTAATTACAAAGAATATGGAACTGGTGTGGCGGGTGATTTGTTTGTGCATTTATTGTCAGGCTTACATTTTCTAACAGATAGTTTTGGTCCCTCACGCATTTTCGCTACTGGCGATTTGTGCTACTGGAAGGACGGGCGCAATGTGCCGGATGTGATGACAGCAGTATTGGAATATCCAGATACGCCTCAACACAAAGCATTTCAGGTAACACTTCGCGTAAACCTCATTAGTGGGATGGGCGATACTGCTACAACACGTTTTGTGGGCACGGAAGGGGTGTTGAATTTTGGCTGGAATGATTTCACTATCCAAAGGAGCAAAATGCCTATAGCACCCGGCTTGGGCGGGTGGGATAGTTTGGATACTTATCCTGCCGCGATGCAAGCACAGATTAGGAAGGAGTATAATGCCCGTTTTTCTGCTGAAGATAAAGCTGCACCCTCATTATCGCCCATTCGCTATGCAGCACCTGCCGGTTACAGCGATTCCAAAGATCATTTTGCTAATTTCTTTGCAGCCGTAAGAAAGCAATTGCCAGTGGTAGAAGATGCTGCTTTTGGTTTTCGTGCAGCAGCGCCTTGCTTGGCTTGCAATGAAAGTTATTTTCAACAAAAAGTGATTCACTGGGATCCACAGCAGATGCAGGTTCGCAAAGCCTAAACCGCTACATTTGCTGGCTAAATTGCAAACATGGAACAGCAACCCAATAATCAGCTCAATATCGAAATCAGCGAGGAAATCGCTGAAGGCGACTACGCCAATCTGGCCATCATTACCCATAGCCATGCAGAATTTGTGATTGATTTCGTGAGCGTCATGCCCGGTGTACCCAAAAGCCGTGTAAAGAGCCGTATCATCTTTACGCCCATGCATGCTAAGCGTTTCATGAAGGCTTTGGAAGAAAATATTGAGCGTTATGAAGCTGCTAATGGTCCTATTCAGGATTTAGAGCAGATCGAGATTCCTATGCATTTCGGTGGTCCCGCTCCACAAGCTTAATTAAAGTAATCCTTCATCGGCAAAGCTGAAATAACCTGCTTCACTCACAATGATGTGATCCAGTACTTGTATATCCATCAGTAAAGCCGCTTGCTTAATCTTATTGGTGAGCAATTCATCCTGCTTACTGGGCTTTAAGCTGCCGCTGGGATGATTGTGCGACAGGATGATGGATACTGCATCATGCTCCAGTGCCTGTTTAAGGATGATGCGCGGATCGGCAACGGTTCCTGTTAATCCGCCCTCGCTGATCACGGTTTCATACACAATCTTATTGCTACGGTTCAGGTAAATAGCCATAAACAATTCATGTCGTTTGTACTGTAACCTGCTTTGCAAGTATTGAGCAATATCCTTACTGCTGGTGATGGTCGTTTTTTGGTGACTGCTGGCCTGTCGTCTTAAACCCAATTCCAGCGCAGCTGCAATGGTGATGGCTTTTTTCTCGCCCAAACCTTTGATTTTCAGCTGTTGTATTTCTTTCACCCGCATTTTGCCCAGTTTGGTGAGGTCTTGCTGGCATTTCTCTAATAGAATACGTGCAAGATCCAATGCAGATTGATCCTTCGTTCCATTGTTAATGAGTATGGCCAGTAATTCGGCATTGCTCAATGCTGCTGTGCCTTTGAGTGCCATTTTTTCTCTGGGTCTATCGTCAGGTGCCCAAGTTTTAATAGCGGTCATGCATCCTGTTTTTTCTAATTTATGCATCAACAAAAAAATTCTTTGCACAGGATGTGTATCATAAAACCAGAAATGATAAATCTCTCATTTATCTTCGCCCAACATTCCTCCTAGCTATGAATCCCTCCGTAAAGATCTTCTCGGGCACCGGATCACAGAAACTGGCTGAGAAAATTGCTTCTAGATTTGGTGTGCCCCTTGGTAAAGTGAATATCCAGAAATTCAGCGATGGTGAATTTCAACCCATATTTCTGGAGAGTATCCGCGGCGATTATGTTTTTTTAGTGCAAAGCACTTATGCTCCAACCGATAATATCATGGAGTTGTTGCTCATGATTGATGCGGCCAAGCGTGCAAGTGCCTACAAGATCATTGCCGTGATTCCTTATTATGGTTATGCGCGTCAGGACAGAAAAGATAAGCCCCGCGTGGCTATTGGCTCTAAACTGATTGCTACTTTGTTAGAAGCTGCTGGTGCTGATCGTGTAATCACCATGGACCTGCACGCTTCGCAGATACAGGCATTCTTTGATATCCCTGTGGATCATCTGGATAGTTCTGCCATCTTCATCCCATACATCGAGCAATTGAAATTGGCCAACCTCACTTTTGCCGCACCTGATGTGGGCAGTACCAACCGTGTTCGTGAGATTGCCAGCTATTTCAATGCTGAAATGGTGATTTGCGATAAGCACCGTAAGCGTGCTAATGAAATTGCCAGTATGGTGGTGATTGGTGATGTTGCAGACAGGGATATTGTGTTGATCGATGATATCTGCGATACTGGCGGTACGCTTGCTAAAGCTGCAGGTTTATTGAAGGAAAAAGGTGCCAGAAGTGTACGTGCTTTGTGTACGCACCCTGTGTTGAGTGGTAAAGCCTACGAGAATATTGAAAATAGTGTACTCGAAGAGCTGATTGTTTGTGATACCATTCCATTGAAACAGGAATCTGCTAAAATTCGCGCACTTTCTGTGGCCGATCTCTTCGCTATTGCGATTAGAAATGCCTATGAAAACAAGAGTATTACCAGTCTCTTCATACACTCGCAATTAAGAGGTAGAGATAAATAAGGCTGATTATCAATAATTTGTGTAGATGGCCCCAGAAAAATGGGGCCATTTGCATTCCGTAAATAATTGTCTTTTCTCTTTGTGCTTCCAGCCCAAGCGCCTACCTTTGCCGTCCCGAAAAAACGGGGACAAAAATCAATTTTATGAATACAATTACAATCGAAGGACAACTGAGGACCGAATTTGGCAAAAAAGCCACCCGCCAAATGCGCTCTCAGGAACTGGTGCCAGGTGTAATTTACGAGGGTGCGCAGGAAGTGAATTTCGCTGCTCCTGCCAAGGCTTTCAAGCCTCTGGTGTACACTGCACAATTTCAGTTAGCAGAAGTGAAAGTGGATGGTAAAACCTACAGATGCATTTTGAAGGACATGCAGTTCGACAAAGTATCTGATGCTTTGATCCACGTAGATCTGCTGGAACTGGTAGATGACAAGAAAGTAGTAGCCACACTGCCATTGAAGTTCGTTGGTAACTCAATCGGTGTGAAGGATGGTGGTAAACTGGTGACTAAAATGAAGTCGCTGAAAGTAAAGACCCTGCCTAAGTTTTTGAAAGAGAACATCGAGGTAGACATCACCAATCTGGCTGTAAACGGTAATATCCGCGTAGAAGATGTACAAGCTGATAACATGGAGATCATCAACTCTCCACGTATCCCTGTTGCATCTGTAGTGATGACCCGTCAGCTTAAGCAAGAAGAAGCTGCTGCTGCAAAAGACGAGAAGAAGAAGTAATTCACGGATTCGCTCGGATTACACAGATTACACGAATTTCTGGAACAGCTTATCAAATGCTATTCCGAAACAAAACATAAGGCCCTGCAACTGCGGGGTCTTTTTTCTTTACCTGTACATTTGCGGCATGAACAAATTTCTGATCGTAGGCTTGGGCAATATTGGCGCAGAGTATAAACATACGCGGCACAACATCGGCTTTGATGTGGTGGATGCATTTGTACTCAAGCATAACCAGTTCTGGCGTACTGATCGCCTGGCCGATGTGGCGGAAGTGAGTTGGAAGGGAAAGAAATTTGTCTGCATCAAACCTAGCACTTACATGAACCTAAGCGGAAAAGCTTTTCGCTATTGGTTCGATAAGGAGAAAGTAGAACTCGCGAATACCCTCACCATAGTAGATGAGTTGGCCATTCCGCTGAATAAACTCAGGCTTCGCCCCAGTGGTAGCGATGGCGGTCATAATGGATTGAAAGACATACAGTTAATGATGGGCACAGATGCTTATCCCAAGCTGCGTTTTGGGATTGGTAACAACTACCCTAAAGGCCGTCAGGCTGATTTTGTATTGGGTCACTGGTTGGCCGATGAGCGCCCCATTGTAGACCAGAAAATCATCAAATCTGTAGAGATTATCGAGCAGTTTGCCACCATCGGGCTGGAACGTACGATGAATATGGTAAATAATTTGTCCTTCGCATAATAAAATCGGCTCATAATCAGTTATAGTACTGGCAAAATATCATTCAAGTAGCCAAAACCATACCCTTCCCCAACCTGATCTCAGGTGTTTTTGAAGCCGGCTGACTTGATACATATTTTAAACAGGCACGTACTATGAAAATTTTTTGCGTTGGTAGAAATTATATAGACCATGCAAAAGAGCTGGGTAACGCAGTTCCAGAGGAGCCGGTGATCTTCATGAAACCGAAATCGGCCCTACTGCAACCTCATGCGCCATTCTATTACCCAGAATTTTCCAATGAATTACATTACGAGCTTGAGTTAGTGCTGCGTATTTCCAAAAATGGCAAATACATTCCTGAGAAGCAGGCGATAAAATACGTTGATGCCATTACTGTGGGTATCGATTTTACCGCAAGAGATGTGCAGGCAGAATTGAAGAAGAAAGGACTGCCATGGGAAAAAGCCAAAGCCTGGGATAATTCTGCAGTTATCGGTAACTGGTATCCTTTGCCGCAGGATTTGGGAAAAGAGGAATTGCTCTTTTCAATGAAGAAGAATAATGAAGTAGTGCAGAGTGGAAACAGCAAAGACATGATTTTTTCTTTCGCGCATATCATCGCACATGTGTCACAGTACTTTTCACTGAATATCGGCGACCTGATTTATACAGGTACTCCTGCCGGTGTTGGTGAAGTAGTGGTTGGAGATGTGTTAGAGGGTTTTTACGGTAAGGAAAAAGCATTTGAACTGGAGATAAAATAAACTAAGTACGCAAAGCAAACCGGCATGTTAACACCAGAAATCATCATGAACGCATATAGGCTGATGGTCACAGCCAAAGCTATGTGCGATACTTATGATGCCAACCGCCAGGTTTGCAAATATGTACATTCCACCAGCCGCGGGCATGAAGCTATCCAGATTGCTACTGGTATGCAATTGCTGCCGATTGACTGGGTAAGTCCTTACTATCGTGATGATAGCTTAATGCTGTCAACGGGTTTTACACCTTACGAATTAATGCTGCAGTTGTTGGCTAAGAAAGATGACCCATTCTCTGGTGGTCGTTCTTATTATTGTCATCCTAGCAGCAAAGACAGCGATCGTCCTTCCATCATACACCAAAGTAGTGCAACAGGTATGCAGGCTATTCCAACCACTGGTTTAGCACAGGGCATACAGTTCTTAGAAAAATACCATAACGATACATTGCGCAAAGACGCAGATGGTCGTTCTCCTGTTGTATTGTGTTCTCTGGGTGATGGTAGTATAACGGAAGGTGAAGTGAGTGAGGCATTACAGTTTGCTGTACTGAAGCAATTACCGATTGTATACTTGGTGCAGGATAATGGTTGGGGTATCAGCGCTAGCGCAGAGGAAACCCGTACCATGAATGCGTATGAGTTTGCTTGTGGTTTCAAAGGGTTGAAGCGTATGCAGTGTGATGGCAGCGATTTCATGCGCAGCTACGAAACCATGAAGCAAGCGGTTGATTATGCTCGTTATGAAAGAAGACCAGTGCTGGTGCATGCAAAAGTGCCATTGCTGGGTCACCATACTAGTGGTGTAAGAAAAGAGTTTTATCGTACCAGAGAAGATTTGTTGAAGCATGGTTTGTACGATCCAATTCCAAAAATGCGTGTACTGCTCGGTACCATTGGTTTTAGCGAGCATGAGATAAATAAAGTAGAAACAGATGCAGAGCAGGTAATCACGCAGCAATTCCAATTAGCGGTTGCAGCAGCTGAGCCTGATGTGCATTCAGTAGAAGAGCATGTGTTTGTACCTACACCTGTGAAAGAGGAAAGAGGCATTCGTAGTCCGAAGAATGGTGAGAAGATCATGATGGTAGATGCTGCTTTGCATGCCATTGATGAATTGATGGAGGAACATCCGGAAGCGATTTTATATGGACAGGATGTAGGTAAGCGTTTGGGTGGCGTATTCCGCGAAGCTGCTACGCTTGCTGATAAATATGGCGATCATCGTGTGTTCAACACCGCGATTCAGGAAGCATATATTGTTGGTTCTACCATTGGTTTGTCGGCTGTTGGTATGAAACCGATTGTGGAAGTGCAGTTTGGTGATTATATCTATCCCGGTTTGAACCAGTTGGTAACAGAAGTATCTAAGTCTTGTTACCTCTCTAACGGTAAGTATCCTGTGCAGATGGTATTGCGCGTACCGGTTGGTGCATATGGTGGCGGTGGTCCTTACCATAGTGGTAGTGTAGAAAGTACGCTGTTAAGTATCAAGGGTATTAAAGTGGTGTATCCATCTAATGCGGCTGATATGAAGGGTTTGATGAAAGCTGCTTTCATGGATCCAAACCCTGTAGTGATGTTGGAGCATAAGGGTTTGTATTGGAGCAAAGTACCCGGTACAGATGATGCCAAAACTATCGAGCCATCCAAAGATTATATACTGCCTTTAGGTAAAGCAGCTATTGCGCATGCAGCAGATGCGGAGAAAGTACGTAAAGGTGAATCTGTTGCAGTAATTACTTATGGTATGGGTGTGTATTGGGCCAAGCAGGCTGCCGAGCAGTTGAATGGTCGCGTTGAAATCATTGACTTGCGTACACTCTTCCCATTAGATGAGCAAACTGTATTTGAAGCAGTGAAGCGTCATGGTAAAGTATTGGTGTTAAGCGAAGAGCAACAGAATAATTCATTTGCAGAAGCACTATCGCTGCGTATTACTAATCAATGCTATCATTTCTTAGATGCAAAAGTAGAAGTGATGGGTGCATTAAACCTGCCGGCCATTCCTATCAATATGGCACTGGAGAAAGCAATGCTGCCCACCGCTGAGAAAGTGGTAGGCAGATTGGAGAAATTAATCAGTTACTAATTCCGTTATCTATTTCTGAAAGGATTACTGTACTTGGCTTCTGTAGCCAATGTTCTGTCCGTTAATGTTTTCATGAAAGCAACCAGTGCTGCTTTTTCGGCTACAGAGAAATTTCTATTGACTACAGCACCGTTGGGTGCGCGTAGTGGAGGTGATAGATTAGGATGATTTTTTACACCGCTACTATAATGCTCTACGACTTCCTCTAGAGTATTGAAGCGACCATCGTGCATATAAGGTGCGGTTAGTTCTACGTTTCTCAATGTAGTTACTTTGAATTCGCCGTTTCTGTTGGCAATGCCTAATGCTGCACCAACACCATTATCTGTTGGGATTAAATCCAAACCATTGTTTCTTGAACCGGGTGCAACGAAAGTCTCAGTACCGTGACAAGCACCACAACTAGCAGGAGCCAAGAATATTTGTTTGCCTTGATTTTCTTGTGCTGTAAAGTTGGCGAAAGGTGTTACAGCAGGGTTTTGTCCGGGTGCTAATGCTGCTCTGCCAACATCATATTTAGATTGGTAAGAAACGACGGAGCGAACAAACTGTGATAATGCACGAGATACGCGATCGGGTGTAATGGTGCTGTTACCAAAAGCATTGGTAAAGAGCACAGGATAATGGGTGGTTCTACTCAGACGATTCACTAAGGTATCTAAGGTCAAGCCCATTTCAGTATGGTCTTGAATGGGTTGAAGGGTTTGAACTTCCAGTGTGCTGGCTCTTTCATCCCAGAAGAAGCGACCATTGGCGTAGTAGCGTGCATTAATAATACTCATGGAGTTTCTGCCAGTGAGTCCGCCCTGAAAGCCTTTGCTCAGTTTGGCTGTGTCGGAGAAGCCCAATTCTGGTTTATGGCAAGAGCCACAAGAAATGGTATTGTTGGCTGAGAGTGTTTTATCATAGAACAGTACTCGACCAAGGGTAGCGCCATTATCGGTAATAGGGTTGTTATTGGGTGTATTCAGCTGCGCAATGATTTCGGGCCCTAGGTAGTAAGCTGGTACAGCAATATTGGCATAATTGAAAGCTGTGGCCGGTAGATCAAGTGCAGTTAGGGCATCAGTTGTAGTTGTACTGCTGCTAGTAGTAACTTGATCATTTTTACTGCAGGCGGTAATGAGGGTAAAGCCAATCAGTAGGGTTGTCAGGGTGTTTAGGTGCTTTCTCATGTGGCTTGTTTCATGCATGGAGCGGAAAAAGGAGCAAAAGCTTAGTCTGGGTGAGCGCTTTTGGAAAATTATAACATTTAAAGGCTTAGCTGCTGTGAAATATGGGCTTTGTTTTCGGTTTTTTGGCTTTGCCACCTATATTTGCAGCCCGAAAGGAAATGGCGGGGTAGCTCAGGTGGTTAGAGCGTTGGATTCATAACCCAAAGGTCTCGGGTTCAACTCCCGATCCCGCTACACTATTGTTTCAGAAAATAATACTTATTTTCAAAAACAACAGATTAAGCCCCCAGTAATGGGGGCTTTTTTATACTATTGATAGTGTACTAAAATAGAATTTCAGACAAGTACTTTTTTAAAGAATTAGAATTGTTATTTATATCAATGTAAATGAAATAAATATATTCCTCTCTACAAATAACTATACTAGGTATAGCGAATAGTTTTTCGATTTGACTTCCTTTTGTATTTTATAAAACTCAGAGATCTTGATACGTGTTGAATCATTGCTTTTATCTATGAACCTAATACGATTCTATTGCCGATGATGTTTATTTAAACATCTGATAATATAACCGTAACAATTAATTACAGAAAAAACCACACGCGCGTGCACGCGCGCAATTATTTTCTGATTAAATGAATTAAACTTAAACTAATTATTATCATTCTCTGCTTTATAGTTATTTCATATTAGAATGACAATTCTTTAACTATCCAACAACAATTGCTTCACATAAGGCTTTGACTTTAGCGGCCTAAAATCAAAGCAAGCTTATGGCAACCAAAACGCTACATGCAATCATTGTGACCTTGCTGATAGGAGCATCAATGATTTTGCCCGGAAATGTTAATGCACAAAAAATTATTACAGGGAAGGTGACAGGTGACAATGCTCAGCCAGTTTCTGGCGCAGTAGTCATCAACAAGAAGACTGGCGTTAAAGTATTAACTGGTAACGATGGCTTTTATAAAATTGAAGCCGATGATAAAGATCAGATAGTTGTTTCTTATGTAGGCTATGGTGAGTATATATCTAATGCTGCTAACGGTCAGCTTATTCAGTTACAAAGAAGTTCAGCAGACCTTTCAGAAGTTGTAGTAACAGCACTTGGTATCAAAAAAGAAGCTAAAAAGATCAGCTATGCTATTCAAGAGGTTAAGACTGCAGATTTGGTAAAAGCACGTGAGCCAAATCCAATTAATAGCCTTAAGGGTAAGGTTGCAGGACTTGTTGTAAACGTGAATAGCGAGATGCTGCGTCAGCCTTCCATAAATTTTAGAGGTGAAGGTAATATCCTGTTTGTAGTTGATGGTGTACCCATCAAAACTGATACTTGGAATATATCTCCTGATGATATTGAGAGTTATTCATTCCTTAAAGGCCAGACTGCGGCTTCATTATATGGTTCTAATGGTCGTGACGGTGTAATCATCATCAATACCAAAAAAGGAACAAAAGACAAGCGTGGATATTCTGTAGAATTCAATAGCAGTACCATGTTTGAAGCAGGCTTTTTGGCTTTACCCAAACTGCAGCACGAGTATGGTCCAGGTTCAAATGGTAAATATGCTTTCAGAAATGGTCTTGGCGGCGGTGTAAATGACAATGACTACGATATCTGGGGACCTAAATTCAATGGACAGCCTCTCCCACAATATGACGGCGTTGTTGATCCAACAAGAACGTACACGACTACTTTTCCTGATGGTTCAACATATACAGGAAATATCATCCCTACACCTTGGTTAGCACGTGGTAAAGACAACTTGCAGAATTTCCTGCAAACAGGTTTATTATCTAATAACCACATAGCTGTTTCTTCTTCAAATGAAAAATATGATCTGCGTTTCGGTCTTGGCCATTCTTACCAGAAAGCCATTATTCCTAACATGGATCTGAACATTACTAATTTCAATATGGCAGCTGGGTTTCAGTTCTCACCTAAAGTGAAGCTGAGTGCCAACATCAACTATAGCAGACAGTATTCCAAAAATTTCCCAGATGTAAACTATGGACCTAACAGTTTGATCTATAACATGTCAATCTGGGCTGGAAGTGACTGGGATGTTAGACAAATGCGTGATTACTGGCAACCAGGTAAAGTGGGCATTCAGCAGAAATATGCAGAATACCAGCGATATAATAACCCATATTTCATGGTGAATGAGTGGTTGCGTGGTCATTATAAGAATGATATCTATGGATACATTGCTTTGAACTACAAATTTGCACCACACTTCGAGTTAATGTTCCGTCCAGGTATTAGTACTTATGGTTTATTGCGTACTGAAAAAATGCCTTATAGTGCTGGTTCTTACGGAAGAGATGATCGTAAGGGTGATTATAGAGAAGATAACAGACAATTTTTTGAGAGCAATAACGAAGTGCAGGTAAAATATAATAACCGAATCACGAACTTCTTGCAATTAGATGCGATGGTGGGTGGTAATGCTGCTAATTCAAGATACAATAGTACCTGGGCTAGTACTGATTATTTAACTGTTCCAGGTGTGTATAGCCTTTCAAATACTTTAAATAGACCCCTTACTGCAAACTGGCAGGCACAGCAGTTGATTTTAAGTGGCTATTATTCTTTCGACTTTGGTCTTGGAAAGTATGCTACAATTTCTACTACAGGTCGTGTTGATAAGCACTCAAATCTGCCAATTGCTAATAATGCTTATACTTATTATTCTATTGGTGGTAGTTCAGTGATCTCTGATTACGTACAGATGCCTCGCCCGATATCTTTCGCAAAAGTAAAGGGCTCATATGCTACTGGTAGAAACCCGAGAACCTTTTCAACTGTTGGTCCTTGGGGTCCAGGTGTAGGTAATCCTTTGGGCTACGGGGACAATTATCAATCTCCTTATGGTATGACAGCATATGAATTTGGCCCTGCCACCTATTCACTTTCTAACGGTTATAACAATGCGTTGGGTGCAGCTTTTACAGATGTCTTAAATGATCCTAATATCATTGCTGATAACAGGAAAACGATGGAATTGGGTGCAGAAGTGAAAGTGTTGAAAAATCGCCTTGGATTTGATTTCACATACTACAGAAGTGTTTCTGAATTGTTAGTGCGTAAGTCTATTTCGTCATCAACAGGATATACATCCTTCAATGTTAACCAAGGTAGCTATAAGAATACAGGTTTTGAATTAGTGGTGAGCGGAACACCAGTTAAAACAAGAAAGTTTAATTGGGAAGTATTGGGTACAGTTGGTTCTTTCAAGCGTGTATGGATTAACAATCCTAACCCAAGTATTTGGATTAAAAATGGCGATCGTGTTGATGGAGTGTATGTACCAGGTTTCGTTAGAACACCAAAAGGTGAGTATGTACATGGTACCGATGGATTATTGATGCGTTTTAGTGATGCTACAGGTGGTCCTAATGCGAGAAGATATATGGGTAATGCAGATCCAAAGTTCACATGGGGTCTTACCAACTCGTTAAGCTATGGCAATTTCAGATTGTCTGTACAGGTTGATGGTATTGTGGGTGGTGTTTTGTGGAATCAAATCAGAAGAAGAACCGTTTCTGGTGGTAGACATGCTTATACAGTAACTGGAGAGTTTGGTGTACATCGTGAGAATGATGTGAAGGGTGGAACTTTTGTAGGTAGAGGAATAACACTTACAGGTGGACAGATTCAGCTTGATCCAGTAACAGGTGAGATTTTGAACTTTGATAAGCTAACAGTTGTGCCTAATACAAAAACAACAACTGTTCAGCAGTATTTAAGCCGTGTTGCAAATGGTACTAATACCGAGCTGATGTATATGGATAAAACCTTTACAAAACTTCGTGAAGTAACATTAACCTATAATTTCCCAGCAAAAGCTTTAAGTAAGGTTTCATTTATTAAAGGTGCAAATGTTTCGCTTGTAGCAAGAAATGTGTTCTTATTCTTCAATCCGGATTTGAAGGATGTGGATCCTGATCAGTTTACGCAACAAGCCGGAAGTGATATTCAGTCACCATCAACCAGCAGATTTGGTTTTAACCTCAATCTTACTTTCTAAATAATTCAATCTAACATTTATGAAAAGTACTCGTATATACATCTTCGCGTTACTGCTTGTAGCATTGGCTTCTTGTAGTAAGAAATTCGAAGATTTACAGATTAATCCAAACCGTCCAACATCTGTGCCTGCCTCTCTGATTTTAACTAAGCAGCTTAATGATTTAGCCGGCGGTTTAGGCGGAGTTGAGCCTTGGGGTGCAGTAGCAAGATATAATCAATACTATTGTCGTAACTACCAATACTATGGTGATAATGCTTATAGTTGGAGTAATGGACCATTTGGTGTCTATACTGCTCAGCTTAAGAACATCATGCAGATGGAAGATGAAGCCAAGAAGTCTGGCGCTAAGGATGTAAACCCATATGCTTCAGTAGCTAAATTCTTAAAGGCTTATTATTTCTATCATCTTACTTCTTTGATGGGGGATGTACCTATGACAGAGGCGATTAAGGGTACGACTGGAATTTTTGCCCCTAAATATGATGATCAGAAAGCCGTTTTTGTTCAAGTATTAAAGTGGTTAGAAGAGGCAAATACTGAGTTCGCAACTTATACAATCGTTGATGCTTTTCCAGCAGGTGTAGATATTTATTATGGAAATGATTTTACGAAATGGCGCAAGTTGGTTAACTCATTTAAGTTAAGGGTATTGGTGGCGCTAAGCAAACATGAAAATGATGCTGACTTGAAGGTAAAGCAGCGATTTTCAGAGACCATAGCTGCTCCAGCATCATTCCCGATTTTTACTGGTATGGGAGACAACCTGAGATATGTCTACAATGCAACCATCAACAGGTACCCGTTTAATCCAAGCAATTTCGGTTTTGATGCATTGCGTTTGAATATGGCTGAAGCCTATGTTAAAGCCTGTACGCAAATCAATGATCCAAGAGTTTTAGTTACTTGTGATCCAGCGTGGAAAATCGCCACGGATAATGGCTACTCTTTGACTGATTTCAGAAGTTTTGTAGGTGCGCCAATTGGTCAGAATCAGAGCCAAATGGAAGCTGATGCAATTGCTGGTAGAATTTCAATGATTAACAGATATCGTTATTATAGAACTTTCACAGCAGAAGATTTCATTATTGTTGGTTATCCTGAAATGTGCTTCAATATTGCTGAAGGAATCGCACGTGGTTGGGCAAGTGGTAATGTAAATACATGGTACCAGAATGGCATTCGCGCATCTGTGAATTTTTACGGAATCGTAAATGGAAATAATACAGCGTATTATTTACGTTCTGGTAGTCCAACAAATCTAGCAGATTACACATCAGCAAGCTTTACTTACAGTGAGTCTAATTATATGACTCAATCTTCTGTTCAACTTGCAGGAAACTTATCTGCTGATCTTTCTAAGATAATAACGCAGAAGTATATTGCCATGTTTCAGAATTCAGGTTGGGAGCCCTTTTTCAACTTCCGTAGAACTGGATTCCCCACACTCACAGGTGGTGTAGGTGTAGGCAATGGTGGTGTATTGCCAAAGCGTTGGGCTTACGCTACTGCGGAGCAGAATGTTAATAATGCAAACTGGAAAGCTGCATTAACTAAACAGGGCTTCAATAATGACGACCTGAACGGATTAATGTGGTTAATTAAATAGTTTTTTTCACTTGCAAAATTTGGCCTGTCGTTTCTACGTTGGGCATCTATATAACCATGATGGCATTACAACATGGTTCCAAAATTGGATTCACTTTTCTCATAAACAGTAGTTTTCGAAAAGGTAGAGCCCCGAAAGGGACTCTGCCTTTTAAAAATTAAATCATGAAAAAACTTTTATTGTTCTTCCTGATTATATCTGCAAATATTGGTCTTGGGCAGAAGCAATCAGAAAAAGTGATTGTCATTACGCTGGACGGTATGCGTTGGCAGGAAGTGTTTGAAGGGATAGATTCGGCACTGCTCGCTGAGAAAAAGTACACTAAAGACAGTGCTGGTCTAGCAAAGCAATTCTGGCACATAGATGTTAAGGAGAGAAGAAAAAAGTTGTTTCCTTTTTTATGGGGAACAATTGCAGCGCAAGGTCAGTTGCTTGGTAATAGGCAATATGGTAATAATGTAGATAATGCTAATCCTTATAAGTTTTCTTATCCTGGTTATAATGAAATATTTACTGGTTATCCAGATACATTGGTTAATTCAAACGATAAGCGGTGGAATTTAAATACCAATGTACTTGAGTTTTTAAATACTCAGCCTGAGCACAGGGGTAATATTGCTGCATTTGCTACATGGGATGTTTTCCCTTACATACTGAACAAACAGCGAAGTGGTATTTACATTAATGCAGATGCTGATTCTTTGCTTTTCCCGCAACCAGAGTTGAAACTCATCAATGAAATGCAATACCTAACTACACGCCCAATTGGGGTAAGACCTGATATCTTTACATACTTCGCTGCAAGAGAGTATTTGAAGGCATACAAGCCCGATGTGCTGTATATCGCTTTTGACGAAACGGACGATTTTGCACATGCCGGTTTATATGATCAATATATCAAAGCTGCTCATGCTGAAGACAGAATGATTGCAGATTTATGGAATATTGTGCAGGCTGATCCAGTGTATAGAGGTAAGACCACATTAATTATTACAACAGATCATGGTAGAGGCGATATTCGCAAAGACGATTGGCGACATCATGGACAAAAGATCAAAGAAGCAGGAGAAATATGGATTGCAGCCTTAGGTTCCGGCGTTCCTGCCAAAGGAGAAATTAAGCAGCCTGGTCAACTTTATCAGAAACAGGTTGCTGCTACAATAGCCCAATTATTAGGAAAGAAATTTGTCGCAAACCATCCTATAGCTGACGCAATAAAGTTTTAACTTAATAGACCCTTAAAACAATCATATGAAATTTTTCCTTCAAGCTGTATTAGCCAGCATTGTTTGTTTATTCAGCTTTCAGGTAGGATTCGCTCAGAATAAAGTAAATAAGCAATCCAGTCAATCTGCCAAAACAGGAACAGTCAAATTACCCAATGGATGGTCATTGTCTCCTGCAGGTAAGTCGATTCCCTTGGGAGATCTGCCCTTGAATATGGTGGTTTCATCCGACCAAAAGAGACTTGTTGTAACCAATAATGGACAAAGCGTTCAGAGTCTGCAGCTAATTGATGTGGCAAATGAAAAATTGCTTCACTCTGTAGTAATTCCTAAATCCTGGTATGGATTAGCTATGACCAAAGATGGCAGAAGGGTTTATGCAAGTGGTGGTAATGATAACTGGATATTGGTCTATAACATTCAGCAGAATAAGCTTTTATTGGAAGACTCTATTAAGCTGGGAAAGAAATGGCCTGAAAAGATTTCTCCTTCTGGAATGGCTTTAGATGAATCTACTGGTAAACTATATGTAGTTACAAAAGAAGATAATAGTCTATATGTGCTTGATTTAAAAACGAAATCTGTATCTCAAAAAATTATACTTGGCGCTGAAGCATATGCATGTTTGCTTTCTCCTGATAATAAAACGCTCTATATCTCACTTTGGGGTGGAGATCAGGTACTCTTCTTTAATACCCAAAACCTAAGTCTGACAAATGCAGTACCTGTAGGTGACAATCCTAACGAGCTTTTACTAAATAAAAAGGGAGACATCTTGTATGTAGCTAATGCAAATGACAATGGTATTTCAGTTATTGATGTTTCGACCCAAAAAGTAATTGAAGTTTTAAATGCAGCCTTATTTCCCGAGGCACCTGTTGGGTCTGCAAGTAATGGACTGGCATTGTCATCTGATGAAAAAATCCTATACATCGCCAATGCTGATAATAACTGTTTGGCTGTTTATGATGTAACAAAAAAGGGGTTCAGTCAGTCAAAAGGCTTTATCCCAGTTGGTTGGTATCCAACCAATGTTAAGCTGATTGGTAAAAAAATATGGGTAGCGAATGGGAAAGGATTTACATCATTGGCAAACCCTTATGGTCCTAATCCGGTAAGAAAAAGGGAGGAAGTAGTCTATCAGAAGGGAGATCCCAATAAAATACAAGAAGTTCAATACATCGGCGGCTTATTTAAAGGTACGATGAGTATCATCTCGGAGCCTAATGAGCAAACTTTAGCTATATATTCTAAGCAGGTATATAAGAATACACCCTATAGTAAGGCTAGAGAGTTGAATGCAAATGGAGAAGTTGGCAATCCTATCCCAATGAAGGTTGGTCAGCCTTCGCCTATTAAATATGTATTCTATATCATCAAAGAGAATAGAACGTATGATCAGGTGCTGAGCGATTTACCCGGTGGTAATGGAGATACCAGTTTGTTGTTGTTTGGTAGAAAAGTAACCCCGAATCAACATAAGCTTGCAGAAGAGTTTGTGCTCTTAGATAATTTCTATGTTGATGGTGAGGTGAGTGCAGATGGTCACAACTGGAGCACCGCTGCAAATGCAAATGATTATTTGGAAAAAACCTGGCCTACCAGTTATGGTGGCAGAGGCGGATCCTATGATGCAGAAGGTAACAGGGCCATTGCTAATCCTAAGAAAGGATTTATATGGGATTTTTGTAAAAGAGCTGGTATTTCTTACCGAACCTATGGTGAGTTTGCTGATGATTACAAAGCCAATATTCCAGTATTGGAAAACCATTTTTGCCCCTACTTCACCAGCTGGGATGAAAGTGTAAGAGATACAACCAGATTTTTTCAGTGGAAGCGGGAGTTTGATTCATTGTTAGCAATTAATGCAGTTCCAAGATTTAACTCTTTGCGATTTATCAATGACCACACTGAGGGATTAAGGATTGGCAGGCCAACAACATTTGCGCATGTAGCAGATAATGATCTTGCAGTTGGGATGTTTGTCGACTATTTGTCAAAGAGTGCTATCTGGAAAGAATCTGTTGTATTTATTGTTGAAGATGATGCTCAAAATGGCCCAGACCATGTTGATGCACACAGAACAACAGCCTATGTGGCAGGTGGTTTTGTCAAAAGAAACTTTGTGGATCATACCATGTATTCCACGTCTTCTATGTTACGCACTATTGAGTTAATTCTTGGACTTCCTCCAATGAGCCAGTATGATGCAGCTGCCGAATCTATGTGGCGCTGTTTTGATAAATCTCCTAATCAAAAAGGGTTCGATCATCTTCCAGCGCTTATCAATTTGAATGATAAGAACGTCAAGGTTACCCCAAGTGCAAAGCTTAGTGAAACCTTTGATTTTAGTAAGGAAGATCAAATACCAGATCTCGTTTTTAGTGAGGTTATTTGGAAAGCAGTAAAAGGAGAACATAGTGCTATGCCTGCACCAAGAAGAAGTGCTTTTTTGAATACCAAAACAGACCGTGATTAATGCGGCAAAGTAGTTTCATCTGCTTTTTTGTACTGATGCTAGTCTGCGGCTATGGTCAGAGGGCTTTATCAGATACGCTGAATTTGGCAGATAGTAATTATGCTATGCTGCAAACAGTAACTGTTACAGCTACACGTACTGCTTTAGCTGAAAATCTGCAGCCCTATCATGTAGCATCATTAAGGCAAGCTGATATTGCATTATTTGCACCAAGAACAAGCCCTGAAGCTTTAATGATGATGCCAGGTGTATTTGTGCAAAAAACCAATCATGGTGGAGGATCGCCCTTTATTAAAGGGCTAACAGGTAATCAGGTCTTAATCATGATGGATGGAATTCGTTTGAACAATACAACATATCGTTATGGGCCTAATCAATACCTAAATACAGTTGATATATTTCAAGTTGACAGAATTGAGCTTGCAAAAGGTACAGGTTCTGTTCAATATGGTTCTGATGCGCTTGGCGGTGTTCTTCAGTTATTTACACGCTTACCTGTTTTTGCAGAAAAGCGAAAATGGGGTGGTTCTGTTCAGGCTAGATTACTCTCCAGTTCTATGGAGCAGAGTGTACGTGCAGATATGTACTATTCATCTAAGCGAGTAGCTTTCCAAGTTGGACTTACTAAGAGGGCATTTGGTGATTTAATTGGGGGTGATACAACGGGTAGGCAGTATCCATCTGGCTACGATGAAACTGGGATTGATGGCACAATGCGGATCAAACTAGCTAATAATACCTTTTTTACTTATGGTTTTCAGCACTTGCGTCAGACAGAAGTACCAGTATACCATAAACTCGTATTAGAAAATTTTGCTCGAAATCATCATGCTTTACAAGAAAGAAGTCTGCAGTATCTAAGAACAGAGTCAAGCTTTAATCATTTATTGTTACATAAACTGACGCTTACAGCTTCTTTTCAAAAATCCAACGAAATCAGAGAGTCGGCCAAAAAGAATTCAATAATAACTAGAAGGGAAAATGATGTGGTTACTACTTCGGGTCTTACACTTGTTGCCGAGTCAGTTAAAGGAATCTGGACTGCCAATTCGGGAGTAGAATACTATGCTGATAAAGTGCGAAGTAACAGAGCTGACTATTCTTTATCAGGAAATAAGTCAATACGTGGTTTGTATCCGGATAATGCAAGTAGCAAAAGTATTTCCATCTACAGTCTGCATCAGTTTAAGTTTAGAAAGCTCGTGTTGCATGTAGGATTACGTGCGAATCAATTTTTTCTGCAGTTATTTGATTCAACCCTGGGTAACGTGCGTGTCGCTCCAAATGCGCTCGTAGCCAATTTGGGACTTTCATATCAATTTAACCAACAGAATAGCTTTTTTGCAAACATTGGAAATGGATATCGAGCGCCGAATATTGATGATTTAGGCTCTTTAGGAATTGTTGATTTTAGATATGAATTACCATCTACCAAGCTACAGCCAGAACATGCATTACATATAGAGGCAGGGTTTAGAATGATTTCAAAAAAATCAAGACTTCAATTTTCGGCTTTTCAAATGCAGCTGAAAGATATGATTGCCAGAGTTAGGGTAGGTAAAGACAGTATTAATAGTTACCCCGTATATCGGAAAGAAAATATTGAGCAGGCTTATATCATTGGGGCAGAGGCTCAAATGAATTTTACTTTTTTTAAAGGGTTTCAAATTGGCTCAAGCATTACATATACTTACGGGCAGAATCAGACAAGAAATGAACCTTTAAGAAGAATTCCACCATTGTTTGGAAATGCTTTTGTAAAAATAAGCAGGAGAAGTGTTGACATACAATTAGTATGTCAGGCTGCAGCAAAGCAAGATAGATTGGCACAGGGAGACAAAGAGGATAATCGAATTCCAACTGGGGGTACACCTGGCTGGATTGTATCGAATCTATTTATGATTAAGCAAATTAAAAACATCCTACTACAAGCTGCTTTATACAATATTGGCAATAGTGATTACAGAATTCATGGGTCAGGTATAAATGGTCAAGGTAGGTCATTGGGTCTTTCAGTGAAATTTCAAATTAACTAAAAAATATGCATACACCAGAATCAGTTGCTGATGAGATAATTCAGTTATTTATTCAGCATGGTAAAGATGATTACATAGGTGAAGCGGTTTCTCAGATCCAGCATATGACGCAATGTGCTATGCTGGCTGAGGCAGAGGGCTTTGATGAAGAAACTATTCTCGCAGCCTTGTTGCATGATATTGGCCATTTATGTGAGCACATAATGCCAGTTGAAAGAATGGATGCCTTTGGCGTTGTAGATCATGAGACGATTGGGTATCAGTTTTTGAACGAAAGAGGTTTTTCTGAAAGTCTTGCTAAAATGGTTGCTTCTCATGTTGAAGCAAAACGTTATCTCACATTTAAGTTTCCTGATTATTATAACCTACTCTCTACAGCCAGTAAAGAGACGCTTGCATTTCAAGGTGGGATAATGTCACAAGAAGAAGCGATTGTGTTCGAACAAGATCCTCTTGCGGACAAATATATTGCTATAAGAAGATGGGATGATCAAGGAAAAAATACAAGTATCGGTATTCCGGATATGGAAAAATATCGATTAATGATTATTAGACACATACAAAATCAGTTATCATGAAAGTAAATGCTGTTTTCTTCGATATTGCAGGTACAACTGTTACAGATGATGGGTTTGTGAAACTTGCATTTATCAATGCTTTTAAAGCCTTTGGTATTGCTCTTAAGGATGAAGAGACTGATTCAGTCATGGGCTTCAAAAAAATAGAAGCGATAAAGATAATCGCAGATGAGCATGGGCTTTCCTGGAATAATCAAAAGCTCTTAGAAGTTCATGACAGGTTTGCCACTGAAATGAAAGCTGTATACGCAAGTGTTGCACTTCAGCCATTGCCAGGTGTAATTGAAACCTTTAAATGGCTTCAGCAGCGTGGAATTGCCTTTGGATTTAATACTGGGTTTACAAGGGAAATCACTGATGTGGTGCTGGCTAAGCTTGGTTGGAATCAGGATAATTATGCTAAGGCAGTTGTTAGTAGCGATGAAGTTATTGCAGGAAGGCCAGCTCCTTATATGATTCAAAAGCTTATGGATAAGTTGGGTATCGCTAATGTGGCTACCTGTATTAAGGTAGGAGATACCGAAGTTGATGTTATGGAGGGAAAAAACGCTGGATGCGGTAAAGTTGTATCAGTAACAACGGGTACATATAGTCGGGCTGATTTGGAACAGTTTAAGCCAGATTTTATTATCGATCATATGCAGGAACTTGTTGCGATTATAGAGCAGTATAAGTAAAATGTTGCTTAATACATCAATGAGAGGTCGGCTTGAGGGCGCATTGCTAGTTAGCTATATGGCATTTTCTGCTTTTATGGTATATACTGCTATGTATGGCATGAGAAAGCCTTACACTGCTTCATCATATGATGGGCTGGAGCAATTTGGTATCTCTTATAAAGTTGTTTTGGTTACTGCCCAAGTATTAGGATACATGTTGAGTAAGTTTATTGGAATAAAGGTGATCGCTGAAATGAAAGCGCATCAAAGACCATTCTTTATTCTATTACTCGTTACTACGGGTTGGATAACGCTTCTAGGTTTTGCTATTGTGCCATTTGAGTATAAGTTTATCTGTATGTTCCTTAACGGACTGCCATTAGGTATGATCTGGGGTCTAGTATTTGGATACTTGGAAGGAAGAAAGATGACAGACTTTATGGGGGCTTTCTTGTCTGTCAGTTTTATTTTTTCATCAGGCTTTGCAAAAACAGTAGGTAGTTGGTTATTAAACTATGTTAAAGTAGATCAATGGTGGATGCCTTTCATGGCAGGATGTGTTTTTATGTTACCACTATTAATTTTTACATATTTCTTGAGTAAATCTCCTCCTCCAAATGATGTTGATATTGAACATAGAACAGCTAGAAAGCCAATGGCAAAAGATCAGCGGAAGCATTTTTTGCAACAGTTTGGTTTGTTGATAATACCTGCTGTAATCACGTACGCTATATTAACCGCACTAAGGGATTTTTGCGAAGATTTTGCAGCTGAATTGTGGATTGAAACCGGACATAGCGGTAATGCTTTAATTTTCACGAATATTAGTACGATCACATCAGTAATAGTTATCGGTGTAATTTCTCTTTTCTTTTTAATTAGAAATAACTTCAGGGCTTTTGTAGGCATACACATTTTAGTAGTTATAGGATTTTCAATTAGCCTGATTTCCACTTTTTTATTTCAAATAGGCTTGATCGGTACAATTTTCTGGATGATACTTGCAACTACTGGTCTTTACTTAGGCTATGTCGCGAAAAATTGTCTCTATTATGAGCGAATGCTTGCGACATATACCATTAATGGGAATGTAGGATTTGTAATGTATATAGCTGATGCATTTGGATATCTAGGCACTATTGTAGTATTAATAATAAAAGAGTACGCGAATTGGCAAATTGATTGGCTTGATTTTTTTATTAAGGCATTTTATTTTGGGGGAGTTGTTGGAATAATGCTTGTCTATTTTACATTAAGAGGGTTTGTAAAAAAGTATAAAACTTTAACGTATGGCAAATAATGCAGTCATAATCGGTGCAGGTATCGTCGGATTGGCAACCGCAAAAGCACTTGCTGAGTTAGGATGGAAAGTAACGGTATATGAGAAAAGCGATTTTTCTGTCGGGGCTTCTATTAGAAATTTCGGGATGGTTTGGCCTATCGGACAGCCATCGGGGAAACTATATAATCGCGCTACAAGATCGAGAAACATATGGAAAGATGTATGTATTTCTACTAAAAGTTGGTTTGAGGAGGCTGGTAGCTTACATGTTGCACAATCAGTACTTGAGGTAGAGGTGATGAAAGAAATTGTTGGTGCATATGAGCATGAAAGAAAAATACATTGGGTTGAAAAAGACCAATTGAAAGCTAAGTTTCCTAATGTTAATACTCAAAATGCTTTAGGCGCAATTTGGAGCGAGGAAGAGGTGATAGTTGAGTCAAGAAATGTAATTAGGTCTTTGCCTGCTTTTTTAGAGAGTGAGTATGGAGTTGAGTTTAAATTTAATCAGCTTGTTACAGAAGCATATTCTGGTTTTGTGATGGTTGGCAGTAAGCGTGTTGATACAGATATGGTTTGTATTTGTAGTGGAGCCGATTTGGAGTTATTATTCCCACAAGTATATGCACAGCATTTTACTAAATGTAAATTGCAAATGTTACGTTTGGTTGCGCAACAATCTAATCAACGATTTGGCACAGCTATTTGTGGTGGCTTATCTTTAATACACTACAAAAGCTTCGGGGTAGCGCAATCCCTACCTTTATTGAAAGAAGTTTACGAGCTAGAATACCCTGCATATATTGCACACGGAATACATGTTATGGCTTGCCAGAATCATCTTGGCGAGTTAACTGTTGGCGACAGTCATGAGTATGGCAAAGATTTTGATCCCTTCGATAAAGCGGCAATCAATGAATTGATACTTGATTATTTGAAAAAAATAGCAATTATTGATGATTGGCGTGTAATACAAACTTGGAATGGAGTTTATCCAAAAATGACTAACGGAGCTACTGAGCTAGTGCAAGAGGTTGTTAAAGGTGTATGGGTTATTAATGGGTTGGGAGGAGCGGGTATGACTTTGTCTTTTGGCCTAGCAGAAGAATTTTCTAAGCAGTTTGCATAGGTGCAGTGTCTGCTACCCAGGTTCGGTAAATGATTACCTTTGCTTCAGTAATATTTGCCCATTCTTCTGGTAGATAATCAAAGGGGCTAAGCCTTTGCAAATGATCGTAGATTGATTTTGGTATTGTTCGATGCTCAGCTAAATCAGACTTGTCAAGCCTATCCAAGAAACCAACAATAAATTGCTCTAAAGCATTAAAATCGCGGAAACGAACGATACGTGTAGTAAAAAGTTCTGTCATGGGGGGGTGCTAGATATTTTGCAAGAGTAAGTTGCGTGTATCATTTGTCTATTTCGTGGATATTGTTTTATTGTGAATATTTTGAATACCATGATTTCTCTCCAAAATATTATCCCAAAGAGGGGGGGGGTAATTATTCTATTAGGTATATTTTTCTAATCTAAAATTAGCTTCAACCAATGCCTGGAAATCAAGATTGTCTCAATATTGATTGGCTAGTAGTCCTCCAAGAGGTGAGTGGTTATAGGTTTGAGAGGTTTATTATTTCGCTCAAAAGGTTCGAAAAGGGAAAATTTACCGCTACAGAAGAGTCTTCATTTGAAGACCCTTTTTTTGTTTTTGAAGGTCTTGGGCCAAGGCGAACAGCGAAGCTACTGTCTTGGTGCCGACCAAGCGTCGGTATTCAACTCTCGATACGGTTACACCTATTGTTTCAGGAAACAATATTTTTTCTGAGACATCAGATTAAGCCTCCAACAATGGGGGCATTTTATTGCTAGTGAATTTTAGTTTACCCTTCGATGAGCGAAGAGCTTGTTGCTGATCCTGTATTTGCTAATGCTGTTACAGCATTGCTCTATAACAAATTCAGTTCGCTTGAAATATTCAACTTTTGCTATGTGTTAGCTGGGAAGTGCTACAATTGTGCTGAAATCCCAACCTTTCCTATACATTTGATGATTCCTGGACAGGGAGAATCTACAAAAAACATTTTATCAACAAATGAGCATGATAGTAGTAGCTGATTTTTAAATGTTTTTGAAAAAATCATTTGCCTTTTTTTCAACAATATTCTGTAGCTAAGACCTTGGCAGATAAGCTTAGTTTTAAACGGGGATTGGGATAATGGGTACCGAAAACAAGCGACTAACAATGCTTACGCAAGTGCAAGAAATTTCGATCATTTTTCAGCAGGCTTTTGGTAGTCTGGATGCACCATTGATTGTACGTTCTCCGGGACGTATCAATATCATCGGTGAACACACAGATTATAATGAAGGTTTTGTGTTACCGGGTGCGATTGATAAAGCTGCTTATATGGCTGTTGCACTTCGCGATGACAATACCATACAATTGCACGCGTATGATCTGAAGGAAAACTTTACGACATCAGTAGATAATCTGATGCGTGTTGGCGATATAAGTTGGCCAAACTATATCTTAGGTGTAGTAGCGCAGTTTAAAAAGCTTGGTGTAGCAATCAAGGGATTCAATGCTGTATTGATGAGCGATGTGCCCATTGGTGCAGGTCTCTCTTCTTCTGCAGCTGTAGAGTGTGCAACAGTTTTCGCTTTAAATGAGCTATATCAATCAAATATTGATCGCATCACCATGGTAAAAATGGCGCAAAAAGCGGAACATGAGTATGCAGGGGTGATGTGTGGTATCATGGATCAGTTTGCATCGATGATGGGTAAAAAAGATCACCTGATCAAGCTTGATTGTAAAACACTGGAATATAGTTATGTGCCATTCAAGTTGGATGGTATCAAGATTGTTTTGTTAAACACGAATGTGAAACATTCGCTTGCTTCATCTGAATACAATACCAGAAGAAAAGAATGCAAAACAGCCGTCGAGTGGGTAAGAAGTCATGTGCAGGGTGTCAACTCCTTGCGCAGTGTGGATGAAGCCATGCTCGATAGTTATGTGCAACCTAAGGATGCGTTGATTGATATGCGCAGTCGTTATGTGGTGCAGGAAATCAGTCGCCTTCAAGCAGCTTGTGCAGATTTGGAAGGTGGAGACATTGCTGCGCTAGGCAGAAAAATGTTTGCCACACATGAGGGTTTAAGTCAAATGTATGGGGTTAGCTGTAAAGAGCTGGATTGGTTGGTGAATCAGGTGAAGCAGAACGATGCTGTCATTGGTGCTCGTATGATGGGCGGAGGCTTTGGCGGTTGCACCATTAACCTGGTGCGTGAGGAAGCTGTTGAAAGCTTGATTGCTTCCTTGAAGCCTGCTTATGAAGCAGCTATGCAGTTACCTCTTACGGCTTATGTGGTATCAATTGAAAACGGAACTGAAATTATACGATAGGTTATGTTTGATTTTCATGGACATGCGCATACGCGTTTGAAAATTCTTACAGGTAAGTGGATATTGGTTTCTCCGCATCGTATGAAGCATCCATGGCAAGGTAAAGTGGAAGCTGTTGCGCTAGATATTCGTCCGCAATATGATCCTACTTGTTATCTCTATCCGGGTAATCATCGTGCAGATGGATCAATCAATCCGCCATGCCAAGGGCCTTATGCATTTGTGAATGATTTTTCTGTATGATTAGCTGATGCTCCAGAAGATGTCTATAAGGTAAATAACTTATTAGTGCTAAGAGTGTGCAAGGTTTCTGTGAGTTAACATTGATGACTTACTTTTTACAAACTATCCTATTTCTCTGTAGTTCATTACTGCTTTCAACCATTCTTATTCGTATCTGTTGAAACAGCATGGAAAGACAATTTTCTGCAGATGTTTGGACTAAATGGGATCGCTTTTATAGAGCCAATTTCCTGAATAGTTTGAGCGGATTTAAATCTGCAAGCCTCATCGGTACCATCAGCGAAAGCGGTATCCCCAATCTGGCCATCTTCAGCAATATTGTTCATTTGGGTGCAGACCCTGCATTAATTGGTTTTGTCAACAGACCATTGGCTGCAGCGCCTGATACCATTGCCAATATTCAGGCAACAGGTGTATATACCATCAATCATATTCAAGAAGCTTTTTACCAAAAAGCACATCAAACAAGTGCAAAATATCCTGCTGAAATCAATGAGTTTACAGCAGTAGGTTTAACCGAGCAATACAGGGAAGGTATTCAAGCACCGTTTGTGCAAGAGAGTAAGATTCAATATAGCTTATCACTCAAAGAGATTATACCTATTCGATGGAACAATACTTTTTTTGTGATTGGTGCAGTTGAACAAGTATTCCTTGATGAGGCCTTGATAGACGAAGATGGATTTATTGATCTGCATACAGCAGGTAGTTTAGCTAGTTGTGGATTAGATGCTTATTATACAGTGTCGCCATTGGATAGGCTGGCTTATGCCAAACCATGATTATGTTCTTATATGCCGAAAAGCATTATTTTCAGTAAAAATTACTCTATGAAAATCATGCGTACTTTCTTCCTTTTAGCATTGCTTTGCTTGGCCTTGGGTATCAACACAAGCACGGCTGCACTCGCTGTAAAGCCAACAAATATTGCTGACTCTGCGAGTATTGAGAAAACACTTGATGAGTCTATTCAATCTTTTCAATCACTGTCTAAGAAAGAGCGTAAGCAGCGTATTCAGGATGCTAAAAAAGCAGTGAAAGAGTGGAAAGCTGCTAAAGCTGCCGGTACAGCAAGCGATGATCAGGTTTTGGCCATCATATTTGCTATTTTGATTCCACCTGTTGGGGTATTGATCAAAGAGAAAGGTCAGGTAACAAATAAGTTCTGGATTTCTTTATTGCTCACATTGCTGTTCTGGTTACCAGGTGCTATTTATTCTGTATTGGTAGTAACCGGCAATGCATAAGTATTTACTGTTAATATTCATGCTTTCGTCCTGTGTAATATTTGCGCAGGACGAACTTGCTTTTCGCCGTCAGGCTACTTTGGGTAAGGGAATGAATCTTACCTGGGCAGAGCAATATTGGCGCGGGCATATGCAAGTGCAGCAAACAGATTATTTCGAGACCAAAGCTTTGTATCGAAAGAAAGCGGAGCTACCAAAGATGAAGGCATTTGGGGTAAAGACGCTACGCTTACCTGTTTGTTTTGATCGATGGGAGAACAGGGTTAAGCCCTACAATATTGATTCAGTTTCTTATTTTACTGCTGTGGATAGCATGATTCGCTGGACGGCAGCTTTGGATATGAATATTGTCATTTGCTATCAGCATGGTTTTTTACAGCCGGGTAATAAGCAATATGATGATACAGCTCGTTTGTATAGTTTGTGGGAGCAGATTGCACGCCACTTTCAGTATACCAATCCTGAACAGGTTTACTTTTCTATTTTCAATGAACCGCATGATATTGCTGATGCTGAATGGTATGAAGTGGCCAACAGACTTGTAAGCATCATCCGAAAATTTCTGCCCAAGCATACACTTATTGCAGGAGGCACGGAATACAATAGTTTGAGAGGATTATTGCCTATGCAGCCTTTGCAGGACCACAATATCATTTATGCAGTGCACTACTATGAGCCTCTGATATTTACCCATCAAGGTGCTACTTGGATGAATAGGGAATATCAGACATTACATGTTTCTTTTGGTGATCCAACTGCTGTTTTGCCTGAGGCTGCAGATGCAAAAGAAAATGGTTGGAATGATTACAATAAGCAGTTATTCAATCAGTGGAAGGATAGCAACCGCGTATTCCGTGATGTGCGTAACCTGATTCAATGGAGCAGGATGCACCATGTACCCGTTTTTATTGAAGAGTTTGGCTCTTATCGGGCAGCAGATGCTGACCAAAGAGCCAGGCATATGCGCTACTTGCGTGTAGCTTTTGAAAAATACCATATTCCTTATGCTTGGTGGGAGTGGGATGGTAATTTCTCTTTTTATGTAGACAATAAAATTCCGCTCATTTATCAGGAAGCTTGGGGCATGCATCCAATAGAGTCAGCCCCTCCTTTTTGGTCTACAAAATATACAGCCGATGACGCTACGTCCAACTTATTCATTGAATTCGAAGCACCAGTGAATGGAAGAGTTGCATTGGTAACTGTTGAGCGAAAAAAGGTAAAGGATATCAGCTTAAGGAATAAACAGTCGCAGCTGATTAAAGGTGCTGATTTGCCTAGCACAGAAATCAAAGTCTCCTTATGGGATGAGCAGAATCGCCTGCGAGGTACCTATACATGGGATAGAAGGCCAGCCAGTGCCAGATGATTATGCGATTTCTACATGATATTGTGTGCCCACTCTGTAGTAATGCACTTTTGATGCCTGAATAATATTCCATTCTTCAGGATCTTCTACCAATAGCGGATTGACAGCGCCAAGACTTCGGTACATTTTTCTTACATGAAGTTGTATATCATCAAACGATTGATTGGAAGCAAGCCAGCGTAAAGTAGATTCAATTAATGAGTAGGCTTCTTTCTCATTCTGTGCATGCCTGATCTGTTCTATCAGTTGCATTTCTTCCGTAGGTAAATACATTGTAGCCATTTTGGAAGATACAATGTAGCTGTATTGTATGACGTCCTGCTGTTTTCAATGTTAAGTTTTGATCAGCAATTACTGATATGTATTTGTTCATAATTGATTCATATTAACGTCACAAATCCCTAACGATTCCCTAACGATGGGTTCATGTGCAGCTATCAATTTTGATAAACCATCCACATGGAAAGAAAACCCGTTGAAGTAGTGGTGCTCAGCGATTTACATCTAGGCACTTACGGCTGCCAAGCTAACGAAATCGTTAACTATCTCAGATCCATCCAACCTCAGTTGCTGATTTTGAACGGCGACATCATAGATATCTGGCAGTTTAGCAAGCGGTTCTTTCCTGTTGCACATATGCAGGTCTTGAAAGAGATTTTCTCTTTGCTATCACACGGCACTAGGGTGATTTACATTACCGGTAATCACGATGAAGCTTTACGCAGGTATAGCGGTATGCGTATTGGTAACCTGGAACTTGCCGACAAGTTTGTGATGGAAATGAATGGTAAAATGACTTGGTTTTTCCATGGCGATGTATTTGATAGAACCACAAAAGGTTCTGCCAAGTTTATTGCTAAACTAGGTGGCTATGGTTATGATTTGTTGATTTTGATCAATAGTATTCTAAATAAGTTACTGGTATTGTTGGGTAGAGAGAAAATGAGTTTTAGTAAAAAGGTGAAGAATAGTGTGAAGAAAGCAGTAAGCTGGATCGCGGATTTTGAACAGACAGCTGCAGAGTTGGCTATTGAAAAGCAATATGATTATGTAGTATGTGGGCATATACATCAGCCCCAGAAAAGAGTCATTACTACCAAAAACGGTTCGGTAACTTATTTGAATAGTGGCGATTGGATTGAAAATCTCTCCGCATTAGAATACAATCGTGGTATTTGGGAAATTGTCTACTATGATCCTGCAGCATTTAAAGAAAAGTTGGCGCCCGTTGTTGCCATGGATAAGCACTTGCCTAAACTGGATGTGCTAGCAGATACGATTCATCATTATCTGTATTCATTACAGGTAGATCAGCCATGAAAATATTTTACGCTGTTCAGGCCACAGGTAATGGCCATGTATCAAGAGCCATAGAACTCTTGCCTTACTTACGTGAATATGGTCAAGTAGATGTTTTTCTTAGTGGCAATAACGCCAACTTACAAGCAGACCTAGCACCAAAATATACAAGTAAAGGATTGAGCTTGCATTATGGAGCCAATGGCGGACTTGATTATGCAAAAATGATTAAGCAGTTAGCGTTGAAGCGTTTGTATGATGAAGCAAAGGCTTTACCGCTGAAAGCTTACGATGTAGTGATCAACGATTTTGAACCAATTACAGCGCTTGCAGCCAAGCTCCAAAAAGTGCCAAGTATTGGTTTCGGCCATCAGGCTAGTTTTCAAAGCGCATTTGTGCCCAGGCCAGCACGAAAGCATTTGATTGGAGAAATGGTATTGAAGCATTATGCACCTGCCACCAACTATGTAGGCTTGCATTTTGAGCAGTATGATGATTTTATTTATGGTCCGGTTATCAAGGATGCTATTGAGCAAGCGGTGCCGGAAGATCATGGTCATTTCACCGTGTATTTGCCGCATTATCATGATCAGCTATTGAAACAAATACTACTGCAACTTCCTCAATATCGATTTGAGATATTCTCCAGAAATATGCAAGTTGTTATAGAGGATAGCAATCTCTTATTCAGGCCTATTGCTAATCAAGCATTCACACAAAGCCTGATTCATTGTCACGGCATCATAACTGGCGCAGGCTTTGAAACACCTGCAGAAGCTTTGTATTTAGGTAAGAAATTAATGGTAATACCTATCAAAGGGCAATATGAGCAATACTGCAATGCCGCGGCTTTAAAGCTTTTGGGTATTGAAGTGCTGGACAAACTCGATGACCAATTTGTGCAGTATTTTCATAATTGGGTTGGTCTACCTTTTCCTCAAGTGAAAATTCCATATGTAGGAAAAGAACATTTGATTACATCTGTTTTTGAGCTAGTAAGCTCATACGCTTAATCTTTTCATAACATAGTCGTCACAATTACATAACCTGTTTCCAAGAATTGAGGCTAGTGCTGAGCCTACTTTTGCGGCCTAGTAAAACCAACTGTTTATGAAGAGGAAAACCTTTTTAGTATCCTTATTCCTGACTTGTATTTTTTTGACAGCCCACGCGCAGAATGCGCTGATTAAAGTAAAAGTGATTGACGAAAACAACCTCAATCTTCCAGGGGCGATTGTGCTTTTTAATAACCAAAAGCAGAAATCTATTACAGATGCAAGTGGTATTGCCATTATCTATGGGGCTAGTTTAGGTAAGCAGACTTTAAAGGTCACCTATATTGGCTATCAAGATCAACTGATTGATATTGATGCTAAAGCTGGCCTGAATGAGTATGGTGTTAGAATGGTGTCTGGTGTAAGTATGCTGCAAGGTGTTGTGGTTCTGGGTGATAGATTAAAAGGACAGGCTAAAGCCTTGAATCAGCAAAAGAATTTGGGTAATATCACCAATATTATATCTGCAGATCAGGTAGGTAGATTCCCAGATGCCAATATTGGTGATGCGTTAAAGCGTGTACCAGGTATCACTATGCAAAATGATCAGGGCGAAGCTAGAGATATTATCATTAGAGGATTGGCACCTCAGTTAAATGCTGTTACATTAAATGGTGATAGAATTCCTTCAGCAGAGGGCGATAACAGAAAAGTTCAGATGGATCTGATCCCTTCAGATATGGTGCAGCTGGTAGAAGTGAATAAAACACTGACACCTGATATGGAAGCTGATGCTATTGGTGGTAGTGTTAATTTGGTTACAAGAACAGCACCAGATAAATTTCGTTTCAGCGGCACAACAAGTCTTGGTTATAATCCTATCAGAGATGGTGCACTGGCCAACGTTTCACTCATTGGTGGTGGAAGAGTATTCAATAAAAAACTTGGCATTATCCTGAGCATGAATGTAAATGATAATGTTTACGGTAGTGATAACGTTGAGGCAGTTTGGGCTAGAGCAGCCAATGGTGCAGTATTTATGTCGCAGCACGATATTCGTAAGTATGATGTGAGAAGAGTAAGACGAAGCTATAACTTGACAACAGATTATCGGATCAATAAAAAGAATACAATCACTTTATCTGCCATGTACAACTGGCGCGATGATTGGGAAAATAGATTCCGCGCAAGAACAAGAAATATCACCCCATTAGACGCTGCTGGTGTTCCGGTAACCACTGCATCTCAAACAATTGCTAATTATCGTGGTGAAATCAGAAGAGAAACCAAGGGTGGTGCCAGCTTCGGTAGAATTAACAATACGCGTTTGGAAGAACAAATCGTACAGAATGTGGCACTGCGCGGTGATCACCTCCTAGGTAATAAGGCTAAAATTGAATGGAGTTCTGCTTATTCAAAAGCGAGTGAGACAAGACCTAATGAACGCTATATTGATTTTAATGCAACCAATTTGATATTGAATCAAGATCAAGGTGAAATTCCGAATGTGACGCAGGTGACCAGAAGAAATATGAGCGGTTTTTCATTTAGAAGATTGTCTGAGCAGTTTGGGAAAACGAATGAAACTGATTGGAATAATAAGGTTAGTGTGAAATTCCCAATAGATATCTTTAAAGATCGTGCAACAATAGTGAAAGTGGGTGCACGTTACAGTAGAAAAGAAAAGTCTAGGGATGCTTCCTTCTTTATTTACACACCATTGGCTACCGGTGCGTATAGCAGAACAAACGGTGCATTGCAGAATTTGGCTATTGCACCAGCAATAAATCAGAATCCAACAAATGGCTGGGTGCCTGGCGCTAAATTCAATGTGGATAGTTTTGTGCGACCTGATTTTCTGGGAAGTATCAATGTTCACAACAGTAACGACTTCACAGGGGTATCCAGCCCAGCCGATTTTCTTGGGTTAGTATATAATGCCGAGGAAAAACTTACCAACGCTTACTTGCGTGTAGATCAGGAATTATCTGATAAGTTGAGTATGATATTGGGTGTTCGCTTTGAAAGAACAGAAACCTATTATCGTGGTAACGTTTTAAGGAATTCCAATACATTGGTGAAGACTAACGAAGCAAGAAATAGTTACCAGAATATTCTTCCAGGTCTTACATTTAGATACCAAGCTAAAAAAGACCTTCTTTTCAGAGCGGCAGTAACATCTGCTATTGCAAGGCCAGCTTATTTTGACCTGGTGCCTTTTGTAAATGTCAATAGTAATGATCAGTTAATTAGCTTAGGTAATTCAGATCTAAAAGCTACTAGAAGCCTTAACCTAGATTTGATGGCTGAAAAGTACTTTACTTCTGTGGGTATAATCTCTGCGGGGGTATTTTATAAAACACTCAATGATTTCTTCTATACATATTCAACCAATAGTTACGATAGCGTAGCTTATGCCAGAGAGATTCTGCCAATCGTTGGTGGCACCAATCCTATGCGAACCGCAGACAGATGGCGTTATCAACAACAGCGCAATGGTGATCAAGTAAGGTTATACGGCTTCGAGGTTGCATTTCAGCGTCAGTTAGACTTTTTGCCTGGTAAGTGGAAGGGATTGGGTATTTATCTGAACTATACCTTCACTAAGAGTACTGCTGATGGCGTTTATAGTGCATCTGGTGTGAAGCGTACAGGAATTTCTCTGCCTGGTACAGCGCCGCATATGTTCAATGGATCTTTGAGTTATGAAGACAAGCGTTTTATTGCACGTGTTTCACTGAATTATTCTGCTGCTTATCTTGATTTAGTTGGTGCAGATTCATTTGAAGATAGCTATTACGATAAGCAATTGTTTGTTGACTTTAACATGTCATATGCACTTTCTCCAAGAGTAAGATGGTTCCTTGAAGCAAATAATTTGACCAATCAACCATTAAGATATTATCAAGGTGTTTCCAGCAGAACAATGCAGGTGGAATACTACCGTTCAAGATGGAATACAGGTATCAAATTTGATGTATTCTAATGTTATAGCGTTAAATTGAGGGTAGCTATTATTGGCTGCCCTCTTTCTTTTTTTTGTTATGAATAAATTACATGTATTAGTACTTGCTTGCTTTTTACCGGTTATTCATCTGTCTTGCCAAGAAGTGGGCAAATTTGATAATGGGTATAGAGGCGATTCAGTTAAAGGACTTCAGGCACCAAAAAAAGCAGTAAGTTTTCTAGTTGTGGGCGATTGGGGGAGAAACGGTGAATACATGCAACTGGAAACAGCGAAACAAATGGGTGCTGCAGCTGCACAATTAGAAGCGGCATGCATTGTTTCAGTTGGCGATAATTTTTATCCGAAAGGTGTTGTAAGTACCGTTGATCCTTTATGGCAATCTTCTTTTGAAAAAGTGTATACAGCGCATTCCTTACAGGAAGATTGGTTTGTTGTGTTAGGGAACCATGATTACAAGACCAATCCACAGGCGCAGATTGATTATAGTAAAATCAGTCGACGCTGGAAAATGCCCGCACACTATTTCACACAAAAGCTAGAGGTAGGTGAGGAGAACGAAACACTTTTGGTTTTCTTAGATACAAACCCGTTTGAGAAGAAGTATTATACAGATGAGGAAGATTTGTTTCGTGAGAATGTACAGGCACAGGCAGCAGATACCATAACTCAAAAGAAATGGCTCGATTCTGTGCTGGTTAACTCCAAAGCAAAGTGGAAACTTGTTTTTGGACATCATCCTTTTTATTCTGCTGGTAAACGAAAGGGTTTGACAGATGATGTGGCATCATCCCTGCAATCCATACTAACAAAAGCTAAAGTAGATGCTTATATCGCAGGCCATGAGCATCATTTAGAGCATGATGTTTTACCGGGCAACCTGCATCATTTTATTTCAGGAGCAGGTAGCGAAGTGCGTCCAGTTACCAATAATTTGTTCACCAAATTCGTAGCTGCAGAACATGGATTTATGAGTTTTTCTGTTGCTGAGAAATCCATATTAGTGCAAGTTGTGAATCACGAAGGCAAACTGCTCTATAACTATAGTATTCAGAAATAATAATTGCTTATTGCTTAGGCACAGGTGGTGGTCCATCAGGTAGCATGGCTTTCCATACCTCATTGCCTTTTCTTTTCAGAAATTCAGCACGGATATCTTTTCTAAGTTGCTCGTTCTCGAACAAATCAACCATAGTGGTACCTAAAGATTTGGCTGCAAACAACATACCCTTGTGGCCAATACTCATACCACCACAGGCTACGACTACCCAAGAGTGCCAAGGCGCTTTGTAAGGTGCAGTTACTGCATTTAAAGTGATTTCAGGAACGATATAACTAATATCACCAACATCTGTTGATCCGCCATCTGGGTCAGGCCTTGTTTGCTCCATGGGTTTCACGCTGCCATCAATACCTCTGGCAGAATCGCCATAAGCGCGCATGATCTCATTCGCAAAGCGAATCTCCTCAGCTGTATATTGAATAGGTCCAACCAATTGCATATTTTGATATAAGGTCTTGGCACCGGTTTCATTCACCAGCAATTCATACAAACCATTTTCCATCTGAAAGTCCACTTCAGTGCCCGTCATCATCGCAGCGCCTTTGGCAACTTCCTTCATCCTTGCCTCTACAGCTGCTACGCCACTTCTTTTAGAGTCGCGAATCCAGATCCATACACTCGCTTCATCAGGAATGACATTCGGTACATTACCCGCTTGCTTGTACACATAATGAATACGAACGCTGGGTTTCACATGTTCGCGCATGAAGTTCATGCCAATATTGAATAGCTCGGCAGCATCCAAAGCACTTTTCCCATTCCATGGGTCAGCAGCAGCATGGGCAGATTTCCCTTTAAACTTTACCGTATAACTAACCACTGCTTGAGAACTCTGCATATTGGCGAGGTTTTCATAATGCGGATGCCAATCGAGACTCATATCCAAATCATTGAAAACACCGGCACGTGCCATATATACTTTACCGGCCAGGTCTTCTTCAGCAGGGGTGCCGTAAAAGCGAATGGTGCCCTTCAGCTTACCTGCAGCCATCAATTCTTTAATAGCGATGGCTGCGCCAAGACTGCCTGCACCAAACATATTATGTCCGCATCCATGTCCGGCAGCACCTGCCTGTAGGGCTTCTTTTTGGCTGCTGGCTTTTTGTGATAAACCGGGTAGTGCGTCAAACTCGCCGAGAATACCAATAATGGGTTTACCAGAACCGTATTCAGCAATAAAAGCCGTAGGAATCTCTGCAATATTTTTAGTTACCCTAAAACCCTGCTTTTCTGCATAGTCTGCCAATACTTTCGCCGATTGGTGTTCGCGCATCGCAATTTCAGCAAAGCCCCATACCTGATCACTCAAGCCAATGAGGGCCTGTTCATGTTTCTGTATAGAACGAAGTACGGCTTGTTTGTTTAGAGATGCATTTTGCTGGCTGAAAGCCACTGTGCAAATACTCAATAGCAAGAATAATCCTGTTGTTCTCATGGCAAAGGGTTTGCCTAAATATACAAACCAAATCCCGCAAGTGAGACTTGTAGTGATCTTTCTACAATAGTTTGGTGATTATCGTGATGTCCAACGCTTATTAGCGCAGCTAGTTTTGTACTACAATCGTTAATCATTATTCTATACTGTGTTATAGCAAACTTTGTTTTTGGTTTCAGGATGTAGCAACCCCCGGGAATTCTTTTCCGGGGTTTTTATTACATTGAGTAAGCTATGTGACTGTGGTCACGCATGCAGTTAAATAAAGACTGCACTTTCATTTGATAACAAGAACGATTGCCATGTCAATACATCAAGAGAATCATTGCTCCTGCAATGCCTGCGTGGAGAAAGCCCTTTCTACATCAGAAATCAAAGCGCATCAATCACAAGTCAATGCCAGTAGACGCGATTTTTTGCGCAATGCAGGAAAATTAGGCTTAGGCGTTGGCGGTGGTTTACTGGCTACGCCATTAGCTGCCAGTAGTTTGTCTGATCAGGATCAGGCGGGCATTTTCAATGACATGTCGAAAAGCAAAGTGATTGAACAGGGTAAAGCTCAGCGCATTACTTTATTGCACACAGCAGACATCCATGCGCAATTGATGGTGCATGATGAGTTTTTCTGGGAGCAGGATAAGCCTGTCTATAGAAAGCGTGGCGGATTCGCAACGCTGAAAACTATGTTGGATCAATTGCGCAAAGAAAATCCTGCCAATACACTCTTGATTGATGGAGGTGATTGTTTTCAAGGAAGTGGTGTAGCTGCCCTGAGTAAGGGTAAAGCGATTGTGCCCTTGATGAATCAAATTGGGTATGATATTATGCTGCCTGGTAACTGGGAAGTGGTTTATGGCAAGGAGATGATGATGCAAGATATGTTTGCCTACAATGGTGTGAAAGTGTGTGCCAACATGTTTCATGACACCAATGATAATCGCAAGGGCGAGTTGATCTTTCCACCTTATTATGTGCAATATATTGGTGGGGTAAAAATTGGGTTTATTGGGTATAATGATCCACTTACACCCAAGCGTCAATCGCCTGCGTATAGTGATGGCATTCAATTCACCTTCCCTGAATTGAATATAGAGAAGTATGTAAAAATTCTCCGAGAATACGAGCAGTGTCAGATGGTATTTCTGCTCACCCACATGGGCTTAGCACAACAGGTTGGTTTGTCTAATATGCCGCAGATCAAAGGCGTAGATTATATTCTTGGTGCAGATACACATGAACGTGTGCGCACACCCATTGAAGGGCAGTTTGCGAAAGTAACTGAGCCGGGTGCATTCGGGTCTTTTGTTGCTAAGTTGGATATCGTGGTAGAAAAAGGAGTGATTAAAGAGCAGTCCTATCAACTGTTGGAGGTGGATCCAGCAGTGGACAAGCCAGATCCAGAAATGACCAAACTGGTAGCTGCTGCACGCGCGCCTTATGCAAAAGAACTGAACAGGGTGATTGGCAAAACCAAAACACCGCTGGTGCGCTATTATGTGATTGAAACACCCATGGATAACCTGATTACAGATGCCATCATGTGGAAGTTTCAGCCAGATATTGCTTTGAGTAATGGATTCCGTTTTTGTCCGCCCTTGGTGCCAGATCCGGTAAAAGGAGAAGCAGAAATTACTGTTGACTATTTATGGAATATGTTGCCGGTGGATAGTGAAGCAAAGACGGGTATCATAACAGGTAAGCAGTTGTGGGATTGGATGGAGAAAGAATTGCAGAATGCTTTTGCAAAAGATCCATCAAAGCGTTTCGGTGGATGGGTAGTGCGCTTCAATGGCATGGAAGTGAATTTTACCATTGGTAATGTCCTTGGTAAGCGTGTGAATTGGATAAAAGTGAAGGGGCAGCCAGTAGTGATGGATAAGGAATACAGTTTTGTTGCCTGTGAGCGAGAAGGTGATCCTGATACAACGATTTGTCGCGTAGAAGGGGTAAAAGCACCCAAGCGCTTAGGTGCCAGTTTGCACAGTATTATGGAAGAATACTTGAAAATCCATTCTCCTGTATCGCCCAAATTGGAGGGTAGATGTACTGCCACAGACGCACCTAATACATTATTAACACAATTACAGGGTGTGGGATACACTTTCAAGTAATTGGTTGTGACATTTGTCACAACTGCTGATGGTTGGTGCAACGTTATTTGCAGTGGTTTGTTCTGCTAGTTATTTAATCAAGTAATGGATTGTTCATGACACTGGAGCAACTGAAAATATCGTTCCCCGGCTTAGAACCTGAATTGTATGATGAGTTATTGGCGCATGCGGAGCTAAAAGAGTATCCTGCAGGTTCCACATTATTGCGCATCGGCCAGACCATCCGATCTACGATGATGGTGCTGGAAGGTGTTGTAAAACTCTATCAAGAAGATGAAACGGGTAATGAGTTTTTGATCTATCACCTGCAACCCGGTCAGGCCTGTGCCGTTTCCATGGTATGTACTTACGCGCAAGAAACTAGTCAGGTAATGGCCAGAACCCTAACGGATGTGGTGATTTTAACCATTCCCTTGCAGTTTATGGATAGCTGGTTGGCTAAGTATAAGAGCTGGCACTACTTTGTGATCAAGACCTATCGGTCAAGATATGAGGAGTTGCTAAACACGATTAATGAAATTGCTTTTAAGAATATGGATGAAAGACTGGAATTTTACCTGCGCAGACAGGTAAAGCAGTTTGGTAATCATGTTAAACTAACGCATCAGGAGATTGCTTCGGATTTGAATACTTCTCGAGAAGTCATCAGTAGATTAATGAAGAAGATGGAGAAGAATGGTTGGATACAAATCAACCGTAATTTCTTTGAGTGGATTAGAAAAGACTAAAAATTGATTCGCTGTGATTCCTGTCACAGAACTTACTCGATAGGAGCTGCAGTTTTGCGATAAATAAAAGCATATGGAAATTATCGGATACATCGCTTCTTTGTTAATTGGTTTGTCGCTCGGATTAATTGGTGGCGGCGGCTCCATTCTTACAGTGCCTGTATTGGTGTACTTGTTTGGTGTTGATCCTGTTAGTGCTACAGCCTATTCCTTATTTATTGTTGGTGCTACCAGTTTGGTAGGTGTGTATCCAAAATATCGCGCTGCTGAAGTGAATTTGAAAACAGCCATCATTTTTGGTATCCCTTCTATTCTTGCGGTGTATGCTACAAGAGCTTGGATTGTGCCTGCTATTCCTACAGAGATCATTCAGGTAGGTGATTTCGTTGTAACGAAAGCACTGGTGATGATGATGCTCTTCGCTATATTGATGGTCTTTGCATCAGTGTCTATGATCAAGGATAAAAAGCAGTCTGCAGCAATGGATGAAGCTGTGGTACAGCAGTTCAACTATCCAATGATTTTGTTAGAGGGAACTATCGTAGGTATGCTAACCGGTTTGGTGGGTGCTGGTGGCGGTTTTCTCATCATTCCTGCATTGGTCTTATTTAGCAAGCTCCCAATGAAGCAGGCTGTAGGAACATCATTGTTAATCATTGCAGCAAAATCTTTGATTGGTTTCACTGGTGATTTAGGTAATATGGTCATGGATTGGACATTGTTATTATCAGTTGCAGCGTTGGCCATTGTGGGCATATTTATCGGTAACGGCTTAAGTAAGAAAGTCTCTGCAGCCAGCTTGAAGAAAGGATTTGGATGGTTTGTGCTGGTAATGGGTATCTATATTATTTTGAAAGAATTATTGTCTGCAGGTGTAACTGCACATTAAAAATTTTATGTGTGACTTAAGTCATTGATACGACTTCTGCTTACATACATTTTTGCATCATAAAAAATTAAAATCATAATTATGAAGATTGAACAAATCTATACTGGATGTCTGGCTCAAGGAGCTTACTACATTGAGAGTGAAGGTGAGGCAGTGATTATTGATCCACTGCGTGAAGTGCAGCCTTATATTCAAAAGGCTGAGAGAAATGGTGCCAAGATTAAATATGTGTTGGAAACCCATTTTCATGCAGACTTTGTTTCTGGTCACCTGGATTTGTCCAAGAAAACTGGTACACCAATTGTGTACGGTCCTAATGCTAAACCTGATTTCGATTTCTATTCTGCAAAAGATGGTGAGGAGTTGAAAGTAGGTAAGCTCACTATTCAGGTATTGCACACACCTGGTCACACAATGGAAAGTACTTGTTACCTGTTGAAAGATGCGCAGCAAAAGCCAGTTGGCTTGTTCAGTGGTGATACCTTATTTATCGGTGATGTTGGTCGCCCTGATCTGGCGCAGAAAGTAAAAGCTGATTTAACACAGGAAGTATTGGCGAGTAATTTGTTCGATTCTCTGCGTAATAAGATCATGACTTTGCCAGATGACGTGATTGTGTACCCTGCGCATGGTGCTGGCTCTGCTTGTGGTAAGAACATGAGTAAGGAAACAACGGATACTTTAGGCAATCAGAAGAAGACCAACTATGCACTGCGTGCAGATATGACCAAGGAAGAGTTTATTAAAGAAGTAACCGACGGTCTGGTAGCGCCTCCTGCTTATTTCCCATTGAATGTGATGTTGAATATTCAGGGCTACGAAAGTATTGATACAGTGCTGGAGAGAGGATTGAAAGCTTTATCACCCAAAGCATTTGAAGCAGCTGCTACAGAAACCGGTGCAGTGGTGTTGGATGTAAGACATGCACAGGTATTTGCACAAGGCTTTGTGCCAAATGCAATCAATATTGGTATTGATGGTCAGTTTGCTCCATGGGTAGGCGCATTGATTCCGGATATCCGTCAGGAAATCTTGATTATAGCTGAGCCTGGTACTGAAGAAGAAGTGGTGACTCGTTTGAGCCGTGTTGGATATGATCATGTAATCGGTTATCTGGAAGGTGGTGTGGAAGCTTGGAAAAATGCAGGCTTTGAACTAGATAGTATTAAGAGCATCGATGCAGCTGAGTTAGCCGCCATTCAACAGCAACAGCCTGATATCCGCATTTTGGATGTACGTAAGAAAAGTGAGCATTTTAGCGAGCATGTAATCAATGCAGAAAATGCGCCATTGGATACGGTAAACGATGCCATGAGTGCATTGGATAAAGAGGCAACATATTATGTGCATTGCGCTGGTGGCTATCGCTCTATGATCTTTACATCTATCCTTCGTTCCAGAGGTTTCAGCAATCTGGTTGATGTAAAAGGTGGTTTCAAAGCCATTAAAGAAAGCGGTCTGTTTTCTGTAAGTGATTATGTATGTCCATCTACTATGTTATAATATGATGCGTAAACAACAATTCATTTGGGCTTGGTTGGTACTGGCAACACTGTTGGTAGCTTCTTGCAGCCGATTGATGGTGAATGGGCAAAAGCAGCCCGCAGGTGCTATCGTGCTGGATGTAAGAACTGCCGAAGAATATGCACAAGGGCATTTACCCAAAGCCATCAATTATAATGTATTGGATACTGTTTCCTTTCGGCAACAGATTACGCAACTGGGAAAGGACAAGCACTATATCGTGTATTGCCGAAGTGGTAAGCGTAGTAAAACAGCTGTAGCGAAAATGCAGACAGCAGGCTTTACGCGAATTACCGAAATAGAAGGTGGCATACAAGCATACAAAGGCAAAATTGTAAAAAACTAATTCATCATGACAGTAACATTTGATACAGCAACAGCTTTATTTGTAGACGTAAGAACAGAAGCAGAATACCAAGGTGGCCACAGAGATGGCGCATTGAATATTCCACTGCACGAATTGCCCTATCGTTTAACGGAGATCAAGGGCTTAGGTAAAGAACCCGTGGTATTCTATTGCAGAAGTGGCAATAGAAGCGGACAAGCTGTTGGTTTTTTGCAACAGCAGGGTTTTACCAATATTTATAATGGCGGAAGTCTGGAAGAAGCCTTAGCGCTTTAAGGCCTTTATTGTTAAGCAAGTTTTCTACATGCGACAAATGCTTTGGTTAGCAGCACTGCTGCTGATAAGTCATATTTTGCCTGCACAACATCAGGAATTACAGGAGCGTCCCGATATCTGGAAGCAAAAGCAAACTGCTACAGATACTAGTTCTCTGCACCACGCTTTTACAAGTGGAACAGTTCATGGGCATATCCGGAATTTCTTGATGATAACAGACAATCAGGCTGGCTTATCAGATTATTATGCCAATGGTACTGGTGGTGCTATCCGATATGAAACAGGTAGTTTTCGCAAACTGAAATTTGTTGTAAGTGGATTCTTCGTCTTTAATACTTTTTCTTCTGATCTGGCTAAGCCAGATATAAAAACAGGTGCGCCCAATCGTTATGAAGCTGCTTTGTTTGATGTAGAAGATCATGCCAATAAAAATGATATTGATAGATTAGAGGACTTGCATATAAGTTACCAGTCGAAACTAATTCAACTCATTTTTGGAAAGCAACTCATCAATACACCCTTCATCAATCTGCAAGATGGCAGAATGCGTCCAACAGGGGTGGAAGGTTTAGTCGCGAATTGGCAACCTTCATCAAAAACTAGATTAGACATTTCGTGGTTATACCGCATCTCGCCAAGAGGTACTGTCAAATGGTATGGTATTGGTGAATCCATTGGCGTATATCCTCCTGGTGTTAATATGGATGGAACAAGATCAGGCTATCCGGATCACACCAATAGTAATTTCGTAGCGATGCTTGGCTGGAAACAGCAGCTCACCAATACTTGGCAAATGCAGTTATGGAATCTCTATGCAGATAGGGTGTTCAATACGGCTATGCTACAGTTGGATTATCAATCTCGTGTGCCAAAACCCAGATGGATTGCTGCCATGCAGCTGATTCAACAACAAAGTGTGGCAGATGGTGGCAATATTGATCAGCAGAAAGCCTATTTCCCTCAAGATGCTGCTTCATTGAGCTTTGGTGGAAAGTTTGGCTGGGAAAACAAACAGTGGAGTTTTTCCATGAACTATAATCGAATTACTGCAAAAGGTCGTTATCTCATGCCTAGAGAGTGGGGGCGTGATCCATTCTTTACCTTTTTGGCAAGAGAGCGCAATGATGGTTTAGGTGATGTGCATGCACTGGTTGGTAGAATTCGGTACGACCATGCATCAAGTCTAACCAGTGTGCAACTGGGTGTTGGCTATTATCAGTTGCCAGATGTAACGGATACGCGCCTAAACAAGTATGGACTACCCAGTTATGTACAAAGTAATTTAGATATACGGCACAAGTTCAAAGGATTTTTTGAAGGGTTAGAAGCGCAATTATTGTATTTGGTTAAGTGGAAAGCGGTAGCTGGGCCTTTATCGGAAAAGTTCATTATTAATAAAGTGAACATGCAGCAATGGAACTTTGTTGTAAATTATCATTTCTAAAGATTTTCTGCTGAGTGATATAAGGCACAGATATCAATTCTGAATCAACACATATTTACAAACGCACAAAACAATACAGGTATGTTAGAAACAATGAAACAACCGTGGCCATGGTATGTGGCCGGAATATTGATCGGGTTAATTGTTCCCGCACTATTGATTCTGGGAAATAAGCATTTTGGTTTATCGGCAAACTTCAGGCATGCTTGCGCAGCTTGTTTCCCTTCGAACATTAATTTCTTCAAGTATGAATGGAAGAAAGAAGTGTGGAATTTCTTTTTTGTGTTGGGCATTTTTGGTGGAGCCATTCTTGCAGCAACCTTATTACAGAATCCTGATCCTATTGTAGTGCATCCTGATTTAAGCAAGGACTTGGCTGCATTTGGCATCAATGATCGTAGCGGTATCTTACCAAAAGAGTTATTCTCTTTTGAAAGTCTGTTTTCAGTTAGAGGATTGATCATGCTGATTGGTGGTGGTTTCTTGGTTGGTTTTGGATCGAGATATGCTGGTGGTTGTACTTCTGGTCATGCCATCATGGGCTTAAGCAATTTGCAGTGGCCATCACTCGTGGCTACCATCACGTTTATGGTAGGCGGCTTTATAATGGCCAATTGGATTTTGCCTTTTATTCTCGCATTGTAATCTGATCAACATTTAATCAAACTATTATGTCTCAAATAAACACATTCGTAGAAGCCCCTGTATTAACTGCTGATGACAGGGATTTTGAAGTTCGTTCCTTAGATACCATGTGTGTGAATGAATCGCATATTCAACACCCATGGTGGTATAATTTCAAGTACACACTTGTTGGTATCATTTTCGGTATTGTATTCGTGAAAGCAGAAATCATCTCTTGGTTTAGAATTCAGGAAATGTTCCGCTTACAAAGCTTTCATATGTATGGTGTCATCGGTACAGCAGTGGTAGTAGGTGCTTTGTCTGTCTTCTTAATCAAGAAGTTTCAAGTAAAGACGATTCACGGTGAAGCCATCGAGTTTCATCCAAAAAAATTCAATAAGGGCCAGATCTATGGTGGTTTATTGTTTGGTTTGGGTTGGGCTTTAACAGGTGCATGTCCTGGTCCTTTGTTTGCACAAATTGGTACTGGTGTTTTTGTTATTGCTGTTGTTGTGTTGAGTGCCATTGCTGGTACTTGGACTTACGGCTATCTGCGTGATAAGCTGCCACACTAAAATTGATTTGTCATGAAACATCTGCAACAAAACTGGTTGGTATACCTCATTGGTTTGATTGTGCTAGGCGCATTTGTAGAACGTGCTTTACGTCCTACTACAATTAGCACAGCTATGGCTCCTGTAGCCATATTGGACAGTCATTGGGTAGCCCCTAGTTTGTACACAGATGAAACGCCCAAAGGAGATGCGCTTGAAGAACTTTTATATGGTGAAGATTTGATCGTTAATACGGCAAGGTATTTTGGTCCCAAGGGTAGCGTAGCACAAATCACCAATGGCATGAATTGCCAGAACTGTCATTTGAATGGTGGACGAAAAGCCTGGGGTAATAATTACGGTGCAGTTGCAGCAACCTATCCAAAGTTCAGAGATCGTAGCGGCAGTGTTGAAAGCATTTCCAAGCGTGTAAATGATTGTTTTGAACGCAGTTTGAACGGTAATGCGATTGATACCAACTCCAGAGAAATGAAAGCCATCATTGCCTACATGCAGTGGCTAGGTAAAGATGTTGAAAAGGGAAAAGTGATGAAGGGTGTAGGTATCTCACAATTGACCTATTTGGATAGACCAGCTTCGCCTGAAAAAGGAAAGCTGGTCTATAGCAATAAGTGTGTTAGCTGTCATGGTGCAGATGGTCAGGGTCAACCGGATGCCAATGGTATCGTGTATAACTATCCACCATTATGGGGTCCGCACAGTTATAATAGTGGAGCGGGTTTATATCGTCTCAGCAGATTGGCAGGTTATATCAAAGACAATATGCCTTTTAATCAGGCTTCGCATGAACAGCCTGCATTAACGGATGAAGAATGTTGGGATGTGGCTGCATTCATCAATGCACAACCACACCCATCAAAAGATATTTCACACGATTGGCCGGATATCAGTAAAAAACCTGTTGATCATCCTTTCGGTCCATATGCAGATGGCTTCTCTGAACAACAACATAAGTTTGGGCCTTTCAAACCCATCATCGCTGCAAGAAAACAACAAGCAAGTGGTAAATAATGCTATATGATCACCACTGAGCCACATACGATTCAACTTGAGCCAGGTATCAAAAAGCATTTCAAGCAGTTTGCATTACTGGTTGTTGTGAATGCTTTTGTAGGCGCCATGATAGGTCTGGAGCGAAGTGTGTTGGCTGATCTGGGTATTCAAGTGTTTCACATGCAGTTGGGGATTGTGTTAACCAGCTTCGTACTTGCTTTTGGTTTGGTAAAAGCACTTGCTAATTTGTCAGTTACAAAGTTGTTGCAGCATATCACACGTAAGCAATTGCTGTTACTCGGTTGGTTGTTTGCATTGCCTGTTCCTTTCTTGTTAAGCTTTGCGCAGAGCTGGACTTGGATTTTTATCGCCAATATTTTCTTGGGTATTCATCAAGGGTTATCATGGTCTGCTGCTGTTGTGATGAAGATTGATCTAGCTGGTCCCAAAGACAGAGGATTGGCCATGGGCTTAAATGAGTTTGCCGGTTATGCCTCGGTAGGACTAGCTGCTTATTTGGCTACGGTGTTGGCTAAAGCATATGGCTTGGCATTCTATCCTTTTCTACCGGGATTCTTTTTTGTTGGAGCAGGTTTGTTCTTGACAATTATTTGGGTGAAAGATACCCATGCTTTCGTGCAGGTTGAAGCAGTTCATTCAACGCAAAGTATTTTAGGCAATCTATGGCGTGAGGTAAGTTATCGCCACCACAATATTGGTTCTGTTAGTATCAATGGCTTTGTCAATAATTTAAATGATGCAGTCATTTGGCTTTTGTTGCCTGCGCTGATGCTCAACAAAGGGTTTAGTTTGACTCAATTGGGTATTGCAGCTGCTGTTTATCCTTTGGTTTGGGGTGGACTTCAGTTGTTTACCGGAAAAGCGGGTGATCAGTTTTGTAAAAAGCAATTGATCACAGGTGGCATGTTGTTACAAGCTGCAGCATTGGTCTTACTGGCTGTCGCGCATCATTACGGTTTGGTCTTACTCGCTTTGGTTGTATTAGGTGCAGGTACAGCTTTGGTCTATCCCAATTTCATGACAGTGATTGCAGATAATACGCATCCATCGCAACGCGCCAATGCTTTATCCTTGTTTCGTTTCTGGCGCGATATGGGTTATGTGGTAGGCGCTTTGTTAACAGGTTGGTTAATGCCATTCACTTCATTGACTACATTAATATTCCTGACTGCAAGTATTACTGCAGCAGCAGGTTTGATGGCGCATTTTAGAATGTGTTGCACCAGAAAATTATTTTGGAAAGACAATTTTTGCGCAGCGGAATTGGCGCCTTTTGCCTAGTAATGTGTATTTCTTACACACTCGTAATCAGTTGATTACATGACAAAAATCATAGGGCTGTTCACAATTTTTCAATCTTTTGCAGCGTATTTACCCCTACATTTAGTCTACTATTACAGATGCATTACGATCGCTTGCACATACAAGAGTTACAGCATGCTATTGCTACGAGCGAAGACCAACAGGCCTACGCAGAGCTGTTTGCAAGGTTTGCGCCACAGCTGATACGCTTCACAAAAGCAATTGTACAACAACAGGAAGTGGCTGAAGAAATTGTATCAGATGTCTTCATCAGAATTTGGGAAAAGCGCAAATCACTCGACCACGTGCAGCATTTGAAAATGTATCTCTACGTATCTGCGAGAAATTTTTCACTCAACTATTTAAGAAGCAAGAATCGCCAATTCTCTTTGCAGGTAGAGCAATTAGATCTGGATATGGCTTCTTTCTACGCAGACCCACACGAAGAAGCGGTTGGTTCTGAGCTCAGACATGAATTATTGAATGCTGTTCAGCAACTGCCTGATCGCTGCAAAATGATTTTTAAGTTGGTGAAGGAAGACGGACTCAAGCAAAAGGAAGTAGCTGAATTGTTGCACCTTAGCCCAAAAACCGTTGAAAATCAACTCGCTATCGCTTTAAAAAAGCTGGCAGAAGCTGTGCAGGCTGCTGCTTTATTCCGCGTTAAAAAATAATTTCAATTAACTGATACTGCTTTGGGGGATATGGCGCTTTTTGGTGTCTTAGCAGTTTGAACCTGATTGTATGCCTGAAAGAATCTGGTATTTATTGAGCCTAAAACTATCTGGAGAAGCTACCAAAGCCGAGCTGGATGAGTTCTATGCTTTACTGGAAGCAAACCCTGAATGGGAGACTGCTATTCAGCAAATTACCCGTTACTGGTTGCAATCACCCATGCCCACACAGCAAGCGCAGTCTGGTCAAGACTTGTGGAATAAGCATCAGCAACGCATGCAGGCGGCTGGTATTGAATGGGCCGATCCTGAACTTGTGACTACTGCTGAGCTCGAAGAAATTTCCTTAGAAAGATCAACCCCCCGAATCTGGTTATGGCGCTCTCTGAGTGTTGCGGCAATTTTTCTATTTGCACTGGCTGGCTGGTGGATTTTCCGCCCTGCTAGTGAAACGAAGCGAGAAATTGCTGCCATCAACCAGAACCAAGTATCTACGCGCCCGGCTTCTAAAACCAAGCTCACATTGCCTGATGGTAGTAAAGTATGGTTGAACGCCAGCAGCAAACTCACCTACGGCAATGGCTTTGGCGAAAAGCATCGTGAAATCTGGTTAGAAGGTGAAGGCTATTTTGATGTAGCTAAAAACAAACAGATTCCATTTGTAATCCATACCTCACGTATGGATGTACGCGTTACCGGTACCGTATTCAATGTTCGCGCTTATGCGCAGGAGCCTACTTCTGAAACAGCCCTGATTGAAGGTTCTGTAGAAGTGACTCTATCGAACGATAAGAGCAAGAAATTCTACCTCAAACCCAAGCAGAAATTGGTGGTGGATGAGCATGGTTTAGTGAATGGAGCTAAAGAGATGCCTAGCCTTCGTGTAACACCTGCGGCTTTCACGGCTAGTTTACAGGCTTTGGCGAAACCGCTTGAAGACAATCAGGTGGTGGAAACAGCTTGGGTATACAATATGCTTTCTTTCTCTGATGAATCATTTCGTCAGGTGGCCAATAAGTTCGAAAAATGGTATGCAGTGGAGATTCGCTTTGAAGATCCTGAGCTGGAGGAGCTGCGCTTTACAGGTAGTTTCCGTGATGAAACACTTTCGGAAGCACTGAAAGCCATGCAGTTAACCACACCTGGAACGCCATTTGGTTTTGTGGTTAGAGAAAGACAAGTAACGATTCAGAAAGCCAGATGAAAAACTGATTGAAAGAACATGTAAAACGATTGTAAACATAAAGAAGGGAAAGATGCTGCCACATCTTCCCCCGATTTGAAAAACTATGAAAGAAACTTGCCGATTCCATCAGCAGCCTTCGAAGGCTAGCTGTTTAAGCTTAACCTTTTAATTTTTCAACATGAAAGTACACCAAAGACTGCTTCCGCGGATAAAAAAATCCGCAATGACTAAAATGATGCGGGCCATGAAACTGACGATTGCCTTTTTGCTGTTCGCTTGTCTCAATGTGTATGCTAATGGATTCTCTCAGACCAAAGTGTCTGTGAGCCTCCAGTCTGCAGATTTGAAACAGGCTTTGCAGCAGATCGAGAAGAAAACCCAGTTCAGATTCCTGTACAACCAGGAGATTCTGAAAAAGTCTGGGAAAGTATCGCTGCAGGTAAATAATGCGGCTTTAGACGAGGTGATGCAAAAGCTCCTCGCAGGTACTGGTATCAATTACCGATTATTGGATAACGACCTGGTAGTCCTCAATGTAGAGGAAGCTGCTGGTGTTCCTGCACCTCCTCCTGTTAGGGTGAGTGGTCGTATTACAGGTGCTGATGGCCAGCCTGTTTCAGGTGCCAGCATTACCGTAAAAGGTAGTAAGATTGGTACTGCAGCAGATGCTGAAGGCCGTTTTGCTCTAACAGTAGCAGATGATGCTACTTTGGTGATTTCTGCAGTAGGATATATTTCTCAGGAAGTATCTGTTCGTAACAGAACGGATATTAGCCTGGTATTGCAAGCTGCTCCTGCTAACCTGAATGAAGTGGTGGTGATTGGTTATGGTAACGCTAGCAAGCGCGACCTGACTGGTTCTATCGTAAAAATTGCAGGTAAAGAAGTGGCTGATAAGCCCAACCCTAACCCTGTAGCATCTCTGCAAGGTAGAGTGGCTGGTTTGTCTGTAGTAAACTCAGGTACGCCTGGTGCTGAACCAGATATTCGTATCCGTGGTACAGTAAGTATCGGTGGTATTCGTCCGCTCTATGTAGTAGACGGTATCTGGAACGACAATATCAACTTCCTGAACCCTAACGATATCGAGTCTATCGAAGTATTGAAAGATCCTTCTTCACTGGCCATCTTCGGTGCGCGTGGTGCAACTGGTGTAATCGCCATCACAACCAAGAAAGCTAAGACTGGTCAGGTTGTGGTTAATTTCAACTCTACTTTCGGTTTCAAGAAATTGGTTGATAAAATCGCCATGGCGAATGCAGCTCAGTTCAAAGAGTTATTTGATGAAGAGCAAACCAATATTGGTGTTCCTACTAACCAGCGTTTTGATTATACGCCTTGGACCGGCAACACAGATTGGATCGATGCCATGACACGTACTGGTGGATACTCAGCCAACAACTTAAGCGTGAGCGCTAGCTCAGATAGAAACAAATTCTATATGGGTGTTGGTTTCATCACAGATGAAGGTGTGGTAAAGCATGAAAAATTACAGCGTGTTAACCTGAACCTGAGTGATGAATATAAAATCAGCAAGACTTTCAAAGTAGGATTTAATGTAAGTGCTACTCGTCAGCGGTTACCTTTCAGTCAGGCCAACGGTCTGCTGTATGATGCACGCCGCGTATTACCTATCACAAGTCCATTTGATGCTACAAGAGGTCTTTACTCAGAACTCGCTATCCAGAATGCACAGATCAGCAACCCGCTGATGAATCTGGAGAATAAGTGGGACAAAGAACTGCGTTATGAAAATCGTGTTGTAGCCAGTGCTTTTGCTGAAGTAAACTTCCTGCGTCATTTCAATTTGCGCAGTGTATTGTATGTTGATGCCAGCAACCTGACTAGCAGAACATACAACCCAATCATCTACACATTTAACCCAGCAAACGGAGCAGGTAGTGCTTCATTTGTTGACAGAAATAACCGTTTCACCAGCGTATCTCAGAATACACAAAACTGGTCAAAACTGCAGCAGGATCATATCCTGACCTATAAGCGCAATTTTGGCGATCATGGTCTTACAGCTATGGCTGGTTTAACTACATACTATACTGATTACCGTGGTCTGTTTGCTTCTGCAAGCCAGGCTTCAAACGGTGATCCTATCCCTGCCGATAAGCGTTTCTGGTATATTGACAACGGTTTTGTTGATCAAACTACACGCAGAAGTAGTTCCGCACAAACAGAGCGTGCACAGGTATCTGGCCTGTTCCGTTTCTTGTACAACTACAAAGGCAAGTACATGTTGAATGGTTCTTTCCGTCGCGATGGAACATCTGCATGGAGACCTGAGAACGGACAGTGGCAGAGCTTCTACTCAGTGGGTGCTGCTTGGGAAGCAACCAAAGAGAAGTTCATGGAGAATCAACATATTTTCGACTTCTTGAAAGTGAAAGCTTCTTGGGGTATCCTTGGTGTGCAGAACACTTACGGATTTGATTATCCTGCTTATCCTGCATTGCAATCAGGCAACACTGCCGTATTCGGTAACGTAATCGCGCCTGCATATTCACTTGCTTACAACGTGGATCAGAACCTGCGTTGGGAAACAGTGGATGCACGTGAAATCGGCGTTGAATTCAACATGCTGAAAAACAAACTGCATGGTGAAATCACTTATTACGACAAAACAACCCGTGATCTTTTGTCTCTGGTACCAGATGGTAACAACCGTCAGCGTTTGAGCAACGTAGGTACACTGAGTAACACAGGTATTGAATTGTCTGCTAGCTATTCACACAAAGTAAATAAGGACCTTTCTTTCACTGTAGGTGGTAACCTCACTACATTCAAAAACAAAATGGGTGAAACAACCTTCAAGCTTACTGCAAGTGAAGAAAGACCTAACCAAACTGAACAGGGCTATCCTGTTGGCTACTTCTTCGGTTATGTAGTTGAAGGTTTGTATCAGAGCTATAACGACAAGCTTTCTTCACCAAGAGTGATTGGTTATGAGTACGGTCCTGGCGACTTCAAGTACAAGGATGTAAACGGCGATGGTGTAATCGATTCTAAGGACAGAACCTTGATCGGTAATCCAACTCCTGACTTCATGTACGGTTTGAATGCCAATATCAACTACAAGGGTTTTGACCTGAGCATGGATTTCAACGGTGTATATGGTAATGAAATCTATCGCTTCTGGGGTAGCTCAGAATTGCCATTCACTACTTTCAACTATCCTGCATTCAAAATGAATCGTTGGAGAGGTGAGGGTACTTCTAACTGGGATCCAATCCTGGGTGCTAACAGAGCGATCAACCGTCTGCCAAGTACCTATGGTATTGAAGATGGTAGCTATTTCCGTCTGAGAAATATTCAGTTGGGTTACAACTTCAATTCAGCTGCTTTAGCAAAAGCTTGGATCAAGAGTCTGCGTGTTTTCGTAAACGCTCAGAACTTGAAAACATGGAAGCGTAACTCAGGTTATACACCAGAGTTTGGTGGTACTGCTACTTCATTCGGTATCGATAATGGTAACGGTCCGCTGCCAATGGTTATTACAGGTGGTATCAACGTAAACTTTTAATAATAAACTTCTATAATCAGATAATATGAAAAGAAAAACCTTACTGTGGAGCCAATGGGTAATGGCTATTCTGCTGCTGGGAACGTTGGGTGCTTGTAGTAAGTTCCTGGACAGAAAACCACTAAACGCTACACTGGAAGACCTGAATCAAGGTGGTCTGGAAGGCCAGATCTATGGTCTGTATGGTGCAATCAGAAACGGTGATGTTGCCGGACAAGGTTTCGGTGGTATTCCTTGGCTGGCTATGAACAACTTCCGTTCTGATGATTCTGAAAAAGGTAGCTCTGCTGCTGATGGTGCAGACTGGGGTGTGATCTATGATCAGTTCCAGTATGTAAAAGACCATTGGAGCAATACTACTTATTGGGATCAGCACTATGTATTGATTGGTCAGGCCAATACAGCTTTGCAAATTGCTGATTCATTGAAGCTCACAGATGCCGCTTCTCAAATCAACAGAGCTGAAGCACGTTTCTTCCGTGCCTTTGCCTACTTTGATCTGGTACGTGCATTTGGTGAAGTGCCTAAGATTGATTTCCGTGTATATAGTGCAGTAGATGCGCAGCGTCCAAAATCAAGTGTAGCTGAAATCTATGCGTTGATTGATGCCGATTTACAGTTTGCTGCTGCTAATCTTCCATTGAACTGGAAGAATGCTGCAGGTTCAAGCAGATTCCCTGGTCGCTTAACCAAAGGCGCTGCTCAGGCTTTGGCTGCAAAAACACAATTGTATCGTCAGAACTGGAGTGCTGCATTAACGCTGTGTCAGAGTGTGATTAGCTCTGGTGAGTATGCGCTTACAGGCAACTATGATGATATCTGGAAAGAAGCTGGTGAAAACAATAGCGAGTCAATTTTCGAAATTCAAGCAAGTATTGGTGCAAATAATGCCGATAACTATTTCAGCTGGTATGCTATTGCACAAGGTGTGCGTGGTAGTGGCGACTGGGATCTGGGTTGGGGTTGGAACACACCAACACAAAATCTGGTAGATGCATTTGATGCAAACGATCCTCGTTTGAAATCAACTGTATTGTATTCTGGTCAGGCAGATCGTTATGGTAAAACCGTACCATCTTTCCCTGCTATTCCACGTATGTACTGGAACAACAAAGTATATCCAGAGCCTTCTATGCAAACCTTCACTGCAAACCGTCAGGGTGGTTGGATCAACCAGCGTGTGATTCGTTATGCGGATGTGATTCTGATGGCTGCGGAAGCTGCTAATGAATCTGGTAATGGTACTTTGGCTGCTAATTATCTGGAGCAAATTCGTGCAAGAGCAAGAGCTGGTGCTTCTGGTGTATTGCCAGCAATCGCTTTTGCTAACCAAGCACAAATGCGTACTGCTATCCGCAATGAGCGTCGTGTTGAATTGGCAATGGAAGGAGAAAGATTCTTTGACTTGGTTCGTTGGGGTCAGGCCGTTACCGTTTTGGGTGGTCAGGGCTATCAAAACAAGCACAGATATTATCCAATTCCTCAACAAGCTATCGATAATTCAGGTGGCAAGTTGATTCAGAATCCAGAGTGGTAATCAATACAAGTAGTCATTGACAAATCATAAATAAACTACAATGAAAAATAAGCTTCAATTCTTCTTACACGCTGCCCTGTTGCTGATGGTATTCAGCGCATGCCAGAAAATGGATCGTCCTAAACTGGGCGACTATGCCAAGGATGCGAATCCTCCCGGCGGTCCGCTGAAATTTTATGCAGCTTTCGATGGTGCTGATGTGGATAGTATCCGCGCAAATTTTGCTGCTGGCAATCCACTGACCTATGTTGCTGGTATTACCAAGCAAGCAATCAAGGGTGCTGATGGTAAAGCCATTTCATGGCCTTCTGCTAATGATTTTAAGCAGTCTACCAGTTTTTCTATGTCTTTCTGGATTAAGAATACTGCACAGGCTGGTAGAACAGAATTCCTGTTCTCATTGGTTGATCCAACTTACAATGGTTGGCACTACAGTGCTTTGTTCTTGTTGATGGAAAACCAAACAGCTACCAAGGCAACCATGAAATTGGGCTTGATGGATCAGTGGCTGGAAGGCGATTTCAATAAGCCTGTATTTGATGGTAACTGGCACCATATTGTGTATGTATACGATGAAGCAACTTCAAAGATGACATACTACTTCGATGGTGCTGTAGTAACTGGTATGACACCTACACAAACAGACGTGAAAAATGGTGGTGCGCCTAGAGGTAAGCTGAATTTTAGCCGAGCAGAGAAGTTCATCATCGGTGGTTGGAACAAGCATGCGAATGCAAATGGTCCTGGCGATGATTGGATCAAATCATTTACCGGAAGTCTGGATCAGTTCCGTCTGTATGGCAAAGCTTTGTCAGCTGCTGAAGTAACAGCGCTCTACAACAGCAAATTGTAATTCGCCAAAGCGATATAATTCTTATAAAAAAGGGTGCCGGTTCTGCTGTGCACCCTTTTTTCTCCTAGTGCATTGAATACGGTAACTTACTAGTATGAATTTTAAACGCATTTTCTTTCTAGGCTTAGTATTGTTTGCAATCTATGCTTGTAATAGCGAGCAGGGCTTATTTAAAGAACTTCCGGCAAGCAAAACAGGCATTACATTTCAGAATACACTGTACAAAAAAGACACTTTTAATATCCTCTATTATCTCTACTACTTTAATGGTGGCGGGGTAAGTACCGGTGATATCAATAATGACGGTCTTGCCGATGTATACTTCACTGCTAATCACCCTTCAGGAAATAAATTATACTTGAATAAGGGTGGAATGGTTTTCGAGGACATCACTGAGAAAGCAGGTGTTGCAGGTAGTTCAGAGTGGTGTACTGGTGTTACGATGGCAGATGTGAACGGCGATGGTTGGTTGGATATTTATGTATCTGCTATCAATGGCGTAAGAGGTTTGAAAGGAAGGAATGAGTTATTCCTCAATAATAAAAACGGCACTTTTACAGAAAGTGCTGCACAGTATGGATTGGATAAAGCAGGCTTTACAACACAGTCAGCTTTCTTCGATTATGATCATGACGGCGATTTGGATTGCTTTATCATGAATCACTCACAAAGACCGCATCAGAATATTTTGGATACTAGCCACAGGAAAGATGTTAGTGAAGCTGCCGGTGATTACTTGCTGCGCAATGATGTTGCTACCACAGGAAAGTTTACAGATGTAACAGCTGCGGCAGGTATCTCGCAAAGTAGTCTTGGTTATGGATTGGGTTTGGCTATCGCTGATTTCAATAACGATGGTTGGGAAGATGTATATGTAGGAAATGATTTTCATGAGAACGATTATTACTACATCAATCAAGGGAATGGCAGTTTTAAGGAAAGCGGCGCAGATCACTTCAGGCATTATAGTCGGTTCAGCATGGGTAACGATGCTGCCGATTATGATAATGATGGACAATTGGATCTGATTACCGTAGACATGCTACCGCCTGATGAGAAGACAGTAAAGACTTATGGTAGTGATGAGAATCTTGACATCTACCGAATGAAGATTCAGCAAAATGGCTATCAGAATCAGTATTCAAGAAATGTTTTGCAGCATAATAATGGTAATGGTATCAGTTTTAGTGATGTAGCGGTGATGAATAATCTTGCTGCAACGGATTGGAGTTGGGCACCCTTGTTTGCCGACTTTGACAATGACGGTGTAAAAGATTTGTTTGTATCCAGTGGTATTGTAAAGCGTCCGGTTGATTTGGATTATGTACGTTATGTGTCAAGTCTTTATTCGCAGCAAAACGTGGACAATACTGACAAGTTTGATGATATGGTGATTGAGAAAATGCCTGACGGTGCTTCTCATCCCTTTTTCTTTAAAGGCGATATACAAAAAGGTTTTGCAGATGTAAGTAAGGATTGGGGTACAGCCAAGATGAAAGGTTATTTCAATGGCGCAGCCTATGCTGATCTGGATAATGATGGTGACTTAGATGTGGTGATCAATAGTATTGACGCGAAAGCCAGTGTATTACAAAACAATGCCAAACCATCCTCTTTTCTAAAAGTGAATTTGCGTGCTGATTCAGGAAACACATTCGGCTTAGGTGCTAAAGTCTATCTCTTTACAAAAGAGGGTATGCAGTATCAGCAGCAAATGTTGACCAGAGGCTTTCAATCTTCTGTTGCACCGGGTCTACATTTTGGTTTAGGCAATCTTACCAATGCCGATAGCCTATTGGTGGTATGGCCTGATCAATCTTATCAAGTATTGAAAAATCTTGCAGCAGGTAAAACGGTTACATTAGAGCGTAAGCAGGCTGCTGGTGTTTTTAATCAAGCACAATTCTTCCCCGAGCGTGCAGCTATGTGGAAAGATGTGACCGGTGCTATCCAATGTGCATGGAAGCATAAAGAAGATATTTTCCTCGATTTCAATAAGCAACAATTAATTCCACACTTGCAATCAACCCGTGGGCCTAAGATTGCTGTGGCTGATGTTAATAAAGATGGTTTAGACGATATATATGCTTGTGGCGCCAATGAGCAACCGGGTACTTTGTTGTTGCAGACCAAGCCTGGTGTATTTACACCGATTGATGTACCCGTTTTTGGTAACAGTTTAAATTATGAAGAAGTAGATGCTTTGTTCTTCGATGCCAATAACGATACATGGCCTGATCTCTATGTGGTTAGCGGTGGTAATATGTATCCGAATGCGAGTTTGGCTTTGGCGGATAGGTTATTCCTGAACGACGGGAAAGGTCATTTTCAATTAGCATCTGCCAATTTACCTGCAACACTGGTGAATAAGAGTTGTGTTCGTGCTGCAGATATTGATCAAGATGGTGATCAGGATTTATTTGTAGGTGGATTGGCTGACGCCACTTACTATGGTGCACCCCAAACATCTTATCTCTTATTGAATGATGGTAAAGCTGTGTTCACTGTCGCAGATAAGTCGATAGCAGATTTGAATAGTATTGGCATGGTCACAAGCGCAGACTTTGCTGATATCAATAAAGATGGTTGGCAAGACTTAGTGATTGCCGGCGAGTGGATGGGGGTTAAAGTACTTCTGAATAATAAAGGCAAGTTTAAAACACAGGAATTGCCTAAGTCATCAGGACTATGGCAGTCTGTACAATTCGCAGATGTGAATGCAGATGGTCAGCTGGATATACTTGCCGGCAATTGGGGACAAAACTCCAAGCTCTTTGCAGGAAAAAATGGTCCACTGAAAATGTATGTCAAGGATTTTGATCGTAACGGTTCTGTTGAGCAAGTGGTTTGTTATACTGTGGATGGTAAAGAATATACTTTCTTGGCCAAAGATGAATTAGAAAGATACCTGCCTGTACTGAAGAAGGCTTATCTCACATATAATGAAGTAGCGGGTAAGACGGTTGATTATATGTTCTATGATTTATTCAAGGATTATACTGAGCTGAAAGCAGAAACCCTGAGTTCAACCGTGTTTTTAGGTGATGGCAAAGGCGGCTTTACCCCACAGATTCTACCTAGTGCAGTGCAGGCTTCACCCATATTTAGCTTTATGAAAGCTGGAAATGGCTTTGTGGCTGGGGGTAATTTTTATGGAGTGATTCCTTATGAAGGTCGCTACGATGCATTAAATCCAACTTGGTTTGCTTTTGGTAAAAATGGACAAACCAATGTGCAGCAAGTTGCACATTTAAGTGGTGAAGTAAGGGATATGAAGCTGGTTCAATCAGCAAACGGACAACAATGGATTGTGGTAGCAAGAAACAATGCTCCACTGCAATTTTATCAAGCTGAATCAAAATAATTATGTTAAGCAATCAAAAACTATTTTCTCTTATTGCGAGTGCTGCCATGCTGATGAATGTAGCATGTGGCCAAAAAAAGCCGGTTGAGACGCCAACTACAGGCACCAATGATGTAGCGATGTGGTTAACCAAGCCGGATCAGTCTGTACTGCTGAAGCAGCAATCAACTGTTTTGTCTTTTGGTACAAGTTCGAATACAAATCCAACAATTGATATTGATACCACTACACAATATCAAACTGTTGATGGCTTTGGTTATACATTAACTGGCGGTAGTGCGCAGCTGATCAATGATATGATTGCAACTGATCGTGCCAATCTACTGAATGAATTATTTGGTAATAGTGCCAATAGTATCGGTATCAGCTATCTGCGCGTTAGTTTGGGCGCATCGGATTTGAGTAGTGCTGTGTTTAGTTATAATGATTTACCATCCGGGCAAACAGATCCTACATTAGCACAATTTAGTTTGTCATTTGATACGGTGAATGTAGTTCCGGTTTTGAAGCAGATATTGGCGATCAATCCAAATATCAAAATTCTTGCATCACCATGGAGTGCACCTGTATGGATGAAAGACAATAACAGCAGTATCGGCGGTTCACTATTACCACAGTATTATAGCGTATACGCACAATACTTTGTGAAATACATTCAAGCGATGAAGGCCAGAGGCATCACGATTGATGCAGTTACTGTGCAGAATGAACCACAGCACGGAGGTAATAATCCCAGCATGGTGATGTCAGCAGCACAGCAGGCTGATTTCGTAAAGAATCATCTGGGCCCTGCTTTTCGTTCAGCCAACCTGAATACAAAAATTATTATCTGGGATCATAACTGCGATAATCCGAATTATCCTATTACCATCCTCAACGATGCAGGCGCCAAACAGTTTATTGATGGCAGTGCATTTCATTTGTATGCGGGTGATATTTCTGCGATGTCAACTGTAAGAAATGCGCATCCTGATAAGAATTTGTATTTCACTGAACAATGGACCAGCGCAGATGGTGATTTTGGTGGCGACCTGATCTGGCATATGCGTAATGTCATTATCGGCAGTATGCGCAACTGGAGTAAAGTGGCGTTGGAATGGAATCTGGCCAATGATCCTAGCTTCCGTCCTTATACACCCGGTGGTTGCAGCAAGTGTAAGGGGGCGCTAACCATCAATGGCTCCAACGTAACAAGAAATGTCAGCTATTATATTGTAGCACAAGCATCCAAGTTTGTGCCGGCTGGTTCTATTAGAATCAATAGCACATTGCCCGGTACGCTCTATAATGTCTGCTTCAAAAGACCTGATGGCAAAAAGGTCTTGATTGTATTGAATGATGGCAGCCGCTCATCTACTTTCAATATCAAGCACAATGGTAAATGGGTTACTACCACACTCGCTGCAGGCGATGTGGCCACTTATATCTGGTAAAACAAGGAATATGAAAAAACTATTCGTAGCTGGCTTTGCACTCAGCATGATGGCTTGTCAGCAGAATCAATCAACAGCAGTAAACAATGCCTCGCAACCTAGTAGTGCTGTAACAGTATATACAACTGCAGACAGTACCAATCTCCGGTTAAGTCTGAATGATACTTTGCAGTTTGAAGACATGGGTCAGCCGGTAGAAACCCAGGTTTGTGTTTTCGTTGATCCGGACAAAACCTTTCAATCTTATTTAGGTATTGGTGCTGCATTAACAGATGCTTCTGCAGAAACTTTTTTCAAATTACCTGAAGCAAAGCAGCAAGAAGTATTGGATGCTTTCTTCAGTAAAGAAAAGGGTATCGGTTATACAGTAGCCAGAACCAATATCAATAGCTGCGATTTTAGCAGTGATATGTATACCTATGTGAAGGAAGGCGATAAGGAACTGAGCAGTTTCGATATTGCACATGATAAAAAGTTCAAGATCCCCTTCATTAAAAAAGCCATGGCAGCCGCGGGTGGTAAGTTAACTCTGTTCGCAAGCCCATGGAGTCCACCTGCATTCATGAAGAGCAATAATGACATGCTGCGCGGTGGTAAATTGAAGCCAGATTATTACGATAGCTGGGCCAACTATTATGTGAAGTTTATTCAGGCGTATGAAAAAGAAGGTGTGCCTGTTTGGGGTATCTCTATTCAAAATGAGCCGATGGCTACGCAGAAATGGGAAAGCTGTATTTATACAGCAGAAGAAGAAAGAGATTTCTTAAAGAACCATTTGGGTCCTGTTATGCACAAATCAGGATTCAAGGATAAGAAAATCATTGTGTGGGATCATAACCGCGACCTGATGTATCAGCGTGCGCAGACTTATTTCAAAGATCCTGAAGCAGCAAAGTATATCTGGGGTATTGGCTTCCATTGGTATGAGGACTGGAGTGGTGGTACACCGATGTACGATAATATCAGAAGAGTACAGGAAGCTTTTCCGGATAAAAATATCTTCTTCACAGAAGGCTGTGCAGAGAGTTTTGATTCTACCCGTTATAATGCTTGGGTATTGGGTGAAGAATACGGTCGTTCTATGATCAATGATTTCAATAACGGCATGACTGGCTTCACCGATTGGAATATCATTTTGGATGAAACGGGCGGTCCCAATCACGTACAGAATTTTTGTTTTGCACCTGTGCATGGCGATACAAGAACAGGCTCACTGATCTACACCAATGCATATTATTATATCGGCCATTTTTCCAAGTTCATTCAGCCAGGTGCAAAGCGTATCATCAGTGCTGCAAGCAGAAGTCAGTTATTGACCACTGCATTTAAGAACCCCGATGGTAAAACGGTTGTGATTGTGATGAATCAAAGCAATAAGCCTACTGAATATTATCTCTGGGTAAATGGTAAAGCTGCAAAGACAATGGCATTGCCGCATTCTATTAACACCTTGGTTTATTAATACTCATCATGCGTAAACTGAGTTGGATTTTTTTGTTGTTGCTGACTGCTTGTTCTAAAAAACCGGCAGATCAACCAAGTACACCGGTAACGCCTGTCAATTTCTCTATTCAATCATGGTCTGTTGATGGCAGTACGGGTGTAACCAGCTATGTGCATGTGAAACCCAATCCGGTTATCCGTTTGGGGTTTCAGGCACCCATCAATCGTACTACCGTGAATGGTGCCATTAAGCTGAATACAGCATCCGCTGTTACCGTGCCATATTCAGTTGACTATGCTTCCGGCGATAGTGTATTGATTGTACAACCATCTGCAGCGCTTGATTTCTTGAGTCGTTATTCATTGGTTATCGGTACGGGACTTCAATCAAAGTCTGGAGGCAGATTAACATCACCTACAACCATCAATCTCTATACACAAATAGATTCCACAGATAAGTTCGCGCGTATTACGGATGATGCCTTGCTAACCCTTGTGCAAAGACAAACCTTTCGTTATTTCTGGGATTTTGCACATCCGGTTAGTGGCTTGGCGCGTGAAAGAAACACTTCCGGTGATGTAGTAACCACGGGTGGTTCCGGCTTTGGTATCATGGCCATACCTGCAGCAGTAGAGCGGGGTTTTATCACACGTGCTCAAGCACTCACCAGAATGCAGACTGTGGTAGGCTTTCTCAAAAACACTGCTCAGAAATTTCACGGAGCGTTTCCGCATTGGTTGAATGGAACAACCGGAGTAGTTGTGCCCTTCAGTGCAAAAGATAATGGAGCCGATTTGGTAGAGACAAGTTTTCTCATGATGGGCTTGATTACAGCGCGTCAGTATTTTAATGATGCTGGTACTGCTGAAACCAATTTGCGGAATGATATCAATACAATCTACAATGCAGTTGAGTGGAGTTGGTTTCGTAAAAACAATGAGCAGGTATTGTATTGGCACTGGAGCCCCAATTTCGCTTGGGATATGAACCTGCCCATTCGCGGCTGGAATGAATGCTTGATTACCTATGTGCTTGCAGCAAGTTCCACAACATTTACAATTCCTAAAACAGTCTATGATCAGGGATGGGCAAAAGATGGCACTATGCGCAATGGTAATCCTTACTACAATATAACGCTTCCATTAGGGCCTAATCTTGGCGGACCATTGTTCTTTAGTCATTATAGCTTTTTAGGTATTAATCCCACTGGTTTAGTAGATGCTTATGCCAATTATCAGGATCAGGTAGTGAATCATAGCCGCATCAATTTTGAATATTGCAAAGCCAATCCGCGTAGCCAGGTTGGTTACAGTGATCAATGCTGGGGTTTAACCGCCAGTGATATTCCTGGTGGTTACACAGCTAGTTCACCTACCAATGATGTGGGTGTCATCGCACCAACAGCGGCATTATCATCCATGCCTTTTACGCCAAATGCATCTATGGCAGCATTGCGTTTCTTTTATTACAAGCTGGGCGATAAAATTTGGAAAGATTATGGTTTTGTAGATGCATTTCACTTGGGTAATCCATGGTTCGCAGATTCTTTTCTGGCGATTGATCAGGGTCCGATAGTAGTGATGATTGAAAACCATCGATCTCAACTGATCTGGAATTTATTCATGAGCGCACCTGAAGTAAAAGCAGGTATGCGCAAATTGGGTTTCACAGGTCCAAATCTTTGATATGCGACAACTACTCATACTGATCTGCATGGTTGCCATGATTCCTGTTGCAGCACAACAGCAGAAGGGTATACCGCCATTGCCATTGCAGAAAAATTTGTCAGACAGTGCTTTGCTGGATGCAGTGCAGTTGCAAACCTTTCGCTATTTCTGGGATTTTGCACATCCGGTAAGCGGTATGTCCAGAGAGCGAAGCAATACGTCTTTTGGTTATAGCGATGAAGTAGTAACCACCGGTGGAACAGGATTCGGCATCATGGCTACTATTGTAGCCGTAGAAAGAAAATGGATCAGCAGAGATACTGCAGCAAAGCATCTGCTGAAAATGGTGAACTTTTTATTGAAATCAGATGCCTATCATGGTGTTTTCCCGCATTGGCTGAATGGTGCAACTGGAAAAACCATTCCTTTCAGCAGAAAAGACGATGGTGCAGATTTGGTTGAGACAAGTTATTTGTTTCAAGGCCTGCTTTGTGCCCGACAATATTTTACTGCTAATACCCAAACTGAACGTGAATTGTGCAGCCGCATCGGTTGGCTGTGGAATGATATTGAATGGAATTGGTTCACCAATGGCGGACAAGAAGTGTTGTACTGGCATTGGAGTCCCAACAATGGTTGGGCGATGAATTTTCCGGTACGCGGCTTTAATGAATGCCTCATTATGTATGTGTTGGCAGCAAGTGGCGAAAAATATCCGGTGAGCAGTGCGGTCTATCACCGCGGCTGGGCTGAAAGTAATTTCTTTAAAAATGGCAAAAGCTTTTATGGTAATAAGCTGCCATTGGGTTTTGATTATGGTGGACCATTATTCTTCTCACATTATTCTTTTCTGGGACTGGATCCGCGCGGATTGAAAGATCGCTATGCAGATTATTGGGAACAGAACAGGAATCATACACTCATCAACAGAGAACATTGTATCCGTAACCCCAATGGTTTCAAAGGTTATGGTGTGAATGCTTGGGGGTTAACTGCTAGTGATACTTACAATGGATACGCTGCACATTCGCCTACAGAAGACAATGGCACCATTACGCCAACTGCTGCATTGAGCGCATTTCCATATACGCCTGAGTACAGCATGCAGGCTTTAAAACATTTCTATTTTACCAAGGGTAATCAGTTGTGGTCGCCTTATGGTTTTGTGGATGCATACAATGAATCACAAAACTGGGTTGCTGCATCGCATCTGGCGATTGATCAGGGCCCAATCATTGTGATGATTGAAAACTATCGTACTGGTTTGTTGTGGAAATTATTCATGAGTTGTCCGGAAATACAAAACGGGTTAACCAAACTTGGTTTTGAAAGTCCTTGGATTAAAAAATAAGTACATGAAACAAGTGTTCTGTGTATTGTTGGCTTCTTGTTGTGTGTTGATGACATCGGCCCAGCTAAATAGCAAGGATAAAAATAGTATTGCGCCAGTTGGTGTGATCAAGGGTTTGAGTGATGAGGCATTGATGGAAACCGTGCAAAGACAAACCTTTCGTTTTTTCTGGCATTATGCGCACCCTGTTAGCGGATTGGCACGTGAAAGAAGCAATACCGTGAAAGCACGTTATTACTGGGATTATATCAATGAAGCTTGGGATGAACCTAATCTGAGTACAACCACTTTTGGCGAAGAAGCATGTGCCATTGGTGGAACGGGCTTTGGTATCCTAAGTACAATTGTTGCAGTAGAACGCGGCTGGATTGGCAGAGATACTGCGGTAAAACGACTGATCAAGATTGCTGATTTTCTCATTCGAGCAGATGCGTACCATGGTATCTACCCACATTTTATGGATGGTAAAACAGGCAAAGCCATTCCATTCGATCGTTTGGATGACGGTGCTGACTTGGTGGAAACATCTTATCTACTTATGGGCTTTCTCTGTGCGAAAGAATATTTCAACAAAGACAATACCATTGAAAAATACTTACGCAAAAGAGTGGATCAGATGTGGGGCGCATCTAACTGGAACTGGCATACCAATGGTGAAAATAAATTGTACTGGCATTGGAGTCCCAATAACGGCTTCGATATGAATTTTCCCATCTGGGGTTGGAATGAATGTTTGATCACCTATGTGCTGGCGGCTGCATCACCCAGGCATGGCATTAGTAAAGCCGTTTATGATGGTACATGGGCCGGCAGTAGTGGGTTTAAAAATGGGAAATCTTACTATGGGTATACTTTGCCACTGGGCAATTTTGATAAAGGTGGTCCGCTTTTCTTTGAGCAATACACATTCATGGGTGTTAATCCTATCGGACTAAAAGATAGTTTGGGTATAGATTATTTTGAGCAGGCCAGAAACCATACACTGATCAATCGTGCGTATTGCATAGAGAATCCTAAAAAATACAAAGGATACAGTGAGTTCTGCTGGGGGCTAACTGCAGGCGATAGTTACAAAGGTTATGTAGCACATTGCCCTGAAGTAGATATGGGCGTCATTCAACCAACAGCAGCTATTGCATCTCTACCATTTACGCCTAAGGAAAGTATGCAAGCCATGCGTTATTTTTATGAGGAGCTGGGTAATAAGATATGGAGCCCTTATGGCTTTGTGGATGGATTCAGTATTCATCATAACTGGTATGCGAAATCACATTTGGCGATTGACCAAGGCCCTATTGTAGTGATGATTGAAAACCATCGTACCCAACTTATCTGGAAATTGTTCATGCAAATTCCGGATGTGCAGAACGGATTAAAGAAACTTGGTTTTGTTTTTCCAACAACTACAACTAAATAATATCCCCGATGAGAAAATTCTTACTGGTAACGGCAGTCTTGTTTGCTTCCTTGGTGCAAGCGCAGTTGAAAACTGTGGTGATGAGCTACAACATCCGTTTTGATTCACCCAACGATGGTGAAAACAAATGGGAGATTAGACGTGGTCATTTGGCGGGATTGGTTCGTTATCATGATCCGGAATTCTTAGGCGTACAGGAAGCACTGCATCATCAATTGCAATATTTACAGGAATCATTGCCAAATTTTCAATGGATTGGTGTGGATAGAGATGATGGCCAGCAAAAAGGTGAATACTCAGCTATTCTGTATCGTGCAGATTTGTATGAATGCCTGCAACAAAAAACTGTTTGGTTATCGCCTACGCCGGAGAAGCCTTCCAAAGGATGGGATGCTGCATTAGAGCGTATTTGTACTTACGGTTTGTTCAAACATAAAAAATCGAAAAAGTTGATCTGGGTAATGAATACCCATTTCGATCATGTAGGTAAGGAAGCAAGATTGGAATCTGCCAAGCAATTGTGGCAACTGGCTGAATCTTTGCAACAACAAAAGAAAATACCGCTGGTCTTGATGGGCGATTTGAATGTAAGACCTGAAGATCCACCATTGGTGTTCTTGAATAGTGTGATGGATCATGCTAGAAATTTGTGTGCGCAGCCTTACGGTAATCCAGATACATGGAATGCTTTCCGCTTCAAGGAAAAACCCAATGGCCAGATTGATCATATCTTCTTACACCGAGCTTTTCCCGCTACAGTGCTGAAATATGCCACTATTACGGACTCCTATGATTTGAAATATCCATCAGATCATTTGCCTGTACTGGCACATCTTCAATTCAAATAGATGAGTATGGCCTCAACAATTACCAGAGCCGATTTTTTACAGAGAACAGCCATGGCAGGTGCCGCTGTTTTATTACAGTCACTGGAATCGTGGGCCGGAGAATCCAACCAAGTGCTACGTGTTGGCATCATTGGTTGTGGCAGTGTGAGCAATCGCTATATTCCGCATCTGCAAACTTCACCTCATGTGAAAATCGTAAGTCTTTGTGACATTCGTTACGAAAGAGCTGTTGCACAGAACAAGCAATACAATGTAGGTGCTGCTACGTATGCAAGCATAGATGCGATGCTGAAAGGGGTGCCCTTTGATATGCTTGTTACGCTTACGGATATGCAAGCGCATGGTGCTTTGAATAAGCAAGCTTTACTTGCTGGCAAACATGTGTGGAGTGAAAAGCCAATGGCCAATACTTATGCTGAAGGAAAAGCTTTGTTTGAATTGGCCAAACAAAAAAACTTACGCATCTGGGGTGCACCCGCAGTGGTGAATAGTCCGCAATTTGTTTTCATGAGTAAAGCGATTCAGGATGGTAAATTAGGTAAGGTTTCAGCTGCACATGGGCAGTACGGACATACCGGGCCCACCTGGAGTGCTTTTTTCTATGAACAAGGCGGCGGTAGTATGCCTGATCTGGGTGTGTACAATATGGCTACACTTACTGGATTATTGGGTCCTGCTACCAGTGTAATGGCTATGACAAGTATTGTAACACCTGAGCGACAGGTAGACGATAAGGGAAAGATTACAGTAGTAGCTGAAGACAATGCACATGTATTGTTATCGCATGCCAACGGAGTGATCAGTCATGTGATGTGCGGCTTCAATTATTTTGATCCACATGGACATGAAGCCACTAATCAAACCCTCCATTCTATTCAGATTTATGGTACACACGGGAATATGCGCTTAATTGGGTACGATTGGGAACCGAATGGTGTGTACTTGGATACATCGTGGTCAGAGCCACCTGTATTGCATCAAAAAAATGCAGAAGGGTATCAATGGCAGGAAGGAGCCACAAAAGTGGCTGAATCATTGATTCAAAACACAGAGCCACGTATTGCGGCAGAACATGCTTTGCATGTATTGGAAATTATTGAAGCAGCAAGAAAATCACAAGAAACAGGAAAGCGTATTGCATTAAGCAGCAAGTTTACCTGGCCCATGGTATAGCATGTCAGACAGCACCACACATATCAATACAAAAGGTAGAGCCGCACATACTTACGATGCAATCGTCATTGGCAGTGGTATCAGCGGTGGCTGGGCTGCTAAGGAATTATGTGAGAAAGGTTTGCGCACTTTAGTTTTAGAGCGTGGTAGAAATGTGGAGCACAATAAGGATTATCCTACGATGCCACGCAATACTTGGGAGTTTGTCCATCGTGGTCAGATGCCGCGAGCATTCGTGAAAGAAAATCCACTCATCACCAAAGCGGCAGGCTTTGCAGAAGACACGGCGCATTTTTTTATCAAGGATGCAGATCATCCTTACATACAAGAGAAACCTTTTGATTGGATACGAGGTTATCAGGTGGGTGGTAAATCTTTAACATGGGGTCGCTCATGCCAACGTTGGAGCGATTGGGATTTCTCTGCACCACAGCGTTATGGCTATGCTATTGATTGGCCCATTCGATACAAGGATATTGCGCTCTGGTATGCACATGCGGAAAAATTTGTTGGTATCTGCGGTACCAAAGAAAATATTGAGTCTATGCCAGATGGAGAATTTCTACCGGGCTATGAACTCAATTGTGTTGAGCAGCATATGCGTGATGTGCTAAAGCAACAATTCAATCGTCATTATATCACCGGTAGGTGGGCACATCTGACAGAGCCTACTGCTGTTCATTTGGAACAGGGTAGAGGGCAATGTCAGAATAGAAACCTTTGCATGCGTGGTTGTCCATTCGGCGGGTATTTCAGCAGTGTGTCTAGCACATTACCATGGGCTTCGAGAACGGGTTTGTTAACTGTTCGTCCACATAGCGTGGTACATTCCATCATCTATGATGAAGCAGCAGGTAAGGCTGTTGGTGTGCGTGTGATTGATGCACAGACAAAAGCTGCAACGGAGTTTTATGCAAAGATCATTTTCGTGAATGCCTCTGCATTAAACACCAACCTTATTTTACTGAACTCAAGATCGAATCGTTTTCCTAACGGATTGGGTAACGACAATGGTTTGATGGGTAAGTATATCTGCTTTCATAATTATCGTGGGAGCATGGGCGGTAGTTTCGAAGGATTTACAGATCAATATTACAAAGTGCGTAAGCCTGCAGAATGTGTGATTCCTAATTTCCGTAACCTCAAACAACAAGAGACAGATTTTCTGGGTGGCTATGTGATCTTCAGTGGTGCTTATCGGGAGAATCAATTCTATAATGCACCAGATGGTATTGGTGCTGCGTATAAGGATGCTTTGTCTGAGCCCGGCAAATGGGGTATGTATATGTATATGCAGGGAGAAACTATTCCAAAGGAAAGCAACCATGTAAGATTGAGTAAAGAAAAGGAGGATCAGTATGGTATGCCCCTCTTGATTACCTCAGTAGCGTATGATGAGAACGATGAGCAAATGCTGAAAGATTTCTTTGAGCAGGGAAAGCTGATGATGGAAGCAGCTGGAGCAACAGATATTCATTGGCATGATAGTCAACAAGCGCCGGGACTGGATATTCACGAAATGGGCGGTGTGCGTATGGGCAGAGACCCCAAAACATCTTTGCTAAATGAATGGAATCAGTTGCATGCTTGCAAAAATGTATTTGTAACAGATGGCGCCTGCATGACGAGTACGGGTAATCAGAGTCCCAGTATTCTTTACATGGCATTGACAGCCCGTGCAGTAGACCATGCTGTTCGTTCACTCAAACAAAACGAATTATAATATGCGGATACAGATGGATACGATTAGTCCGTATGGATTAGCCATACTTCGAATGGCAACTGGCTTACTCATGGCATTTCATGGTATGGAAGTTTTTGATGCAGCCACCATGCGTACTTATTACGATTGGGAAGCATTTCAGAATTTTTCCTCTCCTGAGCGAATTGTCTATGTAGGAAAAGGATTAGAGTTTGTAACGGGTATATTGCTAGCAATAGGTTTTGGTACGCGAATCGTAGCAGTATCCATGGCTGTAGCGATGTTGTATATTACTTTCTTTATCGGTAAAGGAAGATTTTGGTATGAAGACCAGCATCCTTTCTTATTTGTGTTATTGGCCTTGATCTATTTTTTTGAAGGAGCAGCTACTTGGAGCGTAGATGCACATTTGCGTAAACTAAAGACGGAGAAAATGAAAAAGTGGTACTTGTTGGTATTTGCTTGTTGTATGGCAATGGGTGCACAAGCGCAGCAGAAAACCTATTGTAATCCTATCAATATTGATTACGGATACACGCCTATTCCCAACTTCAGTGAATGGGGCAGGCATCGTGCTACAGCCGATCCCGTTATAGTGAACTATAAAGGAGATTATTATCTCTTCAGCACCAATCAATGGGGGTACTGGCATAGTGCAGATATGCTCAATTGGACTTTCCACAGCAGACGATTTCTACGTCCCTGGAATGCAGGCTATGATGAACTCTGCGCACCGGCTGTAGGTATTATTGGCGATACCATGCTTGTGTTCGGTTCAACCTATACACGCAATTTCACCATCTGGATGAGCACAAATCCAAAAGCCAATGAGTGGAAACCTCTGGTAGATTCATTCGATATTGGTGGCTGGGATCCTTCCTTTTTTACTGATACGGATGGTAGGTTCTATATGTACAACGGCAGCAGCAATAAGTTTCCGATGTATGGTGTGGAGCTAGATAGGAAAACCATGCAGCCCATGGGTACAAGAAAAGAAATGTATTTGCTCGAACCATGGCGTTTTGGTTGGCAGCGTTTCGGTGAGCATATGGACAATACCTTCCTTGATCCCTTTATTGAGGGTAGCCATATGACTAAGTACAAAAACAAATACTACCTGCAATATGGTGCACCGGGAACAGAATTCAGTGGCTATGCAGATGGGCTATTGGTAGGCGAGAATCCGCTTGGTCCATTTAGGGCCATGCCTGATCCGCTGAGTATAAAACTGGGCGGCTTTGTTCGTGGAGCCGGTCATGGCGCTACGTTTCAGGATAATTTTGGAAAGTACTGGCACATATCTACAACTGTTGTATCGGTTAAAAACACATTTGAAAGAAGATTGGGTGTTTGGCCCACCGGTTTTGATGCAGATGATATGATGTACTGTAATACGACATTTGGTGACTATCCGCATTATATTCCTTCTAAAGACATTGCAGATGGATATGGAAAAGATGGAAAATCGCCTTATTTCACAGGCTGGATGCTGCTCAACTACAACAAACCAGTACAGGTATCATCCACACTTGGTGGTTACTTACCTAATAATGCCGTAGATGAATTGATCAAAACCTACTGGAGCGCAACAACAGGTAATGCGGGTGAATATATTCAAACCGATTTGGGTAATATCAGCACCGTTAACGCGATACAAATTAATTATGCTGATCAGGATGTGGCCACGGATAGATTGGGTAAAATCCCTAATCAAGCGCATCGTTACAAGCTCTGGCATTCAACAGATGGTAAGAAATGGCAGTTACTGATCGATAAAAGCAATAATGAAAAAGATATTCCGCATGATTATGTAGAACTTCCGCAAGCTGTACAAACAAGATTTATCAAACTGGAGAATATCGCCATGCCAACCGGTAAATTTGCTATTAGCGGTTTGCGTGTTTTTGGTAATGGTAATGGAGCTAAGCCGGATGAGGTGAAAGGATTTATTGTGTTGCGCACAGAGAAGGATAAGCGTAGTGCATTCATTAAATGGAAACCTGTGGACAATGCCTTTGCCTATAATATCTATTACGGTACACATCCGGATAAGTTATATACCAGTATTATGGTGCACAGCAATAATGAATATTGGATGAAAGCAATGGATGCAAATAGCACTTATTATTATTCCATTGAAGCAGTAAATGAGAACGGAGTTTCTGTAAGAACCAAACCGGTAAAAGTAGATTGATATGCGTCGTTTCTTTTTCTTGATTGTAACAGTATTTTCTGCCCAGCTCGTATTTGCGCAGCCCTTTGCAAACGAGATCGCTGCTTTTCGAAAGCAGGATAGTTTAGCTATGCCGCCTAAGAAAGCGATTCTTTTAGTAGGCAGCTCCTCTTTCAGGCTTTGGGATAATTGGCAGGATTATTTCCCCGGCAGAAAAATGATCAATCGCGGTTTCGGAGGTTCTTCTCTACCCGATGTGATTCGTTATGCTGATGATGTGATATTCAAGTATCGCCCCAAGCAAATCATTATTTACTGTGGTGAGAATGATTTTGCCGCTAGCGATACGGTTTCTGTGCCTACTGTTGTGGAGCGATTTAAGACCTTATTTGGGATGATTCGTGCTAAGTATAAACGAGTGCCCGTGGCTTTTGTGTCCATGAAGCCAAGTCCGTCTCGTCAGAAATTTTTGACTAAATATCTTGCTGCTAATGCAGCGATTAAGGACTTTCTCGCAGCACAAAAGCGTACAGCTTATATTGATGTATACACGCCCATGTTGCAACCTGATGGCAATGTGATGACAGATATCTTTAAAGCAGATAACCTGCACATGAATGCCAAAGGTTATGCTATTTGGAAACAAGTAATGGAACCATATCTTTTACAATAAAACCGAGAACATGCAATCGTTGATGAAAAAACTATTTTTTGCCTGCTGCTTACTGATGGTCGTTCAGTTGCAGGCGCAGGATGCGAAAATGAAAAGCTTCATAGATAACCTGATGAAGCAAATGACACTGGATGAAAAATTAGGACAGTTAAACCTGCCAGGAGCCGGTGATATTGTAACCGGACAAGCATCTAATTCAGGTATCGCACAAAAAATTGCCGAAGGCAAAGTGGGCGGTTTGTTCAATATCAAATCTGTAGAGAAGATCAAAGAAGTACAGCAGTTAGCTGTTACCAAAAGCCGCCTGAAGATTCCACTCATCTTTGGTATGGATGTGATTCACGGCTATCGTACAGTATTCCCTATTCCCTTGGGTTTATCCAGTACGTGGGATATGCAGTTAGTTGAGCGTAGTGCGCGCATTGCAGCTATTGAAGCCAGTGCAGATGGTATTAACTGGACTTTCTCGCCAATGGTAGACATTGCCCGCGATCCGCGCTGGGGTCGTATGGCAGAAGGTAGCGGTGAAGATGTTTTTCTTGGAGCAGAAATTGCTAAAGCCATGGTAAAGGGTTATCAAGGTAGTGATCTGTCTAAAAACAATACCATCATGGCTTGTGTGAAGCACTATGCGTTGTATGGTGCTGCTGAAGCTGGCCGCGATTACAATACCACTGATATGAGTCGCATCAGAATGTATAATGAACATTTCCCTCCATACAAAGCGGCCGTAGATGCAGGTGCTGGTAGTGTGATGGCATCATTCAATGAAATTGATGGGGTACCTGCAACAGGGAATAAGTGGTTGCTGACAGACGTACTTAGAAAACAGTGGGGCTTCAAAGGTTTTCTGGTAACCGATTATACCGGCATCAACGAAATGGTAGACCATGGTATTGGCGACCTGAAAACAGTTTCTGCCCGTGCATTGGATGCAGGTATTGATATGGATATGGTGGGTGAAGGATTTCTGACAACCTTAAAAGCATCACTCAAAGAGGGTAAGGTTTCCCAGCAATTGATTGATGCAGCTTGCAGAAGAATTCTGGAAGCGAAATACAAACTGGGTTTGTTTGAAGATCCTTATCGCTATTGCGATGTTAAGCGTGCTGCAACAGAAGTGTATACAGATGCACACCGTAAAGAAGCACGTGAAATTGCCGCGCAGAGTTTTGTGTTGTTGAAAAACGAAGGCAATATCCTGCCTTTGAAGCGCGGTGGTAAAATTGCATTGGTTGGCCCATTAGCGGATAGTCGCGAGAACATGCCAGGCACTTGGAGTGTTGCTGCAGAGTTTGGTAAAGCTATTTCGCTGTTGGAAGGATTGAAAGCTGTTGCAGGTAGCAATACACAAATCGTTTATGCAAAAGGCAGTAACCTGGATTACAATGCCAAGTTTGAAGCAGATGCCACCATGTTTGGTAAAAATCTGAAACGTGATGAGCGTCCAGTGGAGCAAATCATCGCTGAAGCGGTGGCTGCCGCCAAAGATGCTGATGTAATTGTAGCAGCTGTTGGCGAAAGTGCAGAAATGAGTGGTGAAGCCAGCAGCAGAAGCAATATTGATATTCCTCAGGCACAGAAAGATTTACTTAAGGCCTTGAAAGCAACTGGTAAACCTGTGGTGATTGTATTGTTTGCTGGTCGCTCTATGGTGATTACAGAAGAAGCAAAAGAATACCCGGCTATTCTGAATGTATGGTTCCCCGGAAGTGAAGCAGGTTATGCCATTGCGGATGTCCTATTTGGTGATGTAAACCCCAGCGGTAAACTAAGTGCTACCTGGCCGCAGAATATCGGACAAGTGCCTTTGTTTTATAATCATAAGAACACAGGTCGCCCACTTGGAGAAGGCAAATGGTTCCAGAAATTCCGCAGCAATTATCTGGATGTGAGCAATGATCCTTTGTATCCTTTTGGTTATGGATTGAGTTATACCAGCTTTAGCTATGGTAATGTTGTGTTGAGCAGCAATAAGGCCAAGGGCAACCAAAAGATTACAGCAACAGTTGCTGTTACAAATACAGGGAAGACTGCTGGTAAAGAAGTAGTTCAATTGTATATCCGCGATGTAGTGGGTAGTGTAACCCGTCCAGTAAAAGAACTGAAGGGTTTCCAAAAGATAAGTCTGCAGCCAGGCGAAACCAAGCAAGTAAGCTTTACCATCACCCCCGAGGATCTGAAATTCTATAATTACGATCTGAAGTATGATTGGGAAGCTGGTGAGTTTCACATCATGGTGGGTGGTAATTCACGCGATGTACAAAAAGCATCCATCTACTGGGATAAATAATGGCTATGCAAACAAATCATTTCCGCAACCTGTGTCTGGTCGTTTTGGCCGCGACACAGGTTGTTTGCGTTTCTGCGCAGAAAACCAAGACAATCGCACAAAAAGTAGATTCAGTATTACAACTGATGACACTCGAAGAAAAGATTGGGCAGCTGAATCAATACAGTGGCGATTGGAGTCATACAGGTCCCATCACAAAGGATGGCGATAAGCAATCGCAAATAAAAAAAGGGCAATTGGGTTCCATGCTGAATATTGTTGGTGTGGAACATACGCGTACGTTGCAAGAGCTGGCCATGCAATCACGATTGAAGATTCCTTTGTTATTCGGGCAGGATGTGATTCATGGATTGAAAACAACATTCCCCATTCCTTTGGCAGAAGCCGCGAGTTGGGATTTGCCCGCCATTGAACGCAGTGCACGTATTGCTGCAAAAGAAGCTGCGGCAAGTGGCATACACTGGACATTCGCGCCTATGGTAGATATTGCTCGTGACCCGCGTTGGGGCAGGGTGATGGAAGGTGCGGGTGAAGATCCTTATCTCGGTTCGGCTATTGCAAAAGCACGTGTGAAAGGTTTTCAAGGAAATGGATTGGGTTCGCTGGATGCAGTCATGGCCTGCGCCAAACATTTTGCAGCTTATGGCGCTGCTGTTGGCGGTCGCGATTACAATAGTGTGGACATGAGTGAGCGTTTGCTGCATGAAGTGTATCTGCCACCCTTCAAAGCAGCTTTGGATGCAGGCGTTGCAACATTCATGAATTCATTCAATGATTTGAATGGTGTGCCTGCTACGGGCAATCGCTATTTGCAACGCACTTTATTAAAAGAACGATGGAAGTTCAAAGGGTTTGTGGTAAGCGATTGGGGTAGTGTGGGTGAAATGATTGCACATGGTTATGTACAAGACAATCGCGAAGCAGCAAAAGCAGCCATTACTGCGGGTAGTGATATGGATATGGAGAGTAGGAGTTATATCCAGCATCTGGCTGATCTGTTCAAACAAAAGCAAGTCCCTATCGTATTGGTAGATGATGCAGTGCGAAGAATCCTCACGAAGAAATTTGAAATGGGTTTATTCGATGATCCTTTTAGATTTAGCAATGCACAACGGGAGAAGATTGTTTGGAATGATCCTGCACACAAAGCAGCTGCTTTGGATATGGCTCGAAAATCCATTGTCTTACTAAAGAATGAACAAGCATTATTGCCCATACAGGCGTCGGTGAAGAAGGTCGCACTGATTGGTCCTTTCATGAAAGCTGTACGTGATAATTTGGGTTTCTGGAGTTATGAGTGGCCGGATGATTCAACTACTATTGTCACACAGTACGACGGCATTGTACGCAGATTGCCTAAAGATGCGATTGTGCACTATGCAAAAGGATGCAATATCAATGATGCGGATAGCGCTGGCTTTGCAGCTGCTATTGCAGCAGCGAAAGATGCAGATCTGGTGATCATGAGTATGGGCGAAGCCAGAGACATGAGTGGTGAAGCCAAGAGCAGAAGCAGTATTCAATTACCGGGTTTACAGGAGGCTTTGATCAAAGCTATTCATGCAACAGGAAAACCAGTAGTGCTACTCATGAATGCAGGCAGGCCCTTGATCTTTAACTGGGCTGCTGATCATGTTCCGGCAATTGTCTGTACTTGGTGGTTGGGCACGCAGGCCGGAGATGCCATTGGGGATGTGTTATTCGGGCAATACAATCCCAGCGGCAAATTACCCATGACCTTTCCTAGATCAGAGGGACAAATACCCATCTATTATAATTACTATAATACAGGCAGGCCCGCAAAAGATGAAAACAATCTCTTTTATGTATCGGCCTATATTGATCTGCCTAATTCACCCAAATTTCCCTTTGGTTACGGATTGAGTTATACCCATTTTCAGTATGCACCTATGCAGTTGAGTGATACGGTGCTAAAGGGAAATCAAACCTTAACTGTGAAAGTGCGTGTGCGCAATGAGGGCAAGTATGATGGAGAAGAAGTGGTGCAATTGTATTTGCGTGATGTAACGGCTTCAGTTGTGCGACCAGTGAAGGAGTTAAAAGGTTTTCAGAAGATTTTTCTCAAAGCAGGCGAAACCAAGGAGGTTGTGTTTCAGGTGAAGACAGACGACTTGCGCTTTTATAATCAGACAGTACAACATATCTGGGAGCCTGGTGAATTTCATGTAATGGTGGGTACGAGCTCCGCACAGGTAGAGACCAGAAAAATCAATTGGCAACAGTAATTATTTTCGGCGGGCTTTTTCCCAAATCACAGATTGTTTTCTGCCTAGATAACGGAAAAGGCCTGCCACTACTGCTGCATTCATGAAACAGAAATAATAGGGCACAAAGAAAATTTTACTTTTCATCTCTCTGGTAGATTGCCACCAACCAATCATGGCTAATCCGTAAAAGCCAATTTGTGCAAGTAGCGCTAAGCTGTAAAACCAATGTGCATTACCTGCTGCCACCAACCAGCCATTACTAATGAAAGCCAGCAACAAACAGTAAGGGGTGATGGTCCAGCGCAGCACACGGTGCGAGAGATACATAAAGCTGAAGAGCGGATTGGGATAGGGGATGAGTAAAGACCAAAGTCGTACAAATGACTGAATACCCCCTGCAGATATACGCACTTTACGTTTCCACTCTTCTTTGGTGTTTTCTGATGCAGCTTCAGTTGCATAAGCATCAGGTGCATAAGCAATGCGATAGCCCTTCATCGCAATACGCATAGAGATCATGAAATCATCTAACAAAGTGTCCGGCTCAACAGCTTGATACAATGATTTGCGAATACTAAACAATTCACCCGCAGCACCAACTGCTGAATATAGACGAGCGTCCCACTTTTTCAAAGTGGATTCATATTTCCAATAAATACCTTCGCCTGCAGTTGCATCGGCAGTTTCTTCAATCTTCACACGCTTTTCACCTGCAACCGCACCTGTCTTGGGATTGGTATAATGTTTACAGATATTTTTCAGTGCTTGCTTATTCAATAATGTATTGGCATCAGTGAAAATGAGGATATCGGTGTTTGCTTGCTCAATAGCACGGTCAACAGCAGCAATCTTGCCCCTTCTTTCTGCCTCGTGCATTAATTGAATGCGGTGGTACTGTTGAATGATTGCTGGCGAATTATCTGTAGATCCATCCGTAACGAAAATGCAATGAAATTTATCTTCCGGATAGTCGAGCGATAGGGTATTGGCAATTTTTTCTTCCAGAATATAGGCTTCGTTGTAAGCAGCAACAATCAAGGTGATGGGTGGCCATTCAGCGGGCGCTTGTGGCTGATCAGTTGCTTTGCTGATAACAGATTTGATCTTCTGTAAGAAAAACAAAACGATGCCATACCCCAGAAAGGTGTAAAACACAATACCTACAGCTATCCAGAAAAGTGTTGTCATAAGCGATAACCCAATTGTGTACTGTTAACAGAATGAATACAATTCCACCAAATGGCACGCAGCAGTACTAAGCAATAGCGTGGATTGCCTTCCTTAATGTATTGAAGCATGTTACGCGGCGTTACCACCAGTAAGAAAAAAACAAAAAACAAGAGATAGTTGCTCATTGGTGTGTTTTTGCGAATGAATAGTAACCTGTTCCTATTCATAAAAAAAACTTTTAGTGCACTGTTCTTGCCTACCGACATGGATTCCTTGTGGTAGATCAAGGCCTGCATATTTAGCCCTATCGTATATCCTGCTTTTCTAAATCGTTCGCACCAATCTATTTCCTCGTAGTATAGAAAATAGTTTTCTGCCATCAATCCGGCTTTCGCTGCAGCATTGGCACGTACCATCATGGCTGCGCCGTGAATGAAAGCGGTGTAGCCGGTTAATCCATCATATTGCCCTAAATCTTTTTCAAACTCTCCAACACATTTGTTTCTCGCTGTACGATAATTCATTGCAGTGAATCCTGCATACTGTAATGTGTCTGGTTGGTCGTAATAGCGAATCTTTGGTGAACAGATACCAATGCTTTGATCTGCTTCCAATTGATCAACCAATGTTTGTATTAGTCCAGGTGTAAACTCGGTATCATTATTCACTAGAAACCAATAATCGCCTTTCGCTGTGCGAATACCCAGATTGTTGCCACCTGCAAAGCCAAGGTTTTGTTCTGAGCGAATGAGCTGAATATCTGTATATGTATCCCGCCATTGCGGTAAAGGATTTTCCCTGCTGCCATTATCTACTACAATGATTTCAATATTGGGATAATCATTGGTGCCATGAATAGAAGTAATCAATGCATCTGTTACAGCTTTGTTATTGTAGTTAACGGTGATGATGGATACTAGTGGACTCATTTTCTTCTGTTTTGAATCCATGTATAAATTTCTCTGTAACCTGTGGTGAAGAAATCAAAAAAGTGCAGTCGTACATATTTCTTTACACAGATATAACCGAATAATACACCAAATAGAAAAGTGGGAATACTTGCTACTGCAACACCGTACAGGTTTTGTAACAAGTAAATGCCTGCAAAATCACCTGCGATATTGATCACCAGCATGATGACAACTTTGATAAAGTTGAGTCTTGGCTGATGAATCACATCCAGCGTAATACCCATGAATCGATCTATAGGGAAGAAGATGGCAAAGATCATGAAGATGCGGAATAGATTCGCAGCTTCTGAGCTCACGTATTGTTCTCCGCCGAGTAAGCGAACACCGATATCTGCTAATCCTAAAGCTACTGCGGCAACCGGAATCAGTATAACCGTCAAAATGCCTGCATACTTCTTTAAGAGCTTGGCTACTTCTGCCTGATTATTTTCGTTGTAAGCAGCAGACAAAGCAGGCATGCCTGTTGCAATGAAACTGCGTAATGGGATTTCGATAATCTCCATCAAACGTTGCGGAATATTGTAAACGGCTACAGCTGCTGGTCCCAATAAATAGTTGATGATAAACGTATCTGAACTTCTCAAGAGGTTAGCGCTAATCGTTGTGCCTACACTATACTTGCCAAAATGAAAGATTTCCTGAACACATTCCCTGGTTCTCTTTTTGAGCGTAGCCAGATGTAACCATCTTTTGTAGATAATATAGGCTACAGTAGTTACTACGCCGAGCACATTCGCAATCATCAGGTTTTGAATGGTGATTTGATCCATCCAAATCAACGCAAGGATGTAGAGCAAGAATGATCCTTGGTTAATTACCCGCAAGTACAAGATGCCATCGAATCTTTGTTCTGCCTGTAAAACCCAGTGTGCGATGACTAAAGGAAGTGTTACCAGAAATGTGACAGAAAACCATTGGATCACAATTTTCGTTCCTGCATCAGCAATATAGGGTAGCGCGAGTAAAGCCGGTATGGTGATGGCAAATGAAATTGCTGTTACAATCAAGCCTAAATACCAAGTACTACCAACTACTGTTGTAGCCCTTTCTTTACTTGCACCTGCATAAAACTTAATCAAAGCAGTTTGTAGAAATCCGGTTCTGAATGTATCGAGTAAAATAAATACCGACATGAAGAAAAACCAGACGCCAATTTCTGCTGGTTTCATGAAGCGATACAAGATACCAACAGTCACAACCGCCAATACCGCCATAATACCATTACTGGCTAATGATAGGAAGTGTTTGTTGCGAATGATATTCAGCAATTTCTGCCACATGATTCTTGGTAGCGCTAGGTTCTATCAAAGTAAATGATAAAAAATCGGAATCAAACCTGTAGCTTTAAATATCTGTTTTCAATTTATCAACCATGTCTTTTTTTCGTCTGCCTGCTTGGATTCGACCCCATCTTTACCCCGGTAAAACCTATGCCAGTTTAGGTGCAGATGAGAAAGCTGCGTTGAAAGCCGCACTCAGTAAGTTTAATCACCCAGCACCATTAATATCGGTAATGATTCCCGCTTGGAACGAGCAGGATAATATCTTCAGAACCTTATCATCATTGGCGGCCAATCAAACAGCAGATCCTGTAGAAATTGTCATCATCAATAATAATTCAACAGACCATACGGCTCAGCTATTGGAAGAACTAGGCGTGCAATCCTGCTTCCAGCCTGAGCAGGGCATCATGTATGCGCGTGAGATGGGCCTCGCTGTGGCAAAAGGCAAGTATCACCTCTGTGCTGATTCAGATACATTGTATCCGCCCGACTGGATTCGACTGATGGTAGCGCCTATGAAAGCAGATCCCGGCATCACAGGTGTATACGGGCGTTATGCATTCATGCCTCCACCCGGTACGGGGCGTTGGAGTTTGTGGATATACGAAGCTGTTACCGGCTTACTGGTACGTATCAGGAAAAAGAACAGGGAACATTTGAATATGCTTGGGTTTAATATGGGTTTTATCACAGCTGTTGGTCGGGAAACAGGCGGATTTAAAGTAAGGGCTGTCAGAAAATTCGATAATGACCCCAACAGTAAGGATTTCACATTAGTAGCCGAAGATGGACAAATGGCCGTAAACCTCAAAACCCGAGGGCGATTGGCAATGGTCACTAGCAGCAAAGCTGTTGTGTATACTTCACCCCGTAAGCTGGAAGCAGATGGAGGTGTATGGCCAGCGTTCTGGAACCGTTTGCTGATTCACGGAAAGAATTTAGGTGAATATGTAACGGGTAAGTATAGAAAAGACGCTGATCTATGATCAACGAAACATCGTTTTAAACTTGTCCAATATCTTCCTAATCTTCTGAATATATCTGGCTGATTCACCGATGGATTTGAAATTTCGCCATTCGGTCATGCGTAGATATTTGTAAAACTCTTCTTGATACACTTTGCTATACTCGTAGCTAGCATACATTGGTTTTCTCGAAATAAAATGTATCAGATAGGGATCAGGATTCTCTTCAGAAGCAAAGTGATTCCAGCCACTTTCTAGATGATGCCACCTTCCTTGTAATACGATATTGGCTGCATATTGATCAGGATAGTTGGCATACTTGATATTGTCATGTACGCAATTCAAGATTTTTCTGCCAATCTGTTCTGCTTCCCATTTCTTTAAATCAACAAGGTATAAGCCTGCATTAAAGTAGGGGAGTTGCCCATCTAGGCCTAATTCCTGATAGTTTTTTACACCGCCCCAATCATTATCAAAAGTAACAATGCGGGGGTCCTGAACCATGGCTGCTATATGCTCTCCCAAATCAGTATGCCATAATTGACTGATCTCTTTTCGAACAATCATATCGGTGTCTAAAAACAGTGCGCGTTCTCTGTCTTTAGGTAGATAATGTGCCATGAAGTAGCGGGCATATACCGTAATTGGGAAAGTCGTTTTGTCAATAGGCAGTTTCACATCCGATGGGATGGCTTCGCTGATATCCTTCCAGATAATGCTGAACCCATCTTTGACAACAGTTTTCTCTAACTTTTTTTTGGATGATTTGCTAATGCCATCAGAAACCATGTACACTTCAATAGGTTCTCCACTGTGGTGATTTACTTGGATAGATTTAAGTAATGCCGCTGCCATTGGCATGAAATGCTCATCATTCACTAGGACAATCGTAATGGGGTGGGCAGTATACATATGATCTATTTCTGTTGATAAAGGTAATCTTCTATTGCGGTACTGATTTCAAGCGCACGTTTTTCCCAAGTATTCTCTTTTGCAATAGCTACTCTCTTTGCAATAAGGGTTTCACTATTGTTCTGTAAAGAGGTTTGAATAGCCTCACTAAAACTTTGTGTATCTGTACAATACATTATAGTATCTGCTGTGAAGCTATGCAGGTCTGGGTTAAAGTTGGTGGAGATGGTTGGCTTACCCGCACCCAAGTATTCAAATAATTTCAAAGGGAAAATGGTTCTGCTAACTGCATCTTTCTTAAAAGGCAGAATGGCCACGTCAAAACCCTTGAGTAGCGCTGGTAATCGATCATAGTCAATTCTACCGGTAAGGTGAATATTGGGCGTTTGGAAAAACCAGTCGGGTACAAATTCCGGTTCTACTGGTCCTGTAAAGACAAAATGTTTATCCGGATGCAGTGCTGCCAGTTCTTGTACAAGCCCGTAATCAATTCTGCGTTCAATATTTCCCAAATAACCGATGATGGGTTTGGGAATATCCCGTATCATTTCGTCAATCGCTAAGCTTGCATCCAAGGCTTTGGTGCTATGCGCGATATCTGCAGCATTGGGAATAAATAAGCAGTTTTGATGTAAAGCTGATTTTGCTTCTTGCAGTGCTTTGCTGGTGCAAATCACCAAATCGCTATTGCGAATGAGCTCAGCTTCAGAGATGATACCGTGTTTTTGATCGTATGGCCTGATAATGGGATCTACACAATGGTAAATATTACACTTGCTAGATAATCCCTTAATAATATTGGGAAAATGGAAATTATAGGAGTTGATGAAAATGAAATCCTTGATATGTTTTGAATCTAGCAATCGTTGTATGCGCTTACGAATAATGCCTTCGCTATAGCTCAATAACTTTCTGTAAAGCCAGCCTTCTGGTAAGAAATTCAATGAAGGAACAGGTGGTGTAACGACAAAATACAGATTGCCTTCTTGTTGAATGATGCCATTACTGTTTGTATCGAAAAAAGGTTTTCTGCTATTTAAAGCATGGGTGCCACGTAGTTGCCAATAATCTTTCCAAGTAAGCGGATTGTCAATATAATAGACCTGATTGTGTTTTGCTAACTCACGGGCAATCGTAATATTAGTAGACTCATATGGTCCATCAAACCTTGGTAAGCCTAACATGATGATATGCTCATTATGCAGCATGGTGTACAGTTGAAGTGAGTGGATTTTCCTGCTGCGCAATATCCAGTTGTTTGGTTATATTGATCAATGCGGCTACCAGATAGAAGTAAATATTCATGGGAAACTGTACCAGTGCTTCCTGAGGGTAATTGCCGATATTAATGGCAAATGCGATCAGCAGCATAGATAAGCCAATGCTTTTCAGCGTAGGATCTTTTATGCTATAATAGTTTAGGATGCCAGATCTCAGAATCGTGAACATGAGGATACAAAAAAGTAGTAGGCCAATCCATCCCAACTCCACCGCTACACGTACATAACCACTGTCTGGTGGAAATTTCGCCAGCATGGATTCAGGCGCGAATCTTTGTCCCCAAACACCTGTAGCACCTAAGCCGCCCCCCATTGGGTGTGACAAAATAAAGGGTTGAATTTTTTTCTGGTTGGCTGCACGTACGTTGAAGGATGCATCTTCTGCAGGCGCAAAAGCTGTTTGAAATCTTTTAATCAATTTGTTCTCTGTTGGCATCACGATTAATGTGCCAAAGCCGATTGCGCCAACGATGGCCAAGAGCAACATGTTTCTATTGAAGTTGAGCACAATCAGCATAAAAACACCTGCGGGCACCAAAACATAAGCACCTCTGGTGCCAGAAAAAAGCATTGCCCATAAAAAGATGAATGCAAGTACACCCAGTATCCATTTTTTTGTTTTGGAAATTGGCCCCATGATTAGTCCTATACAAAGCAGTGCACCCGCAACCATATTATAAGAGAATGTAACAGGATCTGGGAATATGGAAAATTTTCGCCAGCGTCCATCAATAAAGAAAAGGTCAATATTGATAGGGTTGGAGGTAAGCGATCGAAATTCAAATCCTGCCAAACCGATATACTCTTGTTTGAATGCCCACAACGCAGCAAAAAGGCAATAGGCCAGCCATAGCTTTAGCAGAAATTTGATAAAGCCAACTGTCCTGATTTTGTACATGAATAAGAAATAGGTCAGCATAAATAGGGCAACAGACCTTACAGTATAAATCCATGCCATTCTGGAAGATGCATCAGGATTCAGTGCCTGTAAGAGGTTGTAAGAAATCCATATCATGATCATGATACTGATGGGATTTCTCAGCATTTCCCAATTGCGTTGAAACTTTTGTCTTAGAATGAATGCGAGCAATAATATACCTACCAATGCATCCATGGTAGTTCCCAAAGGGAAATCAACATTGGCTACATTAATGACGAGCATGATAAAATATGCTGCTGTTAATAGCAACACAATACCGGCTTTTTGATAAGTGAGTAGTGTGTACAGTATCAAGATGCCAACAAGTCCGCCAATAACCGCTAAGCCCGGCAGCATACCAAATTTGGCAATACCAACAGCTACCAGAAGCCCTGCTATTAACAGTACCCCAATCAACAACATCATAAAACGCTTGCCGGATAGTTCAAATCCGTGCGCAGCCCTGGCACGCTCAATGCTGCTTAGTGAATCGTCTTCTTTGGCGATATGTATTTTAAAGCCACTCACTAGAAGAATAGCAGTTTAATGAAGAATATAAAGACACTTACAAATGCCAGTACCAATGCAGCTGTTTTTCTTGCTTGCTGAAACTTCTCTTCGTCAAATTCATTGTGCTTTGTTCTTTCTATTGATTCTATGGTAATTTTTGCCATGCTATACGCTTTTAGGTAAGAGGAAGAAGTTTAGTGCGGGTCTTTGATCATAGGGAACCAGCTCACCTTTCTCATATACGCTCACCTCATAGCCAATACCCTCCATGAAGTCAAGAAATATTTTGCGTTGTGGCGTATCCCAGAGTTCGCAGTAGATCATGGGCTTAAAGCGATTGATCAGTTGTAATCCACCAGAAATAACTGCATATTCAAATTGTTCTACATCAATTTTAATGGCACTGATATGTCCCAATTGTTGTAGCTCCTTAATATCGTCTAGTCGCATAACCGGAACAGAAAATTCTTCTCCCTGCTGCGTAGCCGGTTCATCTGGTATAGCGCCAACGACATGGCTAAGTCCTTGTTTTTTCACGTGATTGATTACAGGCGTAATCATATTGATGCGTCCGTTGTGATCGCCAACGGCCATTGGAAAAACGATGACATTGCGTGAGCCGAAGAAGCGGATGATTTTCTTTAGTGTACGCACATTGTGCGGAATAGGTTCAATCGCTGCTATCTGGCTATTGGGTAAATGCTTGGATAGGGGGATGGTAGTAATCCCAATATTGGCACCAATATCTATGATGACGCCATTGTCGGGTACCATGCTGAGAAAATGCAGAAATTCCTGATCGTATTTAGTATTCCGTATTCTATAAATTGTAAAAGCGGCAAACACGAACAGGTAGTTCTGAAAGCCGAGTATCTTTTGAAGAATGATTTGTGTCCAGTTTTTTAGCATTCACTCAACTATTTATGCTTCTTCATCCGGTGGCGTATCGCCATGATGAAAATGCTGTGTTGCTACTGATAATTTATTGGCTCTTCTGATATGCATTAGTGCCAGTATTTGGTAAAAGATAAATACTGGTGCATGTAGAAGTGCTTTATAAATACTTTTTTCCGCTTTGCTCTCTTTTAGTGCAATCATAAAACTGATAAAGAAGCAGACAAAACCGCTTAGCCAAAGCAGTGCACCGGTAAGACTGAAAAATATATTCGCCAGCATGCACACGCCGGAGAGCGCTAAAAAGATGAACAAAGGTGGTCTTAACAGAATAAGTCCAAAAGTGATTTGATTGAAAGAGATATTGCGGATACCCTTGCCGATTATGGTAAAGCCAAAGCTGAAATAGCGAAACCAGGTATTGATCCATCTGGCTCTTTGCTTAACCAGTTGATCGCCTCTGGATGTTTTTTCGTCATAGACGATAGCGTCTTCTGCAAATGCAATGCGGAGATTTCTTTTGACGATTTCAGCTTGTAGCACTTTGTCGAATCCTGCACCTTGCACATTCAAATGCTCCAGACATGCCCTGTATAGATCAGTTTGGAAGGTCATGCCAGAACCAGAAAGTGTTGCAGATGCGCCAATAGAAAAAAGCACATGCCCATCGAAAAAGTGGTAGTATAAATCGCGGGCTGCATCCAGTTTCGCAATTTGTGTTTCTTTATTCTTGGCCTTTCTCAGTCCCTGTATGGCTGAATGACCAGCTTGCACATAGCGATTCAATGCTGCCAATAAGCCTGGCTCTGCAATATTATCGCTATCCATGATCACAATATGACTATGTGGTCTTTTGAAATGATTGACTGCATAAAAATGAGATCCTGTATTGCTTGCAATCACGGTGGGTGGTCTAAGTAAAATTACCCGATCATCGTTAAAGTGCAGGTTGCCGATATCGCAATTGTCAGCAACAATATAAATGAGGTAATTCGTGTACTGCTGTTTTAGCAATGCTGACACAACACCTGGTAATGATTCAGTATACTGATACGCTGTAACGATTACGCCAAAATCTGCCGGCGGCGCTATGGTTGGAAGTGTTTTGGGATCCTTTTTTTTACCCTTGAGCTTGTATACCAAATACAGCAACAGCGGAAAGATTAGATGGTATCCAATTAATACTTGTAGTAAAATCAATAAGTAGTCCATCATGCGCTGTTTATGGGTTATCCATTCAGCAGTTTCTTTAAAAAGCTTTTCTTCTCCTTGGCGCTGAAAGTCTTATTGTAAACCCAACCAGTCATTTTTCCATTGATTTCTTTCAGGTAATCAATGGCGTGTTTGTCATCATCCGTTAATGCTCTGCCGTTCTCAAATACAGGCAGGATCTTTCTCGCAAACATGCTCCATTCCTTGGCATTGTGTGAATGTTCCAAAGACGCGCCTTCAATGAAAATGATATCGAAATTATTCGCCAATTGCTGAATCTGATGAATGATTGTCTGATAGTCCTGCAATTCAAGAATAGAGATATCTTCTCCTTTATTGCCTAATATGGCTACAGCGTTATCTCTTGGGATATCGAACAAGTTGATATTGCCTTGCAGATAATCTTCGAGGTATACTGTTGTGTCAAACATCTTGGTGATCACAGGGTCTTTGAAATGGCCGTCAATGATCAATACTTTTTTCTTGATCTTGGCGTAGGCATAGGCCAGATTCAAGGTAGTAAATGTTTTACCAGCACCTTCTTGTAAGCTGGTGATCAGACAAAGTCGGGCATCGCCTACTTCCTTATCTACTTCAAAGCGTAAAGCCCTGAGTGCATTTTTAAATTGCTGTGTCTGAAAGCTCTGACCATCTTCCCACGCGGTATGAATCAAGAGATTCTTGGAAGAGAGTAAGGGTAATTGACCAAGAACAGGCAGTCTTGTTTTTCCCACAAGGGTCTTGGCATCGTGAATGGATTGATCGAAATAGAAAACAATGACCAATGCTGCGAGGTAAATCACGAAAGTGACAACACCCGCTAGAATTACTAGGAAAATTTTCTTCGATGGCTGCGCCTGATTAGGCATAGCTACTTCTACTTGACGTAATTGTAGCGCATAACTGGCTTCCAGATTGGCTTGGTTGTATTTATACAATACTTCCAAGTATTCTTTACTGGCTAGATCAATATCTCCTTCATAGGTTTGAATCACCGCTTCGTGCGGCATCAATAAATCCAATCTTTGATTGAGTGTATTGATTTCATTTTCCAGCGTAGCAATACTGTTTTTAGACATTTCAAGGTCTACTTCTAACTTCAGCTTTTGTGCAACCAGACTTTGTTTGGTTGACAATGGGCTGTATACATTCCTATCAGTAGAAAGCTTGATTTGTTTATCGAGAATCGCCATTAAAGAATCACGACGCTTCAGGTAAACAATATTGTAGTTGCTTTTAATGAGTTCATCGCTGTTTTTCTGCAGCTGCGATTTTGTTTCAATCAGTTTTTCATTGATTTCTTCGGCAGAGCGTTCAAGATACTGTTGATCAGAAGGGTCAAATTTCTGATTGATAACTTTGAGTGTGCCGGAATTGGCGGCAATGCTTTGTTCCAGCTTTTGCTTTTCTGCTTCGTAAGAAGATATCTGATTATACAGTGCTCTTGCTTGTTCTGGCAAGCTCAGGATTCTGTTTTGCAGCTTATAGCCCTTTAATTCCTGAATCTTATTGTTCAGGGTGTCTTGCTTCATGGATACGAGCTTTTCCAAAAAGCGAACACCCTTCTCTTGGTTTTCGCGAAGGATGGTGGTGTAGTAGGTGATGAATTCGTTACAAATGGTGTTAACAACGAAAGCAGATAAAACAGGATTCTCTGATTCAAATTCTATATCAATAAAATCGCTGTATTCCCATCTGTATATCTTCAGTTTCTGAAGGAGCGAGCCATCATCATAGCCCATTGATACCAAAACTTTATATAAGCCAAATTGATCGTTATCCCACAAAGAGAGTGCTTCACGCTGATTGTATTTCTTGGTGTACACTTCAATCGCGTGTTTTCTAGCAGCCGGATTCAGGTCAATTACATTCTGGCTGGCTTTGCGATAGGGTTTCTTGTCAAGTAAGTCATGCAGCATCAATTTGTAAGAAACCTGATCTAATATCAGTTTCAACTGCATGGTCTGTATCAGGTTGCTGAATTCCTGATTAACGTCTGATTCACTTTTGCTTTTATCTGAGCCGGGAATTTTTCTTGTGTCATCAACAATACCAGTAGCAACCCTTGCTCTGGAGATATAGGTATCTGGAAGTTTTCTAATTAAGAAGAAAGTGGTGACGATAGCAACTACCGGCAATAAGAATAGCCATAGTAAATGCTTTTTCACCAACTTTAAAAAATACTTCAACTCCATTAGTTCACAGATTCCAGGGTTACACCAATCAATTCTTCCAATCTGCTTTTGGCTGTTAACAATGCAGCTTCAGCTTCAGTAATCTTCTGCCTGTTTTCAGCGATTAGCATCAAGGAGCGATTATAATTTTCAAAAGTCTCTTCTCCTTTTTCAAAACGATATTTTGTTTGCTTCAGCACAGCTTCTGCATCAAGCATCACCTGTCTGCGCATTTTCAATAATTGTTGCTGTTGCAAAAAAGTATAGTATCTGGATTTTACTTCTGTTGCCAATAACAGTTCGTATTCTGCTTTTTCCAGCTTGGCTACTTCCAGATCCTTCTTACTCATGTTGATCTGTGGTTTCTTCTGCAACATGGTACCCAGGTTTAGACTAAAACCTATCTGATAACCATTCAGCAAATTGGGATTCACCAAAGTAGTAGAGTTGTTAGGGCTATAGAGGTAGAAAAAATTAAAGGCTTCAAACCAAGTCATTCGATCTTTCTTGAGCATGTATGCTGCTTTTTCTACACGTCTGTCGAACGCTTTCACTTTAGGATAGTTTTCCCTAGCAAGGCTGATAAGCTTTGCAACGTATTCAGGAGAAACATCTTGGATGATGGATTCTTGTGCTTTTGTCTGGGTGAGATGAGCACACAGGAAAAGTACCAGCAAAACAAATTTTGCGCAGGTAAATTTGCTGCGCCTGAGTGAAGGTCTCTGTGGTATTTGATAAAATGTATAAGACACAATAAATCAGGCGTTTAAAGGTAAACAATACTCATCTGAATCGGTATAAACTTATCCACGCTACTCACACATTTTCCTTTTGGAAAAGCGCTGGAATCGTCCTTAGAATCAGTAGAATATCTTTCCAAAAACTATTGTCGCGAGCATAGGCATTATCCAGCATAATTCTTTCCTCTTCAGACATATCGCCAGCCTTACCTCTTTTCTCTACTTGCCACAAACCGGTAATGCCCGCAGGAGCCATAAAACGCATCATGTATTTGTCTGTTGTCAGCTTTTCAGCTTCATAAAGCGGCAGTGGTCTGTTTCCGACAATACTCATATCACCAATCAATACATTCCATAACTGGGGTAACTCATCGAAACTGGTATTTCTAATGAATTTGCCCACTCTGGTAATTCTTGGATCGTTTTGAATTTTCAAAAAAGCAGCTCCGGCCTCAGCTTTTTGACGCTTTTCATAGATTTTCTCGCAAAGGGTTTCTTTGTCGGTATAAATCGGCCGCTGGCAGGCTGTGCCATTGGCTTTACACTCATCACAAAGAAAAGTGCTGGCATCTGCAACTGTAGTACTTGTGGCTGTTGTGCCATACTGGTTCAGGTGCTTCAACTCTTTCAGCTTTCTGTCGGCATTGGTGTACATCGACCTGAACTTGTAAAAGCGAAATATTTTATAGCCAGTACCTACCCTCAGCGAATAGTAAATCACCGGGCCTTTCGATTCCAGTTTGATCAAAATCACGACCAACATGATGAGTGGCGACAAGGCCAGCAGTGCAGTACCTGCAACCAGTATATCAAATAATCGTTTGATAAATGGTGTCTTGTATTCGAAGCGGATAGCTTCTTTCATATTGACACTGAAGTCCTTCCAATGCTTAGCAAGAAAGCAAATCCTGATATTGATAGCATCTGGATCCAGTGGTAAGCTGAATACTTCTGCAATGCCTGATGTTTGGGCAATGGACAATAGATTCTGGCTTCTGTTTTCTGCAATTAAGCAAATAGGAAAACGTTGGTGGTATTGTTTGCGGATTTGCGTGGCCAGATTGACGCCGTTGGCGGAGAGAATTTCTGCTTGTAATAAGATCAACAGCTTACTGTCATCCGTACTTTCAACGATATCAGCCATCAGCTGCGATGCCTCTTCTCTGATTAAAAGATGGCATGTCTGGGGAAGCACCTGCTTTAGTTTTTCCGCTAAAAGGGTGTCTTTGCTCAGCAATAAGATGGTGAACCGTTGGTCGTCTTGTGTCATCTACTCTAAGATACGGTGATGCCGCTTCTTTTCAATACCACTTTTATCCGTGCTTCCAGTTCCAGTGGATTAAAAGGCTTTACGATATAGTCTTCAGCGCCTGCTTCTAAACATTTGATGCGTGTAGATGATTCAGTATCGCCAGATAGTACAATTACTGGAATGGACTTGAAATAACTGCTGGCTTTTACCTGCTGTAATAATTCCAATCCGCCCATGTTAGGGGTAGTGAGGTCAGAGATGATGAGTTGAACCATATTGCCATTCTGCAGATAAGCCATGGCTTCTAATCCGTCTGCACAAACAAATACATCGAATTTTTTGCTGAGAAATTTCTGCAAAACCAATTGAATAGGCTCTGCATCTTCCACGACAAGAATTTTAGGTATTTGGGGGGTATTGTCGCTCATATCAGGTTAAGGTTTCGGCAGCTGCCCTGTGCTACCGATTGTTATGCAATATACTCGGTTTCATATGCAAATTGACCTTTCCCATAGCAGAATCTATTTTTTTAATATGATCTTTAAGTTTCTCTAAAAACACCTTTTTTAGAAAAGTGGTCTTGGTTTTTCCAGAATTTCAAACACAGTTTCATTTGGGGCAACCAATAACAGACTTCTTACCCTGCCATGTATTGGGTCTTCATACGAAGTGATGTCACTTAAGATGGATGTTTTTTGCTGTAATGCCAGCGATTTTACTTCATCCAGGTTTTTGGTGAATACAGTGTACATCCCAATACCTCTGTTGGGCAGTCTGGGTTTCGTTCTTGGGGTAATCTTAATCCCGTCTCTGAAATCCATCATCAGAATATGTCCGCTGGAAGCGCCTTTCGCATAGACAATCGTGTATCGATACTTGATACCTTCTTCCAATGCTAATGGCGAGTTTTTTCCAGTAGCCAATTCAATATCGCGCCTTACTTCCCACCCAAGCACATACCTGAAAAAGCTGATCATCGCATCACTCATACTTGTCACCACCATAGATGCATAACCCGGTCCGCCCTTGCCTGTGGCTGTATCATAAGGCGCCAGCTGAGGCATGCCGTTTCCCCTTTCAATACCCGTATGATGCACAAAATCGGGTCCCATATAAGATGCTTCCCAGTCTCGATATTGTCCGCCGTCAGGTTTGGGTAATACTGCAGCTTGTAAGGGTGCTTTGGGTACAAAGCCCAATGCGCGTAATTCCTGATCCAATAAAACCTGGTTAGCGTTAGGAAAACCAAGTGCAAAGGGGCCCAGCTCTCTTGCCTGATAAGTTTCATGAATCAATGGGGTAGGTTTTGCCACCACCAATAAACGAATGCGGATATTCTCCTGTACAGAGGGTCTGCTCAATTCATATAACTGCCAGTCCAATGAAGCAGGTAGATTCCATTGTTTGATTAAGCTTCTTTTTTGTAGAGTGGTTAGTTTCACCGGTCCGCTTAGTTGCATGCCCATGCCTTGCACGAAGATTCTTCTTGCGCTATCCAGATTTGCAGTGGTTAGGGTGATGGTATGTAATTGAAAGCAGAGTGCATCTTCTGCTTTGGAAACGGGGATGGTTAAGTCTTTTGTGATGGTATTGAACTGTTGCGCGACCGTGGTTTTTGATAAGCATACAAAGCAGAAAGTCAGAATAGTGAGGCAAATACTTTGTAGTTGCTGAGCAATGCTGCGCATGTTATTTGTGTCAGTTTTGTGATGGATGTATACGCAAAAATCTATTCGTATAAATAGCTGCTACGAAACTAGATAAAATACGGTTAGGGTAGTATACGCAGATTTCACCTGGCAGCAGTACAGCATTCATGTATTTTTTGAGCACGATTTAGCGTAATGATGTAACTTGTATAGATGCTCAAAGAGCTGAAATACATACTGCTGCTATGTTTGGGCATGTCTTTTGTCCAAGGTTGGGCACAATCATGCCCGCCTAATATCGATTTTGAATCAGGAACATTATTGGGCTGGAAATGTGATACAGGTAGGGTATTGGCGAGTGGTGTACCTCAATTATGGGAGAGTGGTCAGGTTTTTGGTAAGCATGATGTATTTAGAAACGATCCAATAGCTGGTGGAGAGGATTATTTCGGTGGCTTCCCTACGGCCTGTCCAAATGGTAGTGGCTATTCAATGCGTTTGGGTAACAGCGGTACAGGAGCAGAAGCAGATAGGGTAACCTATAGTTTTCGCATTCCGGATAATGCAGATGTGTACAGTGTTGTGTACTGGTATGCGGTTGTTTTTCAAAACCCCAATCACGCGCCCAGCGAGCAACCCAAATTTACCGTAAGGGTAACTGATGAAACCAGTGGTACACCTTTGCCTTGTGCATCGTTCACCTATGTGGTGAGTCCTGCATTACCTGGGTTTCAGGTTTCATCGAGAGGCGGTTCAGTCTTGTATAAAAGCTGGACGCCAGTTACGGTGAATTTGAATAAACGTGCAGGTCATACCATTCAATTAGAATTCACAACAGAAGATTGTAGCAGGGGTGGGCATTTTGGTTACGCATATGTAGATGTGGATAGTGATTGTGATCAACCGCTAAGAGGTGCGGGTTATTGTATTGGTGATCCTGCTTTGACACTGGAAGCACCCTTTGGATTTGAGCGTTATGCCTGGTATGTCAATAGAAATTTTAGTGCAGCCATCAGTATGAATAACAGACTGGTGCTAACGCCGCCACCAGCCGATGGAACGCAGTACTCACTTGTTTTAAAGCCATACGACGGTTATGGATGTGAGGATACATTGCATACTGTAGTGCGATGGGGTAGTGTGCCCAGATTTAAAGTAACTGGTGAGAATGCGATTTGCTTAGGGGATGAAATACAGATGGATGCTGGGTTTAATTCTACTGATGTGCGTTTTAAATGGTCGCCATCTTTCGGCTTATCCAACCCCGATAGTAGTAAAACAAAGGCAAGACCAGTTGGCGATACGCGTTATATTTTATCTGCTATTGATAAGAACTCGGGTTGTACGGTGCGAGATACTTTTACAGTGCGAACGATATTCCTAGACACGCTCTTGCGTGTTAGTGGAGATACAATTGTATGCGGGAACAATCCTTACACCGCTTCTTTTAAAGCCATTGGCTCAGACATTACCTGGTATCGAAACGGACAGATTTTACCAACGCCATCAGTACGCGATATATATGCACCTGATTCGGATGGTAGGTATTATGCAATCCTGAAGGATGGAATATGTGAGAAGCAAACCAATACGGTGTTTGTTAGAAGAAGACCAAAACCATCAGCGCAGTTTACAGTCTTACGTGGTGATCAATGTTTTTTGAATCATGAAGTCAGCATGGCTGCGAATGCTTCAGGTGTGTATCCGGTTAAATGGCAATGGACACTTGGTGATGGCCGTACACTTGCAGATAGTGCTGTTAAATTTGCGTATACCGGTGCCGGTCTTTTCCGTCCATTATTAACAGTAACCAGTTTGGACGGGTGCAAGGATACGATTAGTAAGTCGGTGCAAATCTTCTCACCACCTGATCCAAGATTTGATATTGACAATGCTTGCGTGGCTACTACCACTGTTTTCACCAACAGAACATTTGTTCCGGTAGGTGATCTAGTACGGTTTAGATGGAATCTGGGTAATGGGGTGGTCTCTACTCAAACAAATATGGCTACAGTGTATGATAAGCCAGGTATTTATACCATTGTGCTGGCTGCTGTTTCTGATAAGTGCGCAGAAGACACTGTGTACAATACGCGAAGGGTGAATGTGCAATATGCAGCCCCTGCAAAAAAACAGACCATCAATACGGCTGTTGGGTATCCAGCTGTTTTGGCTACGGTTAATAAGGGTGTAGCGTATAGGTGGACGCCGCTATTAGATTTAAGCAGCGATACCAGTGCAAGTCCTGTGTATACGGGTAATTCAGATCGACAGTATTTGGTGCGTGTAACCAGTCCCAACGGTTGTTTTGTGGTAGACACCGTGCACCTCATCACATTCAATAAAGCAGATATTCTTGTGCCATCAGCTTTTACACCCAATAAGGATGGTAAGAACGATCGCTTGAAACCCATTACTGCAGGTATTAGAACTTTGCAATATTTCCGGATATGGAATCGATGGGGGCAATTGGTCTATCAGTCGGTTAGCGATTTGCCTGGATGGGATGGAAACTTTCAACTAATGCCCTCACCTGCTGGAACCTATGTATGGGAGGTGAAAGCGATTGATACAAGAGGATTCCCTGTACAAAAGAAAGGTACAGTTGTTTTAATCAGATAGATGCACGGACGCCTTTAACATTAATGCAGTTCGTTAATCTGGCATGCACATAAAAAAGCCCCGCTGTAGAAACAGCAGGGCGATTCTAACGATTGCTTGCCATTATAAGAAAGACTCTTTATTATAAACGTTCTCCATGCTGGCTCCAGTCAAGCCCCTCTGATTCTTCTACTTCAGAAACACGCAGCGGTGAGATTAGATCAGTGATCTTCAGCAACACAAATGTGCCTCCAAATGCAAAGACAGAAACTAAGAGCATTGCCCCCAAATGCGTGAGAAATAATTTTGTCTCACCAAAGAATAAGCCATTGTCTACAACCAAACTGTTGATGTTTTTATGTGCAAAAACACCGGTCAGTATCATACCGCTGATTCCACCCACACCATGACAAGGAAACACATCCAGTGTATCATCAATCGATGTTCTGGTACGCCATTCCACCATCATATTGCTCACGATACTGCTGACAATACCAACTGTTAGGGAATGTGGTAAGCTGATGAATCCCGCCGCAGGCGTGATGGCTACCAAGCCAACCACTGCGCCAATACATGTGCCCATAGCACTTGGCTTTCTACCTCTGATGGCGTCAAAAATGATCCACGTGAATGCAGCAGCTGCAGAAGCAGTTGTGGTAGTGGCCAAAGCGGTTGCTGCAAGATTATTGGCACCGAACGCAGAACCGGCATTAAAACCAAACCAACCAAACCAGAGTAGGCCAGTGCCAAGCATCACGTAAGTGATTCTAGCCGGACTATGATTAGGTACATTTCTACCCTTCAGGTAGATGGCACTAGCTAATGCAGCCCAACCAGCACTCATATGCACCACTGTGCCGCCTGCAAAATCCAAAACACCCCATTTGGCGAGAAAACCATCTGGATGCCAGGTAGCATGTGCCAGTGGGGCATAGATGAAAATTGCAAACAGGGTAATGAAGAGTATATAAGAAGTAAACTTGATACGCTCAGCAAAAGCACCGGTAATCAGAGCTGGGGTGATGATGGCAAATTTTAGCTGATAAAAAGCAAAAAGTAGCAATGGAATAGTTGGTGCCAATTTCCATGGTGCGCCATCTACCACGCCACGCATCATGAAAAAAGTACCAGGGTTACCGATGATGCCGCCGATAGAATCTCCAAATGCCAGACTAAACCCAACTACTACCCACAGCACTGTAATCACAGCCATGCTGACATAGCTCTGCAGCATCGTGCTGAGTACATTCTTCTTATTTACCATGCCGCCATAAAAAAATGCCAGTCCTGGTGTCATAATCAATACCAGTCCCGTAGCACTCAGCATCCAGGCGGTATCTGCTGCATTAATCTCCGCATAGGCTTTTACCTCTCCGGGTACATTGGGAAAGATCAGACTTAAGACCACTATAGTGATCAGAAGTATGAAGGGTAAAAGGGCTAGCCTACGGGTCATTGACATATTAAATAATAATTAATATTATAATCATATCCTTCTGGACTTCAAATTAACAATGAATTTTTCAATAATAGTAATATGTAAAATAATTTAATGTGAATTTTATTTTTATTCGTCTGTAACTTTTTATGCATAAGCCCGTTCAACTGAAAATTAATTTGACTATGAAACGTCTTTTTCTGGCTGGTTGCTTACTTTTTTTAGTACTCACCAGCTTTGCACAAAAAACAGTGTATGATGCCAACGCCACCAAAAGAACAGTGGGCAGCTTTCATGGAGTAGATGCTTCGGCTGGTATTCAGGTATTGATTAGCCAGGGTAATGAGGAAGGCGTAGCAGTAAGTGTGAGTGATGCCCAATACGCAGATAGGATTCGTACAGAAGTGAAAAACGGGATATTGCATATTCATCGCGACAGCGACTGGCGTTTTTGGAATCAGCTGAAAAACTTTCGTGCAACTGTCTATGTGTCCTTTAAAGACTTGGATAAGATTGAAGTATCCAGCGGTGCATCAGTAAAAGGTGATATCAAAGGTGATAACCTCACCACCAACCAAAGCAGTGGTGGTATGATTTACCTGAAAGGCAGTGTAGCTAAACTGAAATCAGATGCCAGCAGCGGTGGTATGCTGCGTGCCTATGAACTCTCTGCAGATTACCTCACGGCTGATGTAAGCAGTGGCGGTGGTATTGAAGTAACTGTGAATAAAGAAGTGAATGCTGAAGCAAGTAGCGGTGGTTATGTGCGATACAAAGGCCAGGCATTGATACGTGATATTTCTACCAGTAGCGGTGGTTCAGTTAAAAGAATCAAAGAATAAATTGGATTAGTCAGATCCAAATCAAAATCCCCGTCCTGAAATTAGTTTCTGGATGGGGATTTTGCTTGGTTGTAGTTGGAAAGAAAAATTATTGACGGCCGGGATAGACTTTCAGCGCTGCTTCCAGACAATCCATCGCCGCGTGAATCGATTCAATATTCAATACATAAGCCAATCTTACTTCTTGTCTGCCCAATCCGGCTGTGCCATAAAAACCGGTAGCTGGTGCCAGCATCACTGTTTGGCCATTGTTTTCAAAAGACTCTAATAGCCATTGACAAAATTTGTCGCTGTCGTCAATCGGCAGTTTCGCCATGGCATAAAAAGCGCCGCCTGGGTTGGGACAAAACACGCCATCCATAGCATTCAAGCGACCAACAATCGCATCTCTTCGTGCCTGGTATTCTGCTTTAGTAGTATCAAAATAATCATCCGGTAAATCACAAGCGGCTTCGCCCGCAACCTGCTCCAGATAAGGTGCGCACAAACGCATTTGTGCTAACTTCATCGCTGCATCAAGTAATGCCTGATTCTTGGTAACGAAAGCACCAATTCTCGCACCGCATGCGCTATAGCGTTTGCTGATGGTGTCCATCAACACAATATGTTCATCTACACCTTCCAGATGCATGGCACTGAATTGTTTGCCATCATAGGTGAACTCACGATATGCTTCATCTGCAAACAAATAGAGCTGGTGCTTCAGGATAATCGCTTTCAGCTTCTGCATTTCTGCCTCGCTGTAATTGTAACCCGTTGGGTTATTGGGATTGCAAATCACGATGGCTTTGGTCTTGCTCGTGATCTTTTCTTCAAAAGCTTCAATTGGCGGCAAAGCAAATCCATCTGCAATATGTGAAGTGAGGGGCACCACTTTCACACCTGCTGCAATAGCAAACCCATTATAGTTTGCATAGAAAGGCTCCGGAATAATGACTTCATCACCTGGATCTAAACAAGCCATAAAGCCGAATAGAATTGCTTCGCTACCGCCCGTGGTAATGATGATTTGGTTGTGGTTTACGTGAATGCCGTTCTTGGCATAATATTCCACGAGTTTTCTGCGATAGCTTTCCAGTCCGGCTGAATGTGTGTACTCCAGAATGGTAAAATCTGCATGGTGTATGGCATCGCGTACCGGCTTGGGCGTTTCAATATCCGGCTGTCCAATATTCAAGTGATAGACTTTAGTGCCTCTTTTTTTGGCAGCTTCTGCATAGGGCACCAGCTTACGAATAGGCGATGCAGGCATATTCTGCCCGCGCTGACTAATGGTTAACATGGCGCAAAGATAAGCGGACTCCCAAGGCTGCAAATAAAAATCCTCCACTCTTGCGGAATGGAGGATTCAAGCTTTTGTGTTTGGATTTATTTCACTTTACCCTTCGCAGCGGGAGGTGTAGTCACTTCGCCGTCGATAGTCAGGATAACCGGAGCATTGTATTTCACAAACTTTACTGTCACAGACTTTTTAAACGTACCGATAGAAGCAGCGTTGTATGTTACTTTAATCTTGGCTGTTTGGCCCTTAGCAATGGGTTGTTTAGGATAGTCTGGTGTAGTGCAACCACATTCAGCGGTAGCAAATTCAATTACAACAGGCTGGTTGGACGTATTTTGAAAAACAAACTCCTTAGTAACCGGCTTGTTGAGTTTAATCTTGCCGAAGCTGTGGGTTTCTGCAGTAAACTTCACAGGGGGCTTTTGTGCAAAAGCTGTTACAGTAAACAAGGATGCGATGAATAAAACGACAAATTGTTTCATGTTGATTAGCGTTTTCCATTTGTTTTAGCAGGTTCCTGATAAGCTTCGCCAAAGAATTTTACTTGACGGCTCAGGCCATCTTTAAAATACAGCGTCGCAAATTTGGTGAATGTGCCCATACTGCCGCCGTTAAAGCCCAGGATTACTTTGTACACATCACCGGGCAGAATTTTATGACCAGCTTCGTATTTAGGTGTAGTACAACCGCAGCCTACTTCTATTCTTTCCAGTACAACTGTTTCTGTGCTGATATTTTTGATTTCTAATTCATATTCCAATGGCTTGCCAAAAGGAATTTTGCCCATATTGTATTCGGCATTCTTAAACTCCAATACTTTGGTGATATCCTTGGCAGGCTGATTTTGTGCCATGGTCATTAAGCCGGTAAACAGTGCGGCCATTAAAACGAGCATCTTTTTCATGGTTCTTGTTTTCTGCGCTAAAGATAGAAAAGCCCTTGCAACTTCTCCGAAATTTGTGGTTTTTTGACAGGGCTTTAACCTGAATGGTTGGTGAAAAAGATTTTCGGGTAAAAATGGGTGCAGTCCCGCTATTTTCAGTACTTCGCAACAAATTCCCGATAGGCATACTGTCGGTAACCAATAAGTTTGAGCTGTATGGAAACAAGTTTACAAAATGCTGCTGCCAACGATATGATGTCCTTCGAAGGCTTCCGCAATGAAGTGCTGCATGATTTTCGCATTGCAGTAACCAGTCGCGAAGCCAGTTTGTTGGGTAGAAGAGAAGTGCTCACCGGAAAAGCCAAGTTTGGCATCTTCGGTGATGGTAAGGAAGTAGCCCAGCTGGCCATGGCCAAATTCTTCCGTGCGGGTGATTTTCGCTCAGGCTATTACCGCGATCAAACCTTCATGTTTGCATCAGGTTTGGCAAGCGTAGAACAATTCTTTGCACAGTTATATGCAGATCCAGATTTGCGCAATGATCCATTCAGCGCTGGCAGACAAATGAATGCCCACTTTGCAACCAGAATGGTGGATGATAATGGCAACTGGCTCGATCTCGCGAATCGTAAAAATGTTTCTTCAGATATCGCACCAACTGCGGGACAAATGCCACGTGCATTAGGTCTTGCTTTTGCGTCAAAATGTTTCCGCAATACACATCAGTTGCATCGCTTTGATCAACTGAGTCATAATGGTAATGAAATCTGTTTCTGTACCATCGGTGATGCCAGTACCAGCGAAGGTCATTTCTGGGAAACCATCAATGCTGCGGGTGTATTGCAAGTGCCATTGGCTGTGTTCGTGTGGGATGATGGCTACGGCATCTCTGTACCGAAAGAATATCAAACCACTAAAGGTTCCATCTCTACTGCGTTGAAAGGCATGCAGAAAGCAGAGGGTACAAATGGTTTGGATATCTATCGCCTCAAAGCTTGGGACTACGCCGGTATGTGTGAAGTGTTGGAACAAGCATTACAGCGTGTGCGCGATACCCATGTGCCAGCAGTCTTCCATGTAGAAGAAGTAACGCAACCGCAAGGACATTCTACTAGTGGTAGTCATGAGCGTTATAAGAGTCCCGAAAGATTGGAGTGGGAGCGCGAGTGGGATTGTATTCGCAAATACCAAGAATGGATTGTGAGCAATCAAATTGCAACAGAAGAGGAGTTGACACAAATTTGGAATGAAGCGAAAGAACATGTGAAAGAAAGCCGCAAACTGGCTTGGGAAAAATATCAGGCTCCAATTAAACAACAGTTAGATCACGCAGCTGCATTGATTGGCAGTATGATGGTGAATGATATGGATGCATATACGCGCTTGCAGAAAATTGCTGCGGATATGCGTGCGATGAAAGAGCCATTGCGCAGAGATGTGATGCATCATATTGCACTGGCGCTGGAAACAGCAGGTAATTCTCCATCCAAGTATGAACTGGAACAATACTATCAGCATTTGATTGCTGAAAATACACAGTTGTTTAGTTCGCATTTATACAATGAAGGTCCGAAAGCGGCATTGCGTGTGCCTGAAGTAAAACCTTTGATTTCTTTTGATGCACCAACCGTGAATGGTTATGAAGTGCTCAATAAATATTTCGACGCATTGTTTGCATCCAATCCTCGTGTATTTGCATTTGGTGAAGATGTGGGTTATATCGGTGATGTGAATCAAGGTTTTGCGGGTTTACAAGAAAAGCATGGTGCTAATCGCATCTTAGATACAGGTATTCGTGAAACAACCATCATGGGGCAGGCCATTGGCATGGCTTTGCGCGGGTTAAGACCAATCGCTGAAATTCAATATCTCGATTATTTGTTGTACGGCTTACAGCCTTTGAGTGATGATGTGGCTACAGTGCATTATCGTACCAAAGGTCAGCATAGCTGTCCGGTAATCATTCGTACACGCGGCCATCGTTTAGAAGGTATCTGGCATAGTGGTTCGCCCATGGGTATGATCATTAATGCACTCCGTGGCATGTATGTGTGCGTGCCCAGAAACATGGTGCAGGCAGTAGGTATGTACAATACCTTGCTGGCTTCGAATGATCCTGCATTGGTGATTGAGTGTTTGAATGGCTACAGACTAAAAGAGAAAATGCCGGCTAATTTGTTAGAATATACCGTACCACTTGGTGTACCTGAAGTGCTGAAAGAAGGCACTGACCTAACGATTGTTTCTTACGGTTCCACATTGCGCATCATTCAAGAAGCGATTGAGCGTTTGGAAGCGGAAGGCATTAGCTGTGAATTGATTGATGTGCAAACATTATTGCCATTCGATCGTCCACAAAGCATCTTGGCTTCATTGAAGAAGACCAATAAGATTTTGTTTGTGGATGAAGATGTGAACGGCGGTGCTGCTGCATTTATGTACAATCAGGTGATTGAACAACAAGGTGGTTATAAGTGGTTGGATGTAGCGCCAAGAACATTAACAGCGAAAGATCATCGTCCTGCATACGGCAGCGATGGGGATTATTTCAGCAAGCCGAATGTAGAAGATGTGATTCGTGTTGCCAGAGCAATGGCCAACGAGTAATTACTGATTATTTATAGAACAAAGCCTGCAGGTCCGGAGTCGGTAGCCAGCAGGCTTCTTTTTTACCGAACCATTTGTATCTGTTGCGCGCAATAAAATCATAGACAGCATTGCGGATGAATGCTGGTACAATGATGAATACATAAAACAAAGGCCATGCACCGGATAATTGTCGAGCAATGTGGAGTGCGGCGGTTGAGCGCTGATAAATTTTTCCATTCTCCAGTAACACCAATGAATCGAAAGTTTCAGTATTGAGTTGGTGTGCTTGTAGCACTTGCTGACCGAATACACTTTGCAAAGAAGCAAAACGAAATTTCCTTTTGGGATCTCTTTTGATGATGAATTGCACACTGCTGGTACAGAGATTGCATACGCCATCAAACAAGAGTACAGGGCCGGTATGTGTGTTAGGTGGTTGCATAAAAAAGTCCCGCTCTTGCGGGACTGATATCGGTTAACCCATGTTATGGAATACCTTACTTACATCATCATCCTGCTCTAAGCGTTCAATCAATTTACTGATTTCTTCGGCTTGTTCATCACTTACCGGAACGGTAACGGTAGGAATCCATTCCAATTCAGCACTGATCGTTGCAATATTCTTGTCTTCCAGCGCTTTTTGCAGATTGCCGAAATCGGTAAAGCCACAACGTAATACAATGATGGCTTCGCCATTTTCGCCGGTGCCTTCACCCATTTCTTCCAAGCCAAAATCAATCAGTTCTAATTCCAGTTCTTCGATATTCACGTTCTCAGGCTTCAGCTTGAAAACGCCCATCTTCTTGAACTGAAAGCTTACACTGCCACTAGTACCCATGCTGCCACCACCTTTGTTGAAATGGCTGCGCACGTTGGCAACAGTTCTGGTATTGTTATCAGTAGCAGCTTCTACCAGAATAGCTACGCCATGAGGTGCATATCCTTCGTACAAGATTTCTTCATAGTTGCTGGTATCCTTACCCAGTGCACGCTTAATGGCTGCTTCTACACGGTCTTTCGGCATGCCCACACTCTTGGCGTTCTGCATACAGCGGCGCAGTGCCGGGTTGGTAGTGTGGTCTGGTCCGCCAGATTTAACGGCAATCACGATTTCCTTACCAATTCGTGTGAATTGCTTGGCCATGCGATCCCAGCGGGCAAACATGGTGGCTTTACGTACTTCAAAAATCCTACCCATAATCCTGTTTTTGTTGGGGTGGCAAAATTAGGTTTTGTACACCACAAGAAAAAACCCCGTATAAACGGGGCTTTTTCTTTATTCGAAGTCAGATGCTTTTGGAATAATATCCGATGGATTCCGGAGTTTACTGTTGTGTTTGCTATACAAGAAGTAAACAACCAGGCCTATGCCCATCCAAATAAAGGCTACGGTCAGGGTTTGCTTGTCCAGACCTGCAATCATTGCTGTACAGATCAATGCACCTAAAGTGCCCACTACAGGTGCAGCCGGTGTTTTGAAAGGACGCTCGATATCGGGCGCTTTCACACGCAGAATCCATACGCCGATACTTACCAGCACGAAGGCGAAGAGGGTACCGAAGCTAGTCAGGTCACCTGCTACGTGGCCGGGTACAAAAGCTGCAAACGCACCTACGAAGAAGAAGAGAATCCAGTTAGCCTTATAAGGCGTTTTGAATTTAGGATGCAGTTCGCCAAATGCTTTTGGAATCAAGCCATCGTTACTCATGGTGTAGAAAATACGGCTTTGGCCCATCAACATCACAAGGATTACAGAAGAGAAACCAGCCAGAATAGCGATGGTTACCGCTTGTGCGAGCCAGCTATAGCCAATCATATAAGTAGAGATCGCGTAAGCCACAGAAGCTTCACGGCCTTTTTCAGGATCTACAAAATCTTTCCAGTTGGCTACACCAGTTAATACGTGACCAAAGAGGATGTATAAAATGGTACATACCACCAGAGAACCAAGGATACCAATGGGCATATCGCGCTTGGGGTTCTTAGCTTCCTGCGCTGCGGTACTTACTGCATCAAAACCGATAAAGGCGAAGAATACAATCGCGGCACCGCCGAGAATACCACCCCAACCATGTTTGTTCCAGCCGCTATAATCAGCAATTACTTTACCAGCTTGGTCGGTTACAGCTGCTGTTCCTTCCGGAATCAGGTAAGGCGTATGGTTTTCAGGCTTGATAAATTGCCAGCCAATAGCGATGAACAACAGTACAATAGCTACTTTGATGAATACGATCACCGCATTCACCAGTGCAGATTCCTGTGTACCCTTGATCAGCAACATAGTTAATAATAAAAGAATGACCAAAGCGGGTGCGTTAATCATACCCTGATGCAATACACCAGCAGAATCTGTGTAGGATTCAAATGGCGAGTGGCACCATTCATAAGGAATGCCGCCTCCAAACAGCTTGTTTAAGTATTCGCTCCATGCAATAGAAACTGTTGCAGCACCTAATGCATATTCCATAATCAAGGCCCAGCCAATGATCCACGCGATCAATTCGCCCATGGTTACATAAGAGTAAGCATAAGCACTACCGGCGATAGGAATCATGGCAGCAAACTCTGCATAACATAAACCTGCAAAAGCGCAACCTACGGCTGCGAGAATAAATGACAGTGTTACACCAGGGCCTGCGGCCTGACCAGCAGCAGCTGCTGTTCTCACGAACAGACCTGCGCCGATGATGGCACCAATGCCCAATGCGATCAAATTGCCTGCACCTAATGTGCGCTTCAATCCTTTCTCACTATCTGCTGCCTGGGCAAGCAGTTCATTGAGGGGTTTTTTGACAAATAAACTCATACGTGTGCGTTGGATAGTTAGTTGATTTGGGGCTGAAAAATAAGGATTTATTCATCTTGGCAGGGAAATCTTTTATGATCAGTGCTATCCCCCTCATTGCCCCTTAATCATTATATTGCCGCATTAATTCAATGCTTGCATGGAAATAGCTGCCAACGCCCCAAAGAAGAATCGGCTTACGTTATATATCGTTATCGCCATGTTTCTAGGTATTGCCGTTGGCTATCTGGTGCATGAGCAGGCAGAGCCCGAAAGCATTAAGGCTTTTTCTAAAAACATCAAACTGCTTGGAACCATTTTCATCCGTTTGGTGAAGACCATTATCGCGCCGCTGGTATTCTCTACGCTGGTAGTAGGTATTGCTAAACTGGGCGATCTGAAAACGGTTGGTCGTATTGGTGGTAAAGCCATGCTCTGGTTTATCTCCGCTTCATTGGTGAGTTTGTTACTGGGTATGGTGTTGGTGAATGTGTTTCAACCTGGTTCTTATATTGATCTAAGTCAGGGCGATCAGGCAGGATTAAAAGACCTGATGAGTAAGACCTCTGAATTTTCCTTGCAAAAGTTCGTGGAGCATGTGGTGCCTTCCAGTGCTTTTGAAGCCATGGCTACCAACGAGATTCTGCAGATTGTTGTGTTCTCTATATTCTTTGGTGTGGCTGCTGCCGCTATGGGCGAAAAGTCTGCACCTGTGATCAAGGCCTTGGATATTGTGGCGCACATTGTGCTGAAGATCGTTGGTTACATTATGAATTTCGCTCCCTTCGGTGTGTTCGGTACGCTGGCAGCAGTTGTTGCTGAAAAGGGCTTGGGTATTTTCAAATTCTACTTGGTCTATTACGACTACTTTGTTTTGGGAATTGCATTGCTTTGGGTAATCCTGAGTGGTGTGGGTGTATTGATTTTGAAAGGTCGCATGCGCGAACTGTTTCGCAGAATTGGTAATCCATTATTGATTGCCTTCAGTACTACTAGTAGCGAAGCAGTATTTCCAAAACTCACAGAAGAACTGGAAAGATTTGGTTGTAAGAATAAGATTGTTTCATTCGTATTGCCCCTTGGTTATTCTTTTAATCTGGATGGTAGTATGATGTATATGACTTTCGCCAGCTTGGCGATTGCTCAGGCTTATGGTATTCATCTGGATATTCCTACTCAGTTAACTATGTTGTTGGTGTTGATGTTAACCAGCAAGGGAATTGCCGGTGTGCCCAGAGCATCATTAATTATTGTATTGGCTACTTGTGCTATGTTCAAGATTCCACCCGAAGGGGTTGCCTTGATTTTACCGATTGATCATTTCTGTGATATGCTGCGCAGCGCCACCAATGTGTTGGGCAATGCACTGGCAACATCAGCAGTGAGTAAGTGGGAAGGTGAACTGGCTGATGGGGATACTTTAAATGCGTAATCATGTTGACATCGATTTTATTAGAATTTCATTGGTCGCAATTACTACAACCTCAGTTTTACATTGAGAATGGTGGTTTGTGGTTATTGTTGTTTGTGGTTTTTGCCGAAACAGGTTTGTTTGCCGGTTTCTTTTTGCCGGGCGATAGCTTGCTTTTTGTTGCAGGTATTTTCGCTACACAAATGGGTGAGGGCGCAAACGTAGAGCCCGGACTCGCTTATCAGTTTTTAAAACTGGTAGGACTTGGTGCAGTACGTAATGAGTGGCTCGACTTAATTGTATTGGTAGGATTAATTGCTACAGCCGGCATACTAGGCAATAGCGTAGGCTATTGGTTCGGGAAAAAAGTTGGTCCGTCTATCTACCATTGGAAAGATACGTTGCTCTTCAAGAAAAAATATTTGCATCAGGCACATGATTTTTATGAGAAGCATGGCGCTATCGCGATTGTAGGCGCACGTTTCCTGCCTTTGATCAGAACCTTTGCCCCAATCATCGCAGGTGTGGTAGAGATGGATAGAAAGAAGTTCATGTACTACAATATTGTTGGTTCTTTCGCCTGGGTAACCAGTATGATTTTCGCCGGTCACTTTTTACAAAAATGGATTTTGGCACAGTTCGGTTTTGATTTGAAATCACACTTAGAAGTGATTGTATTGGGTATTGTGTTTGTGACAACTGCACCTGTGTTGGTTAAGATCATCATGCCATCCAAGCCCAAAGCAGACACCCCTAAATAGCCTCGATATGCAAAACAAAAACCAAGGTATTTTTTCCCTTGCAGTAGTCGTTGCTGCTCTTGGTTATTTTGTAGATATCTACGACCTGCTATTATTTACCATTGTAAAGAAACCCAGTATGCTAGGTGTTGGTGCAACAGATGCGTCGATGCTGGCAGATAGTACCAAAGTGATTAACTGGCAGATGACCGGTTTGTTGATTGGTGGAATTTTCTGGGGTGTACTCGCAGATAAGAAAGGCAGATTGAGTGTGTTGTTTGGTTCCATCATTTTGTACTCTGTAGCCAATTTTGTTACAGGCTTTATTCAAACAGTAGATCAATATGCTTGGTGCCGTTTTGTTGCGGGACTAGGTCTTGCAGGCGAACTAGGTGCAGGTATTACGCTGGTAAGTGAACTTTTACCCAAAAACAAAAGAGGTATTGGTACTTCGCTGGTGGCAGGCATTGGTTTGTTTGGTGCAGTAGCTGCGTATTTCACTTTCGATTATACCCAGGACTGGCGCTTATGTTATAAAATAGGTGGTGGCTTGGGTATTATGTTATTGCTGCTTCGTGTAAGCGTGGCAGAATCTGGTATGTTCCACGAAGTGAAAACATCTGGTATTGCCCGCGGTAATTTCTTTATGTTCTTTACTAGTGCCAAGCGTTTCAAAAAATATATACTCGCGATTCTGATTGGCTTACCAACATGGTATGTCATTGGTATTGTGGTGAACCAAAGCGATCGCTTTGCGCGCGAACTCTATGGTAGTGATGCCATCAATTCTGGTCGCTCCATCATGTTTGCCTATGCAGCTATTGCCACAGGTGATATCCTGATAGGTTTGGTGAGCCAATATTTCAAGAGCAGAAAGAAAGCATTACTCTTATTCTACACCTTATGTATCATTGGTTTGATATTGTTCTATTCTTCTGTGAATAACAGCGATGCACGTATGTATGCCATTTGTGCTTTGCTTGGTTTTAGTACAGGTTTCTGGGCCATCTTCGTGACCATGGGTGCAGAACAGTTTGGTACCAATCTACGTGCAACAGCTGCTACTACCATACCTAACATGGTGCGTGGTGCTTTGCCTTTGATCAACATGCTGTTCTTAGATCTTTTTCAGAAAAGCTGGGGCTGGTCTTTGATTCAAAGCGGTATTGTAACCGGTGTAGTGGTGATGCTGATAACAATGGTTGCTTACTATTTTACCGAAGAAACCTTCCACAAAGACCTGAACTATGTGGAGACTGAGGAAATGTTGCCCTGATAAATTGCTCGAATGAAAATTCTGCTCATCCGTTTTTCTTCTATTGGCGATATTGTTTTAACCACGCCAATTATTCGCTGCCTGAAACAGCAGCTTCCGGATGCAGAGATTCACTACCTTACCAAGAAAAACTTTGCAGGTATTCTGCAGCACAATCCCTATATCGATCGTTTACACTTGTTAGATCATAGTTGGGAGATTGTTTTACATGAGCTGAAAGATCATTCCTTTGATTATATCATTGATCTGCACCACAACCTGCGCAGTCTTCGTGTGAAACGTGCTTTGAAAGGTACTCCCGCTTTTTCATTCGATAAACTCAACGTAAAAAAGTGGTTGCTGACCGCACTCAAGATTAATCGGTTACCCAATGTGCATATTGTAGATCGTTGCTTTGATACGGTGAAAGCATTGGGTGTGGTGAATGATGGGAAAGGGTTGGATTATTTTATCCCAGCTTCAGATGAAGTGCAACCTAAAGACATTCCTGCAGCGCATAGTTTTGGTTATATCGGTGTGGTGATTGGTGCTGCGCTTGCCACCAAGCAAATGCCTATCGCCAAATTGCAGGAGCTCTGTACGAAGATTGCATATCCCATTATTTTATTAGGAGGAAAAGAAGACATAGCTGCAGGTGAAGCCATTGCTGCAATTGATCCGATTCGTATTTACAATGCTTGTGGTAAGTTCAATCTAAATGAGAGTGCTGATTTGGTGCGCAAGGCTAAGCTAATCATCACGCATGATACAGGCCTCATGCATATCGCAGCAGCGCTGCACAAACCCATCATCAGTATTTGGGGTAATACGGTGCCCGCTTTTGGTATGACACCTTATTACGGTGATCATCCTGCTGCCAATCAGGCTTTTGAAGTCTCTAATATTTCCTGCAGGCCTTGTAGTAAAATCGGGCATAAAAAATGTCCGCGTGGTCATTTCAAGTGCATGCAATTACAAGACACAAGCCTTATTGCTGCTACTGCTATGCGTTGGCTACAATAAAAAATCCCCCTGATTGCTCAGAGGGACTTTCCACTATTCGTGTATTGATTAGAGTGTTTTCAGTACATCGTTCATGCTGCGAACTGCATCAGCACTCTTGTTAAACAGTGCTTGCTCGTCTGCATTCAGTTTGAAATCAACAATCTTCTCCCAGCCATTCTTGCCTACGATCACAGGAACACCCAGACAGATATCTTTCTGGCCATATTCACCATCGAGGGCAACGCAGCAAGTGAAGAGTTTCTTTTCATCACGTACAATGCTTTCTACTAAAGCAGCTCCGGCAGCACCTGGTGCATACCAAGCTGAAGTACCAATCAGTTTGGTCAGCGTAGCACCACCAACCATCGTGTCGTTCACGATCTGCTGCTGTTGTTCAGCACTCAGGAAATCAGTTACAGGTGCGCTATTCCATGTTGCATAGCGGATCAAAGGAATCATAGTTGTGTCACCGTGGCCACCTACTACAACAGCATTCAAATCAGCAGGGCTGCAGTTCAGGTGTTGGCTCAGCTGATATTTGAAACGGCTGCTATCCAAAATACCACCCATACCGATAATGCGGTTCTTAGGTAAACCGGTTGATTGCAATGCCAGGTAAGTCATGGTATCCATTGGGTTGGAGATCACGATAATGATGGCATTAGGTGAATATTTCAGGATGTTTTCGCAAACACCTTTTACAATACCTGCGTTGGTGCCAATCAGCTCTTCACGAGTCATGCCTGGCTTACGAGGAATTCCAGAAGTGATCACCACAACATCAGAACCAGCTGTCTTGCTATAATCATTGGTGCTACCAACGATTTTGGTATCAAAACCAAGCAGGGTAGCAGTCTGCATCATGTCCTGCGCTTTACCTTCTGCCAAACCTTCTTTGATGTCTAACAAAACCAGTTCGCTGCACAATTCTTTACGGGCAATATTGTCGGCACAGGTAGCTCCAACAGCACCAGCACCTACTACAGTTACTTTCATGAGAAAAATATTGATACGGTGAGGAATAATTTACGCCGCAAAGGTAGGGGTTGGGGCCATGCTGCAAATGATATTTTACAGTTTTTACCTATTCGCCGAAGCTATAATGGTGGGTACATCTGCGCCACCTTCAAAAGCTTCTACAAATTGGCCTTTTGCGTTATACACCGCTACAAATGGGGTGAACCGTACACGGAAAAAGCTGGGAATTTTATAATTCGGATCTCTGGTGAAATAATGATTGGCTTGTTTGTCCAAACCAGCTTGCAACGCAAAATCCCGGATGCGGTCAATGGGGTGGTAGCTTACCCAAATAAATTGAAAGGAAGCCACACTGTCTTTGGCTGCAGCAAGATCTTTTGCTTCGGTTTTGCAATGTTGGCAGTCGGGACTGAAATAGATAAAAACTACTGGCTTCCCTTCAGATAATTGTTGTTTTACCAGCCAGTTATCATCTGTTTTGAGCAGACTAAATTCAGGTATTTGAGGGTTGCGTTTGTATGGTGGTATGCTGTCGAACTCCGGTGGAATCTGTGCGCCGATCGTTGATTGCAGCAAAAAGAACAGGCATATCAAGCTTATCCAGCGCATTAGAGAGCTTTCACTGTGTTCAGTAATTTGGGCATCACATAACCATCTTTGAAAACCTGCACAAGCTGGTGGTTGCTATTATACACAGCAGCGAATGGTGTTACTGTTGGACGGAAAAAAGAAGCAAGCTTGAGGTCGGTGTCCATACCTAAATAAATGTTTGGATACGCATCAATGCCCGTTTCCAGAATAAACTCAGCAATTTTCTGCTTATCTGTACTAATGCTTGCGTAAACAATAGACAGTTTTTTCAGCGTTGCCATGTTCTCAATGATGTCTTTGGTCTCCATCGCACAATGGGCACAGGTAGGGCTAAAAATAAAAATCAATACAGGCTTGCCGGCGGGCAGATTGGCTTTGGTAAAGTTTTTGTTTTGGAGTGTCTTTAAAGTAAATGCTGGTAAAGCCTTCTGTTTCTGATAAGGCGCATCATTGCTTTGCTGTGCGAAAACATTGCAGATAAATGCAAACAAGAAGAATGCTGACATTAATTGTTTCATGACTGCTTATTGGCTTCCATCATGCGCATTTCCTTGGCATCTTGCAAGAACTCTGATGCGAAGATGAAATTGTTCAACAATTGGTCTTTACTGAAGATGATTTCTTTATTAGAACCTTCCCACTGCTTTTTACCATTGTGCAGGTAGACGATATGATCGCCTATCTCCATCACACTGTTCATGTCGTGCGTTACCACAATGGTGGTGGTGTTAAATTCAGCAGTAATCTCTTTGATTAGTTTATCAATCACCAAAGATGTCTGTGGATCAAGGCCTGAGTTTGGTTCATCGCAAAACAGGAAAGCCGGGTTTAGTACTAATGCGCGGGCAATACCTACGCGCTTTTTCATACCACCACTGATCTCAGCAGGAAATTTTTTGTGGGCATCTTTTAGGTTTACCCTGTTCAATACCTCATCCACTCTTTTCTTCTTATCCGTATAAGTACCGCTGGCAAACATGTCCAGCGGAAACATCACATTCTGCTCAACAGTCATGGAATCAAAGAGTGCAGAACCTTGGAAAAGCATACCGATTCTTTGGCGCAATGCTTTTTTCTGATCGCGGTCCATACCTAGCATATTTGCACCTTCATAGATAATTTCTCCCTTGTCTGGTTCAAATAAACCCACCATGCATTTGGTAAGCACAGTTTTACCGCTGCCACTGGCGCCGATGATCAGGTTACATTTACCCGGCTCCATCACTGCAGAAATATCTGAGAGAATGGTGCGGTCGCCAAAATGCTTTTCTATATTCCTGATCTCGATCATGTTGCTAATGTAAGTTAATCAAACCTGAACGCATTTATAAAACGAATGGCTGGTTGCGCAGCAGATCCTCAAAATTGTCTCTGCGGCGAATTAAGTGTGCTTTACCATCTTTATACAATACTTCCGCTGGCTTGTAGCGTGAATTATAATTGCTCGACATCTCAAAACCATAAGCACCTGCATTGTAGAAAACCAGGAAATCACCTTCGCTGATTTCACTCAAATATCGGTCTGTAGCGAAATTATCTGTCTCACAAATATTGCCTGTAACGGTATACGTTTTCTTCACGCCATCCGGATTACTGATGTTTTCAATGCGGTGGAAAGCATCATAAAACATAGGACGGATGAGGTGGTTGAAACCACTGTTCACACCTGCAAAACTGATTTGCGGATTATGTTTCAACACATTCACTTCTGTGATGAAATAACCAGCTTCACTCACAATGAATTTGCCTGGCTCAAACCACACTTGTAATGGTTTGCCATAAGTGGTTTGTACTTTTTCAAATGCAGTAGCGATGGCTTTGCCGAGTGCAGTAATATCCGTGCCTTCATCGCCATCCTTATACGGCACTTTAAATCCGCCGCCCAGATCAATAAAGCCCAGCTCCGGAAAGCGGGGCATCAACTCAAACAACACATCCAAGCCTTTGATAAAGACTTCCACATCCTTGATTTCACTACCTGTATGGATATGCAAACCGCGAATGTGTATGTTGTGTGCTTGCATCAAGGCAATGACATCATCAATCTGTTCTACCGGAATACCAAACTTGCTGTTCTCATGACCTGTAGAGATTTTCAGGTTGCCGCCTGCCATGATATTCGGCTTCAAGCGAATGCCCACAGGATAACTATGTCCGTATGCTTTGCCAAATTTCTCTAGGTTGGAGAGACTGTCGATATTGATATTCACGCCCAGTTCTTTTGCTTCTGCTATTTCGCTGAAAGCAATACCGTTGGAAGTGTATAAAACATTTTCCGGTGCATGACCTGCGTGTAATGCCAGTTTCACTTCGTTGATAGAGCTGCAATCAATAGGCGCATCAATCGTTTTCAATAGACGCAGGATATTGATATTGGTCAAAGCCTTACAGGCATAAAAAATACGGGTATCTGTTGCCGCAAAAGCTGTTTGCAGTTTGCGGTATTGCGCAATGATTCTTTCCGCGTGATAGACATATAAGGGAGTGCCGAATTCCTTAGCGGCTGCTAGGAGTTGTTCTCGGGTAATGCTTGCTGACATCTTGCGAAGATAATCGCTCGTGTGCTTATTCTGCAGGGGGAGTGTCTGTATTCTCTGCGGCAGGAGCATCATCGCCACCTTCTTCACCAATAACCAAGTCGCCATTTTCATTCACGATGATTTGTGAAGGCTGTTCGGATTCTTCCTCTTCAAGAGGGGTATCGATAGGTGTGGTGAAATCTTCTGGCTTAATAACAGTTGCTTCTACAACCTGATCGGCCAGTACTTCTCTGATCTTAGGCAGATCATCGGTATTGTTGATGCCGAAATAGTCCATAAATGTTTTAGACGTTGCGTACACCAGCGGGTGGCCCGGCATTTTTTCGTTTCTACCGCTGATGATGATCAATTCTTTCTCCAGCAGTTTTTGTACGCTGTAATCACTGTTCACACCACGGATGGCTTCAATTTCGCCCTTGGTGATGGGTTGCTTATAAGCAATGATGGCCAATGTTTCCAATGCGGCTGTGGACAGACGCTTCAGGAATTTATCGCCATTCAGTTGTGCAATGGTTTTGTGGTAATCGCGCTTGGTCAAAAACTGCCAACCACCACCGCTCTCGCGCACTTCAAATGGATAGAACTCAGCAGCATATTTTTCACGAATACCCTCGATAGCAGAAGCTACCTGATCAGGGGTAACACGCTCTTCCATAAAGCCGAAAGCGTTATTGATCAATTCTGTGATTTCTGGTGCGGTCAAGGGTTTCTCGCTGGCAAAAATCAACACTTCAATGTGCGGAATGAGTTCACTTATTTCCATAGCAGGTTGCAAGATAGGGGATGCGCCGATCTGTTAATGATAACTTATACACAGGCTGGATTAGCCTTTCAGCGCCGCAGCACCGCTCACGATCTCAGTCAACTCAGTCGTAATCGCAGCCTGACGGGCGCGGTTGTAACTGATCTTGAGTGATTTCAGCAGTTCGTTGGCGTTTTCTGTTGCCTTATCCATGGCCGTCATACGTGCACCATGTTCGCTGGCATGACCATCCAATACTGCTTTGAACAGCTGAGTATTGAGGATTTTAGGCATCAGCTCAGCAATCAACACTTCGCGCTGTGGTTCAAAAATGAAATCAGCTTTTTTGCTGGTATTCTTTTGTTCAGCTTTTGGAATGGGCAGGAATGGCTCTGCTACAAAACGTTGCGTAGCAGCATTCTTGAATTCGCTGTAGATGATTTCTACTGCATCAAATTCTTTATTCTCGAAAGCCTTCATGGCAGCAACTGCAGCACCTTGTACGTTTTCAAAGCTCAGTTGCAGGAAAATATCTTTAAAGGTATCGCTGGTCTTGAAGCCAGATTTTGTCAAGCTTTCCCAACCTTTCTTACCAATATTCCAGATGGTTACATTACCCTTCTTATACTGCTCAGCATATTTTTCTGTTGCAGTCAGCTTAGCCAGCTTAATGATATTTGAGTTGTAAGCACCACACAGTCCACGATCGCTGGTGATCACAATCAGCAATACTTTCTCTACATTTCTTACCTCGGCCAATTTCAGGCTAGTGTCGCCTTCCGCACTGCTCACAATATTGCTCAGCATTTCCTGCAGTTTCTGTGCGTAAGGGCGCATTTGGATAATAGCATCCTGAGCACGGCGCAGTTTGGCAGCACTCACCATCTTCATGGCTTTGGTGATTTGCTGGGTGCTCTGCACACTTTTAATCCTGTTACGTACCTCTTTTAATTGACCTGCCATATATGCTGTGTTAAATTGGCTGCAAAAGTAGCAGAATCGAGGGGAAATTCAAGCGTAAAATCGGGGGGATTTTCTGCTGATTTCCTCAAAAATGCATGGCTATGCCCAAGCCTTGCGATGCGGGAGTGATCTGCATGCCCGGAAAGGCTTTTAAAAGAGCTTTGCCATTATTCCGGTGAATGGCGTATTGAATGATGTCGAAAATCAACAAAAATCCGCCCTGCATCACCAAACTATTGCCTACGCCCTTTAATTGATTGTTTGTCAGTCTCTTACCTCTCTCGTTGAGGTACATCCCCGTAGTCATATAGGCCAAATCCAGTCCGGAATTCAGCAGTAATAGTTTTTCAATCCTTTGCTGGGCTTCAATATTTTCAGCCAAAGTGTATTGACGGCCCAACTCTTTGCGTAATTGCCAGAAACCATAGCCGGCAATGGCCAAATTGATCACATTCCAATACACATTGGTCTGGTGAAAATATTTGTCGCTATTCTGGGCGTTAGAAGCGGCAATGCCACCCTGCACAATGTTTAAGCCGGCCCAGGCGCTGAGCACGCTCAGGTTTATCTTATTGATGGCATGTCTTCTAACCGCAATGGAATCTGGCTGAAACTCTTGTGCGTGCAGCTCTAAGCAGCACATTAGCACAATGATGATGGGGGCTTTTTTCATTGTTTTACCGTTAAGTATTTGATAAAGATGCCATTGAACCCGTTTCCCAACCCAGCTCAACGCAAATTCTTTACATTTGGCGGCTCAAAATTGAGGTGACAGAATGGCTTTAGCAAACCCTTCGCACCATTTTTGACAAAGGATTATCAAAATAACCTCATTCCATAAGGAGTAGACCAATATGTTACAATTCATTAGCCGCTTGTTTGGCGGTAGCAAAAGTGAGAAGGATGTTAAGCAGATCCAACCGGTGGTAGCCAAAATCAATGAGTGGTTTCAGCAATACCAGAGCATTTCTAATGACGAGTTGAGAGCAAAAACTGCAGATTTCAAAGCCCGCATAAAAGCGCATCTCGGCGATATTGACAAAGAAATCGCTGCAAAACAAGCCGAAGCAGACGCATTGGCAGAAACAGCCATCCATGAAAAAGATGCGATTTACCAAGAAGTAGATAAGCTCAAGAAAGCACGTGATAAAAAGATTGAAGAAATTCTGGAGAAGATTTTACCCGAAGCTTTTGCTGTGGTAAAAGAAACTGCCCGTCGCTTCAAAGAAAATACACAGATCATTGCGCAGGCAACAGAGCTGGATCGTGAACTGAGCGTGAAAAAGCCTTATATCAAGATTGAAGGTGATCAAGCTATTTTCCAAAATAGCTGGCAAGCAGCAGGTAATACCATCACTTGGAATATGGTGCATTATGATGTACAGTTGATCGGTGGTGCCGTACTGCATCAAGGTAAGATATCTGAAATGGCCACCGGTGAAGGTAAAACACTGGTGTCTACACTGCCTGCATACCTAAATGCATTGGCTGGTGAAGGTGTACACCTCGTAACCGTGAACGATTATCTGGCGCGTCGTGACTCTGAGTGGAATGGCCCCATCTTCGAATGGTTGGGACTTACAGTAGATTGTATCGACAAACATCAGCCCAATACCGCTGAGCGTAGAAAAGCTTATCTGGCAGATATCACTTATGGTACGAATAATGAATTTGGTTTCGATTACCTGCGTGATAATATGGTGCACTCACCAGATGAAATGGTACAGCGCAAGCACCACTACGCGATGGTGGATGAAGTGGATTCTGTATTGATTGATGATGCAAGAACGCCATTGATTATTTCTGGTCCGGTTGGACATTCAGACAATACACAACAATTCTTTGAACTGAAACCGAGAATTGAAAAACTGGTAGAAGCACAAAAGCGTGCTACCAATCAGTTCTTGAATGAAGCCAAGAAGAAAATTTCAGAAGGCGATGATGATCCAAAGAGTGGTGGTTTGGCCTTATTCCGTGCGCATCGTGGTTTACCCAAGAACAATGCATTGATTAAGTTTTTGAGTGAGCCCGGTATTCGCGTTAAACTGCAGAAAGCAGAGAACTATTATCTCGCTGATCAGCAGAAAGAAATGCCGCATGCAGATGCTGAATTGTATTTCTTCATTGATGAGAAAAATAATTCAGTAGACCTTACTGATAAAGGTATTCAGCTGATTACTGGTGCAGGAGAAGATCCTAACTTTTTTGTACTGCCAGATATCAGTGTATCGCTCGCTGCAGTTGAAAGTGATGCCAATCTTTCTCCAGAAGAGAAGCTGCATCGCAAAGAAGCCATCTTGAATGAATACTCTGTAAAAGCAGATCGTATCCATACAGTACAGCAATTGCTGAAAGCATATACTTTGTTTGACAAGGATGTGGAGTATGTGGTGATGGATGGTGCGGTGAAAATTGTAGATGAACAGACTGGTCGTATTCTCGATGGACGCCGTTACTCTGATGGTTTGCACCAAGCGATTGAAGCAAAAGAAAATGTGAAGATTGAAGCATCTACACAGACTTATGCAACCATCACTTTGCAGAATTATTTCAGGATGTACCACAAGCTGGCCGGTATGACCGGTACTGCAGAAACAGAAGCTGCAGAATTGTGGGATATCTACAAATTGGATGTGGTGTCTATTCCAACCAATATTCAAGCAATCAGAAAGGATGAAGAAGACTTGGTGTACAAGACCAAGCGTGAGAAATATGGCGCAGTAATTGAAGAGATTGAAAAACTGCGTGGTGAAGGTCGCCCTGTGCTGGTGGGTACAACATCTGTTGAGGTAAGTGAATTGCTCAGCCGTATGTTGCGCCAGAAGCAGGTGCCACACAATGTGTTGAACGCAAAGCAACACGCGCGTGAAGCACAGATTGTACAAGAAGCTGGTTTGGCTGGTGCTGTAACCATCGCCACTAACATGGCTGGTCGTGGTACGGATATCAAGCTCGGTCCCGGCGTGAAAGAAGCAGGTGGTTTGGCTATTATTGGTACAGAGCGTCATGAATCGCGTCGTGTGGATCGTCAGTTGCGCGGTCGTGCCGGTCGTCAGGGTGATCCCGGTTCTTCTCAATTCTTTGTATCGCTGGAAGATGACTTGATGCGCATGTTTGGTAGTGAGCGTATTGCCAAAGTGATGGACTTTGCCGGCTACAAAGAAGGTGAAGTGATTCAGCACAGCATGATCACCAAATCAATTGAGAGAGCACAGCGCAAAGTGGAAGAAAACAATTTCGGTACACGTAAGCGTTTGCTGGAGTATGATGATGTGATGAACAAGCAGCGCTCTGTTATCTATACCAAGCGTAATCACGCTTTGTTTGGTGAGCGTTTGGCTTTGGATTTGGACAACGCGTTTTATGCAGTGGCTGAAGGTTTGGTAAGTTCATTCAAAGAAATGAATGATTATGAAGGATTCCGTATGGCTGCAATCGTCAACTTTGGTATTGATACTTCTATTACTGCAGATGAACTGAATAAACAATCAGAACAAACACTTGCTGATAAGCTCTATACAGAAGCCATCAATAGCTATCAACGTAGAAAAGATGAATTAACCAAGCAGGCATTGCCTGTATTTAAAAATATTCGTCTGCAACAGGGCAGTCATATTGAAAACGTGGTAGTGCCATTTACAGATGGTAAAAAAGGCATGCAGGTATTGGCCAACATGCAGAAAACGATTGATAGCAATGGCGCTGAAATGGTGAATGCACTAGAGCGTAATGTGTCTTTGGCACTGATTGATGATGCTTGGAAAGAACACTTGCGTGCAATGGATGATTTGAAGCAGAGTGTACAAACAGCTAGCTACGAGCAGAAAGATCCATTGGTGATTTATAAAATGGAAGCTTTCAACCTCTTCAAGAATATGGATACGGAAGTGAATAAGAATATTGTTCAGTTCTTAAGCCATGCACAAATTCCTTTGGCTGAAGGGGAAGAAGTGCGTGAAGGTCGTCAAGAGAAAACAGACCTGAGCAATATGCGCACACAGAAAGATGATATGGATGGCATGTCAAATAACTATTCCAACGACAATGAATACTATGATCCAACGCCAGTTAAGCAAGAGCCTGTGAAAGTGGGTCCTAAGATTGGCAGAAATGATCCTTGTCCATGCGGAAGTGGTAAGAAGTATAAATCCTGTCATGGTAAAGACCTCTAAATAAAAAATCCCTCGCAATGATGCGGGGGATTTTAATTTAAAAGCACACAGTTTTTATTTGATACGATAGCTAACACCCAGATCCATGCAGAAAGATTTAATCTGTGAAGTGGTGTTGCTGGCATTTGTCCAAGTGTATTTTCTGGTACCTACACCAAACTTGAAGCGCCAGGTATTTTCGGGATGCATATCCCATAAGTTAACACCCCAGCCTGTGAAATAAGGAGATCGTGTTACATCTTTGTAGCCTTCTTCTGTAATTTTTACGCCAGGAGAAATGCCACCTTCAAAATATAGACCATTCAAAGCCCAAAGTCCGCCCATAGCAAGCATGTCAATACCAAATGGGAGACTTTCAACCCAGTCGCCACTTTCTATGGTCTTCCATGGTCCTTCTCTAAAAGCAAAAGGGTAGAATCGTCCACCAACAGGTTTTTGCGTCATCTTGGCCTCTGTTAGAAATGTAGTGGTATTGTTGAATGATTGTGGTTCTAAGCCAGCTATTGCTGAAATGCGTGCGTTTAATTTCTTGCTATAGGGCAAACTTAATAATCCATACTCAATAGTGATTCTTGGTTGAAGTCCTTTTGTCTTATAGAACTGTCCGAATACCTGAGTAGCTTTTGGACTGGCAATACCTATGGTCATATCAAAGCGATTATTATCGCCTTGTAGCTTTTCGTTTTTCTTCTGGGCAAAGCTGATGGCAGCAGTACTAAGCGCAGTTAGCAGCATGATTGTTTTGATGGGTTGCATATCTGAATTTTTTACAAAGCAAGTTTTTTGCACATCCCCCTCAATACCCGCTACAGGGTATTTTCACATTACAGCAGTGGTGCATTACGTACTTTTGTGCAAAATCAGGATATGTCTATAGCGGCAATTATCGATCATACCGTATTAAAGCCAACAGTATTGCTAAGTGAAATTGAACAGGTTTGTGCAGAAGCCAAAGAATATGGTTTTGCTTCAGTGTGCGTGCCACCAAACTTTGTGAAGCATGCGAAAAAGCACACAGAAGGCAGTGCGGTTAAAGTGGCAACGGTGATAGGTTTTCCTTTTGGGTATGCAGCAGTGGAGGCTAAAATTGCTGAAATCTTATTAGCAATGGTGGATGGCGCTGATGAACTAGATATGGTGATTAATATCTCCGCCATCAAAAACAAGGATTGGGAATACCTGGCGAATGAGATCAACCATGTAATGCCCATCGTGAAGCAACAAAACAAAGTGATAAAGATCATTATCGAAAGTGGGGTGCTTACTGATGAGGAAATTATTCGCTGTTGTGAGTTATATGGTGCCGCTGGTATTGATTACCTGAAAACTTCCACTGGCTATGCAGAGAAAGGCGCTTCTGTTCATGCAGTAACCTTATTCAGAAAGCATTTGCCAGCCCATGTGCAGATTAAAGCATCCGGTGGTATTCGCGACTATGCTTTTGCAGCAGAACTAGTGAAAGCAGGTGCCACCCGATTGGGTTGCAGTGCAAGTGTAGCTATCGTGAAAGGAGCATCTGCCGGCGAGGGCAATTATTGATATTTTATGTACATTACTGAACTATGCGCATTCTCTTTTTGATTATAGCATCTTTAGTAACACAAATGGTGTTTGGACAGGATTCTATTGTGGTGAAGAAAGATCCTAGGCTAGACGTATTATCTGCCAAGCAAGCACAAATCAATAAGCGTACTTCTTTGGTCACCAGTAGTGGTATGATCAAAGGTTTTCGTTTACAAGTAGTCAGCACCACAAATAGAGATGTGGCTTTGCGTACGAAAGCGGATTTATTATCGCGTTATCCTGAGCATAAAGCTTACCTACTATTTCAATCGCCTTATTTCAAAGTGCGCTTTGGTAATTTTTTGAAAAGAGAAGATGCAGAGAAAATGCGTAAGCTGTTGAATAAACAATACCCTCAGGGTGTATTTGTGGTAGAGGATGGCATTGACTATACATTGAAAGACGACGAAGAATTATAAACTATGCTCGCAGAGAAGATTAAAGCATTGGCTGCAACACATGCAGAAGAATTTATTGGTGTGAGAAGATATCTGCACGCAAATCCTGAATTGAGTTATCAGGAATTTGCCACAAGTCAGTATGTGCAGGCGCGCTTGCAGCAAGAGGGTATCGCTTTTGAAGTGATAGCAACAACCGGTATTGTAGCAACCATCAAAGGAAAAAATCCAGATAGTCGTGTAATGGCATTGCGCGCCGATATGGATGCATTACCCATTCAGGAAGAGAATCAAGTACCTTATTGCTCCACCAAGCCGGGCGTGATGCACGCTTGCGGACATGATGTACATACAACGATATTGTTAGGTGCTGCGAGGATATTGAACCAGCTGAAAGATGAATGGGCCGGTACGATAAAGCTATTGTTTCAGCCCGGTGAAGAGAAAAACCCAGGCGGCGCCAGTTATATGATTCGTGATGGAGCACTAGAAAATCCTACACCATCAGGCATCATTGCTTTACATGTACACCCGGGCTTAGATGTTGGTAAACTTAGTTTTAGAACGGGCAGAGTGATGGCGAGTGCGGATGAGATTTATATCACCATCAAGAGTAAAGGTGGCCACGCAGCAGCTCCCCATTTAACAGCCGATACGATTTTGATTGCTTCGCAGTTGGTGGTGAGCCTGCAGCAAGTGATTTCAAGAAATAATAACCCTACATCTCCATCAGTTTTATCTATTTGTTCGTTTAAGGGCGGCTTCACCACCAATGTCATTCCAAGTGAAGTGAAATTGATGGGTACATTCCGCGCCATGGATGAAGCTTGGCGTTTTAAAGCACATGAACTCATCAAACAACAAACTATCGGCTTGGTTACAGCCATGGGTGCTGAGGCGGATGTGCATATTGATGTTGGCTATCCTACTGTTGACAATGATCCTGTTCTGACGACAAAAGCATGGCAGTTGGCAGAACAATACATGGGTAAGACCAATGTAGAAGAAACTGAAATGCGCATGGGCGCCGAGGATTTTGGTTACTATACGCAGCAAATTCCTGGTTGTTTTTTCCGTTTGGGCGTACGAAATGAAGCAAAAGACATTGTACACAACGTACATACACCTAAATTTGATATAGATGAATCTGCGATCGCCATTGGGATGGGCAATATGGCTTGGTTGGCAGTAAGCGTCTAGACAAACCCTTATCTCGGTATCATGCGTAAAAGCTGGCTCTTTATTATCCTATTATCTCCTGTAATGGCTTTTGGTCACAACACAGGTACGGATGTGACAAGTCGGCTAAACTGGATCATCATCATTCTAGCACTGCTCTTGGTTGCTGCTGGTGTTTACATCACATTCTTGGCTCGTCAAATCAGTCAGCATAAAAAAGATGCTGCCGTTTTATTAGAACAGCAGGATCAAATCATGCGGTCTAATGAGGAAATCCAAAAATTGAATAAGGTAAAAGATAAAATCTTCGCCATTATCTCTCATGATCTTCGTTCCCCACTTACTTCCACGCATAATTTATTAGACTTGCTCAATCAGGGATTGATTTCGCACGAAGAGTTTGCGCCCTTCTCTAAGCAGTTACAGAATGATGTATTGAACACATTGATTCTTACCGAAAACCTATTGAACTGGTCTAAGACCTTATTGAATGGTATTGTGCCTTATCAGCGCGAGTTTAAAGTGCAGCCGGTGATTGATGAAGTGATACAGACTTTACAATCATTAGCCAGAGCCAAGGACATCATGATTGAGAATCACGTAAAAGACAGATCTGTCTTTACGGATGCAGATATGTTGAAGATGATTGTTCGGAACATCTTATCGAATGCTATCAAATTCACACCACACGGTAAGATGATACACATTCAGGAGTTTGTGAATGATAATAAGCTCTTGATTCAGATTGTGGATGAGGGTGTGGGTATGAGCCAGGAAAAAGTAGATCAGCTGAACCATAAAATGGCCGAAAGTACCCGAGGTACAGATAATGAAAAGGGTACGGGTATTGGTATGCGACTCGTACTGGATATGATTGCTGCACTTGGTGAAACCATTACAATCAGTAGTGAGGAAGGGGAGGGTACTACTGTATCGATATCTGTTTCACTTGCCAGTGCTTAATTATTGTTTCTTCTTGATGATGAATTCTTCAGCCGGGTCTTTCAAAAGAATACTTGTTTCATCAATCATGTGCCGCATTTCACTGCTTTCTAATGAGTCTAGCGACATATTCTTTAAGTAAAATGTATTAGTGCTTTTGGCATCTTTTTGCCACCTGATGATCTTACACTGGCAACTGGCATTTTCCACCGAGTTGATGACTTCCTGAATATGCCCGCCTTTGCCTACTTTTTGGTACACTTCTCTGATCCCAATAATCCTATTTTTTGAACCCACATCAAAACTCCAGGAAGCTGAAATGGCGTTTAGAAAAGGCTTACCGGGCTCCAGATTCATTAAGCTATGCCTTGGTGATTCAACGATGTCTTGGTTATTCTTAATTCTGGAATGTATCGAGATCAATCCCGGCGCTTCAAATTGAATATAGCCTGTATGGTTAAAGCTTGCGCCATATCGTTCATAAGTGAAATAGCCATTTTTGTACTTGATTTCAATCAGGTTGGTAACAACCTTATGGTATCTGTTGGGGTCAGAAAGTCTTGCTTGCGGCGAACCTATATAACATATCCAAATACCTTCTAAACTATCAATTTCAGCCTGACTCACTTTATACGGCAAAAGATTGAAGTCTTTTTTCAGATTGGCCCAGGCTTCCTGCTCTTTTTGTTGCTGATACCATAAATACAAGCTGGCGATAAGTAATAGAAAGCATGCAGGCACCAATACATTTCGTATCAGTTTATAGCGCCTGTCGATTCTTCCCTTACGTTCGTTTCTCAGGTTGGCCAGGGTAATCTTTAGTTGCTGATTCTCTTGTAAAATGGAATAACTATCCTTGGGTAAACTGGTTTCTGGATCGGCAATGAGTAATGGATCCAAAGGTTCTTGTTCAAAAGCTTTTCTGCCCACACCATATACATAGATATAGCAGGTGTCAACAAGAAAAGGTCTGGGGTTAGCCACCAAACCCATAAGGGCATCCTTGATCTGCCCTCCGGTAATATCATATTTTCTAAAAGGATACTGTTGTTCTTTACCAGCATCTGGCTCATAAGGATGGTGTCCAAGCGATGCTGCGGTAAATGGGAGCTGATTACTGATCTCACTTAGGGTAATTGCTAGGCTTTCGTAATTCTTTCGATTGGTGTTTTGCACAACTTCCTTGCCCGTTTCTTTCTGAAACTTGGCAATTGCCTGGTTGAGCAGGTATATGATTTCCTCTTTGCCTTTCTTTAAGTTCAATCTTAATTATTTGAAAGTCAATATTTTAAAAATTTCCGAAATGAAAAATCGGTTTCGGAAATTAGCAACTTTTTTTTGAATCATTAAAGAAAGCCTCCTTCTGTGCAGTTCCCGATTTCCGCGTGTTATTTTGATCGAACGATTCGCTAACCAAACCAAAACTCGGGTTCATATGAAAAAAAGAAAAGGCTTTCAGCTTTGCCTTTCGATAGCCTTGCTGTTGCTATCGGTTTTTCAGGCACACGCACAAGTTAAAACAATTAGGGGTACTGTCTATGATGAAAAAAATGCACCTGTATCAGGGGCATCTATTACTGTCAAGGGTACTACCACTACCAGATTAACTGACGACAAAGGGCAATTCAGCATTCAGCTGCCTGTAGACAAATCAGTATTAGTAATCAGTTTTATCGGCTACGAGAATAGCGAAGTGAAAGTAGGCACTTCTGAACTCTTGGAAGTGAAGCTGAAAGTGACGGCTACTTCTCTCGACAATGTTGTGGTGAATGCACTTGGTTTCGAGACCAGAAAAGACAAGTTGGGTTATGCAACGAATAGAATCAGTGCTGAAGCAGTGAATAATTCTGGTGAATCAGGATTGATCCAGGCTTTGGCAGGTAAATCCTCAGGGGTAAGAGTATCCCGTTCTTCTGGTGATCCCGGCGGTTCTTCTCAAATCTTGATTCGCGGACAGAGTACCATTACCAGAAGTACCGATCCTTTGATCGTCTTAGATGGTGTACCGGTAAGCGGTGATGCTAGAGGTGAGTCTTCTGGCGGACAAATTGTACAACAAAGCCGATTGAACGATATCAGCCCCGATGATATCGCCAATGTACAAATCCTGAAAGGTGCATCTGCAGCAGCATTGTGGGGAACAAGGGCTGCAAATGGTGTAATCATCATCACTACTAAAAAAGGTAGCTCAGGCACTAAAGCCAATATCAATTTCCGTTCTACCATCTCATTTGATGAAGTGAGTGCTTTTTACGATCTACAAACAACATACGGTCAAGGTAATAACGGCGTATGGGCTGCAAATGCCATTAGAACATGGGGCGATAAAATTGCCAATAGATCTGGTGCTGCTGATGTATTAAATACGACTGGTGGCTATTTTGTAGGAAACACAGGCAAAACTATTTACCCCATTACGACGAAGAACGCTAAGGATATATATGTTGACAAGAATTATCGCGACATTTTCCGCACGGGTTCTTTCATCGACAATGCACTGAGCATTAGCGGTGGTGATAGCAAGTCGAACTATTTCATCAGCTTCAGCGACCTGAACCAAAAAGGTGTTGTTAGAAACAGCAGCGATTATAGAAGAACCAGTTTCCGCGTGAATGCAGGAAGAGAACTCAACAAATGGCTGAGCATCTCTAATAAAGCATCTTATGTATTAACATCTTCTAATCGTTTACAAGCAGGTATTAACAATGCTGGTTTATTGATCGGCCTGTTGCGTACGCCACCAGATTTTGATAACGGCGATTTTGTTGGTCAGTTTGTGTCAGGTCCCGGTGGCGCTATCGTGGCCAATAGACATCGTTCATACAGAAATGCAACTGGTTCCTCAACAAATCCTGGATTTAATAATCCGCTTTGGGTAATTAATCAGCTGCAGAACAAAACAGTTGTAAATCGCTTCATCAATTCTGCAGAAATCAATATCAAGCCTGTTTCTTGGTTTACTTTAACCACAAGGGCCGGCTTGGATTATTTTACAGACAGACAAACCAATTATTTCCCTTATTTCTCAGCCAATGCCATCACTGGCCAATACAACAGGGAAGAGTATTCAGAGTTTCAGTTTAACCTGGATGTGATTGGTAGGGCGCAATATGATTTTAATGAGAAATTCTCGGGTAATGCAACAGTTGGATTTAACTACAATAGTTTAAAAACAACAACACTCGGTGGTCAGACTTTAAACTTTATTCTGCCTGAAAGTCCGCAGGATTTTAATAATGCAACTCCAACCAATATCTCAACTGTAGACCGTTTCCTGAACAGACTTACCAATGCAGGCTATGCAAGTGTTGGTGCTTCTTGGGATGATCAATTGTTTTTGAATGCAACTGGAAGGGTAGAGGCAGCATCAACTTTTGGTAGTCTTGCTTCAAAGACATTCTTTTATCCTTCAGCAGATATTGCCTGGCAGTTTACTAAACTGAGTGCGCTTCAATCAGCCAAGTGGTTGTCTTTTGGTAAAGTAAGGGCTTCTTTTGGTGTGGTTGGTGTGCAACCGCTTTCTTACAATACGGCTACTACGTTTACAGCACGTTCATGGGGTGATGGGTTAGGTGGAGCTTTGGATCCGGCATTGTATGGAACAGGTTCTTATCTGCAAAACGATGATAGAGGAAACCCATTCCTTAGACCAGAACGCAAACAAGAAATGGAGTTTGGTGCAGATTTGCGTTTCCTGAATAACAAATTGAGTCTTGGATTTACAGTGTATCAGAACGAAACAAAAGATGCATTGATCTCCGTAACACAATCGCCTGCTACAGGATTCAATACCCTTTACTCCAACGCTGGTACAATTGAAAACAAGGGTGTGGAGATTGATCTGGGTTATAATGTAATTCAAAAAAGAGATTGGTCTTTGGATGTAAACTTAAACTGGACAAGAAACAGAAACTTGGTGACCAATTTAAGTGGTGCTGGTTCAATCACATTGGGTGGTAGTGCCGGCGTATCATCCAGAGCAGTAGAAGGCTATGCTTTGGGTGTATTATTCTCAAACAAATTCCAGCGCGATGCATCAGGTAAAATGGTACTGGATGCGAATGGCTTCCCAACAGTTGATCCAACTGCAGCACCTATTGGCGACCCTAACCCAGATTGGCGTGGTGCTTTCGGATTCAACCTCAAGTACAAAAACTTTTATCTGAATGCTCTTGTAGAACATTCTCAGGGTGGTAAAGTTATTGATGGTACAGAGGGTGTGCTCTTAGATTATGGAACTTCTGCCGCTACAGGTTTTGAAAGAACAAGTGATGTACCATTGAAAAGGTACAATGGTGCAACTATTCCTGCAGGCACACCATTCAGAGGCAATATCCATGATTTTGGCGCAGGTAATGTAGCCTTGGATCAAGCATGGTATACTGGTCCCGGCGGTTGGTTTGGTAACGTAGGCGAGTTGTTCCTGGAAGATGCTACCTGGACAAGATTCAGAGAAATCAACATCGGCTACAATTTCAATAGCACAATGCTCAAAAAGAAATTAGGCATCAACTCTGTAGGTGTAGAGTTAAGTGGCCGTAATCTTTTCTTGATTAGCAATGTGAATGGTTTTGATCCAGATGCAAACAACTCTGGTTCTTCTTCAGGTAGAGGGGTGGTTTACTTCGTGAATCCACCAACACGCTCTTACCTGTTTACTATTAAACTCAACTTTTAAATGTATCAATCAGCCATTATGAAAAAGCATTTGATATATACCTTAATTTTTGCTGTTCTTTTTAGTTCTTGTGCCAAAATGGTAGATGGCATCAACAATGATCCCAATAACCCTACTGATGCAGATCCCAATAGTATGCTTACCAGTATCATGGTGGGTAATATGAATATTCAGGAAGGTGATTTGGCTCGTTTTGCAGGCATGTGGTCTGGCCATTTCAGAGGATTTACACAGCAATACCAAAGCTATCATCAGTACTCAGTCATTGCTAGAAACTTTGATGCAGCATGGCAGCGAGTGTATTCCGGCTTGTACAAGAATATGGTTATTCTGAAAGCAAAAGCCCGTGCGGTTAATAACAGAAGAATGTTGGGTGTTGTGCAGGTGCTGGAAGCTAACCTGATGGGTACAGCAACAGCCATCTGGGGTGATATTCCATATACAGAAGCTTCAGATGATCGTTTCCCTAATCCAAAATTTGATAGCCAAGCTAGTGTGTACGCATCATTGCAAACATTGCTTGACTCAGCGATCATCAATCTTGGCTCTACTGCATTTGTCGATTTTGCTGCGCAAGACATCCACTTCGCTGGTAATATGACGAGATGGATTCAAACAGCCAATACGCTGAAAGCTCGATACTTTATGCATGTAAAGGATTATCCAAGAGCTCTGGCGGCTGCGCAAAATGGTATCAGTACACAAGCGAATAACTTTTTGGCACCCCATAACAACACCAACAGAGGCGCCAACAATTTATACTTTCAGTTTTTGGCTTTAGACAGACCTAACTGGATAGATGCAAATGGTATGTATGGTGTAAACCTGATCAATCCTACAGGAAATAGATACAGAGGCAATGCCAAAACCAATGAAAGGGCTCGTTGGAACTATTTCTATAATAGTGCCACTAACCTGAATTTCGCAGCAAATGGAACAGGCTTTTTTAACCATAGCACTTCTTTTCCTTTGGCCACATTTGCAGAAAACCTATTGATTCTTGCAGAAGCAGATACACGTGTGAATGGTTTTACAGCCGGACTTGCACGCCTGAATACATATCGCGCTTATATGAATACCGGTGCTTATATCAGTACTGCATTTCTAACTACAGGTAACTGGCGCTATGATCCCTATGTGGCTGCAGATTTTGCTGCCGGAGGTATGGAAAATGGTGGCACATCGCCATTGGCACAAGATCGAGCTTTGCTGCGTGAAATCATCGAAGAGCGTTATGTTACATTCATTGGACAGATTGAAGGATTTAATGATCTGCGCAGGGTATTTAAAGAAACTGATGTTAGAATTACGTTGCCTTTGAATTTTGGAACGCAGTTTCCGCAGCGATTCCTCTATCCACAAGTAGAGATTGATATGAATAAGTCAACACCAAATCCTATTCCTTCTGTATTCGATCCAACTCCAGTGAATAGATAATATAGGTATGAAGTTTATGAAAAGTTTCTCCGTCTTGATATTGCTCTTGGGTATTGTATTCAATACACAGGCCACTCCACAAAAGGATACAGTAAAAGTATTGTTCGTAGGTAATAGCTATGTGTATTACAATAATCTGGCGCAGATGATTGGACTCATTACAGATAGTATAGATACCAAACTGCTTTGCAGAAAATCAACTGCGGGTGGAGCCACATTAACTGAGCATTGGAATGGCGCAAAGGGGCTGGCTTCAAGAAAAGTGATAGAAAAAGGGAAGTTTGATATAGTCGTTATTCAAGACAATAGCATGTGGCCTATTCAACATCCAGATAGTGTCTTCTTTAATGGTGAACGGTTTTGCAACTTAGTGAAGCAATCAGGTGCAAAGCCATACATCTACAATACATGGGCTAGAAAAAAGACTCCGGAAACCCAGGGTCAAATCAATGCTGTGTATGAAGAACTAGGCCGCAGAAACATGGCTACGGTAGTACCCGTAGGTAATTGCTGGGCAAAAGCGATGGAGTTGAAACCTGATATTGAGTTATTCCATCCGGATGGCTCACATCCATCTCCATTGGGTACTTTTTTGATTGCGTTAAGTTTCGTGAAGAAAATAACCGGCAAGCTGCCAGCCAAATTGCCTACAGTGTACAATTACATCGATAAAGACGGAGAAACCTTCCGCATCATGCAATTAACAGATGAAGAGATTCGCTTTTGTATGCAAGTAGTACAAACAGTGATTCCTTAATGACCCAGATAAACTGACGATATGTTTAAAAAGATTTTATCCAACCTTACTTTCTGGGTGTTGCTGGCCATTACCTGCGGGGTCTTGGTAGGACATTTTTATCCTGCCACGGGTGTGGCCATGCAACCACTCGGTAAATATTTTATCGATATCATTAAGCTCTTTATTAACCCAATTATCTTCCTCACCATTGTAACAGGTATTTGTGGCATGGATAGCCTAAAACGGGTTGGAAGGGTTGGCGGTAAGGCCTTACTTTATTTTGAAATCATCACCACGCTTGCATTGCTTATCGGAATTGTTGTGGCGCATTTTATTCAACCAGGCTATGGTGTGGACACATCTGGCGTAGGTGCTACTGATCTGTCAAAATACAAAGGTGATGTTTCTGTATCATGGATGCAGTTTTTCAAAGAGAATATCACTATTCAAGTATTACTCTGTTCCATTTTAATAGGCATCCTGCTGAGTAAAGCACCTAACAAGGATAAGGTGTTAAAGCCTATCTATTTGGCTTCTAAATATGTATTCAGGGCTTTACACTGGGTAATGAAAGCTGCACCTATCGGCGCTTTTGGTGGTATGGCCTTTACGATTGGTAAATATGGGGTAGCAACATTGGTGCCCTTGGCAAAGTTGATGCTCTGTGTGTATATCACGATGGCAGTTTTCATTTTATTGGTACTTGGTTCTTTGCTAAAATTCTATAAGATTTCGCTACTGGCTTTTCTGAATTATATCAAAAATGAGTTGTTGATTGTGCTGGGCACTTCTTCATCAGAAGCGGCTTTGCCTTCACTCATGGAAAAGTTGGAGCATATGGGCTGCCACAAATCAGTGGTTGGGCTAGTTGTGCCAACAGGCTATTCTTTTAATCTGGATGGCACATCCATCTATCTATCAATGGCAGTATTGTTTTTGGCACAGGTGTTTCAGATTGATTTATCTGTGCAGCAAATGCTGATGATTGTAGGTGTGTTGATGGTTACTTCCAAAGGTGCAGCTGGTGTTACAGGTAGTGGGTTTGTGATTCTGGCTTCCACCTTAAGTGCTGTAAAAGTAATTCCGGTAGAAGGGCTGGCTTTATTGCTAGGTGTGGATAGGTTTATGTCCGAAGCAAGGGCCATCACCAATTTTATCGGTAATGGGGTTGCGACTATTTTCATTTCTTGTAATGAGAAACTTTTTGATAGGGGTAGAATGTTCAAGGCTTTCCATATTCATGCGCAGCCTAAACATGTCCATGTCAAAACTGAAGCACCCTTGACAAAGCAGCAAGAGCAAGTCATATCCAGTGAGTCCGCCAGCTGATTTTCATGGCCGAGTAAATGACCCACTAACATAGATTATCGTATTTTGCGCGCCTGTTTAGGTTATCCTGAGCAGGCGCGTACTTAATTAGCATGTATGACAAAACAAAAGCACGATCTGCGTAGAGAACAGGCACTGGAGTATCATGCTTCAGGAAGACCTGGTAAGATTGAGGTAATCCCTACAAAAGAGGCAAAGACGCAGCGCGACTTATCACTAGCTTACAGTCCCGGTGTTGCCGAACCATGTAAAGAAATTCATCAGAATAAAGAAGAGGTATATAAATACACTGCAAAGGGTAATCTGGTAGCAGTAATCACCAACGGTACTGCGGTATTGGGTTTGGGTGATATCGGCCCTGAAGCCAGCAAGCCGGTGATGGAAGGAAAAGGTGTATTGTTCAAAATCTTCGCAGATATTGATGTATTCGATATTGAAATCAATGAAAAAGATCCGGAGAAATTCTGTCAGATTGTAAAATCGCTGGAACCAACTTTCGGAGGTATCAACTTAGAAGACATCAAAGCACCGGAATGTTTTTATATCGAGCGTAAACTTCGTGATGAACTGAATATCCCAGTGATGCATGATGATCAGCACGGTACAGCCATCATTAGTGGTGCTGCTTTGTTGAATGCATTGGAATTACAAAAGAAAAAGATTGATAAAGTGCGCATCGTGATGAATGGTGCAGGTGCTGCGGCAATGGCTTGTGCGCAGATGTATGTGGCCTTGGGTGCTAAGCACGACAATTTTATCATGTTCGATAAGGATGGTGTGCTGCATGAAGGACGTACTGATCTGGATGATATCCGTCAAAAATTTGCGGTAAAAAAATCTGATTGGGATCTGTCAAAAGCCATGAAAGATGCCGATGTGTTTGTGGGTTTGAGTGTGGGTAATGTGGTAACACAGGATATGATTAAATCCATGGCTAAGCGCCCAATCGTATTTGCATTAGCGAACCCCAATCCTGAGATCACATATGATTTGGCTGCTGCTGTGCGCGAAGATTTGATCATGGCTACAGGTCGTACCGATTTCCCCAATCAGGTGAACAATGTATTGGGCTTTCCATATATTTTCCGCGGAGCATTAGATGTGCGTGCCCGTCAGATCAATGAAGCCATGAAACTCGCCGCTGTGCGCGCACTGGCTGAGTTGGCCAGAACAACCGTGCCAGATATAGTAAACATGGCTTACAACCAAAAGAACATGTCTTTTGGTCCTGAATACATTATCCCTAAACCACTCGATCCTCGTTTATTGTCAACAGTTGCACCTGCGGTGGCAAAAGCTGCTATTGAGTCTGGAGTGGCGCAAAAGAAAATTGACAATTGGGATGCTTATGTGGTTGAACTGAACAGACGACTTGGTTTGGATAACCAATTATTGCGTGTATTGGGTAATAAAGCACGCAGAGATCCTAAACGTTTGGTATTTGCTGAAGCCGATAACTTAAAAGTGATCAAAGCAGCCAGCATTATTTACGATGAAGGCATCGCTTATCCAATCTTGCTGGGCGAAGAAGAAAAGATTCGCCGCATTGCAGATGAGCATGATATTGATATCACTGAACTGCCAATTATTGATCCACGTAGTAAGGTTATGGAAGAGAAACGCCATTTCTATGGTGAGCTTTTCTTCAAAAAGCGCCAGCGCAAAGGTTATAACCACTACGAGAGCATGAAGATCATGAAGGATCGCAACCATTTTGGTTGTATGATGGTGGAAACAGGTGATGCTGATGCCATGATCTCTGGTTTAACAAGAAACTATGATCAGGCTATTCGTCCGGCTTTGCAGATTATCGGTACAGAAGAAGGCGTGAAGAAAATTGCCGGTATGTATCTGCTGTTGACAAAAAAAGGTCCTTTATTCCTCGCAGATACTACGGTGAACTTTAATCCTACGGCAGAAGAGCTGGCAGATATTGCTATGCTCGTGGCTAAAGAAGTGCGCCATTTCAATATTACACCGCGTATTGCCATGCTCAGCTATAGCAATTTCGGTAGTAGTCAATCCCCTGAGGCCAAATTGGTGGCGGAAGCAACGCATATTCTCAAGCAGCGCAACCCTTCTTTGATAGTGGATGGTGAAATTCAAGCCAGTCTCGCATTCAATAAGGAAATCATGCGCGACAATTATCCATTCAGCGAATTGGTAGATGAAGATGTGAACGTACTCATCTTCCCTAACTTGACTGCCGGTAACGTTGCTTATAATCTCTTACGCGAAATTGGTGGTGCCGATGCGATTGGCCCCATCTTGTTGGGCTTGAAAAAGCCAGTTCACGTATTGCAGTTGGGTAGTACTGTGCGTAATATTATCAATATGGCACTGGTAGCAGTGGTAGATGCTCAGTTGAAGAGCAGGGTAGATACAGATGATGTTATCCAGCGCAGCAAATGGTGGCAGCGTTTAAAGAAAAGAAAACGGTAAATTCGCCACATGAAATTCTTCACACATTTCGGTGCCTTTCTCATCATGCTCAAAGCCATGTTCACCAAACCGGAGAACTGGCGCATGTATTGGAAGGAATTGATGCACCAGTGTGTGGAAATTGGTATTGGTTCACTGCCCATCGTCATCATTATCTCCGTATTCCTAGGTGCGGTAACCACGGTGCAGACAGCTTACCAGTTGGTGAGTCCGCTCGTACCCAAGCAAACCATCGCACAAATTGTGCGTGATAGTGTGATTCTTGAATTGTCTCCTACCGTTGTTAGTATTGTATTAGCAGGTGTAGTAGGCAGTAAGATTGCCAGTGAATTGGGTAATATGCGTACCACTGAACAAATCGATGCTTTGGAAATCATGGGCATCAATACCCATACTTATTTAATTCTGCCTAAAATCCTAGGTGCATTGATCGTTGTGCCTTGTCTAATTGTACTCTCAGCAGTGCTGGCCATTTGGGGCGGACGTACAGCAGGTAGTGCAGCAGGCATCTTAGCTACAGATATTTTCGATGCAGGTCTGCGTCAGAACATTGTTTTTTACAACATCAATTTCGCCATGTATAAGGCCTACACATTTGCCTTCATCATCAGCAGCGTGCCTGCTTATTATGGCTATCATGTAAAAGGGGGGGCTCTGGAAATTGGTCGCGCCAGTACCAGCGCCGTAGTAGTGAGTTGTATCCTCATCCTTTTTGCCGATTATGCATTGGCCGCTTTGTTGCTCTGATTTTTCGTTTTATTATGATGCTTCTTGCGCTGCATTGAGTAACTTTCCATCAAACGATTGAAGTGAGTCCACAATTTGCACGCGTGAGGTCATTGCTCATGCACCCCATCAAATACCGTCTGTTCTTATTCAGCAAACTGCCCATGGCATTTCTGGCTGGCTTACGTATTACAGAATTAGACGAATCCAAGTGTACGATTTATGTCAAGTATCGTTGGTTGAACACCAACCCATTTGCCAGTATGTATTTCGCTGTACAGGCTATGGCAGCAGAAATGAGTACGGGCGTTCTATGCTTGGCAAATATTCACGGTAGAAAACCTGGTTGCAGTATGTTGGTGGTGCAAATGGATGCGCAGTTTCAAAAACGTGTAACAGGCCATGTGCACTTTACTTGTCCAGATGGCGCCTTGGCACAAGCGGCTATCGATAAAGCCATTACCACTGGTGAACCACAAACCATTGTGATGCGTACGGAAGGCATCAATGATAAGGGCGAATTAGCAGCAGTATTTCAAATTACATGGTCATTCAAAGCAAAAGGGAAATAGTATGCGGATTAGTTTTCATGGTGCGGCACAAACAGTGACAGGCAGTAAGCATTTGCTGCAGTTAAAGAATGGCACACAAATTCTTTTGGATTGTGGCATGTTTCAGGGCATGGGTAAGCAAACCTTTGAAATGAATATGCATTGGGGCTTCGATCCAACCGCAATCAGTTATTTGATTTTATCGCATGCGCATATCGATCATTCCGGATTAATTCCCAAACTCTACAAAGACGGTTATCGCGGTCCCATTTATTGTACGCCTGCTACCAAAAGATTGGCGACTATTTTGTTGGAAGACAGCGCCCAGATTCAACGTGATGATACGCGCTTTACGAATAAGAAAAGAGCCAAGCAAGGATTGCCGCCTTTTGAGCCTATGTATTCTGTAGAAGATGCGCAAGCGGTAGTGTCATTATTTGTGGCAGTGGAATATGGTGAGTGGTTTCAGGTTTGCGATGGCGTAGAAGCATTGTTTACCGATGCGGGCCATATTATTGGCAGTGCCTGTGTGCATTTGAAAGTAAAGGAAGATGGTAAAATCACCGCTTTAACATTCAGCGGAGATATTGGTCGCTATCGAGATGATATTTTACGCTCACCAGATGTGTTTCCTCAGGCCGACTATGTCATCATGGAAAGCACTTATGGCAATAGTTTGCATGATGAAGTCAATAATTCAGTAGACACATTGCTGAACTGGATTGATCATACTTGTTTGCAGAAAAAAGGCAAGCTCCTGATTCCTGCATTCAGTGTAGGTAGAACGCAAACGCTGCTCTTGCTCTTGAATCAGCTAGAGTTGGAACGTAGACTACCTAAAGTGAATATTTATGTGGATAGTCCGCTGAGTAAAGAAGCTACAGCAGTGATCAAATCTTATCCCCAGTATTTTAATAAGCGCTTACAAAAAGTCATGTTGAGTGATGCGGATCCTTTTGATTTTAAAGGATTGCATTTTATTGAAAATGCAGAAGAGAGTAAGCGACTGAATGAGTTGAAAGATCCTTGCATCATCATTTCTGCTAGTGGAATGGCAGATGCGGGCCGCATCAAGCACCACATCATGAACAATATTGATAATCCCAATAACACCATTCTCATGGTGGGTTATTGTGAACCAAGGTCTTTGGGTGGTAGGTTGATGGCAGGCGCCAAAGAAGTGAGGATTTTTGGAGAGGAATTTAAAGTAAAAGCTGAGGTTGGTAGCATGCGCAGCATGAGTGCCCATGGCGATTATGATGATCTTCTGCAATGGCTGTCTTGTCAGAATAAGCAACAGATCAAGCAATTATTCTTGGTGCATGGAGAGCCTGATGTGATGGCCGATTTTAGTCACCGCCTAACCAGAAAAGGTTTTGAAGTGCTGATACCAGAGATGCATCAATCATTTTCAATTTAATCGAGTATGATTCATCCTAACTGGAATGATCTATATACGGTACTAGCTGCTTTCTTGGCTGGTAGTTTACTTGGTCTCGAGCGCGAGTTTCACAGCAAACCTGCAGGTTTCAGAACCATGATTCTGATTACAGTTGGTTCTGCTTTGTTTACCATGTTGTCTGTAGGCATGAGTACCAGTGGCGACCGTATTGCGTCTAACATTGTAACAGGTGTTGGTTTTATTGGTGGTGGCGTTATTTTCAAAGAGGGACTGAACGCACGGGGCATTACTTCTGCTTCAGCTATTTGGTTGGCTGCAGCTATTGGTATGGCTATCGGCTTTCAGCATTTTGAACTGGCATTTATTGTTACTATTCTGGCTTTATTGGTATTGATTTTTCTCACGCGCATTGAAAAGCGGGTGCATCGCTGGAATGAAGAGAAGTTTTACAAAGTGAGTTTTGTACGGGATGTAGATGCTAAGGAGAGTATTGAAGGCTTCTGTACAAGAAAGCATATTGCTTTTGAGCGAGTAAAACTGCTGAAGGATAATTCAGGGATTACTGTGATTTATAAAATTGAAGCCGGCCACAGCAGGCATAGACAATTGGAAGCTTTTCTAGTAGAGTCTAAAGAAGTGCTGGGTTTTGAAGTTTAGCCTTTGCTGGTCGCCTGACCGGCAAGCAAAAGGGATATCATTTCTAAATGGCTGTTGGTTAGCGACCAACAGCGGCGGGAGGTATAAAAACAAAAATCCCCACATTTCTGTGGGGATTTTTCGTACCCGGTACGGGAATCGAACCCGTCTTTCCTCCGTGAAAGGGAGATGTCCTAGCCGATAGACGAACCGGGCGTTCGTTCAATGGGCTGCAAAAATAGGTGTGGCTCCCATTCCCGCCAAAAAATTTTGAAACTTCCCCGCCCACAAGGTCAATTTATGGTAAAACAAAGCCCTTACAGCCCCGCATTCCCACCGAAACCTTACCTTAGCGGCGCAAAATTTCATTAATTAAAAAAGCATCCATGAGCAACGTAAAAGTAGCGATCAATGGTTTCGGCCGTATCGGCCGTCTGGTTTTCCGCCAGATCTTCAACATGCAGGGAATCGATGTAGTAGCCATCAACGATTTAACCAGTCCTAAAGTACTGGCACATTTGCTGAAATATGACAGCGCCCAGGGCCGTTTCGGTCAGGAAGTGTCTGCCACCGATAATTCCATCATTGTCAATGGTCATGAAGTAAAAATCTACGCACAGAAAAACCCAGCAGATATTCCTTGGGGTCAGCATGATGTAGATGTGGTACTGGAATGTACCGGCTTCTTCACCGACAAAGACAAAGCTGCTGCCCACCTGACTGCAGGTGCTAAGCGTGTGGTGATCTCAGCGCCAGCAACCGGCGATCTGAAGACCATCGTATTCAATGTAAACCACCAAAACTTGGATGGTAGCGAAACCATCATCAGCTGTGCTTCTTGTACGACCAACTGTCTGGCCCCAATGGCCGATGTGTTGGAAAAGCAGTTCGGCATTGTGAATGGTTTGATGACAACTGTACACGCATACACCAACGACCAAAATACACAGGATGCACCTCACCCTAAGGGTGATCTGCGTCGTGCTCGTGCAGCTGCTCAAAACATTGTGCCCAACAGCACCGGTGCAGCAAAAGCAATCGGTCTGGTTCTGCCAAGCCTGAAAGGCAAACTGGATGGTTCTGCACAGCGTGTACCAACACTTACAGGTTCATTAACTGAACTGACTGTGGTATTGGGTAAGAAAACCACTGCAGAAGAAATTAATGCAGCCATGAAAGCTGCCGCTAACGAGAGCTTCGGTTATACGGAAGATGAAATCGTGAGCAGCGATATCGTGGGCATTACTTATGGTTCATTGTTTGATGCTACGCAGACTAAAGTACAGACCGTTGGCGATACCCAGCTGGTACGTACTGTTAGCTGGTACGATAACGAGATGAGCTATGTATCTCAGCTGGTTCGTACGGTGAAGTATTTTGCCGGACTGATCAGTAAGTAATTCGTCTAAGACACTATTTTCATAATCACCGCAAAGGCTGTTGGATATTGTGCGCAGGATTGCCTCGCTACGATGATCTGAATAGACTTTGCGGTTTTTTAATTCAACATGCTATGAGCAAGTTTAGCAACTACGATTTTTCGGGACAGAAAGCATTGATCCGCGTGGATTTCAATGTGCCTCTCGACAAGCAGACACAAGCCATCACCGATGATACGCGTATGCGTGCGGCTGTGCCAACCATTCAGAAGATTTTGGCCGATGGCGGTAGCGTGATTTTGATGAGTCACCTCGGTCGCCCGAAAGAAGGCCCTGAAGCCAAATACTCTTTGAACCACATCGTTGCGCACCTTGGGAAATTACTGGGTGGCGCACCCGTACATTTTGCAGATGATTGCATTGGTCAGCAAGCAGTTGATAAAGCAGTTGCATTAAAAGCCGGTGAAGTATTGTTGTTGGAAAACCTGCGTTTCTACAAAGAAGAAGAAAAAGGTGATGCGGCTTTTGCGGAGAAGCTGAGCAAGCTTGGTGATGTATATGTGAACGATGCATTTGGTACTGCGCACCGTGCACATGCTTCTACTGCCATCATTGCGCAATTCTTTGCGGCAGACAAGCGCATGTTTGGTTTGTTGATGGAAGGAGAAGTAGAAAGTGCTGAGCGTGTATTACACAAAGCAGAAAAACCTTTTACTGCCATTATCGGCGGCGCGAAAGTGAGTGATAAGATCCTCATCATTGAAAACCTATTAGAGCGTGCTACCGATATCATCATTGGTGGTGGTATGGCGTATACATTTATGAAAGCACAAGGTGGTACGATTGGTAACTCATTGTGCGAAGAAGATCGTTTAGATACTGCAACTAGTCTGTTACAAAAAGCAGCAGCCAAGGGCGTAAATATTCACCTGCCCTCAGATTCTATTTTGGCCGACAAATTTGCGGCTGATGCCAATACATCTACTGCACCTTCTAATACCATTCCTGATGGTTGGATGGGGCTGGATATTGGTCCTGCAGCATGCGAGCAGTTTGCCAATGTGATCAAACGTTCTAAAACCATTTTGTGGAATGGCCCCATGGGTGTATTTGAAATGGAGAAATTTCAACATGGTACCAAAGTAATTGCTACTGCTGTGGCTGAAGCAACGCAGGGTGGTGCATTCTCGTTGGTAGGCGGTGGCGATAGTGTTGCTGCAGTAAACCAGTTTGGCTTTGCCGATAAAGTCAGCTATGTGAGTACTGGCGGTGGCGCGATGTTGGAATACTTTGAGGGAAAAGTATTGCCCGGTATTGCCGCTGTAAAGGGCTGACAACAAGCTTTTAACAAATGATACAATGCCACTTTGAAAGAAGTGGCATTTTTATTGTAATCTTTTGACGCATCCAAATACAAACAAGTAACTTAGTTAAAACACAATCATATCATGAGCACTCGTAACATTGTTTTGATCGTCATTGGTCTACTAATCATTGTTTTAGGTTATCAAGGCTGTAAAGGCTACAACAAAGTTATTTTACAAGATGAGGAAGTTGGTAAGGCTTGGGCAAATGTGCAGAGCGACTACCAGCGTCGTGCAGACCTCATCCCTAATCTGGTAAACACGGTAAAAGGTGAAGCCAATTTTGAACAAACCACTTTGCAGAATGTGATTGCTGCCCGTGCCAGCGCTACACAGATTAAAGTAGATGCCAAGGATTTAACACCTGAGAAGTTGCAGGAATACCAGGCTGCACAAGGCCAATTAAGTCAGGCTTTGGGTCGTTTGTTGATGGTAACTGAAAACTATCCTAACCTGCGCGCCAATGATGCATTCCGTGGTCTGCAAGCCCAGTTGGAAGGCACAGAGAATCGTATTAAGGTATCTCGTAACGACTTCAACGCTGCGGTAAAAGACTATAACGTGAAAGTGCGTTCATTCCCAATGAACCTCTTTGCAGGCATGTTTGGTTTCAAAACCAAAGAAGCGTTTAAAGCTGAAGCTGGTGCTGAAAAAGCCCCTGAAGTGAAATTCTAATATTGACAGATCTATGTTTTCACTCTTCCCACGCACTTCCAACCGCTTCTTGACTGCTGATGAACAGGAGCAAGTGGTAGCAGCTGTTCGCGAAGCAGAACAACGCACCAGCGGAGAAGTGCGTGTGTATATAGAAAGCAAATGCAGTTATGTGGATCCACTGCGTCGCGCTGTTGAATTGTTTCACGGCTTGCAAATGGAGCGTACCAAAGAAAAAAACGGTGTGCTTGTTTATGTGGCGGTGAAAGACAGGCAGGTAGCGGTTTTTGGTGATAGTGGTATTCACGAACGTGTAGGTGAAGCTTTCTGGCAGGGAGAAGTGCAAAAGATGCTGCAGCATTTTCGCAACAAGGATTATGCAAGTGGATTGGCTGCAGTTGTGAAAGATATTGGCGAAGTGTTGCATCAGCATTTTCCGTACGACGGAGCAACCGATAAAAACGAATTACCAGACGACATCGTCTTTGGTGCTTAATCCATGAAAAAGTTACTGTTCATTTTTTCGCTGCTGACGGTTCAGCTCCTGTCTGCGCAGAATATTCTGCCCAAGCCTAATCCGCCAAAACTGGTGAACGATGCGGCTGGTGTGCTCTCCAAAGAGCAAGTGGAAATTCTGGAGCAGAAATTAGTGGCTTTGGACGATAGTACTTCAAACCAGATCGCTGTTGTCTTGATCCGCTCATTAGAAGATTATCCCATTGAGGAATATGCCAACAAGCTCTTCCGAGAATGGGGTATCGGCAATAAGAAAACCAATAACGGTGTACTGCTGATTGCGGCTATTGATGATCGTAAAGTGCGCATTGAAGTTGGGTATGGATTAGAGGGCGCTATTCCTGATATCGTTGCAAATAATATCATTCGCTATGAATTAGGTCCGTCTTTCAAAGAAGGTAATTATTATCGTGGTATTGATCGTGCAACTGATGCACTTGCAAAAGCGGCAATTGGTGAGTATAAAGTAAAACGCAATAAAATCAAGGGTGAGGGTGAAGGTGGTGGCAAGTTTATTTTCATCATCATTGTCATCATTATCCTTGTGATTATAGCTAGTATTCGCAAAGGTGGTGGCGGTGGTGGAATGATCAGCCGCAGAGGTTATGGCGATATTGCTGAAGCAATTTTCTGGTCTTCCGTACTCGGTGGCGGACGCCGCGGTGGTGGCGGTGGAGGCTGGGGCGGAGGCGGCTTCGGTGGTGGTGGATTCGGTGGATTTGGCGGCGGTAGCAGCGGAGGTGGTGGTGCTTCCGGTGGATGGTAAAGAGTTAATGAAATGAATCGATATAAAAAGCCCCTGCAACATTGCAGGGGCTTTTCGTTGTAAGCTATTGAATTGGGTTATTGGCCCATCTTATTCTTGATATAGTCTGCAAGATCATTCGCGCCGGCAGCTTTCTTCGCATTGATTAATCCGTTAAGGATATTGTTGAAGTAGGCGTTGGTTTGTGCGCGGAAAGATTCAGGGATGCTCTCTTTAAAGCCTACAATCAGGTCAACACCTTTCTTGAATTTGGCTGCATCATTCATTTTCGCAAGGAACTGCGCAAAAGAGGCAGTCTGCTGGAATTTCTCCTGACTCATGCCCATATTCTCGTAACCTGCTGCAATAGACTCAAATGCAGATTCATCGCCAGACTTGATGCTGATATCGGTAATAGCTGAAGCCAATCGGCCTTTAGCAGGAGATTTGCCTAATTGCTTAGCCAAAGTTACTGCGGCAGCACTGTCTACATCCATCAATGCAACCAAGCCTGCGCCGGCTACTGAGTAAGAAGAATCCTGCGCCGCTTTCTTGAACATATCTGCATATGCGGGGTTCTTTAATTTGGCTAATGCGTCAATTGCTTGTGCACGGACAATACGCTGTGGATCTTGTAGCGCGAGTTTCTCTAAAACAGCTACCGCGCTTGCATCAGGCTTGCCCATGCCTAGACTGGTGATGGCACGCAGACGAATGCGGAAGAATGGATCTTTCAGTCCTTCATTTACAATAAATGCTAGTGCTTCAGGCTTGCTCAGGTTCTTAGCTGCTGCATCCAGTGCCTCTCTTCTGTCCAGATATTTTCCGGTGTTTCTGAAAGCGTGTAAGTGTTCCTGCAAAGACTTATTGTCTTTTCTTTCTGCCAGCAATACACGGTCACCGTCAAATTGAATCAAATCAGGCTTCGTGTTGGCGTTGATATAGAATGTGTCTTCTTTGCTATCAACCCATACTTGGTGACGCTCACGCTTATTGCCATAATACACATCAATGCTTGTAGGCAGTGTATATATTTTATTCGCTTGTGTTTGCTTTACTACTACCAATGCTTGCTTGCTTTCAGCATTGTAGCTGTACTTGATGTCCAGCTTGGGATGACCGTTGCTGAAATACCATTGGTTAAAGAACCAGTTGAGGTCCTTACCGGTAGTTTCTTCAAATGCCAGACGCAGTTGATGTGCTTCCCCTGTTTTGAATTTATTAGTGGTAAGGTAATTGTTCAATGATTTGAAAAACGCATCATCACCAACATAGTTGCGCAGCATATGTAAGATGCGGCCGCCTTTGTTGTAACTCACTGCATCAAACATGTCTTCCTTATCAGCATAATGGAAACGTACCAAGTGTTTGTCTTCGCTACCGCTTTGGATATAACCATTCATGTCGCGCATGTTGATGAAATCAGCTTCATCCTTGCCATGCTTGTGTTCTGCCCAAATCACTTCGCTGTAGTTGGCAAAGCTTTCATTCACAGTGAGGTTGCTCCAGCTTTCTGCAGTAACTAAATCGCCAAACCACTGGTGAAACAATTCATGGGCGATAGTTTCTTCCCAATTGTTACCATCAAGCAGTTCTCGTGCATCCTGTTGCGCACCAGAACCGTGAAGTGTAGCAGTGGTGTTTTCCATTGCGCCGCTTACATAATCAACACCGGTAATCTGCGCATACTTAGCCCATGGGTATTCAACGCCTAATTTGTCAGAGAAGAGTTTCATCATCTCTGGCGTGTAACCAAAAATTTTGCGTGCTACTTTCTCGTAAGGTCTTTCAACATAATAGCTCACTTCTTTGCCTTTGTAGTTATCCTTCACAACTGCATAGTCGCCTACACCGATAAAGAACAAATAGGGCGCGTGTGGTTGATCCATTTTCCAGTAATCAGTGCGTGTGCCGTTGCCGTTCTGCTTCTGAGAAATCAGCAATCCGTTAGACAGGGTTACATATTTAGCAGGAACTGTGAGGTAAAATTCCTGTGTGGTTTTTTGATTCGGCTTGTCGATGGTAGGTACCCAAACACTGGTGGCTTCGGTTTCGCCCTGTGTCCAGATCTGTGTTGGCTTATCTTTTTCAGTGCCCTTAGGGTTGATGAAATACATACCCTTGGCATCTGTAATCGCAGCACTGCCCTTAGCCTTATAGTCATTTGGCTTGGCAGTATATTCAATATACACCGTGTAAGATTCAGCTCTGCTATAGGTTTTATTCAGGTTGATGTGCAGTACATCATTCTTGTAACTATACTTCAATGGCTGATTGCTGTTGTTGTTTACGATGGCTACAGATTGTATATCCATGCCCTTGGCGTCAAGGTGCAGACTGTCTGTTCCGTAGAAATGTGGTCTGAGTGTTAGCCACACTTTACCATTGAGCTGACTTTTGTCGTAATCAAAAGCAGCTTGCAGCTTGGTGTGTACAAGGTCGTTGACTTTTTCAGGTGTTGCACGATACACAGCTTTCCATGAGTCTTCAGTAGCTGTGTTTTGGGCCTGTGCGGCCAGCAGGGAAAATAATCCGAGCGCTAAAAGCGTTTTCTTCATAATGCGAAAGAATGGTTAAGTCGTAAAGATAGTTGCTATCGCAGCGGAGCGTGTTATAATTTTACTAAAGACCTAATGAAAGCGCCTTTCGGCAAATATGTTTGTTTAGTGGTGTGCTGGCTATTGTTGGCATGCAGTGTGTTGGCACAATCCAAGCAGTTCCTCTTTTTACAATCAGCCAATCAAAAACCCTTTACTGTTAGCATTGATGATCGTGATTTCAATTCCTCTCAACATGGTTATGCAGCTGTGTCTCAATTGGGTTGGGGTAGGTATTTGATGGAAATTAAGTTTGTTGAGAAAGGGAAGAACCTGCCAATTCGCTTTGTGGTAGAAATAAAGGATATGGATTTGGGTTATGAATTGATAGAATCAGGGCAAGGCAATTGGGTCTTGAAAGATTTGGTGAGTGGAAAAACCATTGATGCGGATAAAGCTGCAACAGGAAATGCCGAGATGGATCAGCCATTCGGGCTATTACTGCCAGCCTTGGTGCAGGAAAAAGCACCTGCAGTGGTCAAGACTATAGATAATAGTGCAATGGTGCCTAGTCCAATGATTGCACCAGCTTTGCCTGGAAAGATATCTCGCACCTATGCTTTAGCCACAGCAAAGGGCTTGGATTTGGTTTTCGTAGATAAGACAGGCAAGCAGTCAGATACCATCGTGGTGCATATTCCAGAAAATGAAACAGTCTCTGCACCAACTAAAACAGATGCCGGCAGTAGCGCAGCAATGCTGGCTGATAAGTCAGACAAGCATAGCTTTGCAGTCCGCAGCAAACAATCTGCTGCTATTATTTCCCGCCAATGGCCAGATATTTTATTGAAGTAAGTTATTTGGGAAACCGCTATAGCGGATTTCAGGTACAGGATGATGTGGCTACGATACAAAGCGCTGTAGAGCAAGCTTTACGGACCTTTTACAGAGTAGATATTGAGTTGACGGGTTCATCGAGAACGGATGCTGGCGTGCATGCGCAAAGCAATTTCTTCCATTTTGATACGGATCTAGACTTGCAGGGTAAAGCCGTGTACAACCTTAATGCCCTATTGCCACATGATATTAGTGTGAAAGCGATTTATGGGGTAAAGCCTGATGCCCATTGTCGCTTTGACGCGATGGGGCGAGCCTATAACTACTTCATTTACAACAGAAAGAATCCTTTTTTACATCAGCGCGCCTACTATTATCCCTTTCCAGTGCAGCTAGAAAAGCTGCAAGCTTGCGCTGCTGTATTGCCGGAGTACCGCGATTTTGAAGCTTTTTCCAAGCGAAATACGCAGGTTAGAACCTTTCAGTGTACGATTGAATTAGCGGAGTGGCGTTTGACAGATGAAGGATATTGCTTTCATGTGCAGGCGAATCGTTTCCTGAGAGGTATGGTAAGAGGCTTGGTAGGTACCATGTTGAAAGTGCAGAAATCAACAGATCCGGTCGCTAATTTCAGAGCGATTATTGAGCGTGGTGATTGTACGCAGGCCGACTTTGCAGTGCCTGGTCATGGATTATACTTAACACATGTGTATTATCCTGATGGTTTATTACATGCATTATGATGCATTCATGCGATTGATTCAATGCAAATCATTGCTGCGTATTTTACGCGGCAATTTTTTTATTCAGTTGAAATGCTTGCTGGCAAAGGGTTTCAGCAATTAGCAAAAAACTTTTTTCAAAAAATATTTGGAAGGAAAGTGTTCACGCTTATCTTTGCGGCCCGCTTTTGAAATACAACAGTTATCAAAAGCAAGTTCTTTGAGAGGCGAGTGAGTGAGAAAGAAAAAAAGTGAGAAAAATTCGAAATAAAATTTGCTAGTAAAAATCACCGCCTTATCTTTGCCGTCCGCTTGAAAAAAGCGACAGTTCTTAAAAAAAATTGACACCAAAAATTTTGAAAAAAATCAAAATAAATTTGGTCGAAATAAAAAAGGCTCCTACTTTTGCAACCCCAATCAAAAATGGGATGGCAAAAAAAGCCAAAAGATCTTTGAAAGTTTGGAAGCAACAAGCACTCCTACGAAAGTAGGATGTAAGGTAAAACGAACGTAACAACATTAAATCCGACGTTAATTTTTATTTGAAGTTAATAGTCAGATCAACTCATTTACAATGGAGAGTTTGATCCTGGCTCAGGATGAACGCTAGCGGCAGGCTTAATACATGCAAGTCGTGGGGCAGCATGATGTAGCAATACATTGATGGCGACCGGCAAACGGGTGCGGAACACGTACACAACCTTCCTTTTAGTGGGGAATAGCCCAGAGAAATTTGGATTAATACCCCATAAGATAATGAGATGGCATCATTTTATTATTAAAGCTTCGGCGCTAGAAGATGGGTGTGCGGCTGATTAGGTAGTTGGCGGGGTAACGGCCCACCAAGCCTACGATCAGTAGCTGATGTGAGAGCATGATCAGCCACACGGGCACTGAGACACGGGCCCGACTCCTACGGGAGGCAGCAGTAAGGAATATTGGACAATGGACGCAAGTCTGATCCAGCCATGCCGCGTGAAGGATTAAGGTCCTCTGGATTGTAAACTTCTTTTATTTGGGACGAAAAAAGATCATTCTTGATCACTTGACGGTACCAGATGAATAAGCACCGGCTAACTCCGTGCCAGCAGCCGCGGTAATACGGAGGGTGCAAGCGTTATCCGGATTCACTGGGTTTAAAGGGTGCGTAGGCGGGTTTGTAAGTCAGTGGTGAAATCTCGGAGCTTAACTCTGAAACTGCCATTGATACTATAAGTCTTGAATATTGCGGAGGTAAGCGGAATATGTCATGTAGCGGTGAAATGCTTAGATATGACATAGAACACCCATTGCGAAGGCAGCTTACTACACATATATTGACGCTGAGGCACGAAAGCGTGGGGATCAAACAGGATTAGATACCCTGGTAGTCCACGCCCTAAACTATGGATACTCGACATACGCGATACACTGTGTGTGTCTGAGCGAAAGCATTAAGTATCCCACCTGGGAAGTACGACCGCAAGGTTGAAACTCAAAGGAATTGGCGGGGGTCCGCACAAGCGGTGGAGCATGTGGTTTAATTCGATGATACGCGAGGAACCTTACCTGGGCTAGAATGCTGGGAGACCGTGGGTGAAAGCTCACTTTGTAGCAATACACTGCCAGTAAGGTGCTGCATGGCTGTCGTCAGCTCGTGCCGTGAGGTGTTGGGTTAAGTCCCGCAACGAGCGCAACCCCTATCAGTAGTTGCCAACAGGTAATGCTGGGAACTCTACTGAAACTGCCGTCGTAAGACGCGAGGAAGGAGGGGATGATGTCAAGTCATCATGGCCTTTATGCCCAGGGCTACACACGTGCTACAATGGTCAGGACAAAGGGCTGCAACATAGCGATATGAAGCCAATCCCAAAAACCTGATCTCAGTTCAGATCGCAGTCTGCAACTCGACTGCGTGAAGCTGGAATCGCTAGTAATCGTATATCAGCAATGATACGGTGAATACGTTCCCGGACCTTGCACACACCGCCCGTCAAGCCATGGGAGTCGGGTGTACCTAAAGTCGGTAACCGAAAGGAGCTGCCTAGGGTAAAATCGATGACTGGGGCTAAGTCGTAACAAGGTAGCCGTACCGGAAGGTGCGGCTGGAATACCTCCTTTTAGAGTACGCGTTTTACCGCGTTGCTTCCGAATCTTTCAATTTTTGTTCTTTGTCAGATTTTATTTGACCCGTTCAGACCCGTAGCTCAGTTGGTTAGAGCGCTACACTGATAATGTAGAGGTCACCAGTTCAACTCTGGTCGGGTCTACTTAAAACGACAGCCGGGGGATTAGCTCAGCTGGCTAGAGCACTAGCTTTGCAAGCTAGGGGTCATCGGTTCGACTCCGATATCCTCCACTTTAGTTCTTTACATAAGATGTTTGCTTCAGGCTACAGATTCATCATCTGAACATCTTCTCTTCATCCGCTATAATTACAGCAATGTAATTGGATGATCAAGATCTTTGACATATTGGGAAAAGCGATCTCATCAAGAGTATCAAAATCAATAGTGGTGGTAACATCACTACAATTTCAAATTTTTTAAAGCAACTAAGGGCACATGGCGGATGCCTAGGGTCTGAGAGGCGATGAAGGACGTGGTAAGCTGCGATAAGCTAAGGGGAGCTGCACACAAGCGTTATATCCTTAGATTTCCGAATGGGACAACCTAACATACTGAAGGTATGTTACTCGAAAGAGAGCCAACCCCGAGAACTGAAACATCTAAGTACCGGGAGGAAAAGAAAATAACAATGATTCCCTGAGTAGTGGCGAGCGAAAAGGGAAGAGCCTAAACCGAATCGGCGTGCCGGTTCGGGGTTGTAGGACTGCATTTAGAAGTGATCATCAAACTGAACCCTCTGGAAAGTGGGGCCATAGCAGGTGATAGCCCTGTAAGTACAAATTGATCAGGACGAGCAGTATCCTGAGTAAGGCGGGACCGGAGGAATCCTGCCCGAATCCACCAGCACCATCTGGTAAGGCTAAATACTCCTCAGACACCGATAGTGAACCAGTACCGTAAGGGAAAGGTGAAAAGCACCCTGAACAAGGGAGTGAAATAGTACCTGAAACCGTGTGCCTACAAGCGGTCGGAGCAGCGCAAGCTGTGACGGCGTGCCTTTTGCATAATGAACCTACGAGTTGCTCCTAACTGGCGAGGTTAAGTTCTTATTTAACGGAGCCGAAGCGAAAGCGAGTCCAAATAGGGCGATTAGTCAGTTGGGGCAGACGCGAAACTTTGTGATCTATCCATGGGCAGGTTGAAGGTGTGGTAACACACACTGGAGGACCGAACCCGTTGACGTTGAAAAGTCTTGGGATGACCTGTGGATAGGGGTGAAAGGCCAATCAAACTGAGAGATAGCTCGTTCTCCCCGAAATGTTTTTAGGAACAGCCTCGGATTCTGAAGTATGTTAGAGGTAGAGCTACTGATTGGGCTAGGGGGCTTCACCGCCTACCAAACCCTGACAAACTCCGAATGCTAACATATATCTCCGGGAGTGAGGCTGCGGGCGCTAAGGTCCGTGGCCGAGAGGGAAATAACCCAGATTAGCAACTAAGGTCCCTAATACGTAGTTAAGTTGAACAAACGAGGTGGGGCTTCTATAACAGCCAGGATGTTTGCTTGGAAGCAGCAATTCATTTAAAGAGTGCGTAACAGCTCACTGGTCGAGAGGCCCTGCACGGAAAATGATCGGGCATCAAACTACGAACCGAAGTTCTAAATTCTAGCTTGCTAGAGTGGTAGGGGAGCATTGAAATCTGCATCGAAGGTGTACGGCGACGTATGCTGGAGCGATTTCAAAAGAAAATGTAGGTATAAGTAACGATAAATGGAGTGAAAAACTCCATCGCCGTAAGTCTAAGGTTTCCTGATCAACGTTAATCGGATCAGGGTTAGTCCGGTACTTAGGCAAACCCGAAAGGGGTAGCTGATGTCAAGCAGGTTAATATTCCTGCACCTGCTATACAATGAAAGTGACGCAGAGACGTGGTGGTTGCGTACTGACGGAATAGTGCGCTGAGTGGAGTCTTCGGACGAAGCGAAACCATAAAATCTCTGCCAAGAAAAGCGAGTATAGCAGCCGGTACCGCAAACCGACACAGGTAGACGGGATGAATATTCTAAGGCGCTCGGGTGAGCCGTGGAGAAGGAACTAGGCAAATTGTGGCTGTAACTTCGGGATAAAGCCAACCACCTTCTGGGTGGTCTCAGTAAAATGGTTCAACCAACTGTTTAACAAAAACACAGGGCCCTGCAAAATCGTAAGATGACGTATAGAGCCTGAAACCTGCCCGGTGCTGGAAGGTTAAGGAAGGGTGTTCGACGCAAGTCAAAGCTCCTGACTGAAGCCCCAGTAAACGGCGGCCGTAACTATAACGGTCCTAAGGTAGCGAAATTCCTTGTCGGGTAAGTTCCGACCTGCACGAATGGTCTAATGAGTTGAACACTGTCTCCTCCACGAGCCCGGTGAAATTGTAGTATCGGTGAAGATGCCGGTTACCCGCCACGGGACGGAAAGACCCCGTGAACCTTCACTACAACTTTACATTGATTTTGAGCAAACAATGTGTAGGATAGTTGGGAGACTTTGAAGCAGTGTCGCCAGGCATTGTGGAGTCAACGTTGAAATACCAACCTTTGTTTGCTTAGAACCTAACCCTAATCAGGGGACAGTGTATGGTGGGTAGTTTGACTGGGGTGGTCGCCTCCTAAAAAGTAACGGAGGCTCGCAAAGGTACCCTCAGTACGGTTGGTAATCGTACGTAGAGCGCATTAGTATAAGGGTGCTTGACTGTGAGGCAAACACGCCGAGCAGGAGCGAAAGCTGGCTAAAGTGATCCGGTGGTTCTGTATGGAAGGGCCATCGCTCAAAGGATAAAAGGTACTCCGGGGATAACAGGCTGATCTTACCCAAGAGCTCATATCGACGGTAAGGTTTGGCACCTCGATGTCGGTTCGTCACATCCTGGGGCTGGAGAAGGTCCCAAGGGTTCGGCTGTTCGCCGATTAAAGTGGCACGTGAACTGGGTTCAGAACGTCGCAAGACAGTTCGGTCCCTATCTGTGGTGGGCGCTAGTAAATTGAGTGGACATGCTCTTAGTACGAGAGGACCGGAGCGTACGTACCGCTGGTGTATCTGTTGTGCCGCCAGGTGCAATGCAGAGTAGCTATGTACGGCCAGGATAAACGCTGAAAGCATCTAAGCGTGAAACCTTCCACGAGATGAGTTTACTTTTAAGGGTCGTCAAAGACGATGACGTTGATAGGCTATAGATGTAAATGTGGTAACACGTTAGTCGAGTAGTACTAATTACCCGTATGCTTTATTTTTTTACTTCGGTTTTTCCGAATAGCTTTTGATGATAGCTTTCCCAATATGACAATATTCGAGCATAGCTCAACCTTCTTATGGTGGTTTTGCCGAGGGTGTTCACCTCTTCCCATTCCGAACAGAGTAGTTAAGTCCCTCATGGCCGATGGTACTTGGTCCTTGACCTGGGAGAGTAGGTAGCCGCCATATTTATTGAAAGCCTTCCCGTACTTACGGGATGGCTTTTTTTTTGCCCATAATTGAGCATTGAAGTTTTTCTAGAATCGTATAAAAAGTTATAAGACCTGTGAACATATCCCGAAGAGTCGGGACAGGGTCCGCCGCCATATTTATTGAAAGCCTTCCCGTACTTACGGGATGGCTTTTTTTGCCCATAAGTTTCAGCAATAGATTTTCAAGTTTCGCATAAAAGTTATAAGACTTGGAGCGTATCCCGAAGAGTCGGGACGCCATATTTATCGAAAGCCTTCCCGTACTTACGGGATCGTTGTTTTGCTCGTAACTGATTAATTACAAATTGAAACTACTGTAGAAAATGGAAAAGCCCGTCCGAAGACAGGCTCTTGTTATTTGTATAGGATCGTGATTAGTTCTTAAAAGTGAATTTGAAATAAAGTAAGATCAAACTCAAAAAGAATATCACACCATTGGCAATAATCACCGGCCAAAGCATCAGGTAGATACCATAAACCAGCCAAACGATCACACTGGTAAAGACAATCAATAACATACCCAGACTAAGGTCTTTTACACTCTTAGTTTTCCAAGCCTGCCATACTTGTGGAATGAAAGTGATAGCACTCAGAAACGCACCAAAATGCCCGATAAAATTGACCCACATTGGAACTTCCATAGTTGTCTAATTAAAAAGGCTGGCAAAGCCAGCCTGAGATGAATGATTTATTTTTCCATTTGTTCAATTACCGCCTGAGTAACACCGGTAAAGCTGAAGCCTCCATCGTGGAAGAGGTTCTGCATAGTGACCATTCTGGTCATATCGCTGAACATTACCGCGCAATAGTTAGCACAATCTTCTGCAGAAGCATTACCCAGCGGACTCATTTTCTCCGCATAGTTGATGAAGCCATCAAAACCCTTCACACCGCTACCCGCAGTAGTTCTGGTGGGCGACTGTGAAATGGTATTGATACGTACTTTCTTCTTCACGCCATAGTGATAACCAAAGCTGCGTGCAATGCTTTCCAGCAAAGCTTTCGCATCAGCCATTTCATTATAATCTGGGAAAACGCGTTGCGCAGCGATATAGGTTAAGGCTACAATACTGCCCCACTCACTCATCGCATCCAGTTCATACGCCACCTGGCATACTCGATGCAAGCTCATGGCTGAAATATCAAATGTCTTATGCTGGAAATCATGGTTCAGTCCTGTGTACATATTGCCCTTGCGGATATTCATACTCATACCAACGCTATGCAGCACAAAATCGATGGTACCACCGAAATGCTCCATGGACTTTTCAAAGAGATTTTTCAGGTCGTCCATATTGGTTACATCTGCACCAATTACCGGTGCATTGCCACAGGCTTCTGCCAATTTATTGATCTCGCCCATACGCAAAGCGATAGGCGCATTGGTCAATACAATCTGTGCGCCTTGCTGGTAGCAGATCTCTGCAGTTTTCCAGGCAATGGACTGATCATTGAGTGCACCGAAAATGATGCCTTTCTTTCCTTTCAGGAGGTTTTGACTCATGGTATTCAATTATGAAACGTAAATGTAAAACTTCAAAACGAGAATCAGTTCATGATCATTTGACGGGCATTGGCCAATGCTGCTGCTGTTGGTTTTTCTCCGCTGAGCATTTGGGCAATGGCGGTAATGCGCTCGTCTTCAGTGAGTAAGCGAATATTGGTTTTGATGCGATCGCCTTCTGCAGCTTTGTATACAAAGAAATGGGCATGGGCTTTACCTGCAATCTGCGGCTGGTGCGTGATACAAATGATTTGTCTTTTAGCAGCCATCTGCTTCATGATCATACCTACTTGCTTAGCAGCTTCACCTGATATGCCAGTATCAATTTCATCAAAGATCATGGTAGGCAAGTCGATATGTGCTGCCACCAATGATTTGATGCAAAGCATCAATCTGCTTAATTCACCACCACTCGCCACTTTACGGATGGATTCAAATCGTCCGCTTTTATTTGCATCGAACAAGTATGCAATATTATCTGCCCCGTCTTCCTGTAAATCAGTTGGCGTGATATTCACTTGAATAGCTGCATTGGGCATACCAACCTGATGCAGTCTGGTATTGACTTCTGATACAAAATTCTTTACAACCGACTGACGCTGCTTGGTGAGTTGTTGCGCTAATTCAGTTGCGGCAGCAAGTAATCTTGCAGCTTCTTTTTCTGCAGCGTTGATTTCATCATCAATCGCCAATACTGCTTGCAGTTTATCTGATAAGTTTTGCTGAATATTGAGTAATTCTTCAGTGGTTTGTACCTGGTGTTTCTTCAGCAGCTTATATCCTGCAGCCATACGATCATTGATAACTTGCATACGCTGCTCATCCATGTGTACAGAATCATTGATGGAATCAAGCTCATCAGCAATATCCTGTAATTCAATCTGACTAGCTTGTAGTCGGCTAATGAGTTCAGGTAATTGCGTATGTAGTTCACGGTAAGCTTGGAGTTGATGCACCAGTTGTTTGAGTTGCTGTACCAAAGGTGTATCGCTATTGCTCAGCACATCAGTTACCTGACCTAATGCAGTTTTGATATTTTCTGCGTTGCTGAGTAATTGCAACTCTTGTTCTATGTTTTCCAGTTCATTTGGTTGCAGACGTAATTCGTCCAACTCATCAAACAAAAACTGGTGATAGTCTTTCTCCTTTTGGAATTGCTGTTGTTGTGCTTTCAAATCAGCCAACTGCTTGCGCCTGTTTTGCAAAGCATGAAAATCCTCTCGGTATTGTTTCAGCAATGCCTGATTGCCGGCTAATGCATCCAAGACTTCTCTTTGAAAATCTGCTTCGCCTAATTCCAGTGTATCAAACTGCTGATGCAGATCAACCAGCAAGCTGGCCAATTGCTTCAGCTGTTGTAAGGTAACAGGCGTATCATTGATAAAAGCTCTCGTTTTTCCGTTGGGCGCAATTTCTCTGCGTAATACCAGGTCAATATCTGCATCAATATCCTGCTCACGAAGAAAATTATTTACAGCTTCATTCTGACTAACACCAAAGAAACCTTCGATGATACATTTCTTACTGTTGTTGAGTAATACACCAGTATCAGCGCGTTCGCCTAGAATCAAGCTGAGAGCGCCCATCAGAATACTCTTACCCGCACCTGTTTCGCCGGTGATGATATTGAGGGCTAGTGAAAAGTCAATATCCACTTCCTCAATAATGGCATAATTCTGTATGTGGAGTTTACGCAACATGATTGGGCAGCAAAATACAGAAAAGCCTGTTTGGAAGAGTTGATTTACTCAGTGCTTTTTTTACAGCGGGCAATACCTGCTTTAGCGCGCTGATCCAATGAGTTCTTGTAACTATGACCATCCATATTCAGGCATTCCTCATAAGCGGCTATGGCTTTTGCTTTCAGTCCTTTTTTCTCATAGATCATGCCTGTTTGCAGTGCTGCCCTGGCGGCAAAATATTCTGTTCGGTTTCTACCCATATCGATGACCGTTCCATAATATTTTATGGCTTGATCATCTTGCTCCAGATCATCTAGTATGCGGGCATAACGATAAATGAATTCCAATCTTTCTGCTGTGGTGGTAAAATCATTACTGCTTTTACCAGCCATCAGTGCCAATGCTTCCTTGTGATAGCCACCATCGTTCAAAATCCTTGCTTTAAGTAAAAGTGGATTAGGCCATGGCTGTTTGGCTTCTCTTACAGCTTGCTTATCTGCATCGCTATCTGTATCGCCCTTAACTAATACCAATTGTTTGGTTTGCTCAGCAGCTTGCATTTTTCCTTGTAAATAGTAACACCAGCTGAGTTTTAGTAAGACATCCTTTCTATAAAAATTACCTTTAAAATTGGCCAAGAATGTTTCAAAATATTTGGCTGCTTCTGGCAGATTGAGTTTATGCAAATGGATAAAGCCTAATTGAAAATCCCAGATAGGTGTTGACAGGTATTGATTGTTCTTCTCTCTGTTTTGTACGATGCTGAGTGCATAATCATTCTTTTTGTGTTGTATAGCCAGATTAGCCGCCATAAACGTGAAGACCTGTGTATGCACCAGATCCAGTTTTCTGTTTTGCATAAATTGAAAAACAGCATCTCTATTATTGCCGATATAAAATTGCAGGTAGCAATAAATAAATGCTGCATCATTCTGCATCAGCTTTTGCCAGAATCCATTTCCATTGGCAAAATTGGATACCCTTTGTAATCCTTTCTGCAGATTACCTTTCACACCAAAGAGGCCGACTAACCACTGATAATTTTTAGGGATGGTGCCAGCAACTGCTTGCATACTTCCAAAAAGCAAATCATTGGGTGCAAACCCAGGAAACTTTTCATCATTCTCTTTGAGTAAGCGATACGCTTTCCAGCCATCAAATCCTGCACTCCGCAATGCGCCTAATCTTACTTCAATAGCAGCGCGTTGTAGATACATGACGGATTGCGCCACACGATGAAAGGGATGATTCTCTGGACCATCTTCCAGCAGATTTAGTCGCTTATTGATTAGGGTTTTGTGCTGCTGATAAAAAACTGGATCATCATTTAGGAAAAGCACAAAGAAGTCGGCATAATTGTCAAGCAGAACCGGGATGAGGTTATCGGGTTTTTCTTGCTTGGCTTTTTTGATGAGTTGCTGGCCATTCTCAATTCTCAATGCAAATATTTCCTGATATGCTTGCTGGCAGGTGGCATCAAAATCATACACTTTTTCAGCCTTTGTATAAAGACTACAGAATAAGCATATAATTAGCAAGACTTGTTTCATCGCCCTAAAATAAGAAAGGGCAACCATTGGTTGCCCTTTCAATAAATACTTATGAATTATTTCGCTTCTACGCTGTCGTTCAGATCGCTGTCAACCAGAATACGACCGCAGTTTTCGCAAACAATGATCTTCTTGTGTAAACGAATTTCGCTCTGACGCTGAGGAGGAATAGAGTTGAAACAACCACCACATGCATCACGCTCAACAGGCACTACAGCCAAACCATTGCGGTAGCTAGTGCGGATTCTGTCGTAGCTGTACAAAAGACGCTCGTCAATAGCACCACGCGCATTATTGCTCATTTCACCGAAATGCTTTTCTTCTTTCTCGGTGTCAGCAATAATTTTTTCCAGTTCACTCTTCTTGTGGTTGAGTACACCTTCTTTGGTAGCGATGGTTTTCTTAGCGGCTTCCAGCACTTTTACTTTTTCAGCCAGTTCTTCGTTCGCATCACGGATGTGCTTTTCAGCCAGTTTGATTTCCAGCTGCTGCATTTCCATCTCTTTATTGATGGCTTCGAACTCGCGGTTATTCTTTACATCAGTGCTTTGCTTTTCATACTTCTGCACCAATGCCTCAGATTCCTTGATGGCATTTTTTCTTTCCTCGATATACTGTGTGATACCGTTGATCTCTTCTTCAACACGGGTTAATCTGCTTTGCAGACCCAGCAATTCATCTTCCAGATCTTTTACTTCCAGCGGTAATTCACCTTTGAGAATCTGGAACTCATCCAGTTTGCTGTCAATCTTTTGTAAACGAAGGAGGTTTACCAGTTTTTCCTCAACAGAGAAGTCTTTCACTGTGGCCATAAATTGAGATAGATTTGAATGGATTCCTCAACTGTAGTAATAAACCGGATTGGTTCTTACCCTTGATTGGAGGACGGCAAAGGTAGGGAATTTAGCCTGTAAAATGTGCACCAGCAAATCGATTGTATACTGTTCTGATTCCCAATGCCCAATATCTGCCAAAAGCAGCCTGTTTTCCGCATCAAAAAACTCATGGTACTTGATATCAGCCGTTACATAGGCATTCGCACCTGCTGCAATAGCGGCTTTGGTTAGAAAGCTACCAGCGCCCCCACATAAAGCAATGGTTGTCAGTGTTTTTTGAGGTATTTGGGTGTGGCGAATTACCTCCAGTCCAAAGCTGGTCTTGAGCATGGATAGAAAGCCTTCCGCCGTCATAGGTTCTGGTAACTGGCCAATCAATCCGCTGCCAACTTCTTGATAATCATTGTTTAAGGGGTAGATATCGTAGGCTACTTCCTCGTAGGGGTGTGCCTGTTTCATGGCAGCGATAATCCTGCCCTCCAGCCAAACGGGATAGATTACTTCTACCTTGTTTTCGGGTTCCAAGTGGCGTTGGCCTTGTTCACCCACAAAAGGGTTGGTGCCTTCGCCAGCATTGAAACTGCCTGTACCCGGACTAGTAAAACTGCATTCGCTGTACTGACCAATATGGCCGGCGCCTGCTGCAAAAAGGGCCGATTGTACTGCTTCGGTTTGTGCGTGGGGCACAAAAACACTGAGTTTGCGTAACTGCCCGCCCTTTGGTGCCAGAATCTTTCTATTGATTAGGCCGAGTTTATCTGCCATCATCGCATTAACCCCATGGAGCACATTGTCCAGATTGGTATGAATCGCATAAATGGCGATATCATTTTTGATAGCAGCGATCACGGCGCGCTCTACATAATTCTTGCCGTTGATTTTTTTCAATCCACCAAACACAATGGGGTGGTGGGCAACCACCAGATTGCAGCCTTTTTCTTTTGCTTCCAGCATCACCGCTTCAGTTGCATCCAATGTGCATAACACACCTGTGCAATCCCAGCTTGCATCACCTGTAATCAATCCGGCATTATCGTATGATTCCTGTAATGCTGGTGGGGCTTGTGCTTCTAATTCGCGAATGAGTTCGGCTATTTTCATGATGGACTCTTGAACGGCTAAATTAGCATCTATCTTTGTGAAATGTCTGCAGGTGCATTTGTTTTCCTCGATGGTCAGTTACTGAAAGCCGATAAAGCGAGTGTTTCAGTGAACAACCGCTCTTTTCGTTATGGGGATGGCTGTTTTGAAACGATGAAAGTGGTAAAGGGAAAACTGGTTTTGTCGAAATTCCACATGGAACGATTGTTTACAACATTGCATAGGCTGCAATTTGATCTACCCGGTTATTTTACGGCTGAATATTTGGAAGATTGGGTGATCAAATTGGTAGAGAAGAACCAACAGCAAAAATTAGCGAGAATTCGCTTGATGGTTTTCCGCGGCGATGGTGGTTTGTATGATCCGGTAAATCATTTTCCACATTGCCTGATACAGACCTGGAGTTTACAACCGGCTCAGCAGGCCTGGAATGAAAATGGTTTGGTGACCGATATCTATCGAGATGCAGTGAAAGCAGTAGATAGTTTTTCATCGCTTAAGCACAACAACTATTTGCCCTACGCAATGGCGGCTTTGTGGGTGAAGCGGCAACAGTTGAATGAAGCCATTCTGCTGAATCCATCAGGCAATCTAGCAGATGCCACCATTCACAATGTATGGATCATGCAGGGCGGTGTATTGAAAACACCTGCTTTATCAGAGGGCGCTGTGGATGGGGTGATGCGTCGTTACTTGTTGGAGCAATTTCAACGAGCAGGACTGCCTGTAGAAACAAGCAGTATTTCTTTGGAGATGCTAGAACAGGCAGATGGCTTGTTTTTCACCAATAGTATACATGGCATCCGATGGGCCAGATCATGCGGCAACACGCAATACAGTGCGCATCGTTTGCAGGAACTGTTTCAGGACTTTGTCGCGCCCTTGTGGCGATGAACTTTTCCGAAAGGCCATTGTTATCATCAAAAATTTTCTATGCAGGCTGTTAGCATCATTTGGTTTAGAAGAGATCTGCGTTTACACGATAATGCCGCTTTGTTTCATGCATTGAAAAGCGGTGCGCCTGTATTGCCCATTTTTATTTTTGATCAGCATATTCTGGATAAACTGGAGGACAAAGCCGATCGTCGCGTAGAGTTCATTCATTTGGCTTTGCAGCAGATGCAACAGCAATTGGTGGAAATGGGTAGCACGATAGAAGTGCATTATGGAACACCTGAAAAAGTATTTGCTGACCTGCTTAGCAACTATACCGTTCAAGCTGTTTATACAAATCATGATTATGAGCAATACGCCATCGATCGCGATGCACGCATTGCGTCAATGCTCCAAGAAAAAGGTATTGGCTTTCACACATTCAAAGATCATGTGCTGCAAGAGAAAGGCGAGGTATTGAAAGACGATGGCAAACCCTATACGGTCTTCACACCTTATAGCAGAAAATGGCGGGCTTGTTTAACGGAAGACAAGCTGCAGTCTTATCCAACAGAAAAATTATTCAGTCAATTTCTGAAACAGCCTGCTAAAGCCCTGCCTAGTTTGGTATCCATGGGCTTTCAGGAAATTGGTCAGGCTTTTCCTGCTGCTACACCTGATGAACTGATCATCAAACATTATAGCGAGCAGCGCGATTATCCTGCCATCAATGGTACATCACGATTGGGTGTGCATTTGCGTTTTGGTACGATCAGTATCCGCGATCTGGCCAGAAAAGCTATGCAACTCAACCAGACTTTTTTGAACGAATTAATCTGGCGCGATTTCTACCATATGATTCTCTGGCATTTTCCGCATGTGCGTGTGGGCAAAGCCTTTCGCCCAGAATATGATTTGATTCCTTGGCGCAATGATGAAAATGATTTTGCAGCATGGTGTGCAGGTAAAACTGGTTATCCCATTGTGGATGCAGGTATGCGTGAGTTGAATGCAACTGGCTTTATGCACAATCGTGTGCGAATGATTGTAGCATCATTCTTAACTAAACACTTGTTGATCGACTGGCGCTTGGGTGAAGCCTATTTTGCTGCTAAGCTGCTCGATTTTGATTATGCTGCGAATAATGGTGGCTGGCAATGGGCTGCGGGTTCTGGTTGTGATGCTGCACCTTATTTCCGTGTGTTCAATCCTAGTTTGCAGACAGAAAAATTCGATAAGCAACTCAAGTATACGCAACACTGGGTACCAGAGCTCATTACATTTAACTATCCCAAACCTATTGTGCCACATGATGCGGCTAGAAAGCGAGCATTGGAGGTCTATGGCTCAGTACTGAAAAGCGTTAAAGCTTCGTAAGAAAAATATCATTAGCAAGTATAGTTGCAGGATGTTGTTGCTGATACACTTGTAATAAGGTTTGCACAGCTGCTTGTCCCTTTGCGCCAAGCGAAAGCGAATAATCGTTTACATACAGATCAATGTGCTGGCGCATCACCGCGGGTTCCATTTCTTGGGCGTGACAAACAACATAATCTGCTAGAGCAGCATAGTGATGTTTGTACGCATAATCAACACTCGCAGTAATCATGGCATCCAAATCTTTCGCGATTGTAGAGTTGATGTCTTTACGCACAACAATTCCACCCAGTGGTATTGGTGAACCAGTTACCTGCTCCCAATGATCGCCCAGGTCCATGACTTTATGCAAACCTTTCTGCGCATAAGTGAATCTATTTTCATGAATGATTACGCCAGCATCTACTTCACCATTTAATACAGCAGATTCAATTTCATGAAAGACTTTGAATACTTTGTTTCCTGCATTGGGATAAGCCAATGAAAACAGTAAGTGCGCTGTGGTATTTTGTCCCGGTATGGCAATACGCATCTCATTGATTGCTTCCGCTGCAGTAGGTGTTTTGGTAATCAATAATGGACCAACTCCTTTACCCAGCGCGCCACCTGCATTGAGTAGTTGATAGCGCTCAGTAATCAAAGGCAAAACACCATAACTGATTTTGGATATGGCCAGTTTGCCTTGCAATGCCCATTCGTTCAGGGTTTGCACATCTTCCAACACTACATCAAACTGATAAGCACCGGTATCAATTTTGCCGTTCACCAATGCATCAAAGATGAAAGTGTCATTCGGGCAGGGGGAGAAGCCAAGGGTCAATCGCACAATTTCAAGTTTATGGTAAGTCGTACAGTTTTTCCAACAACTGCAGAATGGTTTGGTTGAGTGCACCAATCGATTCACCTATCAACCATTTGCTTTTATCTCTTTCGCCGATATAGTTAGAGATAGCACGCAACTGCAGAAATGGTGTTTTTGTTTCGCGGCACACATAATGCAATGCTGCGCCTTCCATGCTTTCGATAACCGGGGCATATTTTTTTTGAAGTCGGGTAATGTTTTCTTCACCCGTGGTGATGCGGTTTATGGTGATGGCGTCAACTTCAGGTAATTGTAAGAGATTGTATTGTTTGAGCCAGGGATTGGGCAGTTTTCTCTTTTCATAGGGATGATAGCTGCTCTTTTCCAGTTTCAGATCGAAGATGTCTTTCCATTTTCCATCTTCCAGAACACCGGTATCACCCAATTGCTCATTGTTCACCACCACAACTGTGCCCAATGGCAGATTGATATCAAAACAGCCTGCAATACCCACCTGTATCACCAGATCAGGCTTTTCCGTGAGTATGGCCTGGGTGAGCGATACTGCACTTGCCAGCATGCCCACACCGCTTTGGTGGAAAACAGGCTTGAAGCGGATGCTGTTCTCTGCCAAACGTTTATCCAGTTCAGCAAAAGCGGGCATCCATTCGCCCGTAGTGGCTGCAGTAATGATGATTCGCATGGGGCACAAATGTCGGCAATATCGCCCGAAGGGCAAACCTGCTAAATAGCAGGTCTTTTCCTACTTTTGCGCAAAATCTGAGGAGCTGAGATGTTGTATTTAACGCGACTGGAGCATTTTAACGCCGCCCATAAACTCTATAACCCCAACTGGACCAAGGAGAAGAATGAAGAAGTATTCGGGGTTTGTGCCAATGAAAACTGGCATGGGCACAATTTTGAACTATACGTAACGGTGAAGGGCCACCCTGATCCGGATACGGGCTTTCTCATGGACGTAAAAAAGCTCAGTAAGCTCATTCAGGAACATGTGATCAAGAAGCTGGATCATAAAAACCTCAATCTGGACGTGGATTTCATGCGCGGAAAAATGTGCAGCACAGAGAACCTGGTGCTGGGCATTTGGAACGAGTTAGCGCCCCACCTGCCAGCCGCAGTAAAACTGCATTGCATCAAGCTTTATGAAACACCCCGTATTTACGTGGAGTACTTCGGGGAGTAAATGTGACAGTATTGTCTGCTAATCTGCCGTTTTTGTTAAACGTTTAACTTCTTGATAAAAGATTTTAAACAAAAACAAATCCATTTCGTTAATTTCATCGTATGTAGCTTTGAATGACCATCATGGTATTCGATGCTGATACCGAATCAAGCTCTGTTACCGATTATTCGCTCTCATGATGCCGGGCCACTTGAGCAACTCACTTTTGCCGCAGTGCCAGGCAGTCGGATAACTGAACCACTTGACGTATTAATAAGTAAATAAACATGCATTTTGTCTGAAGACAATTCAGGCGCAATGCCTTGTCTGAACAAATGAACTTGGAACGTAAAAAAGTTGCTGTTTTCAGGAAAGAGCATTTCAATGCAGCCCACCGTCTGCACAATCCCAACTGGGATGATGCAACCAACACGGCTGTATTTGGCAAATGCAATAACCCCAATTACCATGGGCATAATTATGAGCTGATCGTTCAGGTGACTGGTTACCCCGATCCGCAAACAGGTTATGTGATGGATATGAAGGTCTTGAGTGATCTCATCTGGGAACACGCATTGAATTTATTCGATCACAAAAACCTGAACGAAGACACAACCGCATTCAAACACCTTAACCCTACAGCAGAAAATATTGCTGTGGTGATCTATGACCTGCTGAGACCGCAAATTGATGCAGCATTGGATCTCAAAATCAGATTATATGAAACCGAAAGAAACTTTGTTGAATACCCAGCATAACGGTAACGGTCATCACAATGGTCACCACAACGGGCATCATCATGGTCCTGCTTATGTAGAACTGAGTGATGTAACTATTGATGAAATTGGTGAAAACCACGTAAGTACTTCTTACGATACGCCTTTGCGTGCAGATGCATTTGAGCTGAGCGATGCAGATAAGATTGCACAGATTGAACAGCATTTCAGAAGCATCATGGAGATCATGGGTTTGGATCTGACTGATGATAGCCTGAAAGGCACACCCAAGCGTGTTGCTAAAATGTATGTACAGGAAATCTTCAGCGGCTTGAATCCTGCGAATAAGCCATCGGTTACTTTGTTTGAAAACAAATACAAGTACAACCAGATGCTGGTAGAGAAAGACATTTCTTTCCATAGCAATTGCGAACACCATTTTGTGCCCATTTTTGGTAAAGCCCATGTTGCTTATATCAGCAGCGGACAAGTGATTGGTTTGAGCAAACTGAACAGACTGGTGCAATATTTTGCCAAGCGTCCACAAGTGCAGGAAAGACTCACCATGCAGATTGGTAAGGAATTGCAGCGCGCATTGAATACAGAAGATGTAGCAGTAGTATTGGATGCCAAGCACATGTGTGTTGCCAGTCGTGGCGTGAATGATGTAACGTCTTCAACTATCACTGCCTTCTATGGCGGTAAATTCAAGGAAGAAAAAACAAAGTCAGAATTCCTGAAATACCTGGAGTTGAAAACTGAATTTTAAATTGATTACAACCAATAGTAATAACCCCGAATTTTCGGGGTTATTTTTTTCAGGAAATTAGTTGGTATGAAAAACTACCTGATGGTCATTTGCTGCATGCTTTCATTAAGTGCAGCAGCCCAATACCAAGTAGGGGATACCATTCCCGCCTTTTCTATGAAATCCATTGAAGGGCATCAGATTGAAAGTAGCTGGCTAAAAGGCCATCCCATGGTGATTGATTTTTGGGCTTCCTGGTGTTTTCCTTGTAAGATCAAAATGCCGTTTTTAGCAGAAACAGTTAGGCCGTATATGGATAAGGGTCTCTTGGTACTAACCATAGCCACAAACGACAAAGATGCTGATTGGCGTAAATCCGTCGATAAGCTAAACATTGAGGACTTCATGAATCTATTTGATACAGATCGTTCTAAGCCAGAAGGATCATTGCTAATTAAAATGGGTTATAACGCATTACCAACAACACTCTTGGTGGGTGCCGATGGAAAGATTCTGTTGGTGAATCCAAGGCCATCAATGTTGTCAGCTACCCTGCAGAAGATGTTTTCTCAAAAAAAGGGCTGATTTTCTTTTTCCGCTACATTTACGCCCTAAACCATTTTTCATGAGTAAACACGCTTTTGTTTTTCCCGGACAGGGCGCGCAATTTCCCGGCATGGGTCAGAGCCTGTATGAAAATTATCCGCAGGCCAAAGAGTTGTTTGAACAAGCCAATGAAGTATTGGGTTTTCGCATCAGTGATGTGATGTTCTATGGAACAGAAGCGGAGTTGAAGCAAACCAATGTTACCCAGCCTGCAGTATTCCTGCATTCGGTGATTGCTTATAAATGTCTGGTGAAAGAAAAGCCTGATATGGTTGCCGGTCATTCACTCGGTGAGTTTTCTGCACTCGTAGCAAACGAATGTTTGGAGTTTGCTGATGCGTTGAAGTTGGTGAGTGCACGTGCCAATGCCATGCAGCATGCTTGCGAAACAGATCCCGGTACCATGGCGGCCATCATCGGATTGGAAGATGAAGTGATTGAGCGTATATGTTCAGAGATTGATGAAGAAGTAGTGCCAGCCAATTACAATTGTCCCGGTCAGTTGGTGATTAGCGGTTCTTTAGAGGGGATCAATATCGCCTGTGAAAAATTAAAAGCAGCTGGTGCCAAGCGTGCATTGCCCTTGCCTGTTGGTGGCGCATTTCACAGTCCGCTCATGATTCATGCAGAAGAAGAATTGATTGCTGCTATTGAAAATACTGTCTTCCACAAACCAATCTGTCCCGTATATCAGAACGTGGTGGTATGGCCTGTGAGTCGTGTTGCTGATATTAAAGTAAACTTGATGCACCAATTAACCGGCGCAGTAAAATGGAGCCAGAACGTACGTGCCATGGTAGCCAATGACGCCACGCATTTTACTGAAGTTGGTCCGGGTAAAGTATTACAGGGACTCATCGCTAAGATTGCGAAAGATGCAACCATTGATGGCTTAAGCTAAGCCTTGAAATTTATACCATGATGCTGCAGTTCACCCACTCGGGATCAAATGCAGCATCATATTTTTTATAGAACTTTATTGCAGGTTCGTTCCACTCCAACACCTGCCACACAATACCATTGAGTTTTCTTTCTTTGGCTTCAACAATCAGTTGATCAAACAGCAGTTTGCCCAAACCTTTACCGCGCATGCTTTCTGTAACGAGGATGTCTTCGAGATACATTCTTTGTCCCTTCCAAGTGCTGTAGCGGATGTAATACAAGGCGAAGCCCTGCACTTGTCCATCCACTTCTGCTACAAACGCCCACCAAACCGGATTGGCCCCAAAACCACTTTCTACAAAATGTTCCAGTGTAACGGTGACTTCCTGTGGTGCTTTTTCGTATTCAGCCAGTTCTTGCACCAGCTCTAATAATCTTGGGCAATCAGCTGCAACAGCTTTTCTGATGAGGATAGAATGTGACATAGGTCAAAAATAAAACATCCTGCAGTTTGTGCAGGATGTTTATGCAAGTGAAATCTTTACTTATTTTTTCTTCACAGCTTTGAAATTGCCATTGGGTTGTTTGAAAGTGAGTGATAGTACTTCACCCTTATCGTTTACTTCAAACAAAACACTATAACCTGCCGCTACTTTCAGATCGAACTGGTGATTACCTGCTGGCACCAACTCATAGTCGGGCTGGCCTGGCACTAATACAAACAAGGTTTTATCGTTTTGAATATAGGTTTTAACTGTTGCACCGGCCAGTTCAAACTCGCCCACATACCGCTTTAGTTCTGCACCAGTCAGTGGTTTCATGCGGTTGCTGCGTTTGTACACGATGGGATGATCCAACGCTGGTTCGATGCCGTGAAGAGATACGGATTCAATATCGCCGCTAATATTGGTTGTGAATTGAAAACGTACAGGACTCTTATCGGCTGTATCGATGCCTTCTTTTGTATCGTAGGGCATGAAAATATCATAGTGTACCTGCTGCAACCACCAACGCTCTTTTTGTAATTGTGCAAAGAGGGAATCGCCTTTGGCAATAAGCTCAAATTTTCCATAAGCATCATTCTTATATACGCCATCATAATCAATCAGGTTGTGTGATGGTTTAGTACCTTGCTTGATGTTGGCGCTGGCAGATTTTTCTGCTTCCTTCGCAGCTGCTTTGGCTTTTGCGTCGGCTTTGTTTCTGTCTTCATTCCAATCGAAGAAAGGCAGGCCTAGCATTCTGTCTGCAATCAAATTGCGTACAATGCTGGTAACGGCAGAACCATTTTGGTTCACCAATACCACAATGCCGATACTATCTGTTGGGAAGAAGCAGGTGCTGGCACTAAAGCCATCAATATTGCCACCATGTTCTACACGATAGTGTCCTTTATAGGATGCTAAAAACCAACCGAAACCATAATTGCTGAAATGGATATCTGGTCTTTCTGTTGTAGGCGTGCCCGGCGCAATAATCATCTGAGAAGACATGGCTTGCGCATGATAGGCTGGCGGAATAATCTGTACGGTATCCAGCTTGCCACCATTGATCCACACACGCAACCACTGCGTCATATCCAGTACACTACTGTTGATACAGCCTGCAGGGCCCATGCCATCAATATCGTAATAGGGTAATGGGTGAATGATGCTGTCTTTCTTTATACCATAACCAATAGCAGGCTCAGTATACTTGGCCAATTGCTTCACAGAGAAATTACTCTGCTTCATACCCAGCGGATTCAGGATTTTTTCCTGCACATTCTGTTCCCACTTTTTACCAGTGAGTTTTTCTGCAACTACACCTTGCAATAAGAACATGAAATTATTGTACTGCCAACGCGTACGCAATGGCGCACTGGGTTCCATGTATTGAATGCGTTTTACCAGATTCTCTCTCGTATCCGGATCAATATACCAGGACAAATCATGTCTGGGTAAGCCTGTGCGGTGACTCATCATATCACGCAGGGTAATCTGATTGGTCATGCCATCATTGTAAAACTTCAGGTCGGGCAGATAAGTTGTTACGGGTTTATCAAAATCAATCGACTTATCCTTTTGCAGAATACCCAAAACAGCTGAAGTAAATGCTTTGGTACAAGAGCCAATGGCAAACTGTGTATTGGGTGTTACCGGCAGTTTGTTCGCATAATCGCGATAGCCAAAACCTTTAGCATAAACCACTTTGTTTTTCTCCACCACAGCAACAGCAACACCGGCTGCGTGCTGGTCTTTCAATACTTTATTGATTTGTGCTTCCAGTCCGGCAAAACGTTTGTCTTCGCCGTCGTTAGCAGACTTGGTCTTGGCTTTTTGTGCAAATGTGCTCGCGCTTAGGAGCAGCAGCAGGCAGAACAGTGTTTGTTTCATATCTGTTGATTTCAATGCTATGAGTTGCAGCTGCCCGTATTTTATTACAGCATCAGCTGAGTGCTTGTTCCAGATCGCTAAGAATATCTGCAATGTTCTCAATGCCCACACTCATACGAATCAGTCCGTCAGTGATACCGAAACGGATTCTTTCCTCACGTGGCACACTATAATGCGTCATAGAAGCAGGGTGAGAAATCAGTGTATCCACTGTTCCTAATGATACAGCCCGCACACACATTTGCAGTTTATTGATGAATTGCTTGCCTGCTTCCAATCCGCCCTTTAATTCAAAACTCAACATGGGTCCGGGATGGCGCATCTGTTTCATAGCCGTATGGTAATCCGGATGCGATGGCAGGCCTACATAGTTTACATGCTCAATATTGGGGTGCTGCTCCAGATAGCTGGCAACTTCCATTGCATTGTGGCAATGGCGGTCCATACGCACTTCCAAAGTCTTCATACCACTAATCAGCAGATATGCATCAAAGGGATTGGCATTACCGCCTAAGAGTGCATGCCATTTCCATGCTTTGGTTTTCATGAATTGAATATCTCTGCCTAACAAGACACCACCAATGGCCGTGCCATGTCCATTCAGAAACTTAGTAGTAGAGTGAAATACAAAGTCCACATCATAACGGAAAGGCTGTTGCAGATAAGGTGTGGCAAAAGTATTGTCAACAGTTACAATCTTGCCGTACTGTTTGGCAATATTGGCAGTTGTTTCAATATCAATACACTGAATGGTTGGATTGGCCGGTGTTTCAATATGCACCAGTTTGATTTCCGGATGGGCTTTCAATTCTGCTTTCAGCGTTGCTGCATTGCGCAGGTCTGCAATATAGATGGTGATCCCATTTTGTCCCAGCACTTTGTGCATGAGTTCATAGGTGCCGCCGTACAAAGAATAATGCGATAGTACCGCATCGCCTGCTTGCAAGTTGCTTAAGAACATCGTTGCCATAGCTGCTTGTCCGCTTGCGTGTAAAAGTGCTTTCAGTTCTAGCGGACTGCCATCAGCATTGGTTAGGCCAAATGCTTCCAGTGCAGCAATGGTTTGTTCTGCTGCTTTGAAAGTGGGGTTGCTCCAGCGGCTATAGATAAATTCTTTATCAGTGCTTTCAAAACGCTCCATGCCCTGGTCTGCTGTGTCGAACACAAATGTGGACGTGGCATAGATAGGCGTGATATGCGAATAATTATGTTCATCTGTGGCGGAATGCATGGCTGTAGAACTGATTCCGCTGAATTGTTTACCGGACATGTGCAAAAATTATCGGTTTGAAAAAGGCTATTGTACTAACTTAACAAAGCTAACAGAAAACCATGAAAGAACTGATTCAATCCCTCGCCGCTTATAATATTTGGGCCAATCGCCAATTGTTTGATGCTGCATTGCAGTTAGACCCCGCATTGCATGAACAAACTGTGCCCAGTAGTTTTCCTACGCTCAAAGCTACTTTCATGCATATGTGGGATGCGGAAAGCGGCTGGTGGCAAAGATTGCAGAATCATGAACATATTGTGATACCTAGCAAGACTTTTCACCCACACCTAAAAGATGTGGCCAATGGTTTGCTGGGACAAAACCAAACCTGGCTGGATTGGGCCAATGGCGTAACAGAAAATGCATTGCAAGTCCATTTTGGTTATACCAATACCAAGGGTTTTCATTTTGAACAGCCTGTCTGGCAAATGGCGCTGCATTTGTTTAATCATGGTACGTATCATCGAGGACAGGTGGTGACTATCTTACGTCAGTTGGGATTAACGACGATTCCTTCTACAGACTTCATACTCTGGAGTCGCGCTTAGGCTGATGATTATCATGTTTTTTGCTGCTGCTGCGGCTTAAGTTGCAGTATGCTTACAGATATTGAAATCGCACAGTCGGCACCCATTCGCCATATTCGCGAAGTTGCCGCCGCCATTGGTATTGATAAAGAAGATTTGGAATACTATGGCAAGTATAAAGCCAAGTTGCCCTTGAAATTGATTGATGAAGCGGTCATTAAGCAACATCATTTAGTATTGGTAACAGCGATTACGCCTACGCCTGCAGGGGAAGGTAAAACAACGGTGTCTGTGGGTTTAACAGACGGACTCAACCGCATTGGTAAACAAGCCATGGCGGTGCTGCGCGAACCATCGCTGGGGCCGGTATTTGGCATGAAGGGTGGAGCAGCGGGTGGTGGTTATTCGCAGTTGATACCGATGGAAGACATCAACCTGCATTTCACCGGCGATTTTGCTGCGATAGAGAAAGCAAATAATTTATTGGCAGCACTCATTGATAATAATCTCCAGAATAAGAAAAACAGTTTGCATATTGATCCCCGTACCATTGTGTGGAAGCGGGTGATGGATTTGAATGATCGTGCACTGCGCCATATCATTATTGGTTTGGGTGGCACGGCCGATGGTATGCCGCGCGAAGATGGTTTCAATATAACGCCTGCATCAGAGATCATGGCGATACTGTGTTTGTGTACCGGCATGGATGATTTAAAACGAAGACTTGGTAATATTTATATCGGCAGCACCATGGATGGTAAACCTGTATTTGCGCGCGACCTGCATGCTGTTGGCGCCATGGCTATTCTGTTGAAAGATGCGATTAAGCCCAATCTGGTACAAACCCTAGAAGGCAATCCTGCTTTATTGCATGGTGGTCCCTTTGCCAGTATTGCACAAGGCACCAATTCTGTATTGGCAACAAAAATGGGATTATCGTTGAGTGAATATGTGGTAACAGAAGCGGGCTTTGCCGCTGATCTGGGTGCAGAGAAATTTTTTGACATCAAATGTGTGTCGAGCGGATTAAAACCTGCAGCTGCTGTTGTTGTAGCGACTATTCGTGCTTTAAGACACCACGGCGGCGCGAAGAAAGATGCATATGCCATAGCTGATACAGAAAAAGTGAAAGCTGGTTTGGCCAATCTGGAAAAGCATTTGGAAAATATCCGTCAGTTTGGTGTGCCGCCGGTGGTGGCGATCAATGCTTTCCCTGGTGATACAGAAGCCGAAATCAAATTGGTACAGGATTGCTGTGCCAAGCATGGTGCAAGAGCCATTGTGTGTACGGGTTTTGCAGAAGGTGGTAAAGGCATGGAGGCATTGGCTAAGGCTGTGGTGCAATTGGTGGAAAATAGTACGGGCGATTTCTCGCCATTGTATCAATGGAATGATACAATTGAAAACAAGATACACACCATTGCCACCAAGATTTATGGCGCGAAAGGTGTTGAGTATTCTGTGAAGGCCAAAACACATTTAAAGCATATTCAATCATTGGGCTTTGATCAGATGCCTGTCTGTATGGCGAAAACGCCCAAGAGTTTATCGGATGATGAAAGAAAAATAGGAAGACCTGAAAATTTTGTGGTAACAGTACGTGAATTTGAATTCGCCAGTGGTGCAGGCTTTGTGATACCCATTCTAGGTGATATGATGCGCATGCCTGGGTTGCCTAATCTGCCTGCCGCAGAGGGTATGGATATTGATGCGAATGGGGTGATTACGGGGTTGAGTTAGAGGTTAGTAGTTAGTGGTTACTAGTTAGAGGTTAGTGGTTAGCCTGCCTCAACTATGCTGAAGCTTTGTTTAGAAGGCCACCGAAGCTTTAGCGTAGGAGGGTGGTTTGTAGTTTATGGGCCACTCAACAATTAACAATATTCAATTGACAATCAGCAATAATCATGGGCAACTATAAACTAGAAACTATAAGAGATGATGTTTTTTCGTGTAATTTATTTAGCATATATTAGAATTGGGCGTTATTGAACTGGAAACCATTTAAATTTTGAAATTGCTATATTCGAAGTTTCAAATTGAAATTAAATGGATTTGGCAGAAATTAAGGTTTATCGCATGACACATATTGACAATATAGAGCATATATTACAATATGGGATAACACATAGGAATTCTCCAAACCATAACCCTGATTATGTAGCTATTGGTGACATCAGCTTAATAAGTAATAGAGACACTAAGCTTGTTAAGGTGGACAATGGCGATATCTTTGATATTGATGCATCTACAATCACTCTCGGAGACTTCATTCCATTTTATTTCGGTATAAAAATGCCAATGCTTTACGTTATACAAAACGGAGGTAATTTTGTCACTAAGGCTACTCCTGCTTATGAAATAATTTACATGGTATGTTCAATTGCCAAAATCATTAAGCATCATAAGGATTATTATTTTTCAGACGGTCATGCAACTGACAACTTAACTTCATTTTACGATAAAACAAAAGTTAGCGAATTACCAGAAATTATTGACTGGAATGCGGTTCGGGCTTCATATTGGGGCGGACAAGATAATTTAAATGTGAAGAGAAAAAAGCAGGCCGAATTTTTAGTTTCTGGTGATGTAGACTCAAGTCATATAATAGGTTTTGGGTGTTATAATGACAATGCTAAAAATAAGTTAGTAGATTTAGGAATTGAAGAAGATAAAATAAAGGTAATACCTGGCGCTTACTATTAATAAACAAACATGATACAATATATTACAGGTAACATTTTAGACAGTAACGCCCAAGCTCTAGTAAATACTGTAAATACAATGGGTGTTATGGGAAAAGGTATTGCTTTGCAATTCAAAAAAGCGTACCCTAACAATTATAAAGCCTATGAAAAAGCATCCAAAAATGAGGAAGTAAAAGTCGGAAGAATGTTTGTGACACTAGATAGCAACACGGCGACAGGAGAGCGGATTATTATTAATTTCCCAACAAAAACCGATTGGAGAAAACCTTCAGAGTATAAGTATATTGAAGATGGTCTAGACAATCTTGTTGAAGTAATTAATCATAGGCAAATAAAGAGTATAGCAATACCACCACTTGGAGCTGGAAACGGTGGTTTGAACTGGGAGAAAGTTAAAAAAATAATAGAACAAAAGCTTGGATATTTAAACATTGATATTTATGTCTACGAACCAACCATTCAAATTCAAGAGCATCTAATGAAGGAAAGAGTAAAACTTACGGATGCCCGAGCTTTGCTATTGTATGTTTTGTATGACCTGGTTAAAAATGGCGAATATGTTTCTGAATTTTCGAGTGAGAAAATCTGCTATTTCTTGCAGAAATTCGGCGCAAAGAAGTTTTTCAAATTAGAGTTTGAACCAAACTTTTATGGACCATATTCTGGAAAAGTCCGATTTGTATTAAATGCAATTAACGGAAGCTATCTAATGGGGTATAGCGATATGAATAAAAAGCCCTTTGAGCCCTTAACCTTAGTCGCAGATGCTTATGAAATGGTAAAAAGTCATGTTGAAAAAGACAACGAGCTGTTGAAGATAGCAAATAAAACCATTGTCTTTTTGAGAGGGTTTTACTCTGACTTTGCCTTAGAGTTATTGTCATCTATAGATTATATATCAACAAAAGAAAACACTTTAGATAAACAAGCAATTTCAAAAGGATTGGAAAAATGGAGTGACCGAAAGCGTACCTTGTTTTCGAATCCAAAATATCTCGAACTCTCTCTTCGACATTTACAGTCGGCTAATTTCGCTTGATTTTTTTCTAATAACAACAAACGCCCAACAAAAAGTTTCGCAGTAAGGCTGGTGGACGAAATAAACATGCATCTGCAGGATATTGCTATCAGCTAATATTGGACTTGACCGAATTCTATTTGGCTTTTAGTTGTTAACTTTAAAATCAGTTTTCAATCGGCTTCAGTTGCTAGGAAGATACAGCAACAATCCCAGCTCTGCGGCAAGCCTCGAACGTTGTATGTCATGTGGCGGTTTTGGATGTGACGAAAAACGTGCTGACTGCTCATTATTTAGATAGCAAATATTTTTTTCAGCAGGATTAATTCTTTTAAGCAGCGTAACATATAACATATTTTTAAAGCATTTATGACAAAGACAAATTCTAAAGAGCCTTTTCAAGAATGGGATGAATACTTGAAAATGGCTGAAAGATGGAGAGGTAAAGTAATAAAACATGCGATAGACGTTGAGCAGGTTATTGAACTGTTTATTGCTAGACATTATGTTATTGCCTTGACGGATAAAGATTATGACGAACAAATAGAGAGTTTTCGTCAAACTTTCTTTTGGCAAACAGAAATGACATTTAGCAACAAGATTAAAATAGTCTGCCAATTAGTAAAATTACAAGAGCCATATTTTTTAGCACATACTCCCAATTCTTCAGTCGGCGAAGAATTGACAAAAATTATGGAATGTAGAAATGTAATGGCACACTGGCAATTGGACTTTTCTCATAAATACAGATGGTTTGGGGCTGCAAATAAAGAAATGCAGCTAAACAAACTAAATAAATTTGCCAAAAAGCCAGTCAACATTTACAGTGAAGCATCGATAGATGAGATTATCAGTCTATGCTTAAAATACACGACACTTTTTTTACATTGGTCACATTATCCAATTCAAGAGCTATTGCCAGAAATATATAAAGCGACTAAAAAAAGGATTGAAAATCTAACACCAGAACAAAGAAAACTATTTGGCGTTGAATAGGCACTTTGAGTGTGATACACTACATTTTTTATTTGAGAAGAATATGAAAGTGTGACGGACGAAAGGCATTAACTGCCTGTAAAAGTTTTATATTCCCACAGAGTCTTCCGCAGCGCGGAGACTCTGTGGCATTAATGAGCTCAAGCCTAAGAGTCTCCTCATAGAGGAAGACTCTTAGGAGACTAAAAAATCAGCATTCTCAAGGCTTATACATGTATAGTCTTGATGCTTTTGCATATGATTTATTTTCATAAATTAGATTAGCATGTAACCTATGACGAAAGCTCTAATATAAAACTGAATAGGATTATACGGATATCTTAATAAAAATAAATACACACTGATATTATAGAATGACAAGTATAACTAATAGCAAAATTGGGTTTACTTCAAGGTATTACGAGCCACTACAAATTCTAAAGGCTAAAGTTGCTTCGAAAAACGTGTTTAAGTTGGTTCGTAACGAGGAAAAAGGCACCTACTCTTTACCATATTTGTATAAAAATTACAAAAATGAGCTAGAGCCCGTTTCTGTTGCTTCTAAATTAGTCGAGAGTGTTCGGCAATATCTTGACGACAATCTATTCAGCCTTGATGAAAAGAAGCTTCTTCTATTAGAGCTAATGCCTTACATAGAAAATTTCGGCAACGACACAATCAATAGCTTAAATAAATGGATTGGCTTGGCAGCTGATAGAGAAAAACATTCTCAAATAGTAACAGAATGCGAAAAAACAATCAAGTCATTGAAACATATTAATGAGATAATAAATAATGAGTTTATTTCTTATTACACTTCATTAACTTCTAAAAAACCTCAACAAATAAATGATCAACCAGTGGATATAAGTATGAAATCAAAAGAAGAAATGCAAGAAATTATTCTTGACCAGTTTAGGAAAAGCAATAGCCGAGCAAACCACATAGTAATGATGAATGTCTTACGTTTTGAAGTAATTCTAAAACTAAATCCAAAAGAACAGGAAATTTTTAGTGATGCAGCGAAAGCTTTAATTGATGAAGGTTATATTAGTTACGAGGACGCATCTGCTGGACCAGAGTGTTTCAGATTAACACAAAAAGGATACGATAGGATTTACGAAGATAGTTTTTCAAGCAAGCCAACCCCAATTATTCGAAAGAAAAAGCTACCAACTTCTGAATTTCCAAACGAATTGTATCAGGATATTTTAAAAACGCTTTCTGACTATGGAAAGGATTTAGAAAAAAAGCCAAAAATTTATTCTGGACAGGACGAAGAAGGGCTTAGGGATCATTTCTTAACTAACTTGACTGGCAGATATGAGAAAACTGCGGCGACTGGGGAAACCTTTAATAAGGAAGGACGGACGGATATCCTTCTTAAAGATGATAAAGGCAACAATCTTTTCATTGCTGAATGTAAATGGTGGAAAGGAGCGTCAGTTTTCCACTCAACTATATACCAATTATTTGATAATTATATAACTTGGCGGGATACAAAAGTTGCCATCATCTTTTTTGTTAATAACAAGGACTTCTCAAGCGTGTTGGGGCAAATTGAAGCAGAAGCAAAAGAGCATCAATACTATGTACAGTATTTAGGCGTAAAGGACATGAGCAGTTTTAGTTTTCTCTTTAGGCAGAAGGACGATATTAATAATAAAGTTCAAGTTGAAATCATGTTATTTCATTTTCTCAGCTAAACTAATTATGGATAACTAAACATTTTTAAATGCGATATTTAACAAACTTACAGTCGACCGATTTCGGACCTTCTAAACTGTACTAGTTATAAATGGTTTTGAGTCATATAGGCTGCCCCTTTGAGACGGAACAGGCTGTGCAAACTTGAAGTTTTGTGCACCGAAAGCCGTCCAAATGCTAAGTCTAAAACTGTTGGTTGAAATCCTAAAATTATTCTTCTATTAAAATAGTTAAACTGGTACTTATGTTTTGGAAATTCTTACTTCTTTGGTTTAAATTCATAGGACTAATTGTATTTGTAAATTGGATTTCGATGCAAGTCTTTAAGGCTTTACTTTATGCAAACTCATCCTTGGTAAACAAATCATCTAAAGAAAAGAGAAAGTTTTCGCAACGAATTCAGTTGATATTTCAATTGATAAATCTTATTCCATATTACTTTTTATTGAAAATGGCAGTTGAGGATTATGATGTTGTGCAATTATCAAGATTGCAGTTGGTTTTATTGTTTATTCCCTTTTTCGCAGGTTCAAGTTTTTTGAGGAAAGCAAGTCAGTTAGACAAAACAACTTTAACATCGGAGGAGATAGATGAGGCCGACGAAATAATGTTACGAAAGTTTTACAGCGACACAATAATTCAAGTCTCATTACAAAATGGCTTAGCTATAGCCTTCTTTATTCATTTAATTCTCATTATCGCTCCGTCAATACAGTCGTATTTTCTTTAAACTAATAAAGGGGTTTCGTTTTAATCTCTCCGCTAGCGGAAGTAAGAGGCTTAGGTTGGCTACTTATGCTAAAATGCTAAGATTATGCTGCTGATAACCCAACAATACAAGCACAGTAACTTGTCGTACCCTGTCAAATTTAAGCCGTCAATAAACAATTAATAATCAACAATAATCAATAACTGGAAACCACAAATCAGTAACTAATAACCATTGTTTCCAGATTTTTCTACATACCTTTTCTGTTCACTTTATATTTGTTAGACTACCTTATTAGTCGCACTGTATGCCTACAAAAAAATACTTTACAGAAAAGCTCAAGCCTGTCGATATCATGGTGGCCGATAGCGCTTATCTAGGGTCTAAAGTAAATTTGATTCATGCTTTGGGTAAAGCTGATGTTACGCATATCAAAAAAATGCTCGATGAGTATAGAGCTGCTAATGGCCATGGACCTTCTATGATTGCCGTTTGCTTGTATTGTTATGGGCAGGTTTTACAAGAGCAGAAAAGACTACATGCTTTAAAAAGCTGGAGAAACCTGCGCTATGTTTTTGAAGATGCTGATGCATTCTTTCCGTATGAAATAGAAGTGAATGGCAAAAAAGTACTTGCTTCAAAAATCATCCGAGCGCTCAACAAAAAGACCGTCTTTGAGATAGAGGCTATTTTGAGTGATGTGCGAAGTACAAGCGATGATGGATTACCTTCCTATAAAAAGCACTTCATGAAGTTGCCCAAGTGGATCAGACAAATTGGGTATTCTATTCTGATGAGTATGCCGCTGCAGCGAAAAGATATTTTTGGTAGCGTATATTTTGGTGCAGTGAAGAAACACATATCCATAGAAAACCCTACTTACGCTTTTGCGAATCATTTCCACAGCTTTGGTTTATTAGTGGTTGGGCCTTTTGTTCATCCAGAGACCAATACTTTACATATGACGGCGCATTTTTCTGCTGATCATACCATTAGCAATGGGTTAGGACTTACCAATGCGGCAGTGCGATTTAAATACTTCTTGGACAATTTTAAACTGCCCTGATTGAGTGCCTAAAATTCCCATTATACCGACACTACACATCCCAAAATATTTGTTGGCTTTTGTAAAGCACCCGATTTCAGCTTTACAGCAAATAGCTGCGAATTATGGTGATATCGTTGCGTTTAGTGATATCAACTATTTCAACAAAAAGCCTTATAAGCCAGTCGTGCTGATTAGCCACCCAAACTATATCAAGCATGTCCTGAAAGACAATGTGCAGAATTATTCCAGAGGTGAAGTGGTGCGTGAGATAAAGGATCTCAGCGCAGTGGATTATTTTCTAGGTAATGGTATTTTTTTAAGTGATGGTCTTGATTGGCAACAGCAACATGAATTGGTGAAGCCGCTGTTTGCGCCTGATGCATTAGCAAAACATTATACCGCTGTTGCAGAAGAAGTTGCTTTGATGGTGGCACAATGGCGAATCCAAAGTGCCAAGAACCCAGTAATAGACATTGAGTCGAGTATTCATAAAAGTGCCTACAATATTTTATTCCGTACCCAATTTGTAGCGGACAAATATTTTGATAACGATCCCATTTTTGATGCATTTCAACAAGTGATGCATGCAGTTAGCTTCAATACTGCCATCAAGAAATTTATGCAACTATTTGTCAATGCCTTGGTCGGTAAAAAGAATACAGAAGCTGAGCTAAAAGATATTCGTTATCTGGAGCAATTGGTTGATGCGATGATTCATCAATTAATCAATAAAGAATTGTCGCCGGGTGCATTAACGACTGTTTTGAACGAAGCCTATGCCAACAAAACGATTACGTACAAGGATTATAGGGATACCATTATGAATTTCTTGTTTGCAGGTTTTGAAACAACTGCAGCTGCTTTGTGTTGGTCATTGTATTGCATTGCCAAACATCCAAGTGAACAAGAAAAGATTCATCAGGAGCTTGATGCCAATAAAGTGGCGCGTGTGGAAGATTGGCAGCAACGGGATTTACCCTATTTGAAATTGTGCATGAAAGAAGCCATGCGTTTGTATCCGCCGGTTTGGTTTTACATGCGCCAATGTATGGAGGATGATATTATTGAAGGGTATAAGATTAGAAAGGGCTCTATCGTGATGATTACACCTTTTGTAACGCATCAGCATAAAGACTATTGGAGCAATCCTCAACAATTCTCACCAGATAATTTCGAGAAACAACAGTTGCAGGGAAAGGCGTTTGTGTATATCCCATTTGGTCAGGGTAAGCGAACGTGCATAGGGCAAGGCTTTGCCAATATTCAAATGCACATGATCATGGCTGAGCTCTTGAGTAATTTCTCCTTTGCGTCGCCCTACAAAAAAGAGCCATCCGTTAATACGGCCATTATTATTAAGGGGAAAAAACCGTTGCGCTTGATAGTCAAAAGCAAAAAAGCTTTTGCATAAGTAAAAAGTCAAAAGTCAAAAGCAAAAAGTACTCTAGCAAAATATTGACTTAGAGCGTACTACCCAATCTCAAATCTCAAATAGAAAATTAGCAATCGTTAATACGCCCACTTCACCCAAGTAGCGCCCCAAGTAAAGCCGCCGCCGAATGCTGCAAGTACGATGTTGTCGCCCTTCTTCAGTTGGCTTTCCCACTCCCATAAACAAAGTGGAATAGTTGCTGCAGTGGTATTGCCATAGCGATGAATATTGATCATCACTTTCTCTTTGGGTAAGCCCATCCGGTTGGCGGTTGCATCAATAATGCGGAGGTTGGCCTGATGCGGTACCAACCAAGCGATGTCTTCACCAGTAAGACCATTGCGTTCTAACAATTCAGCGCTTACATCGGCCATGCCTTTTACAGCAAACTTGAATACAGCCTGACCTTCTTGATACGCAAAGTGTTCTTTTGCCAATACGGTTTCCATCGTGGCAGGTTTCAGTGATCCACCTGCTTTCATGTGCAAGTACTGTCTACCACTACCATCGCTGCGCAGAATACTATCCAATACGCCCACTTCTTCCTGATTAGGTTCTAGCAAAACAGCGCCGGCGCCATCACCAAAAATGATGCAAGTGGCACGGTCGGTATAATCAATTATGGCACTCATTTTGTCAACGCCCACCACAATCACTTTCTTGAAGCGGCCACTTTCAATGTACATGGCGCCGGTAGTCAACGCAAACAAGAATCCGCTGCAGGCAGCGCTCATATCATAGCCCCAGGCATTGGTTGCGCCAATCTTATCTGCAATAATATTTGCAGTAGCAGGAAACACCATATCCGGCGTAACAGTCGCACAAATGATGCAGTCAATTTCTGTAGCATCCATATTCTTCTTGCGCAGGATTTCCTGAATAGCGGGTACGGCCATATCACTGCTGGCTTTACCTGGCTCTTTCAGAATGCGGCGTTCCTCAATACCAGTTCTGGTTCTAATCCACTCATCGTTGGTATCCACCATTTTCTCCAAATCGAAATTGGTGAGTTTGGTTTCAGGAACATATCCGCCTACTGCGGTGATGGCTGCTCTGGTGCTCATACGGAGTTTACTTTGAGGGCGCAAACTTAACCCTTTTTAGATAGGTAGAAAGGGCAAATAAGCTAACGCGGGTTAGTCAAAACATGCTTACTTCATGATTTCCATGTACTTTTAAGGCCTATGATCGCTTTTGTTAGAGGCCATTTTGCAGTAAAAACACCGGCCAGAGTAGTAGTAGACGTCAATGGAGTAGGGTATGATCTTCAGATCAGCCTGCATACTTACTCGGCCATTAGTCAGAAAGACACTGGCCTGTTATTCACCTACTTGCACATAACTGAGAACGCCCAGACCTTATTTGGCTTTGCTGATACAGCTGAAAAAGACCTGTTTTTGTTGCTCATCAGTGTTTCTGGGGTAGGCGCTTCTACGGCTAGAATGATGCTGTCTGGCATGAAGCCTGAGGAGATTATTCAAGCAATAGCGCAAGGCAATACGGCTCAATTGGAGAAAATTAAGGGTATTGGTAAGAAATCTGCCGAAAGATTGGTGGTGGAGCTACGCGATAAAGTAGGTAAGCACATGGGCGATAAGGCGCTGAGTGCCACAGGTGCAGTTGCACAGCTGCCCGGTCAGGATGCCATTCAGGCGCTGGTGGCTTTGGGCATTGCCCGCAATGCGGCAGAAGCGGCTGTACAAAAAACACTGAAATCTCTGAATACCGACGTAACTTTAGAAGACATTATTAAACAGTCACTTAAAAATATTTGATATCGCTGCAACGTTACCTGACCAAGTAGACTAACTATTGTTTTTTTCGCGTAGGAAATATTCGCTTCCGGGCTACATCATCATCTTGTTTTGTTGTTGCAACAGTGTGTTGTTTGCACAGCAGAAAGATTCTTTGCGTTTCCCCATCAATGACAGAAGAGCTGATCAGTTTAACGCGCCCAAAAGCCATGCTTTCGACTTTAATGATTCGCTTTACCTCAAGCGTGAAGTGAAATACGATCCCAAGACCAAGACTTATTATGTAGAAGAAAAAATTGGCAGCCGTTTGTATCGCAAGCCGGTGCCGATGAGTTTTCAGCAATTCTATCAACAACAAAGTAGACAAGCAGAAGTAGATTATTTCCGCAAACGGTCAGATGCGTTAACGCTGCTGAATAAAAAAGCTGCCAGACCTAAGCTGAAAGTGTATGATCAGTTGTTCGACAGGATGTTTGGCCTAGGTCCCAACGGTTTGAAAGTAGATATTCGCCCGCAGGGTGAAGTGAATATCCTGGCAGGTTATCAGGGACAAAACATCAAGAACCCCACATTGGCCGAAAGAGCCAGACGTAATGGTGGTTTTGATTTCGATATGAATGCCAATCTGGGCGTGAATGCCAGCATTGGTGATAAGCTGCGTTTTCCTATCAATTACAACACATTGTCCAACCTGAATTTCGATAACCAGATCAAGCTGGATTATAAGGGCATGGATGATGAAATGATCAAGAGTATTGAAGCGGGCAATATTTCTTTTCAATCAAAAGGAACATTGATTCCCGGTGCGCAAAACCTCTTTGGTATCAAAACGCAATTGCAGTTTGGTAAACTCTTTGTAACAGCTGCTATTGCCAATCAGCGTTCACAAAGACAATCTGTTGCCTTGCAAGGCGGTGCTTCTACCAATACCTTTCAAAAGAAACTGGATGATTATGAAGAGAATAAACACTTTCTCTTAGCTCAATACTTCCGTAATAATTACAATAAAGCCATGTCGCAACTGCCGATTGTAAACAGTCAGGTGCAGATCTTGCGTATGGATGTTTGGGTAACGAATAGAACAGGGGCTACAACAGAATCGCGTGATGTTGTGGGCTTGATGGATTTGGCGGAAACCAATCCATATAGAACAGGTGTGGTAAATCCATTAAGTAATAATCCTTTGCCGGATAACCGTGCGAACGATTTATATGCCTATCTCACAGCGAATCCTGCGAACAGGAATCCGGTACAAATCACTAGTCAATTATTGGCAAAAGGTTTGCGCCCAGTTGAAGATTTCGAAAAAACTTTCGCAAGAAAATTATCACCCAACGAATATTATTTCAATCCGCAGATTGGTTTCCTGTCATTAAATACTCAGCTGCAGCCAGATGAAGTATTGGGTGTGGCATTTCAATACACATTCAATGGCCGTGTTTACCAAGTAGGTGAATTTGCGCAAGATGTAGGATTGGATTCTACACAAGGTGTACAGAAAGTATTGTTCCTGAAATTATTGAAAGCTACTTCGCAAAGACCTACATTGCCTATCTGGGGTTTGATGATGAAGAATGTGTACACGCTTGATTTGTTTGGTGGAATTCAGCGTGAAGATTTCAAATTGAATGTTTTGTATGAAGAGCCTAGCGGTGGTTTGAAAAGATATTTGCCTGAAACAGCGCCAACTGTAGAAGGCCAGCCTTTGTTGCGTATTTTGAATTTAGACCGACTCAACAATCGAAATGATCCACAGCCCGATGGTGTATTCGATTGGATTGAAGGCTTCACCATTTTGCCGCAGCAAGGTCGTATTGTCTTCCCGGTTTTGGAGCCTTTTGGTAGAGATTTGGATCGACTGGCGTATAACGGACAAGCCACTGCATTGAAGCAGAAATATATTTACTATCAGTTGTACGATTCTATCAAAGCCATTGCGCAGACCTATGCCAATGTGAATCGTTTTGTGATGCAAGGTCAGGCAAAAGGAACGGGTGGTTCTGAAATTTTCTTGAACACATTCAATATCCCTCGAGGATCAGTAACCGTGTCTGCAGGCGGACAACTATTGCGCGAGGGTGCCGACTATGTAATAGATTATAACCTGGGTAGTGTAAAGATTTTGAATCAGGGTATTTTGTCATCCGGTATTCCTGTGCAAGTATCTTTTGAAAACAATGCAGGCTTTGGTTTGCAACAAAGAGGATTTACTGGTTTACGATTAGATTATCTCGCCAATAAAAAACTAGCGCTGGGCTTTTCTACAGTAAGATTGGGCGAGCGTCCTTTCTTTACCAAAATGAATTATGGTGATGATCCTATCCGCAACACCATGTTTGGTTTGGATTTTAGTTATCGTTCAGATTTGCCTGGCTTAACACGTGCGTTGAATAAACTGCCTTTCTATTCTACCAAAGCACCTTCTAATATCACTGCTTATGGTGAAGCAGCTTTGTTGAAGCCCGGTCACCCACCGCAAATTGGTCGTGCTGAACAGGGCTTGATTTATTTGGATGATTTTGAAGGCACGCGTAACAATATTGATTTGCGTTTTCCTTTTGTTGCTTGGAACCTGGCATCTACACCACAAGGTAATCCTAAGTTTCCTGAAGCAATTTTGACAGATTCTGTTGACTACAATAAAAACAGAGCAAAGCTGGCTTGGTATCAAATTGAGCCTAACCTGCAGGATAGAAATAGTCCGAATAACCCATTGCGTAGAAACTTATCTGAGTTAAGTGATCCTCGCGTACGTCAGGTATTCACCAATGAATTATTTCCGCAGCGTACAACCAATATTACGGATATACAGGCTTTCACTTTTGACATGGCTTTCTATCCACGCAATAAAGGGCCATACAATTTTGAAAACAGAATCGGACAAATTACAGATAGTGGTCATCTAACTAACCCTGCAGCTCGTTGGGGTGGTATCATGCGTGCATTGGATCAAACAGATTTTGAAACAGGCAATATCGAATTCGTGGAGTTCTGGATTCAGGATCCATTTATTCGAAACACCAATAGTCGCGGTGGTAAATTATTCTTGAACCTGGGTAATATCAGTGAAGACATCCTGAAAGATGGTAGAAGGTTTTATGAGAATGGATTGAATACGCCTACGATACCCGCAGCGGTTGACAGTAGTAATGCATGGGGTAAGGCACCGGTGAACCCCATTCAGATTACGCAAGCCTTTAGTAATGATCCAGCTGATAGACCATTTCAGGATGTTGGTTTGGATGGCGTAGATGATGCTGCTGAAAGAAGAAAGCGACAGAACTATCTAAATCGTCTTGCACAAAACTTCGGCACCAACTCCTTTATCTATCGTCGTGCATTGAATGATCCATCTGATGATAACTATGTATGGTTCAGGGATGCGAGTTATGATGCAAGTGCTACGGGTATTCTGGGACGTTATAAGAATTTCAATAATCCACAAGGCAACTCGCCTCTCGCTACTACTGGCGGACAGTTTACGCCTGCAGCAACTTTGTATCCGGATAATGAAGATTTGAACAGGGATAATACTTTGAATGAATCAGAAGAGTATTATGAATACCAGATTGATTTGTTCCCTAACATGAATGTGGGTAGTAATAAATACATCACGGATAGAAGAACGGTTACCGTGAATTCTGCAGATGGAATTCGCAGAACTGAGAATTGGTATTTGTTCCGTGTGCCTATTCGTGATTACAGTAGAAAAGTTGGGAATATTCCCGACTTTAAATCTATACGCTTCATGCGTTGGTATATGACCGATTTTGAAGATTCTGTTGTGCTTCGTTTTGTGAAGATGGATCTGGTGCGTAACCAATGGCGGCAATTCACCTACAACTTAGATACAGCAGGTAATTATATCAAGCTGCCGAATAACTCGCCAACTACTTTCAACACTTTGGCTGTGAACTTGGAAGAGAATAGTGCACGTCAGCCGGTGAACTATGTAATTCCTCCCGGTATTGAACGTGTGCAGCAACTGAGCAATAACGGTGTGAATCTCTTGCAGAACGAACAAGCATTGAGTATTCAAGTACGAAACCTAACACGCGGTGATGCGCGCGGTGTATTCAAGACTGTGCCTTTTGATATGCGTCAGTATGGTAAGCTCTCTATGTTTGCGCACATAGAATCTATTGTTGGTCAGGCAGCTTTGCGTGATGGCGATGCCAATCTGGTGGTTCGTTTGGGTCAAGACTTCCTGAATAATTATTACGAGATCAAGATTCCATTGAAAGTAACGCCGCCGGGCACTTATACTGCTGGTCAGGCCAATATTGTATGGCCAGATGTCAACAATTTGGATTTTAGCTTGCGCGAATTGGTAGAGTTGAAATTACGTCGCAATCAAACCAATCAATCTTTCACCACGATGTATCGTGAGCGAATTGGTAATAAGACATTCTCCGTATTTGGTAATCCCAACCTTGGTGAAGTGAGGGGTATCTTGGTGGCGATTGAAAATGCCAATCCAATAAGTACAGCACCTATGTATGCGGAAATGTGGGTAAACGAATTACGTTTATCTGAGCTTGATGAAAAATCCGCATGGGCTGCATTGGGTAGGGTAGATATGACTTTGGCAGATTTGGGTACATTGTCTGTTTCTGCGAATACCTATACCCAAGGTTTTGGTACCATTGAACAAAGAGTGAATGAGCGTGCACGTGACAATCTAGTGCAGTTTGATATTGCTACCAATTTGAATGCGGGTAAATTGACACCAGCAAAATGGGGTTTGTCATTGCCTGTATATGCAAGTATCAACAGAACCATCCGCGCACCACAGTATGATCCTTATGATCGAGATGTATTGTATCAGAGTAAGCTGAATACTTCAGGTAATAAACGCGACTCTATTCGCAATACAGCATTGGATCAAACGACTATTAAGACAATCAATTTTACCAATGTTAGATTGGCACCATCGGCGCGTAAGCCACAGCCTTGGCGTTTGAGTAATTTTGATGTGAGCTATTCTTTCACACAAACCGAGCAAAGAAGTCCGCTTGTAACCGAGAATAAAGTTACCAGACATCGTGCAGGCCTTGGATATACATTTAGTGGTCAGCCGAGGTTTATTGAGCCAATGCGTTATTTAATTAAAGGCAATAGCAATTGGTTGAAGTGGTTGAAAGAATTCAATTTTAATATTACGCCTTCTTTAATTGGTTTCCGCGCAGATGTGAATCGTCAGTTCGGACAGTTTGTACCACGTATTGTGAATACAATCGATAGTAAGGTAGAAAGAGTGGATACAACGTACGATAAGTTCTTCACCTTCGATCGTTTCTACAATATGCGCTGGGATTTAACCCGCTCATTAAATATTGATTTTTCGGCTACCAATAATGCACGTGTAGATGAACCATTCGGTAGAATTGATAGAGGCCCTAAACGTGACTCTGTTCGTGACAATTTCCTCAAGGGTGGTAGAAATACTTTATATCAGCAGACAGCCAATCTCACCTACACTTTGCCTTTGAGCAAGATTCCTTTGGTGGATTGGGTGAATGCGCGTTATAGCTACAAGACAACGTATAATTGGGTTGGTGCCAGCTTGATTGCACGAAGCTTAGGTAATGTAATTGAAAATGGGCAGGATAATAATCTGACAGGCGAATTTGATTTCAGACGATTATATGCAAAATCCAGATGGTTGCGTGCTTTGGAAGATTTCACTGTACCTGTTCGTTCTGATGCAGATGTGCAAGACAATAAAAATAAACGAAAGCGTAAGCCAACACCACCGCCACCCGGTCAAGCCATACAGCAATCAGTATTGGGTAGCAGTTTGCCATCGAAGGAAGAAGTGGTGAAAGATTTGAAAGGCAAGGCGCGCCGAGATGCATTACGTAAATGGCGTCAGCAAAGAAGAGATGAGCGTTTGGCAAGAAGATTATCTAAGCAAAACGAGCCTGTTGACATGAATGATTTTGTTCGTACTGGCGGTCGTTTGCTGACGATGGTGAAAAATGTGAATGTTAGCTACACTGAAAATTTGCGTAGCAGATTGCCGGGCTTTATGGATAGCTCGAAAATCTTGGGTAATAATTTCGGCAGTATGGCGCCGGGATTGAGCTATGTATTCGGTAAACAACCTGATACAGCCATGCTGAATAATTTTGCCAGCAGGGGCTTGATGAGTAGTGATAGTAATTTCAACTTCCTTTTCCGTCAGAACTTTGAGCAGCGGTTGAGTATTACCGCACAAGCTGAGCCGATACGAGAGTTTAATATCAGTATCAACCTTGATAAATCTTTTAATAAGGATTACTCTGAATTATTCAAAGACACATTGAGCAATGGCAAGTTTGCGCATTTGAGTCCGCTTGCGTCCGGTGGTTTTAGCGTGTCTTATATGGCGATGAACACCTTGTTTAGAAAGCAGAATCCAAATGAGATTTCGCAAACATTCAGAGAGTTTGAGCAAAACCGACAAATTATTTCCGGAAGAATTGCCGCTACCAATCCATACTGGCAATCACTGCCTCCTGCACAACAGTTTACGTCTGATGGTTATGCGCGTGGTTATGGCCGTTATTCTCAGGATGTGTTGATTCCAGCTTTCTTGGCTGCTTATACAGGCAAGGATCCAAACAATGTTCCGCTCATTGGACAGAACAATGCTACTATTCGAACCAATCCTTTCAAAGGTGTTCTGCCTAAGCCTAACTGGCGTGTAACCTACACAGGACTAACCAAGTTGCCTGCTTTGGCTGAAAAGTTCAGCATGATTACTTTATCGCACGGCTATAACAGCACGTTAAGCATGAATAGCTTTGCGAGTGCATTGTTGTACCGTGATCCATTTGGTTTGGGCGCGCCGGGTTTTGTAGATACGGTAAGTGGTAATTATATCCCTTATTTCTTAGTACCCAATTTGTCGATGCAGGAGGCATTTGCGCCTTTGATTGGTATTGATATCACTACTGTCAATCAGTTAAACCTCAAGTTCGAGTATAAGCGAAGCAGACAGTTAAGTTTAAGTCTGGTTGATTTCCAGTTAGCAGAAACCAGAAGTACAGAATGGGTGTTTGGATTTAGCTGGCGTAAGCGTGGTATTCATCTGCCATTCCAGTTGCCATTCATGCGTGGCAAAACCATGGAGAATGATTTGAGCTTCAAATTAGATTTGTCTATGCGCGATGAACAGCAAAGCAATAGTCGCTTAGACCAAAGCAATGCGTATGGTACAGGCGGTCAGAAAGTCATTACTATCCAGCCTTCGATCGATTATGTGTTGAATAATCGTATTAACTTGAAGTTCTTCTTCGATCAGCGTAGAGCGATACCTTACATTTCTACTTCTGCACCAATTACCAATACCCGTGCAGGTGTTCAGGTGCGGATTAGTCTGGCGCAGTAAACAACTGCATTTAAAGCAATTCTAGATTTAAAAGTCCGCAATTCTTGCCATAGTAGTAATCTCTTGCAGAGCTATAGATATACTCTTCTGATTTCTCAACAATGCCGGCAGCAACTGGATTATTATGAATGTAATTTAGTTTTTGTTTCGTAAAACGTTCACTATATAGTTCTATTGGATGATTATCTTGTTGCCAAAATTGATACTGCTTGTTACGACTATTTGCCTGGCCTTTCTCTCTGAAGACCTGTAACATCCATTCTTTTCGGCTTTCTTCTGGATGAGCTGTAATGGCTTTAATGATTTTTTTGCTGGTATATTTTTTGAAATCTCTTAAAATATCACTTGGGTTATTATCTCTTGCAGAGATTACTAAATGAACATGATTGCTCATGATGCACCAGCTATGTAGTATTAAACCTTTTTCTTTTTGGCAATATCGTATGCTATCTAGCAGTAGGTCTCGATATACTTTTCTTGTAAAGACATCAATCCATTCAACTACTGCAAAAGTGATAAAATGAATGGCTTCTTTGTTTCGAATTTTATAGCCACCACCAGCCATTGGTTTTCTATCATTAAGAGCAAAACTTATATTATAAGGGCTATCCTGAGTTTTAAACTCAGGATAGCCCTTATTTATTTAGTATTTCCTAAAAGCCCATTTCCACATTTCCTTCCAGGTCACTTTCTTGCCATACATCAAGATACCTGTTCTATAGATTTTGCCTGCCAACCATGTTGTGGCAATAAAACCTGCAACCAGTAAGGCCATACTTAATAATAATTGCCATACAGATACACCTTCAGGAATACCATGACCAATACGAGCCATCATTACAATTGGTGAAGTAAGCGGGAACAAGCTACCGAATACTGCAATCGGACTGTTGGGGTCATTCACTGCTTTGGTCAGAATCACAAAAGCAAAAATGATGGGCATGGTAATAGGCAGTAATAAGCTTTGTGCATCTTGTGGGTCTTCATTCACAGCACTACCTACAGCAGCAAATAATGATGAATAGAGGAAATAGCCGCCCAGGAAGTAGAAAATGAAACAACCAATAATCAATGGGAAATTAATCTGACTCAAGCCGGCCATTAAACCATCTAATGCGCCACTCTGCTTGGCTGCATTCATAGCACCTGCTGCACCTGGCTGTATTGCCTGTGATTGCATAGACTGCGCCAGCTCAGGGAAAATTACTGGTAAAAGGAATTGCAAGCTGATAATCAGTATGCCCCAGATGATGAATTGGGTTAAGCCAACTGCACCAATGCCAATGATTTTACCCATCATCAGTTGGAAGGGTTTTACACTACTTACAATTACTTCTGCAATACGGCTCACTTTTTCTTCCATCACGCCACGCATTACCATCGTACCATAAATAAATAGTACCATGTAGATAAGAATGCCACTGATGAAACCCACACCATAACTGATGCCTGCTTTAATGCCACTATCGCTTTTGCCAGCTAGTGTTGTATAGTTGATATCGCTGTCTTTGCGCAGGCTGTCTAATAATGTTTTAGAGATATTCATCTTGGCCATGCGCTTCTCTTCCAATCGCTTATTGATGCTGCGCTGGATACCCTCGCGTGTCATGATGCCGGTAGCTTTGCCTGATTTGAAGTACAGTTCGCTTTCATCACTATCAAGTGTGTAGTTCTCAGGAACGAAGAGATAAGCATCATACACTTTCTTTTCCAGCTGGGTTTTTAATTCAGCTGTATCTGCTTTCACCATTTTGAAGATGACTTCATCATTCTTTGATTCCAGCTTGCCTTCAAATACATTGGCTTTATCTACTACAGCTACGGTATAATCATCCGATCCCTTAACAGAGAAAAAGATAATCGCTGCATAGAAGCCAAAAATGAGTAAAGGCAGACCAATGGTGGTGAGTAGAAATGTTTTCTTTTGTACACGTGTCAGGAATTCCCTGCGTGCAACAATCCATATTTTATTCATAATGCGTTGAGTTGAGGTTATTGTACTGGTTGAAATGCACGGGTGGTTGATTTGGTACCTTCCACCAGTTTGATAAAGATGTCATTCAGCGAAGGCAGAATCTCATTAAAGCCTTCCACTGTCAGGTTTTGCTGAATCAGGTATTGCAATACATCATTGCTCTTAAAGCCTTCCTGAATTTTTACTGTGAGCTGATTGGCTTCCTGCTCCAGCACTTCAAATGCTGCATGGCCAATACCATTAGGTACTTCAGACAATTTGATGCTGAACTTATTTTCCTTGAATTGTTGCTTCACATCATGCACAGTGCCATCCAGTATCTTTTTACCAAGGTTTACTAATACAATATGGTCACAGATTTCTTCTACCTGTTCCATTCTATGTGTACTGAAAATGACGCTGCAACCGCGTTGGGCCAGTCCATAAATTTCATCCTTGATGAGGTTGGCGTTCACAGGGTCTAATCCGCTGAAGGGTTCATCCAGGATAATCAGCTTGGGTTCATGCAACACAGTTGTTACAAACTGCAGCTTCTGGCTCATACCCTTACTTAGGTCTTCCACTTTTTTATTCCACCAACTTTCCATTTCCAATCGCTTAAACCAGAACTTGATCTTCTCCATGGCTTCTGCATGGTTCAAGCCTTTGAGCTGGGCCAGGTACAAGGCCTGTTTCCCAATCTTCATTTTCTTATACAAGCCTCTTTCTTCGGGCATGTAACCAATCTTCAATACATCTTCAATGGGGTTGAAGGATTGGCCGTCGAAAATAATTTGTCCGCTATCGGGGTAAAATATCCCCGTGATCATGCGCAGGAGGGTGGTTTTACCGGCACCGTTGGGTCCCAGCAAACCAAAAATGCTACCGGCCTTCACCTCGAAACTGATATCATCCACCGCTTTCTGCGTGGCATAATATTTCTTCAGGTTTTGTAATTCCAGGATGTTACTCATTGGTCTTGGTTTTGATAAATGTAGGAAACTGCCCACATTGGTAGCAGTACCCGTGTAATTATTACAACAACGGCAGGTTTTATGGTTATTTTGCGCCCCTAACCTCCAAAAAGTATGAAACGTGTTTTGGTCGCCATTTTTGCGATTACTGTTGTAGTAAGCTTGTCTAGCTGGGGCTTTCTGGTACATAAAACGGTGAATCAGGTAGCTATCTACCAATTACCTTCTGGTATGCGTCCTTTCTTTTATAAGAATATGGATTATCTCGTCAACAATGCACCAAGACCAGATATCCGTCGCAATACAGATAGTACGGAGGCAACCAAGCACTTTATTGATATGGAAGCTTATGGTGATTCTGCAGCATGGAAAATGCCGCTCTACTGGGAAGCTGCCGTGCAGCAGTTTACCCGCGATACATTAATAAAGTATGGTTATGTGCCTTATCATGTGGTGTATATGCAGCGTAAGCTTACTGAAGCTTTCCGTTCAGGTAATGCAGATAGCATTCTATTCTACGCAGCTGATTTAGGCCATTATATCGGCGATGCGCATGTGCCTTTGCATACTACTATTAATTATGATGGTCAGCTCACCAACCAAAAAGGCTTGCATGCTTTGTGGGAAAGCGTGGTGCCTGAGATTGAATTGGATCAATACCAATTGAATAGCGGCCACAAAGCCAAATACTTAAAGAACCCTGCTGAAGCGATTATGCAGGGGGTGCGTGGTGCGTTTCAATTATTGCCTGATGTATTTGCAGTTGAGACCAGACTCACGCAGCAGTTTCCGGATAGTGTGAAATACAGAACACAGATGCGTCGCGGTACTGCTGTGAAATATTATACAACCACTTTCGCCAAAGCTTATGGCGAAGCTTTGAAGCCTACTATTAATAGGCAGTTGTTGCGTTCAGCAGATTTGTTGGCCGATTTCTGGTACACAGCCTGGGTAGATGCGGGCAAGCCTGATTTGAAAGCTATTACCAAGAATTGGACGGATGCCGATAAAGCTGCCTTAAAAGCACAACGTACAGCTTATCGTCGTAATAGCCTGATTGCAGAAAAGCAACTGAAGGCCAAAGCGGGTGCTTCAGGCGAATAACTTAAGCTTGTAACACTGCTGCCAGCTGGTTGGCTACTTTTTCTCCGTCCATCGCAGCACTCACGATACCGCCTGCATAGCCGGCACCTTCTCCACAAGGATAGAAGCCTTTGATTTGTGGATGTTGCAGGTCGTCTGCGTTTCTTGGAATACGTACTGGTGAAGAAGTTCTGCTTTCTGTAGCCACTACCACCGCATCATTGGTGAGATAGCCCCGCATTTTCTTACCAAATGCGCGGAAACCACCTTGTAAACTCTTGAAAATAAAATCAGGTAATACTTGAGATAGGTCAGCACTATTCAAGCCGGGCAGATAACTGCAGTCGGGCAGGGTAGTGCTGGTTCTTTTATCACAGAAGTCGGCCATACGTTGGGCCGGTGCCACAAACTTTCCGCCGCCGGCTACAAATGCTTTTCTTTCAACCGCTTCCTGAAACTGCATTAATAATAGAGGATCATCTGCCCTGGCCTTTTGTTGTTGGTGTTTCAGGTAACGCAAAGCGTCTTGTGCACTGACTTCCGCTACCATGCCGCTATTGGCAAAAGCATTGTTGCGTTTACTTGGGCTCCAGCCGTTCACCACCAATTCTTCAGGGTTGGTTGCTGCTGGCGCGATGATGCCGCCGGGGCACATGCAAAAACTGAAGACACCTCTTTCCTGCACTTGCTCAACCAGTCCATAAGAAGCAGGAGGGAGGTACTCATCTCTAATGGCACAATGGTATTGGATAGAGTCAATCAATGCTTGTGGATGTTCGATGCGTACGCCCAATGCAAAAGGTTTGGCTTCAATCAGCAAACCTTGATCGCGCAGCATGCGAAAAATATCCCGAGCGGAGTGGCCCGTAGCCAGTATCACGGCGTCAGCCATCAGTCGATCACCATCTGCTGTACCTACACCTTTAATGCTATCGTTTTCAAGAATCAGTTGGGTTACCTTTTTTTCAAACAAACATTGTCCGCCCATGGCGATAATGCATTCCCGCATAGTGGTAATGATATGGGGCAGTTTATTGGTGCCAATATGCGGATGTGCTTCGTAGATAATTTTCTCATCGGCTCCGAATTCCACAAAGCGATGCAGAATACGGTTGATATCACCTCTTTTATTGCTGCGGGTGTAGAGTTTACCATCGCTATAGGTACCTGCACCACCTTCCCCAAAGCAATAATTGCTTTCTGGGTTTACAACGCCCTCTTTATTCAGGGCAGCCAAATCCCTTCTTCGTGCACGTACATCTTTGCCTCTTTCCAGAATAATGGGTTGAATGCCAAGTTCTATCAATCGGAGTGCGGCGAATAAACCCGCTGGTCCGGCTCCGATAATAATTACCCGATGCTTGGCTTGCTGTACAGTTTGGAATTGTCCTTTTTGGATATTTCTGCCGGTGGGCGTTTCATTAATAAACACCTCCAGCGTAAGATTTACCCAAACTTGTTGGCGACTACGTGCGTCAATGGACTGCTTTAGTCTGTAAAAACCGTTAATCTGGTTTTCGGGTACGCCGGCTTGCGCAGCAATATAACTGCGGAGCAGGTCATTGTCGGCAGCTTCTGCCGGTTTGAGTTTGAAACTAAGCTGTGTGGGCATGTCAGGTATTGATCCTAAAAATGGTCAGCAGTTTAGAAAGGCAGATCGTCCACCATATCAGCTGGTGGCGGTGCATCTGCTGGGAAAGGATATTCATTATCACCACCCATGTCTTGTCCCATCTTCACCGTTTCCATTCTCCAAGCATCCAGGTTGGTGATATAGTTTTCGCGACCATCTTTTACCCACTTGGTGCCTTTGATGTTAAATAAAACTTTTACCTCATCACCAATGTTGAAACGATCGGGCATAGCAGTCTTATCTTGTACACATTGAAACTTTACATAGTTTGTAATGCTGCGTCCGTTAATGTCTTCTGTTTTTTCAATAACAAACTCACGTGTTTTGAATGTTTCTGTGCGTTGCACAATATCGAATCTTGCTACCAGTTTACCGATGATCTCGTATGACATGTGTATGTGGAATGTTTATGTTCGCAAATGTAGACAAATCAAACCCGTGAGCGGGAAAATTCTGTCAGAGGAGTTTACGACTTTTTTGCAGAAACGTGGAAATATTTTTTGTAAAAATTGCGCCTTTTTCATGCCAAATCAGCAAAAAAAATTTGGTGGTATGGAGCAAGTTGATTTGGTTCTTGAATGGAGAAATTCATCTTCCAAAAAAATTTTTTTTTCAACAAGATTTGTCCATATTCGCACTCCTGTCCCAAAAATTTTTCAACATGTGTGAATATGGAAAATAAGGGATAACTTAAGGCTTGAGAAAATAACCATAACCCATTATAAAGCGCTGATTGTTGATATGGCTAAAACTGCTGAATCTGTCTGGACTAATTGTTTGAAGATTATCAAAGACATTGTAGAATGGCAACACTTCAAAACATGGTTTGAACCAATCACTCCCGTAGAGCTGAAGAGTAATGTGCTGATGATTCAAGTGCCGAGCCAGTTCTTCTACGAGTATTTGGAAGAGCATTATGTAACACTGCTTGCCAAAACACTGAAAAGAGAGTTGGGTAAAGAAGCCCGTCTCGAATACCGTATCATGGTAGACAGTGGTAACCGCAATGGCTCAGTTGATCTCCCTGCAGGTAATATCAAGACATACAATAATAACGAGATGAATTTTCCCCTCGTTATTGAGAACCCCGTTCGAAATCCTTTTGTGATTCCCGGTCTGAAGAAAATGCAGATCGATCCACAGCTGAATCACAATTATACATTCGATGCATTCATTGAGGGTGATTGTAACCGTGTTGCTCGTCGCGCAGGTAAAACTGTTGCGGAAAAGCACGGAGCCAACTCTTTCAACCCATTGGTGGTATATGGTGGTGTTGGTTTGGGTAAAACCCACTTAGCCCAGGCAATCGGTAATGAAGTAAAGCGCTTACACCCCAACAAGGTGGTATTATATGTAAGCAGTGAGAAATTCATCAACCAGTTTCAGGACCATAGTCGTAATAACGCCATCAACGACTTCATCCATTTCTATCAGTTAATTGATGTACTCATCATCGACGATGTGCAATTCTTCAATCGTGCTGAGAAATCTCAGGATGCATTCTTCGCCATCTTCAACCACCTCCACCAGAGTGGTAAGCAGTTGGTACTTACTTCAGATAAGCCGCCCAAAGACCTGGATGGTTTACAGGAAAGACTGCTTAGCCGTTTCCGTTGGGGATTGAGTGCTGATCTGCAGGTGCCTGATTACGAAACCAGAATCGAGATTCTGGAGCGTAAGATGAAGAACGATGGCTTGGATATGCCGAAGGAAGTAGTGAAATACGTGGCATATAATATTAATACCAATGTTCGTGAACTGGAAGGTGCGTTGATTTCCCTCTTAGCACAGTCTTCACTGAACAAGAAAGATATTGATCTGGAGTTGGCCAAGAAAGTGCTCCGCAATTTTGTGAAGACCAGCAGTAAGGAAATCACCATTGAAGCCATCCAGAAAATGGTTTGCGAATATTTCGATGTGCCTTACGAGAAGCTGCTGCACAAAACCCGCAAGCGCGAAATTGTTCAAGCCCGCCAGATTACCATGTTCCTGGCCAAGGCATTTACCAAGAACTCCCTCAAAACCATCGGAGAGCATTTCGGTGGACGAGATCATACAACGGTTATCCACAGCTGCCAGACGGTAAAAGACCTGATGGATACAGACTCCATCTTCCGCGAAAATGTGATGGAACTGACACAGAAAGTACAGCTCGCGGCGATGTAAGCCATAACGATACAAACGATTGGAACCCAGACAAACAGTCTGGGTTTTCTTTTGGCAATTTCTTTTTCAATTTTGTTATTGGATTTTCCCGATTGGCTGTTATATTTGCAGCCCTTTCTTGAGAACAATGCTTCGTTAGGTTGCAATTGTCTCTGGCGACGGTGAGGTGGATGAGTGGCTGAAATCAGTAGTTTGCTAAACTGCCGTACGGGTAACTCTGTACCGAGGGTTCGAATCCCTCCCTCACCGCTCAACAGGCTCGGGATGTAGCGTAGCCCGGTTATCGCGCCTGGTTTGGGACCAGGAGGTCGCAAGTTCGAATCTTGCCATCCCGACAAATCCCTGCAGCAATGCGGGGATTTTTTATGCCCCTAATTGAGCAGCTAGATAATACGCATCCATTAAATATTTACTATCATTGCCCGCATGCAAGCCAAAGCTTTTTTGTTTGATCTGAATGGAACCATGATTGATGATATGCATTACCATATCTCGGCCTGGCACAAAATCCTGAATGATTTGGGCGCGAATATTACCTATGAGGAATCCAAAGCCAATTGCTATGGCAAAAGTGCTGAGCTCATTGGCAGAATACTGCCTGGTAAATTCACGGATGAAGAAGCCTATCAAATTGGGTTTGATAAGGAAGCCGCTTACAGAGAAATGTTTCGGCCGCATTTGAAATTAATGCCGGGTCTGGACGCATTTCTTGAAAAAGCGCACCTGGCTGGCATCTTAATGGCGATTGGTTCAGCGGGTATTATGCCCAATCTTACGTTTGTGACAGAAGGACTCAACATCGGCCACTATTTTCAAACCTTAGTGAGTGCTGATGATGTGGTGAACAGCAAGCCCGATCCGGAAACTTATTTGACTTGTGCAAAAAGATTGGGTGTGCAACCAAGTGAGTGCATTGTATTTGAGGATGCATTAAAGGGTGTGGAATCAGCGCAACGCGCGGGCATGCCCTGTGTGGTCATTACTTCTATTCACGAAGCAGCAGAGTTTGCAGGCTTCGATAATATCATTCGTTTTATCAAGGATTACGAGGGGCTGAATCCTATGCAGCTTTCGTGAACAATCTTCTCTGCACCTGTACCGAACAAAATACAGCTAGTACCGCGGCCAGCATACCGGAGCCAAGGTCTAATGGAAAATGCTGCGCCAGATAGACTCTGGAATAAGCTACCAATGCTGCGAGTATAAATCCAATTACTACAGTTCTTCTACGGGGAAAGAAAAGTACCGCTAAAAGAAAAAGGGTAAACGCGGTAGCCGTATGTCCTGAAGGGAAACTATTGGTATGATGCAGTTCAACACCGGCTACTGTGTGCACCTGACTCAAATCTGCAATGGCTTTGGTTGGTCTCGCCATTTCAGGAAAGATGAGTTTCTTAGGCACTTGCGTAAAGAGGGTTGAAAAAGCAAAAGCCGCAATATAGAGTGGTAATAAGCTTTTCTTGAAACGCCACACCAAAGGCAGTAAAATGAGCCACCAGATGCCATCACCTGCATAAGTCCAGTAATGAAAAAACAGATCCATCCAAGGGCCGCCATCGCCATTCAGGAGAAGGAATAATGGAATCTTACCATAGACCATGGAATTGATGATCAAGGCCAGTCCGGTTAAACTTGTGATAATACAAGCAGCTATACATGGCTTGTAATGGAGTTCCTGCATGGCGTAAAAGTAAGGGTTGGTGTCTTAAAGCAAAAATCCCCTATCGGGGATTTCGCTTGCTTGCTCATTTGCAGTATTCATTAAAGAATTCCTGCCAGTTCTAAACTGCGCTTCTTAACTGAACGCAATTCAACATTTTCGATAATAGCTTCGGGAAGTACGATCAGCGAAACGCCATGTTGCTTCCACCAGTTGTGTTGCACCAGCTTGTCGAAATGAATCACACCGGCCAGATAACTGCGTTCTTGTCCGCTATGCCACTCTTCTATCCATTCAAAATCTTCCTTCTGCAGTTTTTTTACATCATCAAAGCTTACATAGACTTTGAGGTAGAAGTCATTGCTCAGTTCAGAAGGGGTGTGGTAGTATTTTTTCTTGTATTCATAACGATAATCGTAACGTAATGCGGCAATATCGCTCAGCACAGCAGAAGCAGTAGGGAAGCTGCCCGCACCCTTGCCATAGAAAAACTGCTGATCTGCAAAACCACTTTCAATGATCACACCATTGTATTCATTGGCTACATTATAGAGCTGAGATTCTTTACCTACAAAATGCGGTAATACAAAAGCGGCAATCTTCCCATTCTTCAGTTTGCCTGCACGGGCAATCAGTTTGATTTGATAATCACGCTCAGCAGCTACTTTGGCATCACTTAACTGAATATTCTGGATACCATTGTGCAGGATATTATTTGGCTTAGTAAGAATACCATATGCGTGCGCAACCAGAATCGTGTGTTTGTTTACTGCATCAATACCCAATACGTCCAGTGACGGATTACTTTCTGCAAAACCCAGTTGTTGTGCTTGCAGTATGGCATCTACAAACTCTACCTGATCCTGGAACATTTTGGTGAGGATGAAATTGGTAGAACCATTGATGATACCGCTAACAGATTGCAGCAGATCATTGTCATAATATTCTTCCAGGTTTCTAATCACAGGAATAGAAGCACATACAGAAGCTTCATACAAGAAGGGTACTTGATATTGCTGCTGTAATTGCAATAATTCTTCCAGGTGCTCGGCAATCATTTTCTTGTTGGCGCTCACCACAGCTTTGCCATTCTTCAAGGCTTTTGTAACGATATGATATGCTGCTTCTGCATCATCAATTACTTCCACCACCACATTGATATTCGAATCTTCTAGAATATCGTCTGCTAATGTGTTGAAGATTTCTGGTGGGGCGCTACGCTTTTTGTCAGGATGCTTAATCACTACTTTTTTGATGCTGGCTTGCAGTGAAGGTGTTTGCTTCAATACTTTGTAGAGGCCTTCACCAACTACGCCAAAGCCAAATAAACCAATGTTCAAATGTTTGTTGCTGCTCATATTGCTTAATTGAATATCTCCGTTTCGAGATCGTTCGGAATAAATGTTTTCTTGAGGTAATTGCGGATGATGATTTCTAATTGTTCGTACTCTAGTAAGAAACCATCATGTCCATATACAGAGTGAATTTCTTCGTAAGTAGCATCAGGTATCCATCGTGCCAATATTCTTTGCTCTGATGGCGGGAATAAGATATCTGATGAAATACCCACACACAATGCTTTTGCTTGTATACTGCTCAATGCTTTGCGTACACCACCTCTGTTTCTGCCTACGTGCTGACTATCCATGCCCTTACTCAGAAAGTAATAGCTGTAAGCATTGAAACGTTGTGCCAGTTTCTCGCCCTGATAGCGCTGATAGCTGGCTGCATCACGCTGCTGTGTAAATGGATCATCGTTTGATGCTGGCTGAAAAGTGGTATAGGTAGCGTAGTTTCTATAACTGATCAATGCTACACTGCGTGCCAGTTTCATGCCTTCAATACCTGCTTGTGGATTTGTTTGTTGCCAAGTGGGATCATTTTCAATAGCCCATCTTTGGCTTTCATTGAAAGCGATGCCCCAAGAGGAATGTTGTGCATTGGTCGCAATAGGAATAATGTATTCAAACAATGCCGGTTCGGCTACAGCCCATTCCAGCAATTGCTGTCCGCCCATAGAACCGCCAATGCCAATATGAATCTTTTCAATACCCAAAGCTTTGCGCAAAGGTTGATAGGCACGCACCATATCCTGAACGGTGAACCAAGGGAAATTAGCATACCAATCTTCACGGTCGAGCGGACTGATACTTCCATAATGACTGCCGGGCATGTTCACACAAACAATGAAATACTGTGCAGGGTCAAAGAGCTTGCCTTCACCTACCAAGCCACTCCACCAATCTGTTGCATCGGCGTTAGCAGTGAGTGCATGAAAAACCCAGACCGCATTGCTCTTTTGTGCATTGAGTGTACCCCAAGTTTGGTAAGCAAGGTGATAACCGGGTATCACCTTGCCACTTTCCAAAGTAAAATCTGCTGTATGTTGATAGATGGCCATATTAGTTCAGTACAGAAGCTGGTACAAATACTTTTTCAAAAGCTTGTTCAAAATCAGCTTTGATGTCTTCGATGTGTTCAATGCCTACGCTTACACGAATTTGATTAGGTGCAACACCTGCAGCTTCCTGCTCAGCAGCACTCAATTGTTCGTGTGTAGTAGAAGCGGGGTGTATCGCCAATGTCTTGGCATCACCTACGTTAGCGAGATGGCTCACCAATTGCAGTGCATCAATAAACTTGGCTGCTTTTTCTTTACCACCTTTGATACCGAATTGCAGCACACCGCCAAAACCATTACTCAGGTATTTCTTCGCCAGTTCATGGTATGCATTGCTTTTAAGGCCGGGATAGAGTACAAACTCCACCAATGGATGTTGCTCCAGCCATTGTGCCAAAGCCAATGCATTGTCAACATGTCGTTGCACACGCAGTGACAGTGTTTCTAATCCTTGCAGCAGCAAGAAAGAGTTAAACGGACTCTGTGAAGCACCGAAATCACGTAAGCCTTCTACTCTTGCACGAATAGCGAATTGAATATTGGGCAGGCCCAGTGGATTGTTCTCGCCAAATACTTCGCTAAACTTCAGTCCATGATAACCTTCTGCTGGTTCGCTGAACTGTGGATACTTGCCATTGCCCCAGTTGTAATTACCGCCGTCAATGATCACACCGCCAATGCTGGTGCCGTGGCCGCCAATCCATTTGGTGGCAGATGCAACAACTACATTAGCGCCCCATTCAATCGGACGGAAGAGATAACCACCTGCGCCGAAAGTATTGTCCACCACCAATGGCAGATCATATTCTTTAGCCAGCTGGGCAAATTTTTCAAAGTCGGGAATATTCAATCTTGGGTTGCCGATGGTTTCCAGATAGATGGCTTTGGTGTTTTTGTCGATCAATGGCACAAAGCTTTCTACATTATCGCCATTGGCAAAGCGTGCATCAATACCCAGTCTTTTGAATGCAACTTTAAACTGATTGTACGTACCGCCATAGAGATAAGATGTGGTGATGAAATTATCACCTGCTTGCAAAATATTATTCAGTGCAATAAACTGTGCTGCTTGTCCGGATGCAACAGCGAGTGCAGCTACGCCACCTTCTAGTGCAGCAATGCGTTGCTCAAACACATCTGAAGTTGGGTTCATAATGCGGGTATAGATATTGCCAAATGCTTTCAGGCCAAACAGATTGGCTGCATGTTCAGCATTATCGAATCCGTAAGAAGTGGTTTGGTAAATGGGTACTGCACGGCTCTTGGTGGTTGGATCAATTTGTTGGCCTGCGTGCAGTTGCAGGGTTTCAAAACGGTGTTGCTTGCTCATCTTTTTGGTTTTTAAGTTTGATGAAAGTGTTTGTATGAATTCTTTCATCGCTTACCAAGAAGGGCTTACCGGGCGAGCATCTATTGCTTGATGAGGTGCAATAAAAAAGCTCATCCGATAAATCAGATGAGCTTACTATGTTGTGTTGTTTCTAGCAAACTATGTTTCTGACTTATCTTTCCAGTTTACTCAACTGGATGGAGTTGGCACCTTCTGACGCTCCAAGATCCGTCAGGGTTGCCAAGGCTTCATCGGGCCATTACCCTCTGCCTTTCTTGATAAGAGATTGTAAAGAACTGTTGCAAATGTATAGGGCAGTCAATCAATCAGCCAAATTATTTTTTGTGCTAACAATTGTTTGCTTTTCTGAAATCCTTTGCTGTATTGCGTTTCAGCGTATAATATTTTTTATCGTTTACGGTTAGTTGGCAAAATTTTATACAGGCCTAAACGTAAACCCATATTGCTGAGGTTAAGATCAAGCGAACCCTTTTTGCCGAAATAAGCCATACCAAACCCTATGCTACCATCTAGGTTAACGCTATTGTCGCTATTGGTAGCAATGATGTTACCGTTGTTTTGCTTCACTTGCGATTTGTAACGGCCATACGCTAGTTCCATCGACGCCATACCAAACAATTTGATTTTTTGGTTGCGGGTGATATCAATATAATAACGAGTGAAAGGTGCAATACCTAGATCGAGATAATTTGTACTGGTGCTTGCAACACTTACGCCATTCGACCAGTTCGATACATATTTATCTCGTGCCCAACCCATGGTTATTTGTCCGCCAATTACCCAATTTTTTTCTACTACCCAACCAAATGTGGGTACGATATTGATGCCAAGGTCTGAATAGTTTTTATTGGCACGTAGCATTAAGGAGGAATAGTAGAGGTCACCTTCGGCGATATTGGTTTGTAACCCCACGATTCTGGTGCCTTTTTCTAATTGTGCTTGTGTCGCAGTTATAAGGAGTAAGCACATTGCTAGTAATACTTGTCTTTTTTTCATAGCAGAGATTTATAATAGGATTCCAAATTTGGTGCCAAACTTGAAAGTGGCTTTCTCGTATGTTATTTTTTTTGTAGCCTTGATCTTTTTGGTCCTTTTGAAGTCAAGTGGAAAATCCCGCTAATGCGGGGCCAAAAAGGACGTATAAAATATTTGAAATAAGCCGACCTTTTTCTGAGGCCATTTTTTGAGGATAGTTTCTTTATTTCCTTAGACTTTAGTCTAAGGGAAAAGGCACTTGTTTATTGGAGACATTGATAAAAACCTCCTGTAAATCAGCCCTATTCCAAACCAAAACCAACCGCCTTTGTTTGTACATTTGATTCCTTACCCATGGCAAAGCAAGCAACTAAAAATACCCCCGCAGATACGGTATCTGAAGCTATTGAAGTCTTTGGTGCCAGAGAGCATAATCTGCGCAATATTGATATCAGTATTCCCAAAAACAAACTGGTGGTTTTCACCGGTGTGAGTGGTAGCGGAAAATCATCCCTGGCTTTTGATACCATTTACAACGAAGGTCAGCGCCGTTACATGGAAAGCTTTAGGGCTTATGCCCGTCAGTTCATTGGCGATATGGAAAGGCCTGATGTGGACAAGATCACTGGACTCTCACCGGTCATCTCCATTGAACAGAAAACCACCAACCGTAACCCGCGTTCTACTGTAGGTACGGTTACTGAGATTTATGATTTTCTGCGTTTGTTGTATGCGCGTATCGGCGAAGCCTATAGCTATAACACAGGCAAGAAAATGGTGAAGTTTTCCGAGGAAGAAATTGTAGAAAACATCACCAAGAAATTCAAGAACAAAAAAATCAGTTTACTCGCGCCATTGGTGCGTGGCCGTAAAGGGCATTACCGCGAACTTTTTGAAGATATCCGCAAGAAAGGGTTTGTAAAAGTGCGTGTGGATGGGGAAGTGAAAGACCTGGTGTCAAAGATGCAGGTAGATCGTTACAAGATCCACGATATTGAAGTGGTGATAGATCGTCTGCAGGTGACGGACGATATGAAAGTGCGCCTGAGTCAGAGTGTGCAGCAATCACTGAAGACTGGTAAAGACCTGATGTTTCTTTTGGTGAATGATACAGACCAAGTGGTGCAATACAGCAAGCAATTGATGTGTGAAGACACAGGTATTTCTTATGAAGAGCCATCACCCAATGCATTCTCATTTAACTCGCCCTATGGTGCTTGTGGCACCTGTAAAGGTTTGGGCAATGTGTATGGGGTGGATTTGGAAGCCGTGGTACCCGATTGGAATGTGTCGATTAATGATGGTGGTATTGCGCCGCTGGGCGAACAGCGCGATGCGCATATTTTCCGTCAGGTGGAGCAATTAGCCAAGGCTAAAAAGTTTAAGTTGAATGTGCCGGTGAAGGAATTGCCCAAGCCCATTATGAATTTGCTCTTGTATGGTAATGAAGCGGGCAGCACAGAAGAGATTTTAGATTTTGAAAATATTCCGGAAGGTGATTGGTATAGCGGTCCCTTTGAAGGGGTAGTGCCCATGCTCAAACGTTGGTTTGGTAGTTCAGGCATGAGTGATAGTGTGCGTGAGTGGAGTGAGCAATACATGCAGCTCAAAACATGCCCTACTTGTAACGGCGCTAGATTGAAGCGCGATAGTCTTTGGTTTAAAATTGGTGAGCGGAATATCTCAGAATTGAGTGAGCAGAACCTGGATCAACTCATGATTTGGTTTCAGCAAGTGGATAAGCAACTGAGCAATAAACAACAAGTCATTGCGAAAGATATTCTCAAAGAAATCAAAGAGCGTTTACAATTCTTGTTAGATGTTGGGTTAACCTATCTCACCTTGAATCGTCCGTCCAAATCTTTGAGTGGGGGCGAATCGCAGCGTATCCGTTTGGCAACGCAGATTGGTTCTCAACTACAAGGTATTACCTATATTCTGGATGAACCTTCTATTGGTTTACATCAGCGCGATAACCATCGCTTGATTGAAGCTTTGCAGAACCTGCGCAATATCGGCAACAGTGTATTGGTGGTAGAGCATGATAAGGATATTATGATGGCGGCGGATCATTTGGTGGATATTGGTCCGCGGGCAGGTAAGCATGGCGGACAAATTGTAGCAGCTGGCACGCCACAAGATGTTTTGAGAAGTGGCAGCGAAACGGCGATGTACCTCAACGGTAAAAAATCTATCGCCATACCTGCAGAAAGAAGAAAGGGCAATGGCAAGTGGTTGGAGCTAACCGGTGCCAGTGGCAATAACTTGAAAAATGTAAGTGCCCGTTTCCCACTGGGTAGTTTGATTCTGGTAACAGGTGTAAGTGGTAGTGGTAAATCAACACTCATCAATGAAACGCTTTATCCTTTATTATCAAAGCATTGTTACAACAGCCGCATGGCGGTGCAACCGTATAAGAGCATAAAGGGACTGGAGCAGATTGATAAAGTGATTGAGATAGACCAAAGTCCGATTGGTAGAACACCACGCAGTAATCCTGCAACCTATTGTGGTTTCTTTACGGAGATCAGGCAATTGTTTGCAGCGGTACCTGAAGCCAAGATACGTGGCTACAATGCAGGTCGTTTTTCTTTCAATGTGAAAGGAGGCCGTTGCGATGTGTGTGAAGGTGGTGGTATGCGCGTGATTGAAATGAATTTCTTGCCCGATGTCTATGTGCATTGTGAGAAATGTAATGGCAAGCGTTATAACAGAGAGACTTTAGAGATACGCTACAAGGGCAAAAGTATTAGCGATGTGTTGAACATGACGGTAGATGAAGCTTGTGAGTTTTTCCAGCCTGTGCCTTATCTGTATAGAAAGATCAAGGTATTACAGGATGTGGGTCTGGGCTATATTACGTTGGGACAATCAGCAGTAACCCTAAGTGGAGGTGAGGCACAGCGGGTGAAATTGGCAACGGAGCTGGGTAAGAAAGACACTGGTAAAACTTTTTATATACTGGATGAACCTACAACGGGTTTGCATTTTCAGGATATCCAGCATTTGCTGGAAGTATTGAATAAACTGGTTGATAGAGGCAATACAGTATTGGTGATTGAACACAATCTGGATGTGATTAAAGTGGCTGACCATATTATTGATCTTGGCCCTGAAGGAGGCAGCGGTGGCGGTACAATATTATTTGCCGGCAGTCCGGAGGAAATGGTGAAAGTGAAGCAGAGCCATACGGCGCGGTTCTTGAAAGAAGAATTGAAGTGATAAGAAAGGGCCTTTGGCCCTTTCTTGTTGTATTAGCAGGGTCTTCCGTAATCGGAGACCCTGTGGTATTTCAGCGGTTAGGGCACAACTATTTAGATGTTCTGTAAATTGTATCAAAAAAAGTATTTTCATTGTATCATAAGTAAGTTGAATGCTCTCATATAAAACAGCGTTAGAGATTGTACATTTTATAGATAATTACACTGAAGTGGTTATCGACAGAATCTTTTTTACGTTCGATATCGACCATATGATTAAGCCAATCAATGGCCGCCTAACAAGAGAAGACAAGTTAAATGTGTTGATTAAGGTTTTAAAGAACCCTCCAGATAAAGGACCATTTACAGATTCATTTAGCATGGATTTGTTACAATATATGCTTGATCATTATTATAGAATTGAGGATGGTGTTGAGAAGGCGGGTTATAAAGTTTATGACCCCATACTTGACCCTGTAAGCAATACTGATAAATTTTCTTATAAATATTCTTCTTTAATTAATGCGCTAAAAAGAGATGGTTATACACTTCAAAAGAATCAGATAAAAAAAATGCTGCCATCTGAGATTGAAGAAGCTAGAATAGAAAGTGATCTGGTTCTAAGTTTAAAACAAAGCAACTTCTACGAATCTTTAGGTCATTTAGAGCAAGCAATCTCTAATCATTCTCAAGGAAATTGGGCTGGGGCTAATGCGCAATTTAGAGCGTTCATTGAGTCTCTTTTGATTTCAATATCAAAAAAGTTATTACCAGCTAATAAGTGTGATAGTGCAAGCTCTGCTATTAACTTGCTCACAAACTCAGTTAGTCCGTCATTTTTAAGTAAAGAATTAAATGAAGTCGAGAGTGATAAATGTAAGAAACCATTTATTGAAGGATTTTGGAAAAGATTACATCCTGCTGGCGCGCATCCTGGTTTGTCAAGTGATGAAGACTCAACCTTCCGTTATCATATGACTATTGTAGTTGCTTACAACCTAGTTAGAAGGTTAAGAGAGCGGGAATAAAATGAAAAAGTAGGTGAATTTATATTTTTCTATACTTTATCATTTTAATTTCTGGTCATGAATTTTGAATTTTCATTTATCAGTCTTTCCAAATAGCTTTTTGTACTGTTTCAATGTGAAATATCCTGAATAGCTAAGCACTCCTTTGGAATACCAGCGCATACTCATTGAAGCTGTTCCCATGTACTTGTCGAAAACCAACGTTAATGTGCCATTTTTCAAGGGTATTTCTATCTCTTTTTTTGCTTTCTCTGTGAGGTTTGTTTCAATTAGTTTAAATAGTTTCTCAAAATCTCCTCCGGTTTCGTCAAATGAAAAGCTGACGATGTCGACTAAAGTGCTATACTTTCCATTTAGGAATGAAATAACATAAGTGCTATCGTTTGTTTTTTTATCTATGAATAATGTACAGCTTGCTTGAAAGCTGCCTACTATTTTCAACTCACCAATTTCCACTTTAGTAATGGCCTTATCTTCTTCTGTTATTGGGTTTATTTGGGAGTAAGCTGTGAATTGAGTTGCTAGGAGTAATAATGGTAGTAATAAAAACTTTCTCATAGGTCAAAATTTTATATGATAAATATAATCAATATAATAAACTTAGTGGTTGCAAATTTTCGCACTTGGAGTTCCTTCCGCATTCTAAAGTCCTGCGGTATTTCTGCGGTGAGGACACCGCTGTTTGGCATAAAGCCATTGTTGGTCGGGCGACCAACAATGGCGGGAGAGAAACGGTTAGTAGGGTTTTAGCCCTATCTCATCACATAGTTATGCGATTGCCGCTTATCTCTGAATGCATCAATTTCGCTTCAGTTTTAAGTTTCACCCATGAGGAAGTTTGCTATAGCCTTTATCGTTCTGTTTTGTTCTTCGTTATTCAGCAATACTGTTTTTTGTCAGCTGCAAAAGCCAGCTCAATTCATGTCTATTTTTAACGGACGCAATCTGGATGGCTGGGATGGGGATACCGCTTATTGGCGGGTTGAAGACAGTGCTTTAACAGGAGAGGTAAAACCAGGCAATCTTCTTCAGCACAATTCTTTTATTATTTGGCGTGGCGGTATGCCGGCAGACTTTGAGCTGAAAGGGCAATTCAGGATCAGTGCTGAAGGTAATTCAGGGATTAATTACAGGAGTGAGGAAGTGAAAGGCATACCCTATGCTTTAAGAGGTTATCAGGCAGATATTGACGGACAAAACTGGTACACAGGACAGAACTATGAAGAACGAAAACGTACCACATTGGCCTATATCGGTCAGAAGACCACCGTCAATACATGTATGGAGCAAACTTCTTTGGAAGCTATTAGTAAGCGTGTTCGTAACAATGCCTGGACTTGTGTAAATCAGACTGCGTCTTTAGGAAGTGCAGATAGTTTAACTGCTGGTTTATTACCCAATCAGTGGCATGATTTCCACCTGATTGTACGCGGTAATCGTATGCAACACTATATCAATGGCCGACTAATGAGTGATGTAACTGATGATGATACGGTTAACCGAAGCGAAAAGGGATTAATTGGGGTACAAGTACATGTTGGTCCGGCCATGAAAGTGCAGTATAAGCACCTCAAATTAAAGCAATACAAATAAGCAGAACCGCAGTTAAATCAGAATCCAAATCTTTCATTAAATTACTGTTCAAACTAAAAACAACACATATGCAATTGTCCATCACTAGGATTACAAAAAAAGCAGGTATCGTCTGTGCATTCCTGCTTGCTATGCTCTCAGGCAATGAAACCAAAGCCCAAAAAGGCTATGAGTTTACATCCTTCACAGTTATTGAATCAATTATTCCAAGTGGTTTGGGTCGTTCAAGAATCATTCATGCCCTAGAGACACGCGATTATAAAGAGTTTTCTTCTGTTAGGTCTGAAGATGACAATACGCGTAACAAATCAGACAGAGATGATATTCGTGTAAAGAATTTTGAAGAAACCAAGATTTTAAATTTTTTCAATTTGGGTGGTATTCGCTTTCAGAATATTGCAGCCAATGATGCTATGGTAAATAGTAAAGTAAATGGTATGATGGAAGATGGCTGGGAATTGTTGACCATTACGGCAGGTGTGGAAAGTGATGCTGGTGAAAAAGATGGTAATGGTATTTTTATTACACGCTTCTATTTTAAGCGACCTAAGAAGTAAAATTACTTGTTGACAAGACTAAAACGGAACGCTCAGGCGTTCCGTTTTTTATTATGGGTTATATCTATTTGTTTGTTTATGCTTTAATCATCTCAATATGATCTATTCCATCTTCATCATACACATCGCTGCTTTGTACAAAGCCTAGTGATTCGTAAAAACGCTTGAGGTATAATTGCGCACCAATCTTGATGGGTGCTTGTCCCCATAAGCGATAACAAGCTTCAATCGATAATTCCATCACGGCCCTGCCGGCACCCGTTCTTCGCGCCGCAGGCGAACTCACCACACGGCCAATCGACATATCATCAGGATATGAAACACCCTTGGGAACAAGTCGGGTATAAGCTACCAAAGCATCATTTTGACGCAACATCAGGTGATAACAATCTTGGTCTTTATTATCCGCATCCTGAAATACACAGTTCTGCTCTACCACAAAAACTTCATTCCGCAAGCGAATGATCTCGTATAACTCAGTGGCACTTAACTCGTTGAAATGCTTGATGCTGTGGGTAAATCCTTGCTCCATGGGCCAAAAATACATGGTATTACCCCATTATTTCTGCACCTTTGCACCCTTGTGAATACTATGGCAAAAAAAGTTGCAATCATTGGTGCAGGCCCTGCGGGATTAACGGCCGCCTATTTATTGGGTAAGGCGCAGCAGGAAGTAGTGGTCTTTGAAAAAGACCCGCAGTATGTAGGTGGTATTTCCCGTACCGAAACCTACAAAGGCTATGCATTCGATATCGGCGGTCACCGCTTTTTCTCTAAGAGTAAAGAGGTAGAAGATTTCTGGACAGAGATCCTTGGCGATGAAATGCTGGAGCGTCCGCGCAGTTCACGTATTTATTACAACAAGAAGTTCTTTTCCTACCCATTGGTAGCAATGGAAGCCCTGCAGAAATTGGGCATCATTGAGAGCGGACTCTGTGTGCTCAGCTATCTGCAAGCGAAAATGTTCCCGGTAAAGAATCCAACCAATTTCGAAGACTGGGTAACCAATCAGTTTGGTAAAAGACTCTTCAATATTTTCTTCAGAACCTATACAGAGAAAGTATGGGGTATTCCTTGTAAAGAGATTTCTGCCGACTGGGCAGCACAGCGTATCAAAGGACTTTCACTCAGCAGTGCCATTTGGAATGCCTTGTTTAAACCCAAGGCTAGCGGCGGTAAGGATAAAGTGATCAAGACTTTGATTGATTCTTTCCGTTACCCGAAGCGTGGTCCCGGTTTGATGTGGGAGACTTGTCGCGACAAGTGTATTGCCATGGGCGTTCAGGTAGAAATGAATTGCGGCGCTAAAGGGGTGCATCAAGAAGCTGGCAAATGGTCCATCACCACAACAGATGGCAGAACTTTCGAAGGCTTTGATCATGTATTGTCTTCTGCACCAATTCGTGAGTTGATTCCAAGCATTCAGCCACAACTGGAAGCCAGCGGTTACCAAGCTGCACAGAAGTTGGGTTACAGAGACTTCTTAACCGTGGTGCTGATTTGTAAAGACGAAGATGCATTTGATGATAACTGGATTTATATCCATGATCCTTCTGTGAAAGTAGGCCGTATACAGAATTTCAAGAGTTGGAGCCCTTATATGGTGCCAGACCCTGCGATGGCTTGTTATGGACTGGAGTATTTCTGTTTTGAAGGTGATGGCTTATGGACAAGCAAGGATGAAGACCTGATTGCACTGGCAACGAAAGAAATGGTGCAGATTGGATTAACCAAAGCATCTGCCGTAGTAGATGGTTATGTGGTGCGTCAGCCAAAAGCTTATCCGGTGTACGATCATACTTACAAAGAAAATGTAGAAGCCATTCGTGAAGCCTTAAAGCCTTATCCGGGTATTTACCTGATGGGCCGTAACGGTATGCACAAGTACAATAACCAGGATCATAGCATGATGACGGCTATGCTGGCTGCGAAGAACATCATTGCCGGTGAAGAATTGTACGATGTGTGGAACGTAAACGAAGATGCAGAATACCATGAAGGTGGCTTACGTGGTGAAGAAGATACACAGAAAGTCGTTGGTCGTTTAGTACCGAAGAGAGTTCAGTAGTTAGGCTTAATAACCGTATTTGTTTTTCCAGCGATCGCGGAGAAATTTGCGTAGTTCATTTTCTCTGGCATTGTTGCCTGGGTTATAGAAGAGAGTGCCCTTCAATCCATCGGGCAAATATTCCTGCTCAATAAAATTGCCTTCGCCTAAGTGTGAATATTGATAGTCCTTACCATACTGCATGTCTTTCATGAGTTTGGTAGGCGCATTGCGTAAGTGTAAGGGCACAGGCTGATCCCCTTTTTGATGTACAGCATTTAATGCAGCACCAATAGCTTCATAAGCAGCATTACTCTTTGGCGAGGAGGCTAAATAGGTAGCGCATTGCGATAAAATGATGCGTGATTCAGGGTAACCAATTTTGCTCACTGCATCAAAGCAAGCATTAGCCAAGAGTAAGGCGTTTGGGTTGGCATTGCCCACATCTTCACTGGCGAAAATCAACATCCTGCGAGCGATGAATTTTACATCCTCCCCACCTTCGATCATGCGTGCCAACCAATATACCGCACCATTAGGATCGCTGCCGCGCATACTTTTGATAAAAGCTGAAATGATATCGTAATGTTGCTCGCCCTGCTTATCATAAATAGCAATCTTTTTCTGCGCTACCTGCATTACCAATGCATCTGTGATGGTCACAGGTTGGGTATTGGCGGATTGTACGACGAGTTCAAATAAATTGAGCAGTTTGCGTGCATCACCTCCGGAGATACGAATCAATGCATCTGTTTCTTGCAGGGTTACTTGTTGCGATTGTAACCATGCATCTTTGGCAATAGCTTCCTTAAGCAGATTGACAAGATCGCCTTCATCCAATGCTTTGAGTACATAAACCTGGCATCTGCTGAGCAAGGCTGAGTTCACTTCAAAAGAAGGATTCTCTGTAGTGGCACCAATCAGTGTAATCGTACCTTTTTCTACTGCACCTAATAAAGCATCCTGCTGGCCCTTGTTGAAACGATGAATTTCATCGATGAAGAGAATAGCAGCATCTACTTGCTTTGCTTGCTCAATTACTTCACGTACTTCTTTTACACCGCTGCTGATCGCACTCAATTGAAAATAAGGAACTGCTAAAGTATGTGCAATAATATTGGCAATGGTAGTCTTACCTGTGCCGGGCGGTCCCCACAAAATCATGGAAGGAATGCGCCCCTGCTCAATGGCTTTACGCAATACAGAGCCCTCACCGGTAAGGTGTGTTTGTCCGGCTAAAGCCGCTAGACTGCTTGGTCTTAATCTTTCCGCAAGTGGGGTACTGTTCACGGAACCAAAGTACAAAATACCTTGCTCAGTTCTCGTTGTTTTCTGGGTTGTTTCTGAACAGTTTGATCAGTTGGAAGTAGAGAATGATTTGTACAATCAGGATCACACTAAAAATCAGCATACCCCAGGAAACGGCATTCATGATATTGAGGAAATCATCAATATTCAGTCCCGGCAGATTAGGCTGCATCTTCAAAAACTCATTCACAATCTGAATCTTCTTTGGGTAAGCAGTGGTGAGGAATTGCAAAGTGCTCATTAACCACAGACCTGCAAAGCTGATACTGATAATGGAGGTAAAGCGTAATAGCGATTGTAGTTTGATAGAAGCTGCTTTGCCTGTATCCACATTTTTGAGAAGGAATACAAAGCAGGCAATGATATAGGTAACCAAAGCTGCCAATAGCAATACGGGAAGTATGATAGCAGGATTGGCCAATGCCAGCAATAATGCAATCAAACTCATCACACCTAAGAATGCGGCAATAGGGAGCAAGATATAGGTGAGTATGCGGAATACGGATAATTGATTCATGTTATTTCAGGTTCAGTTGAATCTGCAATTCATCAAATTGTTTCTGGTCGATGGTGCTTGGTGCATCTAGCATCACATCTCTTCCTGAGTTATTTTTCGGGAAGGCGATGAAATCGCGAATGCTTTCGCTTCCGCCGAGGATAGAGCAGAGTCGGTCGAAGCCGAAAGCGATACCACCATGTGGCGGTGCGCCATATTCAAATGCGCCGAGTAAGAAACCAAATTTGTGCAGGGCTTCCTCATCGCTCATGCCTAATGCAGCAAACATTTTCTCCTGCAGTTCGCGTTGGAAAATACGGATAGAACCACCGCCAATTTCGTTACCATTCAATACCATGTCATAGGCATTGGCCTTGATATTGGCATAAGGATGCTTGAGGTATTCAGCTGCATTGGCAATGCGTGGTTCGTTATTGATCATCACTTCAATATCACTTGGCTTGGGCGAAGTAAAAGGATGGTGACGGGCTACCCATCTGTTTTCATCAGCATCGTATTCAAACAATGGGAAGTCTAATACCCACAGCAATTTGAATTCATCATCCTTGCGCATACCCAAGCGCTTGCCCATTTCCAGGCGCAGTTCGCTGATGGCTTTACGCGTTCTTTCTTCTGCACCGGCAAGAATCAAAATCAAATCGCCGGCTTTGGCACCTACTGCATCAGCAATGGCTTTTAATCTGGTTTCATCATAGAATTTATCTACGCTGCTCTTATAAGTACCGTCAGTATTTACTTTGATGTTCACCAATCCCTGCATACCAATCTGCGGACGCTTCACCCATTCGGTGATTTCGTCAATCTGCTTGCGGCTGTATTCGCTGCAACCGGGAACAGCAATGGCAATCACTGTCTCTGCATTATCAAACACGCCAAAATTGGCACCGTTGATGAGGTTGCTGATATCGGTTCTGTTAGGGAATGTATGTGCAGGATATTTCAGGTTAGTAAGCTGCATGCCAAAGCGGATATCCGGCTTGTCGTTGCCGTATTGCCACATGGCGTCTTCCCAGCTCATGCGCTGCACAGCTTCAGTGTAATCAATACCCTTTACATCTTTGAAGATGCGCTTCACCAATCCTTCAAACATATTGAGTATGTCTTCTTGCTCAACAAAGCTCATTTCGCAGTCGATCTGCGTAAACTCCGGCTGTCTGTCGGCACGCAGGTCTTCATCGCGGAAGCACTTCACGATTTGGTAGTATCTATCGTAACCACTCACCATCAGCAATTGCTTGAAGGTTTGTGGCGATTGTGGTAAGGCGTAAAACTGACCAGGGTTCATTCTGCTGGGCACGACGAAATCGCGCGCACCTTCCGGTGTTGATTTGATTAGGAAGGGCGTTTCAATATCCATGAAATGATTTTCATGCAGATAATTGCGCGCACTTCTGTTCACGGCATAACGCAGTTCTAAGTTTTTCTTCACGGCGTTACGGCGTAAATCGAGGTAGCGGTATTTCATGCGCAGGTCATCACCACCATCGGTTTCATCGGTAATGGTGAAGGGTGGTACTGCAGATTTGTTCAAAATTTTGAAATCAACTACAATCAGCTCAATATCGCCGGTAGGCAATTGCGGATTCTTGTTGCTGCGTTCGCTCACCGCACCAGTTACCTGCAATACAAACTCGCGACCCAGCGGTTGCTCGTCTAAACGGGTATTCAATTCTTCGCCAAAGAGCAATTGGGTAATACCATAGCGATCGCGCAGGTCCACAAAAGTGATGGCGCCAAATTTTCTCACGGTCTGTACCCAACCGGCAAGGGTAATCGTTTTGCCGGCATCCTGAATGCGTAATTCATCACAGGTATGCGTTCTGTACATAAAGCTTGCTCTTTGATTGGCGGCAAATATAGCCAAAAAAGGGGGGCTGTTTTACAGGAAAAACAGCAATAAAGCACCGCCAATAATGGCGATCACCATGGGTTTCATGTTCATTAGATAAGTCGTTCTTGAATCAGGTGTATAGAATGATACCTGACTCCCGCCGGGAGTGACAGCTGCAGCAGAATCTTATGATGATGGAATGAATGCAGTGCCGGGGTATCAATCCCTGGCTTCTGGTGGTTTTACACGCTGACGAAAACGGGCGAGCAAAAAGAAAGTGTGTGCATTCATGGTTGGGCTTACGCCGAATTGAGTACCAAATATACAGCAGGTGTGGCTTTTCTGTAAAGGCTTTCCAGTGCGAGTGGAAGTGGCAGTTTCACGAATGGTTGCCCGCCGTTACGAGTGGTTACATGGTCTCCAGCTCGTGCTTATGTGTGGGTTTCCAGTAGAGATAATAGTAGCCTAAAATCAGCAGGCCGAGAATAAAGGGAATTAATGCGAGGTGTTTAAATGTGTATTCACCAAACAAGATCTTGGTGTCAAAATGCAGAAACTCACTCACCATCCAATAAGAGTTGGCAGAGATCCATAAGCTGATGGCAATATTGTGGCAGAGCTCAGAAACATACTGACGCGTACGCCAGGCTATGATAATGGAGATGAGTAAAGTGGGGATGATCATCACGATACCTAATGGTCGCCAACCCATGCACCAGGCTACATCTTTGAACAACCAGAAAACGATATGTAGATTTTCCATTTTGCGGTAACGCAACGGAATATTGTAGCGCAATACAGTATCTGTTTCAAAAGGCATTGCCTTTTGTGATTGGTTATTCGCCATGCTCAAATTTTGAGTGGCAATATTAATTTTTTGTCAAGTCTTAGCGGCTTAAAATTTTCTGGAAACGTTGCACGTCTGCAGCAGGGTGCATGGGTGTTTGGTATTGGAAATAATCAGCAAAAGCTTTGGCGAAAAATGGGGAGAGGGAACAGCCCTTGGTACCCATGCCGCCAAATATACCTACACGTGCTTCTTGTGGATGCATGCCCACAAATGGTCTTCGCTCAACAGTTGCTGGCCTGATTGATGCAATGTGGTCTACAATCTGATAAGGCAGTTTAAGTATTTGTTGCAGCTCGGCTTCTTTGCGTTCTCTGAACAGGGTAGAAGGTTGAGCATCTGTAAAACGATTGTCGTAGCTGCTGCCTACCCACCATTGACCTTCATCCCAAGGCACTAATGTGGTGATGCCGAATTTATAAATGCGGTGCGCGGGTAAATCCGGAATCGCTGCAATTAAGGCTTCGCCCTTATTGAGACTGTGTGGCAGGTTTTGCCAATACTTGGATTGATAAGCATGTACGCCATTGCAATAGATGATATGCTTTGCAGTAATGGTGTCTACATATATAATATCATTATCGGTTATCTGCACCGCAGCTTCATCGAAGCTTTCTTCGATGAGTGAATTTGTTTTACGTAGATAGTTGCGCCAACCTTTCAACAAAGCATGCAGGTCAATTAAATAAGCAGGTGCGATTTCTACTACTCCATGGCGGTAATGGAAATAGTTTTGATAGCTATCTTCTGCACTACGCACATATGCATTTGCTTCCTGTAGTTTGTTTTGATAGCCTTGCATCATCTGCTCAGAAGGCGGAAAGGCGAGGATATTGCTTTGTTCAATGATTTGTTGACCAATGGCTGCGCCCATTCTTTGGTAAGCATCCCAGGCAAAGGGCAGCACTTCATCTGCCAACCAGGTGGTAACGACTTGTCGGCCTGTAACGGGATTGATGACACCACTAGCAACCTGCGTGGAACTATGTGGATTGAATTGGTCAATCACGATTACTTCGTAGCCAGCTTCCTGTAGAAAATAACTCAGAAATGTACCGGCAATGCCCTGACCTACCAATAGAAAATCCACTTTGCGCATGGAACGAAGGTAGTTTAATCGGCAGTTTGCACAAATACGGTGAAACCTTTAGAATGACTTGTAAACTCAGGCGCATACAAACATTGAATGCTCGCTAGTCCTGCTGAGAATTTACCTGCATGGGTTACATACATTGGATATTCTATGATATAACTTCCCTTGGGTATGCGATCGAAGAAATAGTTATTGCTCACATCCTTGGTGCTCTGATAATAGCCTAACCTGTTTTGCCACTGGTAACCGCTGAGTGTGTTTTCGGGTTCTGTGCCTGCAGGTCGTAAATCTTTGAGGTGTACAAAGTCCATATCGCGGGTTGCAGTGATTTGCATGCGACTGATGAGTTTATCACCAATCTTTAATTCATCACCATCATTCACCACCAATAATTGTTTTCCATTGGTAGTAGTGCGTTCAACGAAAAGTTGCTTTTGTACCGATAATGGATTATTTGCTGAAGTCGTTATCTTATCCATCTCTTCAAAATACTGCCAGAAAATACTGCCCCAACTAATCGAACCTTTATGATTGTTGCTGGTCACCTGAATATTACCCATTGCTGGTTGTACAAAACGAGCTTCAATTCTTTTTTGCAGATAACCGGTGCCTGCTTCCTGCGTAAGATTGTCGCTGTTCAAAACAAAATTGCCCAGCTGTATGCGTACGCTATTCTTGGTTTGCAACGATTGTTCGCCGTTCAATAATAATGCATAGCAAGCATTGGCTGTTGCGATACTATTACCCCAATGATTGGTTTGCTTATTTAACAACAACCAGTTACTCGCTTGTTGTATGGCTTGTTGCAATTTGCCATCCTTGTTGAGTAATTGTAGTGTTTCAATCATCATGCTCTGGTGGTCAATCGGACTGGCATACCAGAAATAGGTATTGCGTTGTTTCCAATATAAACTGGCATTTGCTGTATCAATCACTGTTCGTTCTAACAGAGAAGGTAAGATGGTTTTGCGCACAAAAGATTCTTCCCCGTTACGGAAAAGTATCTGTGCTGTTAATGCTGCGCGATAATTGTTTTGTTTGTTCCAATGCTTTTTCGCTTCCAGTAACCGTGTTTTATATGCATTTGCCTTAACAGGATAATCCTGTACAAAATAACTACGCATGTGCAAGTAGCTGAGTTCATCCACAGTTGGAACCCAAATAAACACCTGTTTGCTTTTTTGCTGATGCTTATAGCGAGCTTCCATTTCTGTGTCCATCCAAACTAGTGCAGGTTGAATGATGTTACTAGCGAGTGTAGTAACTTCTTTTGATAATGCTTTGAGTCTAATCAGTCGTCCTAATCCTGTGAGGATATAATTGGTAACGTAGCTATTGGCATAACCGCCGCTAAACCAAGGGAAAGCACCATTGGGCAATTGGAGTTTTTTCAATTTCTCCAAAGTGATTTTCGCTTCACTATTCATGCGGGCTATATCAAACAATACGCCTAATTCCTTTTTTTGAATGCTTTCTGCTGATGCAGCATTTACCCAAGGTGTTTCTTCTAAAACAATTTGTTTGAGCGATGCATTTTTCTCTAATGCTGATTTGGTTGCCGTAGAATCTTTTTTCCATGCTTCCAGTACTGCAGCAATAGCAGGTTGTTGTTTAGCGATCAATGTTGCCATGCTATTGGCATTAAAACGATTGAATACTTGCTCCGCACAATCGTCGCCATTGTTCGATAAATAAGGCAATGCCTGCACCGCATACCAGATGGGATTGGTGGTGTAGCTGACAGTAATACCTTCCTGAGTACGGCTGGCACTTTCGTCTTTTACCAACTTGTCTAGTGTGTAATATTTGGTTTCTTTACCGCGTAACAAGAGTGGTACTGTTTCAGTAACCAAAGTTCTGTTGCTGAGTACAGGTAAATAGTTTGTTTCACCATCGCTGATAGTGCCGCTTCTTGCAATCACCCGCCATTGTAATGGTTTGGTATAGCTGATGGGGACTTGTATCGGAAATTTCACTACCACACTTTGTCCCGCTTCTGCAGTAAAGTATTGGTTGGGGAAACTATTTTGGAACCAGCCATCAACGGGTTTGTTGGTAGATGGATCAATCAAGCTGAGTTCTACTTGCCCGGATAATTCCTTTTCAGTGGTGTTGACAATCTTGGTGCTAAATTCAATACGATCACCTTCTCTTAAGAACCTGGGTGCATTGGCCTGTGCCATGAGTTGTTTAGTCGTAGTGATGAAGTCTGTTGCCATACCAAAAGACAAATCCTTGGTATGTGCCAGTGTTTGCCATTTCCATTTAGTGAGTGCATCTGGCATGGTAAAGCTAAACTGCACACTGCCTGTGCTGTCTGTATATAATTGTGGAAAGAAGAAAGCAGTCTCATTAAAATTGCTGCGAATTTGTATGGGGTCGTTTGCTTCTTCCCTCATCGGCTCAGCAGGAGCAGAGAAAACCTTGTCATAGCTTTCTTCTTGCATAGATGAATTACCTCTAATATTAATCTGGGCGGCTTTTTTCTTCTGGGTATTGTAAGCACTTACAACAACCTCATTTAAACCATCTAATAACATCCCACGTAGGTAAAGGCTTGGTCGCATACCCTTAGCTAAATTGGCTGCATCTTCATCAAAACTTGCTTCCATTAGATGAAGTCCGGCTGTAGCCAATTGTGCAACAGATGGATTGAAGCGTTGAGGCTCGGGCTGGTTGATGCGATAAGATTCGCCGCTACTGATGCCAAAATTTTCACCCTGATAAAAGCGGTTATTATAAACTTGGATATACCAGACATAAGGTGTTGTCCACTGATGTGGCTTGATAGCGTCTAAAGAAGCATCATATAAAGCTGTGACAATTTCAGCAATAGCAACACTGCTGTCTGGGTTATGTACTGTTACACTCCAGTTTTCTTCACTTCCGGGACTGGTCTTATCACGAAAACTTTGATGACTAACCAGCAACTGTTTATTCTTCCATGGTACTTTAATAGAATAGCTGCTTGTGTAAAAGCGGTTTTGATAGACAAAGCAGTCGGTGTATTCCAGATTGCCTCTGTCTTTCTCTACCACAACATGTGATAGCACTTGTTCGCCTTTACTGAGTCGGATGGTTGTAATTGTGGATGTGCCATGGGACTCTTTATTGCGTATCACAAATCTTTGATCAATGCTACTCCAGCTCTTAAATGATGCTGTTTCTCCTGGTTGATAAGTATTCTCCTGAGAGATATTACTAAAAGCGGTAAGCGGATTTTGATTGGGTTGCTTACTGTTAATGACAAGCATGATTTTTTCTGCCTGAATGGTATTCCCGAAACTATCTACTGTAGATGCAATCAGTTTATACCATCCAGCTGATAGTTTACCAGACTTCACCACCAAGCTTTCATTGCCACTAGTTGAGTGCAACGTCTCTGCTTCACCATCAGGCAACCATGAAGCTGGATCATCTTCTTTGTTGTAAGGATCATAAGGAAACCAATTGGTATATGCAGCTTCGCTGTACAAATGTATATCTGGTGCAGCCCATTCTCTCTGTCTAATGAAACGCTTAGGTGAAGCCAATCTTTGCAATACCAGTTTCGTCGTACCATTACGCTGCTGCTTATTGTATAGTGTTCTGCTAAGTTTAATGGATACATCACTATCAGCTTCTATGCTTTCAGGAGTAGTAAGCTGTAATACCAGATCTTTATTTCGGATAATGATGTTTTTTCTTGTACTCTGTGTCTCTCCATTTTGATCAGTGATGGATGCTGATAAGGATAAAATGCATGCGGCATTCAAATCCTGATAACCTTTGGCAAGAAAACGATAGGTGAATTTTCCTTGATTGTCGGTTGTGACCAATGTGTTGATTTCCGGAAACTGTTCTAAGGCTCTCCAAGACAACTCATTTTCAATATTACTACCATTAATACGAATGGCTACTTGGGCATTATTGATTGCATAGCCGGCATAAGCATTTACAGTGCCACTGATTGTTACGCTGTCATTAATTCTATAAGATTGTTTGATTTCATCAAATGAAACACTGAAGCTTGGTCGCTTATAAGCTTCTACACTGAAATAATATTGCTGATTATTGTTGAAAGAGGTATGAATAGAAAAATTACCGGTAAGTCCTTGCGCAGGCAAGATAAACTGAGCTGAGGCAGAACCAAAATCGGTAATGCGAGTCTTTACTGAATCAATGATTTTCTGATTGGCGTTTCTGAGATAAAAAGTGATATGTGTATAGCTGCTGTCAATGTAAGGTTGAAGATTATTTTTTTGCTTCATCACCAACACTTTTACAAATACAGTTTGTCCGGGGCGATAGATGCTTCTATCTGTAAAATAATAGACGGTGGGGGCTCTTGGCGACAGATCGGTGCGCGTTTGATCAGGGTTCTGGAAATAGCTTGCATAATACATCCGATTTATGTCAAGCGTATCTTTCTTGACGATAAACCGGTAATGATAGTTATTGGCGAAAGGTCCCTTGTACGTATACCTGCCATTCGCATCTGTTTTGCCTGTGGTGAGTAGTTTTGCCGTTTTTTGTTTGTTGTAATTGTGGTCAAACACTTCTATCAGCGCATCCTTAATGGGCTGTCCATTACTTCGGTTCAATACAAAAAGATCATTCTTGTTTTGCACATAGCTTAAGCCAGAAACCCAGATGGTGTTGATGCTAAGCGCAGCTTTTCCTTGTTGAAAGCTCGGGTCTGATGAGCAGAGTAGGAGATATTTCCCTGCTGGAAGCGCGTCAATTTTTATTTCTGCAGCATGTTCTTGGTAATCTTTTGTATCTGGTAGTTGGATTGCTTCGCTTCTGTAAGCAGGTAAGAGATGAAGCCAATTTGTCTTTTTGAAGTTTTCTGAGATAGTGTCCTTATAACTGTCTGCTGTTAATCGGATGATGCGTGTATACACCGTTTGTGTATTCCGGAAATTGAGTAGGATCCTGAAGGGCTGTGCCGGTATCTGCACAGCTTCTGTTGTGACAGATAAACTAGGTTGCTGAATATTTTTGGCCAAGCCTTTCAATGCAGCTCGCAGTGTTGTGTCGGTAGCACGTTCTAAACCAAATTGTATATGTTGCAGCGCATCGAGATAGCGGAATCTGTTGGTGGTATCGCTAAGTCGATTATAATTCATGGCTTTTTCCATATCAGCCAGGGCAAAATGGTGATAAGCTTGATAGCTAGCTTCACATGGCCACTGGTTCAATAGCTTTTGTATAGCATTGAGGTACCGTTGATTGCTTTGATTGTCTCCATTGATTTGTTTTGCCCAATTGAGTCTTTGTAGATCAATTGCAGCAAACATGTTTTTATCCTGATCATTAAAATGCAACTGCATCCATTGCTGGTATAGTAAAATGGCTTTTACGATGTGTGTTGTACTATTGGAGTCACGTGGTAGTTGCATCAATTGATCAAAAGGCAGTAATAGCTGTGCCTTTTTTTCTTTGTAGTTGATCAGATTAGCACTGCTTTGGTCCAACTGTTTTGCATAGTAGGCAATCGCTTCTTGTATGATCAAATCATGAACACTTGTTCCCGGCCAGGCGTATTTACTATTGATCACGATGGGTAGATATTCTTTTAGTTGTATCGACTTTGTCTCATTTAGTTGTAATGCTTGTTCAAAATGATAGCGAATGATGCTGTCAGTTTGATTGAATGACCATCGTTCAGTAAGATTGGAAGCATTTCTGCCGAAGCTGCGATTCTCCAGCAAATGATAGAGATAAGTATTTGCAATAATGGTATGCACAACTGCCTGTGCAGGTTTACTGAAAGTATTAAGGCGCGTTTGATATTGTTTGATTTGTGTAGATAGGTCTAGTTGATTCTCGATACCTTCTGTCAGGGTTTGTGTATACAGCAAGGCCTTTAACTGCTGTGCTTCATTTTTCTCTTTCAAAGCAGTCTGTTCTATTTTCTTCGTTAAGTCTAATGCCGACTTTGGCAGTCGCGCCAGTATGATGAGTGAATCAACTCGTTTCCATTGTTGATCGTAATAGGCTGTTTGTGCCGTGCACCAAAAACTGAGTATAGAAAGAAAGCAAATGAATGCTGATCGCATAAGGGATGGTTATGGTACTAAATTGATTGATACAATGATGCAAACCAAAACAGTTTACACAAATGGTGTGCCCAATATCCTGATAAAGAAATGTGAAGAAAACAAAAACCCCGGCAATGCCGGGGTTTGCTATCAAAAAGACCTTGATTATTTCTTCAAAGCTGCAGCCATGGTCTTGCCAATATCAGCAGGACTAGCTACTACATGAATGCCGCATTCAGCCATGATCTTCATCTTCGCCTCAGCTGTATCATCAGCACCGCCAATAATGGCACCGGCATGGCCCATTCTACGGCCTGGAGGGGCTGTTTGGCCTGCGATGAAACCAACCACAGGTTTACGCATATTGTCTTTCAACCAACGGGCAGCTTCAGCTTCCATGCCACCGCCGATTTCACCAATCATGATGATACCTTCAGTTTCAGGATCGTCCATCAGCAGTTTCACCGCTTCTACAGTAGGGGTACCAATGATCGGATCACCACCAATACCAATGGCAGTGGTGATACCCAAACCTGCTTTTACAACCTGATCAGCAGCTTCATATGTTAATGTACCAGACTTAGATACGATACCGATACGGCCCGGCTTGAAGATAAAGCCAGGCATGATACCTACTTTAGCTTCACCTGCAGTGATCACACCAGGACAGTTTGGTCCGATCAAACGAGTATTCGTGCCTTGCAGGTAATTCTTCACGCGAACCATGTCCTGCACAGGAATACCTTCTGTGATACAAACCACCAAACCAATACCGGCTTCAGCAGCTTCCATGATGGCATCTGCAGCAAAAGCGGGTGGTACAAAAATGATGCTCACATCGGCACCTGTCTGCTTCACAGCATCTGCCACAGTATTGAATACAGGCTTATCCAGGTGGGTGCTACCGCCTTTTCCGGGTGTAACACCACCCACTACATTCGTTCCGTACTCGATCATCTGGGTGGCATGGAAAGTACCTTCCGTACCGGTAAAACCCTGTACGATGATGCGGGAGTTCTTGTTCACTAATACAGACATGGGATCGTTTTTCTTTTGTGGCGCAAAAATAGGGTGGAATGCCTAAACGGGGGCAATAAAAAAAGACAGGGTTTACCACTTTTAAGAACCTTGTACAATCAACAAGTTGCCAGATTGCCAATATCCTCATGTAAACCCTGCGTGGGTATGTCAGAAGGGCCAGTTCCTATGAAAGCACAGGATTATAAGTTGAACCAATAGGTCAGCTTGGCCACCAATGCCCTGTTTTTGCTTTGGAATGCCCGGGCTGGATGGTTACCCAGCATCGTGCCTGGTTCATCCGTTGCAAAATAATTGTCGGTGTACACCAGGAAAAAGTCGCTCACCGGCTTGAAGCGATATTGTAGCCTCAGGTTGAGGTTAACATTATTGACCTGGTTATTGTACTGCATGAATGCATTGAAGAAGAGCGATCTATTGAAAGAGATTTCCGCTCTCGGACCAATTAACCATAGGTCTGCACTATTGTAAGGTTTGGGTAGTCTGATACCTGTATAGTTCACATCCACGCTGAAAATGCCATAGGGTTGTATGCGATAGCTGAAACTATTCTGCGATTGAAAGATTTTACCGTTAAAGTATTGTCCAAAGCGCAAATTGGTATTAAAGAAAAAGCGTTTTCTGGCATTGCTTCGAAAACCCCAGCGTTGACTCAGATACGTGTAAGAGCGTCCTGCTTCAATCTCCTTACCGCCCGTATTCGTTGGGTCAAAAGGGAAGAAGAGGTAGGTGTAATCCATCCGAATCAATGCACCGCTGAGTTCAGCACTATTCTGGAAACCAATTCTAAAAAACATGCCTGCATCTAAGTCAGTTACCTTTTTGTCGTTTTTGCCATAGATCACATCATAATCAAAACTGATACGCCAATTATTGATCTGTTTATTCAAGCGTTTATCGGATGGGAAAAAAATCAATGCGGTATTTCCTTCGCTGCGTAAATAGCCATTTCTTGGTACAAACCCTACATCTGCTCTATAATTAGTACCAACATTTTCAAAGCTTTGGTCAAAGGAAAAAGTAGGGGTATTATAACTAAGAAAACCAGCCATTGCGTATTGGCCAGTAGTATCCTTTGGGGTAATACTTTTATGCACGAAAGCCTGACCACTCCATTTGCCATCTGCACTAGCCATATTGTAGTCAATACCAACTGTTCGGCTAAATCTTGTGTTGGATTGCTTATTGTTGAACTCGTCTTTATTGACTGCAATCAAGCCAAGGTTATTTCTTCTCCCAATTCTTCTTTGTAAAGCGGCGACAGAAAAATTGGTGGCAGGTAAACCAAAGTCTGCACTCTTAGCTGTTTGCATATTTAAGAGTCCAACACGCCAATCTTTGTTTAGTCTTCCACTTAATCTTGCGCCGGCGACTATGGGTACGCGTACATTCTGTCCATTATTTACATTTCTGCCTAGTCCGATTCGTCGGGAAAAGAAAGGATTGATATTGTCGTACCCAAAAGCTCCAAACAGGTCACTGTTTTCTAAAAAGAATTGTCGTCTTTCCGGAAAGAATAATTCAAAGCGGCTCAGGTTGGTGATTTGTCTGTCTACTTCAGCTTGCGCAAAGTCTGGATTCACTGTGATATCCAGATTCAGCGAAGGGGTTACGGCTAATTTGGCGTCGAAGCCTGCTTGTACATCACTGCTGAGCGGAATGTTGCGCAGTTTGTCTTCAGAAGCGTTTACGGTTGTGTATGGAATGATGGATACATTCTTGCCTTGTTGTGGAGGGGCTTGTTCCCAATTCATTCTGCCGGCAAATGTTACGTCAACCATACGGAAATTTCTTCCAATAGGTGCCCAGCTGCTTCTTTCGTTCAGGTAAAGATTGTTTCTGGCAAAGTTGATATTCCAAGCATTCAGTCCTTCCGT